>NZ_BSEI01000001.1:0-992856 GCF_030268125.1 Bacillus sp. YKCMOAS1
CTCCCTTCTGTCCGCTCGACTTGCATGTATTAGGCACGCCGCCAGCGTTCGTCCTGAGCCAGGATCAAACTCTCCGAGGTATGCAGGATGCATATCACACATGCGTTGCTACACGATGTAGCGAACTTAGCATGTGATCATTTCCTGCCTCGTCAGCGTTTGACTGACTACCTATGAAGTATCATAGGATTTTTTATAAAAACTCGAATTAACAGGTACGTTTTGTCTTGTTTAGTTTTCAAAGATCATCTTCGCCGTCTCTCAGAGGCGACTTTATTAATATAACATTCTATCAAGATAAAGTCAACAACTTTTTTCTTAATGTTATTTATCAACCGCGCTGTTTCAGCGGCGAATACAAATATAACACCTTTTGAGAGAAGAAACAAGTATTTTTTCTAAATAATTTATTTTTCCTTATCTCTTCCTATATATTGATACAAATGCTGCTCATCTCGGGAATTGTCTATTGTTGATCCTGCAGGTCTTTAGTATATTTATAATAGATTGAAACTAAATAACCGCAGGGGGAGCTTTGTGCTGAGAGTGAACATTCGTTGTTCTGACCCTTTGAACCTGTCAGTTAATACTGAAGTAGGAATGTGGAATCACTTGGATACATGGTGTATTCAAATCGATATGTTTTTCTATGAATAACATACTCATCCTTACACGGTCTCTCCTTGCTCAATTCATGAAAAAGGAGATTTTTTTATGCAGCAATCAAATCAATTGGTACGACTGATGGAAATCGCGATTATGACTTCACTTGCACTTGTATTAGATTACTTATCAGGTCTCTTTTTAAGAATGCCGAATGGCGGATCTCTTGCGCTGATTATGATTCCCGTCATTCTCATGTCTATTAGATGGGGGATATCTACCGGATTTATCATCGGTGTGTTAATCGCAGGTCTTCAGCTGATGAATAGCCCGATCATCGCTACACCTGTTCAAGGATTCCTCGATTACTTCGTTGCATCTGTTGTCATTTCTTTAAGCGGCTTGTTTTCTGGATTGATCAAAAAAGCTATTCAGGATCAAAAGCGAAAGCAGCAATTTTTCTATATTACCTTAGCTGTTTTTGTTGCTAGTTTCTTCAGGCTACTGACGTTCTTTATTTCTGGCGTCGTTTTCTTTTCTCAATATGCACCGAAAGGAACACCAGGATGGGTCTACTCTTTAATTTATAACAGCACATATATGGTTCCTTCATTTATTATTTGCAGTATTGTTCTTTGTATACTTATCCCAAGTGCATCCCGTTTGGTTTTTCCTCATCAAAAATAACCGGCTGATGACAGCTGGTTATTTTTTTATGCATAATTTGCTGCTCTATGGAATCTATTAATAATAGAAGATTTCATGCTGGAGGTACGACAATGAACCCTTACTCCATTATGCTTTGCTGTTATTTTCTCAGTCTTGCTTATTTTTTGGCAGGTTTCTATGAAGCTTTAAAAATAGCAGGCGTGAAAGGAAAAGTAGAAGCTTCACCGTTTATTTCTTATATGTTGCTTGCTGTACTTTTCACTTTTTTCTCTCATTATTACTGGAAGCTGACGATTTAATTCGTTTTACATGGTTATTCAATCTAGACAACTCCCATCCATACCCTATTTCATTATGGTTCTCGCCAGCCAGCTCGAACTGGCTGGTAACGACAAAACTAGGTTGAAGCTTTTGATAAAATTGTTTCGCCGAATTTTGTTCAAACACCCATAGCAGCATATTCTGATAACCCTTTTCTATTAAATATTCCACTCCTTTTTCCATTAGAGCAATACCCGCCCCTGATTTCTGTTTCTGTTGGAATAAATAGATGGCATATAGCTCTCCATCATATGTAGAATAGCGTTCGTCACGTTGTTTTCCAAAAGTGGCAAAACCAAATACGCCATCCTCATCTTCTGCGACAAACGTGCCTTCAAGCGATCTTTTTCTCCAGCTCTCTTCCCGATCTTCAATGGTTAAACCATCTAAATACTCCTGCGAAATAATCCCTTGATAGGTCGTCTGCCAGCTTTTCACATGAATCTCGGCGATTTTTGGAATATCTTGATGCACAGCATGTCTCACCTTCATCCGCTCCACTCCTTTTAGCTTTTTCCACCTTATCTTCATTATGATAAATTCCTATTACATAGAATTCAATGACAGCCTTTTGTCAGCACATCTTTCAATGGTTAAACCTTCTTCTATAAAAAAGTGACACCTTCTGGTGGAAGGTGTCTTTTGATTTTATTGTTCTATTTGATGATCAGCTTTTTCAATTTTCCTTGGTTGTTTGATTTCATTTGTCAGTTCTTGAATGCTTTGCTTCACATTGCCTTTGCCAGAAAAGTTCTCAATAATTTCTTTCACATCAATTCCAGAGGATGCTTTCAGACTCTCTTGAAGACTAGACATGAGATTTGTGGCATAGCCTGTAACTTTATTGGCACCGCTGCCTTCACCGTTACCGCCTGTATCCACAACAGTAATTTTATCAATGTTAGAAAGTGGTGCAGATACTTGCTTCGCATATTCAGGAAGCATTTTGACAATCATATCAAGGATCGCTGCCTGACCATACTGTTCGAATGCTTCCGCAATTTTCTCTTTCGCTTCGGCTTCTGCAAGTCCTTTTAGTCGAATGACTTCTGCTTCTGTTTCCCCTTTCGCACGATCCGCTTCCGCTTTGGCAAGCCCGTCAATACGAACTTTCTCAGCTTCTGCTTTTGCCATTGCTTCAATGCTATATTTCTTCGCATCTGCTTCAGCAAGACGTTTCGCTTTTTCTGCCGCAGCCGACTGCTCAACAGCATAACGGTCCGCATCTGCTTTCTTTTTCACTTCAGAATCGTATTGACGTTCACGACGCTGAATCTCTTTTTCTTCTAATTCAATTTGTTTCTGACGCTCAATGATTTTGACTTGCATTTCTTGTTCAGTTACGTGCTGACGGTTACGAGCTGTTTCTAAATCGTACGCTTGGTCAGCACTTGCTTTTGCCGTATCCTGTTCACGTCTGAATTCTGCTCTTTTCAGTTCATTAATCTTTTCTGCTTCAGCGATTTCAGTAGCGCGCTCAAGCTCAGATTTCTTCGCATCTTTATCTGCTTCGGCACGTTTGATCCGTGTTTCTTTATCTGCTTCAGCTGTTGCAATATCTGCATCTCGTTTTACTTGGGCAATTCTTGGTTTACCTAGAGATTCTAAATAGCCATTTTTATCACGAACATCTTTGATCGTAAACGAAACAATGACTAGACCCATTTTCGCTAAATCTTGAGAAGCAACTCGTTGTACTTCTTGTGAAAATTTCTCTCTATTTTTATAAATCTCTTCAACTGTCATTGACCCTAAGATGGAACGAAGGTGACCTTCTAATACTTCTCTCGCTTCGTTTTCACGGTCTTCTTTTGTTTTACCTAAAAATTGCTCTGCAGCAGTAGCAATTTCTTCAATCGATCCACCAATTTTTATGATGGCCGTTCCATCCGCCATGACCGGTACACCTTGTTCGGTATAGACTTCAGGGGTTGAAACATCTAGCTTGCTAGATAGTAAGCTGAGCGGCTCTGCTTGTTGAAAGACTGGAAGGACAAAGGTACCACCGCCTCTTACAATCTTAATCTTGTTTCCACCTTCGTCCACGTGGACATTTTTACTTCCTAGATAACTTCCTGTGACGATTAATGCTTCATCTGGACCTGCTGTCCGGTATTTAGAAACAAATACACCAATAAGTGCAATAAGAATGACAAGCACAATTCCAATGATCACTAAAATAGTTGTTCCTGGCATAGAATTCCCTCCTAAATTTCTTCATTTGGTATAACAGATAAGACGCCTTTGTTCACTTCGACAACTAGCACACGGGTTCCATATGGAATCTCCTCTTGGTCGAAACTGACAGCTGGCTTTGAGATTTTCCCGCTATTACTGATTAACAGCACTTCTCCAAACCCGTCTTTTGGAACAGATACAATGATCTCCCCAGTTCTTCCTTTTAAATCGGCCTCCGTATAAGAGAGAGATTCTTCAGCAGAGGAAAGCGGGACTAATACAAATACATTCAAACAGGTCACAAGGATCACTGCGAGGATGGCAGATAATAGTGCGCCAAGTCCACTTCCTACAATTGCTGTTTTTTCAGAGATAAACCCTCCAGCCGAGAAAAAGGTAAGAAATGCGAGGATCAATGTTGGTTGAAGGAATGGAACAGGGATCGCTTCAAACCATCCATCAAATACATCGCCGAAAAAGACGAAAACAAGTGTCAGGATTCCTGATATCATCAATATGTATAAATACAGCGTCTGAAGAGGCAGCCCAAACACATCCATCTTCCTCACCCTTTCTTCATGAAATAAACATCTTTTATTTCATTTAGACCACACTCACCTCCAATGTATTCCTTGTAACAGGTAATACGAACCACTTTTGTAAAGGTTTCATATTTCATCACAATTCTTCAAAGGGATTTTCGGATAGCTCAAGAATGATTGTCATGTACCCTTATGTTAAAATTTGATCTTGAGGTGATGAAGAAAATGAGTTTATTACATGAAGCAAGACAAGAATTGTGGCACGAGCTGCAAGGTTTGAGCGAAGAACAATTGAACCAAAAATTATCTGATGATACTTGGAGTATTCAAGAGGTAGCAGATCATTTAAAGAAAATGGACCTAGTTGCAGCAAAACATCTAGCTGCTGAGGGAAAAAAAGCACCGATCAAAGAATATGAACCAAAGCCGGTGGAAATGGCAGAGGACCGTTCGAAAAAAGCCACTGCGCCTAGTATTGTTGCGCCTGAGCACAAGCATGTGACACCTACACATTTAAAGGATGAGCTCGATACAGCTCGTGAGCAGCTCAATCAAATTTTATCAACATTTACTGAGGAAGATTTCAAACGCGTCATTGCACACCCTGTGTTTAAAGAGCTATCCCTTAAGCAATATCTTGATTTTATCGGCGCACATGAAAAACGCCATATTCATCAAATCAAAGAAATTAAAGAACAACTATAAAACATAAAAAGGACTCCCTTTAGGGAGCCTTTTTTCATTGTTACACTGTTTTAGGTGTTAACTCAAAGCAGCGCGCATAAATCCATTTGTACGCTTTTTCGTTTAGATCTCTTGGGTTTCCAACTGTTTGCGGATCTTTCATCGCTTCTTTAGATAAACGGTCAATCATATCTTTTGATACACCTTGTTCTTCTAATGAAGGAATTTCTAAATCTTCTACTAAATCATACATCCAGTTTACGGCTGCTTTGGCTGCTTCCTCTGTTGTCATTCTGCTTGTATCAATCCCAAACGCTTGTGCAATTCGTGCGAATTTTTCCGGATACCCTTTCCAGTTATACTCCATCACTGGTCCCATCATCGCTGCAACACACTGACCGTGCGCGACAGGAATAATGCCTCCGAGTGTTTGACTCATCGCATGTGCAGCGCCAGCTGATTCACTTCCATAAGAAAGCCCGGCAAGCATCGCAGCTTGTGCCATTCCATATCTGGCTTCTAAGTCCTCGCCATCAGCAAAAGCACGGCGAATATAATGAGCTGCATATTCAATTGCCATGAGCGCTACCGCATCTGTAATCGGCTGAGCAAATTTCATCGTATAGCATTCAATCGCGTGAGCAAGTGCGTCAATTCCAGTCATTGCTGTCACATGAGGCGGCATGGATACATGAAGCTCTGGGTCAATCACTGTAAGATGAGCTGCAATGAGAGGACCACCTGTATTGAATTTGAATTCTCTTTCTTCATCAGTAATGACTGCCCATTGTGTCACTTCTGAACCTGTACCAGCTGTTGTCGGAATAGTAGTTAAAGGCGGGATTCTGTTTTCAAGCGGTTTTTTCCCCTCTGCCGCTTCGTAATCAAGGACTGAACCTTCATGAGTCGCCTCTACTCCGATTGCCTTTGCTGTATCCATTGAGCTACCGCCGCCTACTGCGATTAATCCATTACAGCCTTCTTTTTCATATAAAGCAGATCCTTCGTTCACTAGACGGACTGGCGGATTTGGCTCTACTTTATTAAATAGAACAACATCAATTTGTGCTTCTTTTAATGAAGCAATTACGGGGTCCACCACGCCCGCTTGATAAATCCCGGGGTCTGTTACAAGTAATACCTTTGAAACGCCGTATGCTTTTACTTCTTCCCCGACATGTTTCACTGCACCAATGCCGTGTTTGATGACAGTCGGAATTTCAAATGTATGGAATTTCTGCATGCTTTCAATTTTCATATTTAGTGTCATATAGAATCTCCTCCAAATGCGTAATTTTTATTTAAACCAATGAACTGCTTCAGGTTTTGTATTTCGATATAAATGCTTCAGCTCGGTATATTCCTCAAGTCCCGTGCGTCCTAATTCACGCCCAATGCCTGATTGCTTATAGCCACCCCAAGGTGCTTGAGCGAAATAAGGATGGAAGTCATTGATCCAAACCGTGCCTAATCTTAATTGCCGAGCCACTCTTTCGGCTTTGCTGATATCAGAAGACCACACAGCTCCTGCTAATCCATAAATCGTATCATTTGCCAGCTTGATGACTTCTTCCTCTGTACGGAAGGACTCAACTGTCAGGACAGGTCCAAAGACTTCTTCCTGCACAATCCGCATATCTGACGTGCAGCCTGAGAAAATGGTCGGCAAGTAGAAGAACCCATTTTGCAGTTCCTCTGCGTCAGGTCTTTTTCCACCTGTCTCTAACTTAGCGCCTTCTTCTAAACCGATGCTGACGTATTTTTCTACTTTTTCTCGATGCTCAGCTGAGATGAGCGGCCCGCTCTGGGTGTCTTCATCAAAGCCGTTGCCTAGCTTGATTTTTTTCGTACGCTTCACCAGTTCTTCTAAAAATTCATCATGAATGGATTCTTCCACCAGCAAACGTGACCCTGCTGAACACACTTGCCCTGCATGGAAAAACACAGCATTCATTGCCTGGTCAACCGCTACGTCTAAATCAGCATCTTGAAACACAATATTCGGATTCTTTCCGCCAAGCTCAAGGGCTATTTTTTTCACATTAGCGCTGGCTCCCTGCATAATTTTCTTACCTGTTTCAATACCGCCTGTAAATGAAATCAGATCTACTTGATCATTCACAGCAAGCTCATCCCCAACCGTTGCCCCAGGTCCAAGCACTAGGTTTGCAACGCCTGCCGGAACACCCGCTTCTTCCATGAGTTTAAATACTTTAATTGTGGTGAGTGGTGTGATTTCACTTGGCTTTAAAACAATTGTATTTCCCCCCGCAAGAGCCGGCGCGATTTTCCAGCTTGCTTGAAGCAATGGATAGTTCCAAGGAGTGATTTGTCCGCATACACCGACAGGCTCTCTGATTAATTCACTTTTCGAGTTTGGAATTGGCGATGCAATGATTTCCCCGCCATCTTTATCAGCCAATCCTGCGTAATATTGGAACACGTTCGCAATATCATCCATATCTGCCTTGCTTTCCTCTAATGTTTTGCCTGTATCAAGTGATTCCAATTTGGCTAGTTCATCAAGATCACGTCTAATCAATTCAGCTATCTTAAACACAATATTTCCTCTTTCAAGTCCAGGAAGATTTGCCCAGTCCCCTTGATCGAAGGCTTTTCTCGCTGCTTTAATGGCTAGCTGCGCGTCATTTCTAGATCCTTCGCTGACTGTCGCGATCACTTCTTGATTGAACGGATTGATGATATCCCGCGTGTCGGTACTTTTAGCGCCAACCCATTGTCCGTCTATAAATAGTGTTTGACTCATAGAAGGAACCTCCTCTGATTCTCTTTGGTAAGTTTGTTAAATAAAAATTTAACGTTTTGAACATAATTAACTTATCATGTTCAAATTTTTCTGTCAAAGGGGAGATATGCTTCATTTATTTTGACTTTTTGTATTCTTTCGTTAACATATAGTCCATAAAGATTTTTTTGAACGGATTGAATTCTCTTAATAGAAAGCAGGGACAAAATGAAAAAGCAGGAACAGCCGCAAGCAGAAGATCGTATTTTAGCTGCTAAAGATCTAGTCATTGATTCCATAGCTGAAACGATGGATCTCTATGGCATTACACGAAGTGCAGGTATTCTATATGGGACGATGTATTTAAACGAGGAAATGACACTCGATGAAATGCGTGAAGAGCTGCAAATGAGTAAGCCGAGTATGAGTACGGGTGTGAAAAAGCTGCAAGACATGAATATTGTCAAAAAGACGTTTCACAGAGGCCGAAGAAAACACAGCTTTGTTGCGGAAAAAGACTTTTTTAAGTTTTTCACGAACTTCTTTCCTCAAAAATGGGAACGAGAGGTCGAGGTCAATTTAACGGCAATCGAAGAAGCGCAAGAGCAGCTTCAAGAGGTGGCGCATGATGATCAGCTGGAGGAACATGTAAGAGAGGAAGCGCAGCAGCTCATTGAGCAGCTTGAAAGCTCAAAAGCCTATTATGACTGGTTGAGACGATTAGCCCATTCTGTTCATTCTGGCGAAATTTTTGACTATATTCCGATTGAGCAGAAGGAAAATTAGACGTTGTGTTTACGTTTTACAGCTTGAATTTCACAGGAGGATTGATTATAATAAATTATGTCGTCATACCTCGGGGCATTAGCTCAGCTGGGAGAGCGCTACGCTGGCAGCGTAGAGGTCAGCGGTTCGATCCCGCTATGCTCCATACGAAAAACCATTCTTGAGAAATCAAGGATGGTTTTTTTATGTACATATCTCTTATGCTTGTTCTTTGTTTTTTCGTATTCTTAATAAAATTATGATGCGGTATGTAATCACAGAAAGATAAGTTAAGATGAGAATGATTGTATAGGACACAGGAAAACCGCTCGTCATTCCGTGATAAATGAAATAGATGAGTAGCACTGACAGCATGATGATCTGGAACAGTTCTTTTTTCATTTTTCCCTCCTCTCATGATAGTGATTTGGTTGATTATATCACATATGATGTGATTTTTTGTTAGCTATCAGCAAGGAAGCATTTCCTCACTTGCTGATAGCTCTTTTTAAAGATCGTCACTTCTTCAGCAATTGTTCGATTTTGTTCTTCGTCTTCGGTCCGTAAATTCCGTCTGCAGCTAAGCCGTTCATAAGCTGAAACCGTTTGACCGCATTTGCCGTTTTTGGTCCATAATAGCCGTCAATCCCGTTGTTTTTTGCCCCTTTGTCTGGGTAAAAATAGAGGGATGATAAGGCTTTTTGCACGGCAGTGACTTGAGGGCCTTTTGTTAAGGGCTTGGTTACTTTTAAAATGCCAGATGGCAGGTTTGACGATTTCTGTTTGGAAACGGGTGCTTTGTGGCTCAAGCTTTCTGCCTGAACTGGTTTTCTTGTGCTTTTGCTGCCGGTATGCGCTGTGGCTATGCCAGCTTTAAACTGATCCCATCGTCCGAGAAGTTTCCTTGGACACTCTTTCCCGCTCCAATGTTTATGAGGCACTACATTTGATAAAGGAATCCCCAAATCTCCTATCAGCTTGCGAATGAGCCATTGGGCATTTTCGACTGCTTGTTCAAAGTTACCGTCTGCATTTTCACAAATTTCAATTCCAATTGACTTCATATTGCCGGTGCCTCTGCCATCCCCTGCGTGCCAGCCGTTTTCGTTTAACGGTAAATGCTGATAAATCACCTGATCATCAACAGTGTAATGCCAGCTGACACCGGTACTTGAACGTGCAACAAACGCTGCATGACTGGCAGCATTAGCACCTTTTGCACTATTTGACGTATTATGCACTGTAATATAGAGCGGCTTCATTGTGTTTCCTGGTCTGTTGCGATGTTGTTTTGGGATCAATGCTTGAATGATTTTCACCATGTCGTTTCTCCTTCAAGTATTATTTTGTTAGCCCTCTTTGTTTCAGAGCATCTTTTTGTAATTGGCCTTTGTAGGTCACATAATTGTTTTTAAACCAAGCTATTACCGCTGTGACCATAGTGAAAATCGTAGAACCTGCCACATAAAGTGCTTCACCTGCGGTTTGTACTTGCTCCTCACTAATCGGTAGCACCGTTTGTCCAAACATGACAAGCGTTTGATTGATCAGAGCAATAAAAAGAAGCACTGTGCGAATTACAGTGCCTTTGTCGAATGTTTTCATGATTTTTCCTCCTATTTTAAATTTCGTTCTATTTTGTCGAGTTTGTCGATCACGACGTCATACTTTTCACTAAACTTTGCTAACACATCATTTTGTGCCTCGATTTGTGCATTGAGTTTATTTTCTCGTTCTTTTGTTGTGTTGAGAACATAAAACAGAATCCAGCAAAAGAGAACAGCAAATGGGCCTTGTGTCATTAAGTTTTGAATGACATCTACTTCCATTGGAATCACCTTCTTTCCGGCAAAAAAATAAAGCCATTAGGCTTCGTATATTTCTCCAGTTATATCTTGATAGTCGTCTGCCGAGATCCAGCCGATGCTTACATAAAATGCAATGTCCTCTGGGCCGTAACACTGCCAGTCCCAAAATTGTTTGATATCTGCTACAGTTGGAAACATCATTCTGATTCAGCTCCTTTAAAGATAGCAAATAGCTGTGTTAATTGTTTTGATAATAAAGCATTTTGTTTCTTTAAAAGTTCTATATCACTTGGCGGGAGAGGAGCTGATTTTAAGCTATCTATATACTCTTGTGTCGCTGATTCATACCATTGTTGTTTTTCCACATCAAAAGCTGCTTTATAAAAAGAAGGATTATTGGGTGGAGCGATTGTTGTGCATTGATCTGGAATGACATAATTACCTTCATCATCCCTTTCGAACACTTCGATAGGTCTGACCAATTCATTTTGATGATTGTATTCATAGGCTTGTATCATCTTTATCACTTCCTTAATTTAATGGGACGACTGTGTCTAAATAGTAGCCAGTTACTGCACTGTTATTCACTGCATGTAAACCGGTTAATTTTAGCTCTCCTGTCTTATATATATATAATTTACTATGACCCGTTGTACCTGATACTGGTACTGATACTACTATGCCTTTATCAGGCAATCCAGTAATTGGAATTTTCCCGCAGATAACTTCTCTATTTGCTACTAGATGACCTCTCAACAATAATAAGTTTCCCCATTTAGCATATTGAACCGGTCTGTCACCAATAGAAGAACCATTGTCTAATGTGACATTTAGCCACTGAACATTTTCAAAATCAGCATCAGATATTAATCTTCGCCAGCCCTGCCAGCCTAAATTTAAATCTAGATAATTTGTAAAGACGTTATTACGATAATCTACAGCAATCACCCATCCAAAAGTCCCTTTGTTATTATTATCGGCAGATGTAAAGTGATAAAAACCACGTGCCGATAAAGCTGAAGGATTGTCCTGTACCCCAGATGGAGAATAAAATGTGCCAAATGTTTTTCCAGTTTGAGTAATTTTATCGAACAAACTCTCTGTAGCTCCTACAGATACACGAACTCCACCCGTATCATTTGTAATTTTGATTAGCTGACTGCCATTCCATTTATTTAAATCTTCTTTACTCGGAAGTGGTGTCCAAGTAATAGTCGTATGACCAGAATTGTAATAAAAACTGTAAGCATTCCCTGCTATGTCTACCGCAAAGCCTGCCCCAATATTATTTTGACCTACTATTTGCATACCTCTCAGTGAAGTATTTGACGATGATGGAGAATCTTGGACTCCAGAAGCTGCGTAAAATGTACATGTTCCTTTATCCTTAATTGCATCAAATATTTTTGAATCTGGTGAAACATTGATAAGCTGCATACCGTTATCTGCAGTTATTTTATAGATTTGTGAGTCATTCCATTTTTTCTTTTCTTCTTCAGACGCATGTACTCTCCCATCATTTGTATGTTTTAAGAGCTGCTCTAATAGTCCAGTATCATTTTCAAGTAGTACTTTGACCATGTCATTAAACAGATCTGCATGCGCTTTATCATTCACTTCAAAAGCTTTTGGTTCTTTTATTTCCATTCGACTTTCACTCCCTTGCCTTGAAATTTGATTCAATCTCTTGCAGCTGCTCTAAAGTGAGTATCCTTTGCTCGTATCCTGCATTTAGATCTTCCATAGAACAATCACCTAATTCAACTGCTTCTTTGACCAATTCAGGTGTCACCCATTGGAAATATAATGCCATGACCCAATAATTCATGTTTCACCCTCTCCTTTACTGAAAAGGATCTCATTTTTTAGCGCTTCTAGTTCGTTTGTTAGAAGATCACATTTGTGTTCAAGCTGTTTCCTCATCAACTTTTCTTTTGCTACTTCTTGTGCTAGATAATCTAGTGGAAGAGGTGGTTGATACCTCGGATTGGCTTGTGATTCTTCCCACCATTTTTTTAATTCTTCTGCCGTTGGCTTTGGCACGTCTAGATGCCACTCACTTATATATGAACCGTCGCCGTCATTTCTCAGTTCAAAATCCTTTTGCGGATCCGCATCAGGGTATTTATACTTAATAGCTTCATATAAAATCATCAGAACCCTCCTATACTCTCGGGAAATTTCGGCCGCCTACTTCTGTAATGTCAAAATAGTTGTACCAGCCTGAGTTATCTGATATATAACGACTAACGTCTCCGTCATATCCTGCATACATATAAATTTCTAAATAATCCCCTTTATTAGCCGGTACATTGGCAGAACCATAAAGTCCCATACTAAAACTCAACGTATCAGATGGGCTTGTCGGACTTTGTCTTTGATGTGAAATATTTTTATATCTTTTTCCATTTAAATAGATCGATAATTCAAAGTTTGCATACCGTTGAAAGCTTTCAATATACACACCTGCATTCACTGAATACATTCCGTTTTCAGGACAGATGAAGCGATTATTTTTGATATCAAAATTGTTATGACTGTCTTTTATCTTTCGATTAAAAAGGACTTTTTGATACTCTCCTTTGGTTAATAACTGCTTCCCAGTTGTACCTATATTGGCATGACAGAACCCAGAGAGCTTATGCCAGTCGGTCCAACCGGATCCAGTCCACCAGTGACGACACCACGTACCTGTGCTATCAAAATAACTTCCTGCTTCGTTTCCAGTCCCATAGTAATATTGAATAAATCGAAAGTTACTATATTTTTCATTTTTCACAAAGCCGAATCTTGTAGGGTATCCCGTATCATTGGCTTGACCAATATCCATAAATGTAATCCCTATTGGATATTCCTCGCCGCTGATTGTCGCATCTTGAATGGCTTGATCCCCTGTTAGCTTGAAGAAGCTTTCATTTGTGATCCCTGCAATTTGTTTACTCAGCGCATGATCATTCTCTACAAGTGTGTCGACCATCTGGTTAAACAAGTTGGCATGGGCTTTGTCAGTGGTTTCAAACGGTAAAGGTGATTTTATGTCCACTTCATTTCCCCTCCATTAATAAATATCATCAATCTCAAAAACGAATTCAATGTCGCCGTCTTTTTGTTTGTCTGTCATAGTGCGGATGGCGGTGAATTTGCCGTCTTCGTCGACAAGTGCTAGTTCGTTGATCACTTCTCCTGCCAGTTCTCCTTCAGCGATCGTGCAGGTGTAGCGGATTTTTGCTGGCTCCATGAAGGTAAATGAATCAATATTTTTTTGGACTAGTTCCTTTTTAAGTGCTTGTTCGGTACCGTCGAGAGAGATCGGTTTTCCATCCTTCGTTCCCCCATTTCCAAATGCCATTTTGACGACTTTTGTGAGTTTTGTTCCTTCTGCTCTTGCCTTTGCCATTTGTTGTCGTGCATACAGTGTTGTTACGGTTAATTGATCAGCCATTGTGATCCTCCTTATAGCTCTATTTTTTTAGAAGTTGCTGCGAGCATTTTTGATCCATCCAGCGGAACAGATCCATCAAGAATCCAGTAACGATCCTTGATTAGTAAGCTTCCACCCTGCTCAGTTTGGACATGTACTGGCAGACGGAACGTCACCTTCTTTTTGGTTTGATGCTGAAGCTGATTTTTTGTGCGTAAAGTCAATGCCGTTCCTTGCTTCGTTTCATGTACCGCTCCAGTCATGACATAGTTCATGCGATGTGCTGTTTCTGACTGATGTTGAAGCCGCATTCTCATGTTTAATGAATGTCTAAAACGAGCAGGCACATCCGTTGTACCTCGTGTTCCACTGAGATAAAACGTACCATTTAAGACAAATTCACCATTGAGTAAAATCGGGATATGATCGAAAAAACCCACCCTGCTGCGCAGTGTGAGCCTCACGTGATGATCATTTTTTTCATGTACGTCAGTATGATGAAAAGCAGTGAACGTATAAGCCAAGTGAGCAGGCTTTAACGTTTCAAGAATTTCTACAATATATCTCGTGTTTTGCAGATCATCTAGATTCACACGTAAGGCGAAGTGATAACGATTGGTTGTGAGACGGATGACAGCACTTGGATTTTTGAGAAAGCGATTCACTGATTTCTCTAATGAAAGATACGTGATTGGCGGAATATTTGACATCATATTGAGTAAGCGTGCTCTGCGCAGTTCAATTGAATCATCTGATTCCCGCTGCACCTTCAGCATTCTTTCCCATCTGTTCAATCCCCATGTCGCTGTTAAAGGAAAGAACTGATCCGTTAAGTCGAAAATAGATTCGTCCAATTGCTCAAATTCCGGTGCCTCTGTCTTGAGCAGGTGATCCACTTCATAAATTTCTGTAAAATATGGCGGCAAATAGTTTTTCATTTCATCCTGTTTGCTCAATAACCTTCACCTGCCTAAGACGCGGAATCTCAATGTCCTGTAATACTAAGTTTTTCGACTCTCCATTCAATAACACATCTGCATAATCTGACACACTTTCTGAATGATACAGAATATCATTTAAGGCGGACATTCGAATGGTACTCTTTTCAAATGCGATTGATTTCAACAACGTCTTGACCTTTTCTTCTATTTCTTTCTGAGCTCCTTCAAGGGTCCAGTCCATTTGAAGTTCGACAGCCACTTCTATGTCGATATCCAGCCATTTGGCGCTTTCAACGGTTGCTTTTGAGCCTATAGGCGCTTGTCCTTCTCCTTCACCTGGCTCTGGGTCGATATATTCCTGTACCCTTTTGACAAGAAGGTCTGATGCAACATCTAGATTGCCATCTGTGATAACAATTTTGACCGTCCCTTCTCCGTTCCAAAGCGGGAACACCTTCGCTCTGCCAACACCGGCTACTTCCTCAGCCCATTTTTTATAATGCGCCCTGTTGGCACTGACAGCCTCTCGCCTCGCACGTATTAAATATCGATCGTATAATGAAGCGTCATCTTCCTCCTCTTGACCAGGTATGACCAGTTCTTTCATCGTAATCGATTCAAGTCCTGGAATTGTATCAAGTGACAGCAGCGGCTGATCTGTTAATTGAACATTGCCTGCTTTACCAGGTGTCTCACATTCTAGCGTGCCATCCTTCGAATACTGGAAATAAACGTCTTCAATAAAAAAACGTGAGCCATCTGGAATATTGATATTCTCTGGCTGAATGGCCGCTGACCAAACCGCTTTAGTGGCTGGTTTTCTTTCAATTCCTACTTCAGCAGCCCGCCGATCTAGAAACTCTCCTCGTGCTGTATCTGCAAAGACCAGCTCAAACACTTGATCAAGCCAAATATAGGATTGGGCCAGTTCAGCAGCAGCAGGTGCCAAGGCATTCCAAATCACGCTATTTTCTCTTTTATCTATATCATCTGGCAGTCTGTCCAGCATTCTTTCCATTAATGCTTCGTACGTCTGTTCCTCAAACATCGCCCTCCATCACCTCCTCTATTTCTATTGTTCCCTCATCTGTGACAATAGCTAATTTGACATGAAACGATTCATTTTGCTTTGTGACCTCTAACTCTTCAATATGATCAATCCGCTCGTCAACGAGCAGTGCCTCCTCTAGCAGCCTTGGAATCTCCATTTCTTTGTATTCATCCGTGGCTTCTGTATCCGTCAACAGCTCCTGAATTTCTGTTCCAATGTCGTGGCTGTAGATAGGATGTGCGTACCGCTCTGTCCTAAGTGTCATATAAATAAATTGCCGGATTGCTTCAATACCTGAAATGGTTTCGCCTGTCAGTCTGCCAGTTTCAAAATCTATTCGATACGTCGTCGAGGTTTCGACCTCTTCGTCTTCTTCTATTTCCTCGATTTCTTCCTCTGGTGAAAGTGCCACGTTCATCACCTCCCTTACAATTTGTCGATGATGTAAAAGGACTGCCCTCCTGCCATTGCAAGCACCATAATACTGTCTCCTCTTTTCAGCTCATCATCCTCACCCTTATTTAAGCGCTTCGGCCAAATCAGTAATTCTTCTGGAATGGTCAGCTTACGATTCTCATTTAATCGGATGCTCAGCGGGGAAACTGCCGTGACTTCTCCAATGACAAGATCGATTGGAGATTCTGCGTCTACTGCATTCACTGCCAATCGTTTAATTGCTTCACTTAATCTCACGCTTGATCACCCTTTGGCATTGAATTTTTCTCAACAACATCAATGGTCATGGTGTGTTTCACCCCACTAAATTCATGTTTGTCTTGATCGATCCAGTAAGTTTTTTTTACGTTGATTTCGGGAATTTTCAAATAGATTGGGAGACCGCTTTGCAGCTCAGGAATTCCTAGCGCTTGGATGCTTTTGACTTCTTGTTTGACGCCTTTTTTCTCTGCCAGCCGTACTTTGGCTCTTTTTTGCAGCTGCGGCTGGTTGATTTGCCCCGTGACTGTCTCAACATGCTGTAAAATACCATATTTATTCTGACCGGCTTTATCCTGTTCAATCACAACAATCTCGGATTTACTGCCTTTTTTCTTATTTTTCCCCTGTTCATCAGCAGACGTACGCATCTTGACACGAGTGGCTGTCTCTTCAATAGAGGTACTGTATTGATAGCTAATGAGATTGATGCCTGATTCAATGACCCATACGTCCTCTGGATCAGGCCAGGCTCTCAGCCCCATCTTGCCTTTAGCAGAATAGATTTGATAGTTTCTTCCCGTCTGCCGCTTCGTTTCTTTTAATGCTTTCAATATCATGTCATACAGGCTCGTATCATTTTTAAAGACTAGTGATTTGATGACATGTCCTGTATTGGCGATGGAGGTCATTGGAATTTGAAAGTCAGCTCCAATCCGCCTTAAGATTTGATCTGCTCTTTGATTTGAAAAAACATAGACATCTTGGTTTTTCACCAAATATTGAAGCATATCGTATGCGGTAAAGGTCATCTTCCCTTCAACAGGTGTCCGGGAAAAAACGATGCCTCTAAAAAGCTCTTTTCCTTTCCATTTAAAAAGAACCGTGTCCCCTTCCGAGACACGGTAATAAGTTTGACTGCCTTGCTTTGTGATAATATTTGCCTGAATTGAGCGAGGGGCTTGATACCTTTGCCCCTGAAGTGTCACACTCTCTGTGACAAGCTCATACATGGTGCCGCTTCTGATGGCAAAAAGCTCGATCAATGCCAGCCCCCCTATTGTGGTATTTTTAACCTTTGTCCAGGGAAAATCCAATGCCCCGGCTGCTTAATATTACGTCTGCTACGTTTAATCATCGCTAATTTATTGGCATTCCAAATACGCCGCCATTTTGTACTGTCGCCATAAAACCTGCCAGAAATGGCCCATAGCGTATCCCCTTTTTTGACGGTGTACATTTTTGGTGGTGTTTTTGAAGGCCGTTTCTTTTTCGTTTGTTTTGCTTTTTTCTTTCGTTTGATTTTCCTAGGCGATGCGGTTTTATATTCTTTTAACTCGATCGTAAATTCACGATCTCCAATATCATATGACCCTTCCTTGTGGGTGAAGCTTTCAATGCTGCACGTCATGTTGATTTTTGTCCCAGTTACAATCAATCGCACGGATTTCTTAGAACGCATCATTCGTTCAATTTTCGCAATTGCATTCTCTGGTGATGGAATGCCTTTATATTCAGCAATCGGCGAATATTTCTTAGGAAATAATGAGGTGAATGATACTTGTTTAGCCGATGGTACGTCAATAAAAGTCAGTTCTCCAAAAGAGGCAACCTTCACTGTTTCATTTTGTACGTTATTTGTGATTTCGAGTTCGGATGGAAGGACAGGGAATCGCAACTTGTCCTTTCCTTGGGAAATCCACAATTGATATACTGATTTACCCATCGATCACGACCCCCTTCGTTCCTGTATGAAGCTCTACTTCCAGTTCATCTACAAGCATTTGTTTAATTTTTTCGACTAGCGATTGCTGATCTTGTCCATTATGGAAATGCTGATCGCCATTGAATTGAATTGTAATTTGTTTATTACCTGACGATGTTGTACTGCCAGCAGACTGAGCTGAGGTGACTTGCTGCATCTGTGCTTCTGGTAAAGGAGCAGATGCATTTGATGGATCATATACTTGCATCCCAAGTGCCTTGGCTGCCTGAGTCAATAAATACCTTCCGCGAATGCCTCTTTCCTCGGGAATAATCCATTCACGTTTATTTCCTTCACCGACTCTAGCCACTTGCTCTTGAGTAATCAATCCACCATTTGCGTAGCCTTTATAAGGACCGCCTCTTCTCATACTTCGTAATCCCGGCGTATTGAAGACTGTTCCATATCTGCCCTTAATGTAGTTAATGGCTGCTACGGCATTATGAATTGGGTTCCAAATGTCATTCATGCCCTTGCCTTTATTGGCGTTAAACGTCGTTCCAATGGTTTGCATTAAGCCTTTAGAAGGTGTTCCCTTTTTGGCGTTGGAATCCCATAAGTTGATCGCTCTCGGATTTCCACGTGACTCATGCTGCGCGATGGTCATCAGACCTGGAAGCCAGCTCATAGATGTGCCAGTTGCCATGATGGCCGCCATGAGCCATTGTTTAATATTAAGCCCTGAAGCTCCCATACCGCTGAAGGCACCGATTAATGAACCAGCCTGATTTTCAGCAAACTTTTTCACATCAACTGAGTCGAGCCCTTTGACGACACCAATTGATGCAAATTTCCCAAGACTCATCATGACGCGTGAAGGGGAATGAATGTCTAATTCCTCTCTAAACGCCTGTTCTACTTTCTTCGCCATTTCTTTGGCCGCTTGCGTGACTTCGCTTCCTTTGGAACGCATACCGCTGTTAAAGGCGTCAATCATTCCAGATCCCCAGCCTGGTGATTCTTGTTTTGCTTGCAGGAATGGTTGTTTGATGTGTTGATCTACGTATTGGCTCGTGCCAATTGATGTGGCATTTTGGCCTGCTGCAAAACCACTAACCGTTCCAGAACCCCAAGTTGGTGATGCGGTCATGACTTGTTGGTATGGTGTTTTTACACGACTTTGCAAGAAGCTGGCTGTACCTGTTGGTGTCATCTGCTGACCATTTGCAAAGGCTGAAACCGATTGTTGACCATACTTTCCTGAGTCTGATGTCAATTGACCAAAAGGCTGCTGAATATTCTTTTGTTTCCATTGATCAAGGGAGATTACTTTACGATTTAACCCTTGTTCAAAATCGTCATTAAATTGCTCGCCAATGCTAGAGGCCTGAATGTCCCCAGTCATCGAGACCGATCCGTCTATTGAACCGACAGAAGATGATGCAGCTACTGCTGTAGGAGCAGGGGAGCTTGACACTGAATTTCCTGCCGCTCCGCTCGGTACAACAGACATTCCAAATTGAGAAGCGGCCTGTGCCAGCAGCATCTTTCCGCGTCCTCGGTTATTTTGAGTTGGAATAACAAATTCGTTACCTGCTTCACCGACCCATGATAAGGTTGGCTGGGTGATATAGCCGCCTGTGGCGTTATTTGCTGCTTTCTCAGACGATTTCAAACCTGTTTTTTCTTCACCTTTTTTAATAAAGATATTAAGAAGATTCCCACCAATATTTTTAGCCGTATCAAATACATTTCCTACAACGCCAAAGATACCTTCCCATGTTTTCTTTAAAGTATCAGCATGCTTTTTCAAAGGATTAAATACTTTCTCTTGGAACCATGAACTCACTTTTTTCCAGATACCCTTGATCGTTTCCCATGCTTCATTAAATTTTTCCCAAACGAATTCAATTGCTGGCTTGGCATATTTTTGATAGGGTTGCCATACATTTTCATCAAACCAAGTTGAAACTTTCTCCCAGGTAGTTTTAATCCAGTTCCATGTATTTTGAAACAAATTCCACACAAATGTAATGGCTGGCAGGGCATATGTCTTAAACGGCGTCCAAACGTATTCATTAAACCACTCAGAGAATGCCCCCCATTTCTCTTGAATCCAGTTCCATGTATTTTGAAACAGATTCCATATAAACATAATTGCAGGTATTGCATATGTTTTAAAGGGCGTCCAAACGTATTCATTAAACCACTCAGAAAAAACACCCCATGTCTCCTGAATCCAGTTCCATGTTTCAACAAATTTATTCCATACCCAGCCAATTGCTTCAATCGCATATTGACCGAATGGGTCCCAAACATTTGTTAAAAACCATTCAGAGAATACACCCCATGTTTCCTGAATCCAATTCCATGTGTCAACAAGTTTATTCCATACCCAGCCAATTGCTTCTACTGCATATTGGCCAAATGGTTCCCAAACATAATCCATGAACCATTTAGATGCTACTGCCCAAATATTTTTGATAATTGTCCAAGCAACATCAAATACACCAACTACAAAATTGATAATCGGGACTGAAAAATTATAAATAGGCAGCCAAACTTTTTCCATGAACCAAGAAGAAAGCTGTCCCCATTTTTCAGTGATCCAATTCCATGTCTCACCGAAGAACGATGTAATAGGAATTAAAACATTATTATTGATCCAGCTCGAAACTTTGTTCCAGATATCTTTAATCCACTTAACTGCATTTTCAGCACCTTTGACAATGTCATCCCATTTTTTCTTCAAGGTTCCATCATCAAACATTTTACCGATCCATTTCCCTAAGCTTTCGCCTAAAATACTACCTAAGATTCCACCAATTGCTGTGCCAATACCTGGTGCAATCATTGTTCCTATCGCGGCACCACCCATACCACCAGCGACGCCCCCGCCGAATCCTCCTACTTTTTCGCCTACATTTTCTTTTGTTGTGCCGATTAATTCTGTTGCACTAAGCAAAGGCCCAAGTATGGGTACTTTTTTTAATAGCTTACCTGCTCCTTTACCTAAATTTTTAAATGTATCTCCTAAGCCTTTTAACTTATCGGTATCTTTGAACATCCCAGCGAGTCCGGCGATAGCCATAACACCTGGAATTTTTTTGGTTAGACCACCTAATTTAGTTGGAGGCTTTCTATTCTTTTCCACCCTTGAAGTTCCTGTTGGATTATTCGGTTGGTTTTTGGGTCCATTTCTATTATCTGTTCGGGCAGTTCCCGTTGGATTTAAACCTTTTGCACAGCAAGAACAGCAGCTTACTCTAAATAGACCTTTTTCATTTTGCGTTTGGTCTGAGTTCTGGTTACCCGGTTGCCCTGATGATGAAGCATTATCATTAGATCCACCCGAGTCATTCGTTTGATTTTTTGGACCAAGGACCCAATCTAATCCTTTGTTAACCCATTTATCTAAATACTCCTCAGGATTGATTTTAATCTTCTCACTAATTCGTCCGATCACTTCTTGCTTGTATTCGTCGATTTTTGTTTCAATCCAAGGTAGCGCCTTCTCATCCCAAAATTTTCTAGGACTCAATTTTTCCTTCAGTTTATCGGTAACGTCACCTGCATATTTTTCAATTTCTTTTATTGCTTTGTTTTTCAAATTTCCCAACCAGCTCTGTTTGTTTTCATTCGTTTTTGTAGCAGCTATTTCATTAGGTTGCTTTTTTACTTTCTTTTCTTTCACAACAGACTCTGCCTGATCTCGTTTTTTCAACTTACTTTTTGCATTGTCTTGAACAGACACTCTGATTTCGTGTTTGGACATCGTCAAGCTTTTGAGTGTCTTTTTGATTCGTTGAATTGCTGCGGTGGCTTGGTCAACCATGTTTAATCTCATATAGTACGTTCTGTTGATGAGCTGAAGGATTGATTTTTTGATTGATGATATTTTACCTGATAATTGATCGTTCAATTTAAACGTCATCATAATGGGACTTCTCCCCACTTGTCTCAAACGATCTATGCTGGTTTTAATGACATCCAGTCCCTTTGCTTGAATGGATATGACCATATGATTCGGTAACATATTTAACTGATTTTTCAATAATTTTAGATCACGATAGATTCCCTGATCCAGCGTCATGGAAACAGCTGAAATTTTCCGGAGCGATAAAGTGAGATTTCTCAGCTTCTTTTCATCCATTTCTAGGCTTATTTTCATCGGTTTTCTAAATGGTTTGAGCTGCTTCTCAAACGTTTGAAACCGTTTTTGAATGCGTAATAGCTTTTTCGACACCCGGTCTTCTAATTCAAATCGCGCTGTAAGTTTCGCCATTTACTTACCTCCTTTCTTTGCTTCTTTTTCTAACATGTCTAGTTTGTAGCTGATCAGTCCGAAAAGGAACGCTTTGAATGGTCTTGGTGATTCGTATAAATCAAGGAGTTCAGATGGGGAGTAGTGAAGTTCGTGCATCGCGTAATATAAAAACACGGCTTCTTTATCCCCATCTTTTATTAGTTTTTTGCTGCTTCTTCTAAATCTTCAATTTCATCTTCGAATCCGTTGATTTCGATTGCTTTGTTTAACCAGTTCGCATATTCACCGCCGACTGACAGGACACGTTTTGCTACTTCAACTGGATCTTGTGTGCTGTAGGCTTCTCTTAATTCCTTTGAACGGAAATCTGGGTAAATCGTCGATTCAATTGCAATACGTGCGTAGAAGCGCTGGCTGTCTAAGTCTTTCACACGTCCTCTGCCTTTGATATTTTTGAAGGTTGTGTTTTCTTTTTCCAGTTCATCAATACGTTCAGTTGTAATAGCTTTAAAGACAAAAGGAATGACATTCCCTTTTTTATCAACAAAACGCTTAGAAATCGGTACTTTGACTTCTTCCGCTTCTACTGTTTGTCCTGGCATAAAAAATGAAAGATCAAATGTTTGTTTTTCACTCATGTTTAAAAACTCCCTTTGTTATGTTTTTTTGAATGCAAAAAAGCACATCCATTTTTTGAATGTGCTTTCCAATCTTTTCATGTATAATTTTAATTGTACAATTGAATGGCTTGCTCAAGGGCGTCTGGCTCATCCCCGATAGGAAGGGGGTGATGCATATGTCAACATTTGAAGCGATTTCCCTCATGTTTTTATTCGGGATGTTTATCCTTACTTTGTTGACGTATATAAACAAAAAATAGACTCCCCTTGAGCTTTGGACGGTTAAAGGGAAGTCTATCCTAAAAACTATCTAAATTGATTAGCCAGCCCCTTTGAGGGCCTCATTGTACATTGCCGGGATGTTAGAGCATCCTGGCTTTTTTTATTGTATGCAAATGGCTTTGCATGTAAACATATTTTAATGAATCGAATACAAGACGTTACCAGACGAAATTAAGACGGCTGTATTACAACTGCATTATAGCATATTCAGTTTTTATTTTGCTAATTAATTAGCTGATTTCCTCCACTTTTCTTAGAAAGTATTCTTCAGCTTCTCAGGAAGATCAAAGTCTTCAAACGTGAAAGGAACTTCTTCTTCAAGCGCCTCTGAATCAACATCCAATCCAGCGATTTTAGCTGAATCAAAGTTGACATCAAATAATGTCACACGCTCAGTGCCACGGCCTGATGATTTATCGTCAATGACAGCTTGAAGAGTGAAATATGGATCTTCTCCTTTTTTCACGTAATTGAGCATCAATTGAACGAAACGGGACGTAACTTTATAGAAGGTTGCCGTTCCTGTTCCGTTTGCTCCCGTTGTTTTATGACCAGTCATTCGGCGGCCCATGACGTTCACTTCTGATTTGTTTTTCTCCACGTTTGCTTCGAAGGTTTTGATAAATGCAAGCTCCTCACCTTCTAAGAAAAGACGACCTTCTTTACCTGAAATAGTATTTTGTGCTTTAAAAGCCATCTTACTTCACCTCCACATTGAAATAGAATTTTTCTGCTGCATCTACTGGTTGAACCGCTAAATCGATGATAAATCCATCACGATCTTCATTGAGGCCGATCACGATATCTGTTTCTGAGTTAAAGCCTGTAATGCCGCTGCCATCTTGAAGCTGTGTGAGATACTGGGTAATCAGTGTTTTCACAAGCTGCACACCATCATCTGATGCTGGAATGTCATTGCCATTGGCTTTGCGTAATTTGATCAGATTTTTTAATTCGAAAGTTAAATCATTGTTGATCGCATCAAGCACACGAATGATTTTGTTTTTCGCCATTTGCTGGTTCTTTTCAGTTGTGAAGCTTGTCAAGGAGTTAATATCTTTTTCAACACTCACAGTACGATCTCTCGCATCAAAGGTGAAAATAAACTCCCCTTGTGATAATCGGTATTCTACTTGATCATTGTCAAGGCGTTCTAATGTATCGACTGCTCCTTCGTATTCAACAAAGGTGAGTGACTGATTGAAGTTTGCTCCGGCACTTGCACCTGCGACCCATGCTGTTGTTTGAGCAGGTGTTATTTCTGTTCCATCTTCGAGTACAACACCGCTTGTCACATTGATGATTCCTTCTTGGTCAGCTGCGTAATTAGCCACAACCCCTTGCACCTTACGTCCTTGCTTATCACGTAAACGCTCGATAAATGAAGCGAAGGTTGCTTTTAATTGCTCACTATTATCGACTGGAAGGGCAATGACATCGAAGTATTCTGTTTCTGCTGCTTCTAGGAAAGCTGTATAATCTGCAACACTTGCTACGCCGTTTTTCCCGCCGCTTAGTGCCACACCAGCTGTGATGACTGCTTCACCTTCACCAGAAAATTGAACGAAATTGTTTTTCACAAGGTCTTTGACATCGGTAACGACCTGTTTATCCACAATATCTGTTCCAAGATAAGTGATAACATCGCGTTTTGTGCTATCAAGTACATTTTCTGCAACTTGTACTGTAATCTCATTTCCTTTTTGGCCGCCATAATTTGCTGTGACCACAAAGTTTTCAGCAATTTCAGCTTTAGCCGGCTCCCCTTCATTTAAGCGGTAAAGCAAAACCGTTTGCGCTTTTTTCTTCGCTTCACGGAAAAGAAGAAGTGACTTATCATCAATGTTAAGTCCAACCTTCTTATTTAAGTCTTCCATATTGGAAACGGAAATAAAGGTTTTTGGTTCTCCCCAGCTCATCACAAGAGGAAGTGCCACCGTACCTCGGTCACCTAAAGTAATTCGCTGCTCTGCTGTTGTTTTAAAATTAAAGTAAATGCCAGGACGCTTTTTCTCTGTACCTGGTGTAAATGTGCCTCCGTTCATCCTTTAAACCTCCTTGGACAAAAAAGCATCAATGCGCTTTTTCGCTTCTGTTTTTGTAATTGGTTGATGTTTGATATAAAAAAGAGCACCTTCAAGGATTTCTGGTTTGACCCCAAAAAGATCCTTGCTGTGCTCCTTTAAGGCTTCAAATGAAAAGCCAAATTCTTTTTCTTCGCCTGCTGTTTGAGCGGGCTGAGCATTTTTAGTCTTGCTCACGTTTGATCACCCCATCTGAAAAGTTGATATCTTCAAGGCTTGCCTGTTTGTCCCGGTTGTACCAATAGCTACTATCCCATGTCAGGACAATCGCTGCTACGCCTTGATCTATCTTTCTTGTTTCCACTCTTTTTATGCGGACATAATCATCAAGCACCTCTCCGTCTTCACTCATCATCTGAATGATTTGACGATCAGCAAGCAATGCATCAACGATTGTTTCTGCCGCATCATGTGCTTTTTCTGTATCAATATGAAAGACTTTCACTTGCAGCGAATAAGATTTCATAAAGGTAGAAACCGTATCTGGACCACTGATCACTGTAACAGGCGGCACATAAACGGATGGCACTTGAAAGCGTTCTGGCAAAAGACGATCATACATTGTCACAGGAAAGTGTGTGTAGATATAATGCATGATTGCCCCGACTTCTTGATTCATTCCATCACCTCCCAAAATGTCGATCGAACCAGCTTTGCAGCTTTCGATCCAGCGACTGTTCAAACATTTGCTCATAGAGCATGACAGCATGATCCCAGTAGCCATTGCCTTCAACCCATTGAGAGGCAAGCATCATTCCTGTACTTGCATTCGGATCATATTCAAAGCGGCTGCCAGTCCATCTGCCAGGCACCCATCTTCGCTCTCCACTTGAAGAAGTGGCATGTCCGTCATTAACATAGGAGGCATATTCAAGCTGCGTTCCCACTTCAAGTGTGAGGCCGCCTTTTGAAATGAGAAAATGATTCTCCTTGTCGCCTTGTGTAAAGGATCTTAGAAGCCGTCCTGTATCAACAGCATTCTCCTTGATTAATTCATCCTGAATGATGTCTAAAAACTGCAGGCCCATGTCGTCCAGCCAATCTTGATATTCTGCCTTTAAACCGCCACCACACGCTGTCTGCAGTTGTGAAATCAGCCGGTCAAGTCCATCAATTTTCATAGATTTTCCTCCCTGACTGCCATCACTTCGATGTGATGATTTTTCACTTTTTTAGGCTGCTGTAATTTGAGTGACACGCCATTCCACACCATTTTGTCATGCAAGCGAATATCACTTCCTAAAGGAAAATGGACAAGATAGGATTGATAAATGACTGTATTCGGCTCTTCTTGCACAAGTGACTGGTTCTTTTCTATGACATAACAAGCTAGATCGGTCAGGCTGGGAGCGTCGGGATAGGAAAGTGTCATTTGTAAATCATCAGCTGGAATTCCAAATTTCCCGCGGGCAGACTCCTTCTGTTCAAGGTGAAAAAGATCACAGCGATCTGTTAATAGAGATTGATAGCTCATAATGATCTCACCTTTAGTTTGGCACTGCCGGCAGTTAATGTTGGTTCAATGTAATCTACTAGCAGGGCATATACATAGGGTCTGCCTTTCACTTGATCAGCTGCCTTCGCATATGAATAATCACCCATTTTCTCTGACGTAAAGCCTTTCATCATAGATTCGTCATCATTCAGCATGGCAAAATATTGGGCCATTTTTAATAATGCGATTCTTGCTTTTTCAGGGAGGGGCTGATATTTTTCGCTTGAGAAATCGTGACCTACGATCTGAAACACCGCAGCTTCTGCTTCGATAATATCTGCTGTCAGTCTTTCTACAGATCGATTTTTCACACGATCAAATACAGAATAGGCCTGCAGTTCTTCAGCAGAAATGATCATGGTCTGCCGTCACCTACTCTTTCACTTTCATCACTTTTGCTACAGCATCCTCTTCCTCAAATTTGCTGTCTAGCTTCGCTGTGAGGACAATAATAAATTTACGGCTGCGAATATCTTTTTCTACTTCAATTCGAATATTTCGAGAGAAACCTACGATAATATTTTTAGGATGTGTCAGCAAAATATCTGATACATCTGTTCCCGCTTCGTCATATGGCTGCATATTGGCAAGACCTTTGACCGGCACACCGAATGCAGAAGAAAGTCCGCCTTGAATAGCCGCATCTCCAAGGCCCGTCTGACGGTTTGCTACTTGATCCTTCCATTCAACTTCTAAGCTTGGGGATGTGTAGAAACGGAAATCCTGAGGTACACGTAAATATTTTGACGGCATTGCTTTATAAGCTTGCTTAAACAATTGGCGGCTAATTTCCGACCCATTTGCGTCTACAATATGAGATACCGCTTGTTTTCTCACACCATCCATTTGAGCTAGAAATGGATCTGCTGAAGTCGTATCGCCATTGACGATGAGCTCTTCAATGTCAACGGCTGCTCGTTCAGCGAGCATTTGCATAATCGTCTGCTGAATGCCGTCTTTCTCAATATTGTTTTCAATGCTGTCGTAGGTCATGTGGATCTCTGCGATGACCTCTTTCGCATTTAGCTGGACAGTGCTTGTCGCTGGGACAACACGGTCTTTCGCATCAAGCGCTTTGCCTTCTTCTGCTGGGCGCAAAATACGCTGGCCAAAGCCGATTTTTTCGATTTTTTGTGAATCACTTTCCATTGGAATGATACGTGCATCATTTAAAACGGTTGGTGTATTTTGCATCATTCTAATGAATGTGTTGGATTGGGTTGCGTTCATGAGACCGCCGGTTTTTAAGCTGGCAAGTGTCATTTCGGCCTTGCGAATCAAATCTTGATTTCTCACACTGTTTCCTCCTTATTTAGGCTTATAGTAAGCCATCCCATATGGGCTTTGTACTGTCGTTTTGTGTATCGTGGATTGTTTGTTTTGACATGCCGCGCGCTTTTTCAAGCATGTGAATCCGCTCTGAAATAGGCAAAAGCTGCTGCTGAAGTACTTGCTCAAGCGCTGCTTTTTCTCTGCTGGCTGATTTCTCTAAAGAAGAAAGCTGATGACGAATCGGTGCAACGACTTGCTCAAGCACCTTTTGGACAGGTTCCTCCCCAGTTTGATCTGTTTCCTGCTGTTCAGCATGCTGTAAGACGTTTTCGATGGCCATTTTTGCTTTTTCAAGCTCTCGTACTTGCTCCGTCGTCAAAGCGGTGTCTTGTTTTTGTACGGAGGCTGGCCTTTCACCAATCGTTTGAATCACATCTTCTGTCTTCAAAATCTCCTGCACGATTGGCAGCAATTGCTCAAGCGCTGCTCTTACCCCCGCCTCATCACCATCACTTGACTGTAAGGTTTCCAGCAGATGGTCTAAAACGCTCCAAAATTGTTGTGACATGTTTGCACCTTCCTCTTTCAAAAAGAAATTTTTCAGCAAAGAAAAAAGCCCTCTCTCATTCGTGCTTTGAGATAGGAGCTGATCTTGTTCTTCGATTGCTACGATGTCCGCCGTTCCTGCCATTGAATATCCTGTAATGTGGCCTTTCTGAATTTGATCCCAAATCTCTTGAGAAGCCTTTGTTACAAGCACCCAAGATCCTTTTCGAATCAGCTCACCGCCTACTTCAAAATCAGCTGGTGCAATGTATGATTCAACCACTTCGCCAACACCATGTTGAAAATCATGCTGCTTGTCAATGTGACGGGCATCTTTCATAAAACCATGTGCTGCTCTTTCAATTTCTTTGGCAGACATAAAGTCTTGGTGTGCATCAGGTGTATTCGGTTCATACACGACACCATACACAAGGCGATGAGCATCTTCTGCCTTTGTCAGCACACTCACCTCTTTTTGAAAGTCAGGCTGGCTTTTCTTTGCCTTCATCAAAAAGAATTTCTTTTTGTTTGCGGCTCTGTCCACGTAGGAAACATGCGTAATTTTTGCGTTTTTTAATTCTCTTGGCATATGTTCACCCCCTTTCAAAAAAGCACACGCGCTTCGGTTTATTCTTTCAACTGATCTGGCTCTCGTTGAGGCTGTTGTTCAGCTGATGTCATGCTGCTTTCTAAAGGTCTGTGATAGAGATCCTCCGGCCATTCCTCTAACGTTTTCCCAAGGATACGTCCCGCGAGATCTCGCAAATCGTTTGGTGACACTGCCCCAGCCTGAATAAATGGTGTCAGAACCTTGGCAATCTCTAATGGGTCTCTAAAGTCAGGACCATTTAATAGGAAACGGACATGCCAAATATCAAGATCCGGCAGGAAAAGGGTATTGAGTTTCCCTGTGATGAGATGCCGTTCAGGCTGAAATACCTGTTCTTCTGTTGTTTTCCGCGCCGTATCGGCTGTCGCTTTGTTATAGTCTTGAGACTCACCTGTGTAAATAGGCGGCAATCGAAAAGCAGAGCGGATTTTGTTTCTTGTTTTTTCATCGTATTCTAAAAAGAGGGCATCTTCTTGCAAGATCTCTGCTAGGGATTTGAAGTTCACTTTGACATTTGAGACATCTTCTTCTCCAGTTAATCCTTTTTCCGTCGGGAGACCTTCGACTTCAAGCAATAGAAACTTATGTGCATGATCAGAGCCTTCAATATCGTCCATATAATCTTGAAGCTGCTGATAGGAAGACTCAGACAGCATTCCATTTTCGACAATGAGGGCACCAGGTACATGCCGCCCTTGTTTAAAATAAAGGTAGTTCAGCTCTTCTGCCTTGCGTGCCCCATACATATTGACGATGTTGCCAATCCAGCGGGGAATCCCATACGTTCCACTGCCGATTTTAAAATGAATCACTTCTGTTGCGCGAAGCGGCTCTGGGGTGGTGTCATCGTATTTGCCTGTTTCACAATGTAAAATGCGCGGATCGCCGTACTCCTTGAAGAAGACTTTCTTTTCATTGATCACCTGCACATATTTACGGAATCGCTTCTTTCGATTCATTGTTTTCAATTCGCCGTTTTCTGTATACCGAAATTCGACGTCGACTGGCTCACTCAGCTTGCAAATGCGGATATGGAGCGCATCTAAATACTCAATTCCTGCCGGCTTTCCCTGGCCATCTCGGAGAACTTCTAAAAAACCATTCCCCGTTTTCTCCCGGTCTTCGATGACATAGCCAAGCACCACATCAGCAGACTCATCATAGTTCATGTATTTCGTAAACTCTTCAAGTCTTGTCCATTCCTTCTCTGCCGCCTTCTTTTTTGCCGGTTTCACGCCTTCTGCATTAAAGTCAAAGGCATATTCTATACCAAATCCAAAGCCTAAAATATTGGTCTTATACGCATCAATACATTGCTGAAGAATGGTTGAATATTCTGCCATGCTTTTTAATTCATTGATATTGTAAGGCGGGGGAACAATGTCATCCTTTTCGTAGGAAAATTCATCTGCATACATTTGTTTTGTATGATCAGACATGTTTGCCTTCATAATGGTTGCTTTCAATTGTTTCATTGTATGGACCTCCTCTCTCTGTTTGGACGGACACGCTCCGAGGCAGTCTGTTTCAAATCTGTCACTTCATAATCATCCAGCGCATACCAGATGGCTGATAATGTGTGTGGATCGATTTGAAATTCATCTTCCTCTAGACGTCCATCCTTATCTGCCTTATAGGTTAGTGATTGAAGTTCATAGATGGTATATGGACATGCATCAGAACAAATAATTTTCTTAAACCGTTTGATCTTTTTTGTATACTGTAAACGTGAGCCTTGGAACTTATGTGCCGCCACCATTTGAAAGCCGCGCTGCCGAAAATAGTGAATGGTTTTAGGTTCGGCTGCATCGGCTTTAATCAGTTCTTTTGATTCAGTGAACTCTTTCAAGTCAAGGGCTGTTTCATCATCTGTTTTCCCGCGGTCGTAATATTCCCAATAAATATATAAGTACTTTTTTTCATGATCGACAGCTAGTCGAATGAGCGCATTGTATGATTCAACAAATCCAAAATCCATGCCTGCTCGTTTCAGCGGTCTGTCAATCTGCTGAATGGCTTCTAATACATCAGAATGGCTTCTCACCTCAAACTGAGGAAAAACCTTTGTGCCATTAATGCCGAAATATCCCTTCCTCGCAATGCGATAAAGGTCTGGGTCATACTCTTTCAGCTCATCCAGCTGCTTCACGTAGCTTTTAGGAAGGAATAGATTATCTTCTGCCGTGGAGTGATGATAGTACGTATCCTTGATAACAACAGTTCGCTTTTTGTATAAGGTTTCATCATCTAAAACAAAACGCTTCAGCTGTTCATCTCGAAAAAAATGTCGGTACGTCCAATTATCCTGACCAACAGGATTGGTCGATAACATCATATAAAGCGGTAAGGATGGATGCCTTAGCCTTCCAAGTAGCTCTTTAAAGCCTTCATAAGAAACCTCTGAACATTCCTCAATCCAAATGATCGAGATGTTGTTGATTGATTTCAATTTTTCAGGTTTGTCCAGCCCTTTAAATAAGATGCTGCTGCCGTTTCGAAACGTCAGTGCAAGCGGCGAACTTCGGCACTTCACCACATGGTCGATGCCGAGGTCGCTGACGATCTCTTGTAATAAAGAAAAGGTTGATTCGCGGTGCGTATCATACACTTCTCGAATGACAAGTGCTGTCCGCTTTTCTTCCAGCAGCTTTAAGACGAGTTTTAAAGCAATGTGATAGCTTTTAGAGGAGCCATAGCCTCCAACTAAAAATTGAAACTTTTGATTCCAATCGAATAGAAAGTGTTCAAAGTGAGGATTGACTTCTTTTTCAATCAATGGCGTCATGAGTCGTCCTCTTTTCGCTTGATCATGATTTGAAGATCTTCCTCTTTTTCTTCACGCACTGCTTTTTTTGTTTTTTCGATCGTCAGTTCAATTTGTTTCAGCCTTAATCTTCGTTCATCCTTCGCATGTGCGAGCTCTTCAAACTGTTTTATTAAACGCCTGAGTTCACCCATAGCACGGGATTGTGCATTTAAAAACGTCGCATGCCGATCCCATGAAAATTGAAACGAATATTCTTCTGAGGTGATGTCTAGTTCTGGCTGAATGCCTTCTCCTGTTTCTTCTAATGAAGAAGGCATGTATGCCGCCTTTTTCAACTCTTTGATCATGTCCTCTTGATCTGCTACATACATGATTCGTTGCGCCCGAATAATGGCTGCATATTGAATTTGAATTTGATCCCAGATTAAATCAAGCGATGTGCGTCCATCCATTCTCTCCATGATCTCAATCGTTTCATCTGAAAGAAATTGATTGAAGATCGAGTGTGCTTGCTTTGACGAAGTTTTTTGTCTTTGCCATCCGTATCGCCTTTTCCACGATTTGACGGTATGGATCGAGACATTGTAATGATCAGCAATTTGCTGGTACGTCATCCCCTTCATATAATCCCGCTTGGCCTCTATCCGTTTATCTTTCATTTACATTCACCTGCCGCCTCCTTTTAATTCGAATGATTCCCTTTGAAGGAATCATTTGTGTAGGGCTAGCAAACATTCGTTTGGTCTTTCTAACTATAGGTGGCAACTGTAAGACAAGCTTTAGCTGATTTATTTTGGATAGAAAAAACGCCTATTCAGCAGCTCTGAATAGGCGTTCTTGTACTTTTTTGGACATCTTCGTCCGCGCTCTTTCCATATGTTTTTGCACAGTTCCTTTTTTGACATCCAGCATGACCGCAATCTCGCTAAACGATAATCCTTGTGTTGTGTGCATAAAGAATACGTCCTTTTCTCGATCTGTTAAAACAGACAAAGCTTCATCAATTCGTTTTTTGTCTCTCTCACTGACTTCTCTTTCTTTCTCTTGAATAAGGGTATATTCATGTGATAAAGCCTCTAACACTTCTGGATTTGCAAGAATGGTGCGCTGATAGACTGAACGTCTGTCTAACCCTCTGCGCGCACCTGGCTCTCTTCCGATTTGTAGCCATTCTACTACGTATTCTAGATCGCTCACCATACTGGCGATCATTTTTTTATCATGCTTGTCTTGAACGGACAGCTGATGTTCTTCTTTTTCTTTAAATGGTTCATATTGTTTTCTAGCATTTTTTAATGCTCTTTTATATTCAATGAGTAAATCTTGCATAATGGCTCTCTCCCTTTTTTAAGAAAATAAAAAACGGACACCAATCAGGTCCCCTTTAGCAGGGTCTTGATCAGTGTCCGCAGGCTTTCCGTCTTGGACGTATTATGATTTGATGTGTTTAGTCTGTTAGCTGATTTTAAAACCAATCTCGTGGTCTACTCTTGCAAAATGACCTTTTGCCGTTTGAATAATGGTTTTTCCATGTTCAGGTACATCCATTTGATAAGCCGTTCCTACATTTCCATCTAACACGATGACTTGAATTTTTCCTTTTTCCATCTCACCGACAAATGTTTGGTTATCTTGAATGAATAGTTGTTTTGGCTCGTTCATATGCTTGTCTCCTTTTTTGGTGATGGCCTCGTGCCACCACCTACCGTATTGATAATGATTTCAACTCTTTCACACATACTATAAAACTGGGAAACTCTTAAATCGACAATCTGCAGAGGGACTTGATCGGCTATAGAATGAAGTGCTTCTTGAATATGCTGTAGACTTGGCTGTAAGATGCTGACGTGTATCGGGCGTATCAACCCTTTTTCTGCGTATGTACGCTTTTTTTGGCAGTCAGCAATGTCAAGCGGCATGTGATCAAATAAACGAATTTCAAGTGATAGTGCGCCTTCTAATTTTTGCGGGCATTGTACTTTTGCAGCTGATCGTATTCTTTTCATCAATGTCTCTTTTGTTAACAAATGTTCATGTTCAATGATTAAATGGATGACCATGTTATGATCTCCCGTCATCCTCTGCCCACTGGCGGATGTCTTGTTCGTTTTTACTCGCTTTGAGCAAGCATTTCAAAAATGTCATGATTTGCTTCCATCGTTTCACGTCGCCCTGATTCCTCCTTTTTTGTCATCGACTTAGCTTTCAGGAGGGTCATATATGTCTCTTTCTCTTCTGCTGTGGCAAAAACAAACATCGGTTTCTGTTGATAAAAGGCGATCCAGCCGCCAGCTTGGTCTAAACAAAGCTGCGCTTCTTTTCTAGCATCAAACATCAACTGATGTCTCATCTTCTTCAGATCCCTCCAAACTGTCCTCAATTTCTGTTTGGTATCCATATCGTTTCATGTCATATGACCAGTAGCTTTTTGGATAACCAAAGTCACTCATCTGTGTCACCATTGGATGTTCAATATTCATTCTGCTCGTCTCCCCTTTTCTAAGAACTGATCTCCTTCTAGAGAATTACTCTTTTTGTGTAACTTTTGACCAAAAAAAAGCTCTTGAACACCGGTATTCAGCAGATCTGCAATATGCTTTGCTATTTCTAAGCTTGGCTTCGTTCTGCCCATTTCTATATTCGCATAGCCACTTGTGTACTTATAACCTAATTTTTTCGCCATATAGGTTTGTGTTTTTCCTTGCAACATGCGCTCTTCTCGTAAATTTTCAAGTTTCATCTTTCCACCTCTTACTCAATATGTGTAAGTTATATTCATTATGATAATATACACAAAACGAGTAAGTCAACCACATTTTTATTCTTTTTGTGTATTTATTTATCTTTTCCGTGTAATTCATGATAAAATTTACTCATAACATGAAAAAAGGTGTTTCTGATGGATAATTTGACTGGGAAGATTTTAACTGAATTAAGAGAGAAGCATGGATGGAGCAAGTCAACAGTTGCTAAAAAACTCGGATTAAAGGCGATGTCCACTTATGCAAACTGGGAATATGGCTTGAGAAAGCCCGACGGTGAAATGATTGTGAAAATTGCTGAGTTATATGGGGTCTCAACCGATTATCTTCTCACAGGTAAGGACAAAGGCAGACACGATGATGATCTTGCAGACGATCCTGATTTGCAAATTGCGTTTAAAGCCGCCTCAGATTTTTCCGAAGAAGCACGAAGACAAACCATCGATTTTATTAACTACATTAGAGAGAAAGAGAAGAAAAATGGCCGTCAGCCAAAACAGCAAGACGACCATTGATCACTCTTTCATCTGCTTTACATTGCTGGGGTAAACCCAGCTTTTTTTATACCTCTTTTTTCCCTTAAAAAAGAAAGAGCATATGAATAAAAAATCATGTGTTTTTTTTATATCATGTCTTTCCCGACATAATATGTGACAATTTTCACCATAATTACTCTTTTTCCACATATTTAAATTGACATATAATTCTATTAATATTAATATATGTATATACCAAAAAAAGGAGTGTTACCGATGAAAAAATTCATGAAAATCTGTACATTGTCTTTAGCTGCTTTAGGTGCTCTTACGTTCTCTCAAACTGAAGGTGCTCATGCAGCTGCACAGCCAAAAGAACCAGTCATAGCAAAAGCTCCTATTATGAATAAAGTAATTACAGTGAACCGTACGCTTTCTGTAGGTTCTTCAATCGCCGTCTCTCTTCCAGCCAGCCAAATTTCTGTGTCGGGTGCAACGTATGCGATTCAATTGGATCAAACGGCTCCAAACTTCACTTGGATTCGTGCCGTACAACGCGGTTCAGTAACCGTTTCTTACTATAATTCACAAGGTGAGCTTGTCATTAACTATATTACGGTTCGATAAGTAATCTAGCTTTACATATCTGAAGGCGATGACATGGAGTCATCGCCTTTTGGTGTTTAAAGTTGATTTCATCTGATTCGTGATTGCCAATACCTCTCTAATATGTTAACTTTTAATGAAAATAAGTTAACATATTAAAGGAGGCATTAATGATGAAAGAGCAACTGTCTTTGTCTTGGGCAGCTATAGCGGAGAAGGCCATGAAAAATGAACCGATCACGGTGCAAGAGGGTTTAGACATTCTTGAAGCTGACGATAGTGAATTGTTACCTATTATGCATGCAGCCTATCAAGTACGATTTCATTTTTTTCAAAAAAAGGTGAAATTAAATATGATTTTTAACGCAAAAAGTGGATATTGCCCTGAGAACTGTGGATATTGTTCACAGTCGATGATTTCAAAAGCACCGGTTGAAAGATATACAATGCTTGATCAAAAAACCATTGTGGCAGGGGCGCGTGAGGCTCTCAAAAGAAAAGCCGGGACTTATTGTATTGTGGCAAGCGGGAGAGCGCCTTCTCATAGGGAATTAGATGAAGTTACAGCAGCAGTAAAGGAAATCACTGAAACGATGCCTTTGAAGGTGTGTGCCTGTCTTGGGTTATTAAATCAAGACAAAGCGAAGCGGCTGAAGGAAGCAGGTGTTCATCGGTATAATCACAATATCAATACACATCATGAACATCATGCTCACATTACGACAACCCATACATACGATGACCGCGTGTCGACCATTGAGCAGGTCAAACAGTCTGGCATGTCACCATGCTCAGGGGTCATTATTGGAATGGGTGAAACCAATCAGCAAATCGTTGAAATGGCTTTTGCGCTTAGAGCACTAGATGCGGACTCAATTCCAGTCAACTTTCTTCATGCCATTGAAGGAACACCGCTTGAGCATCAAGAACGGACACATCCGATCAAAGCATTGAAAGTGCTGGCAATGATGAGATTTGTCAATCCAACAAAGGAAATTCGGGTATCCGGAGGCAGAGAGTTTAATTTACGGACACTCCAGCCACTCGCACTTTATGCGGCAAATTCGATTTTCGTTGGTGATTATTTAACAACAAAAGGCCAGCAAGTTCAAACGGATCATCACATCATTGAAGATTTAGGGTTTGAAATAGAAGAATGTGCGTTATAAAAAAGTCTGCCGATTCACCGGCAGACTTCTAAGATTAGAATCTTTTATGAAAATCGACAGTTCCGCTTCCATCTTCTCGGTCAAAGCTGCCAACAAACGTCCAGTTAATATATCCACCGTCACCATTGTTGACAAACGTACCATCTTCAAATACCCAAATACCAAACGTAATACCGTCATATTCAACACTATCATAGTAGACAACATTGTTCAGACCGCTAAAGTCGTGATCTTGGCTTAAATTTTGGACAACTACGTTGTAGTTTTGACCTGCTTCATAGAACGCACTGTATGCCGCGTTTTTTACGAATCCATCACGATTTTGAGATGATTTTACTGCTTGTTCAATTTTATCGGCAATGGCTACTGGATCAATTGAGACACTTCCATCAACACCTGTTGTTGTAGCAGCTTCAGCCGTTTGACCAAAAGTCGTAAGAGATAGAGGGGCAGCAATCATTGACGTAGCGATGACAGAACCAACAAACATTTTACTTGTTTTTCTCATTATTTCTAACTCCTCCTTTAATTGGTATGTTTATGTACTACCCCTTTCTCTATCTCTTAAACACTAATTTATGAAAAAAATTCTTATTCTACCAATTAAGAGGGTGTTTTTACTGTTTAATTAGGCGAAATAACAAAAAACTACTCTTTATAAAAGAGTAGTTTCAGATTGTTGACAAAGGGCGAAAATGATCTTAATTTTAGCCCTTTGTCTTCTTTTCAGCGTGATAGAAAACCTTTGCAGTCTAGGAGGGACGAGCACCGGAGCGGAGCGAATTTGACATTCGTGAGCACCGGAGCGCAGACCTGACAACGAATGCGAGGGTTTGTCTACACGCTGAAACTACTCTTATAAAAGAGTAGTTTACAGTATTACATGAACAGGATAAATAAAATCACACCTAGGATAATTCGGTATATCGCAAAAGGCACCAGTTTGATTTTATTGATCAGTTTTAGGAAGAATCGAACAACAAAGAGAGCCACAACAAACGCACTCACAAAGCCGACGATAAAGAATGGCAGCATGTCTGTTGTTAAATATTCGGCATTTTTCACAAGGGTTAACAAGCTTGCTCCCGCCATAATCGGCATCGCCATGATAAATGTAAAGTCTGCCGCAGCACGGTGATTCAAACCAAGAATAACCCCGCCTGCGATCGTCGAACCTGAGCGCGAGAAGCCTGGCCATAATGCCAAACATTGAAACAGTCCAATATAAAGCGCCTGTCTGTACGTCATGTTATCGACAGAGCTTGTTTCTGTTTTCCGTTTATTGATCCAGTCAGCGACAAGCATCAGCACTGCCCCTAAAATCAAACCGACAGCGACCGTTCTGACGTCAAATAAGTATTTATCAATATAATCTTCAAATAAGAATCCTAAAATGACGGCTGGAACAAGTCCAACAGCAATTTGGGCGATGGTCAGCTTATGCCCGCTACGCTTTTGTTCTTCGGTGATATTTTTCTTTAACCCCAATAAGTTTAAAATACGATCTTTAAACACGATCATGACCGCTAAAATAGAGCCTAACTGAATCACGACTTTAAATGTGTTAGCCGCTTCTGGTGTAATAATTTCCTTTGATTTTAGCCAAAGATCATCGACAATGATCATGTGACCTGTAGATGAAACAGGTGCGTACTCTGTTAATCCTTCGACAATTCCTAAAACCAGTGCCACGAATAAATCCCATAGATTCATGATTTTCTTTCCTTTCAATTCTGATCTTTTGAACACGCCAAACATCTATGTCCACATAAAGACAAGCTTCCTTTATCGAAAGCTCGTCTTTATGATACTATATTTTTTTCAAAAAAAGATTATGACATCAAACCTTTTCTTCTTTATACAAATTGGATCGCATTTTGAACCAATCAAACAAGTGGGTTGTGATAACCTTCAGAACGGCATACGTCGGAATAGCGACAATAATGCCGATTACGCTGAATAATTTACCAGCTGTTAATAGAACAAAAATAATCGTAATTGGGTGAATATGAAGGTTTTTTCCCATCACCTGAGGAGAAATAAATTTCCCTTCAATGAGCTGAACAACTGTCCAAACAATGATAAGTTTTAACAGCATCACTGGAGATGTCACAAGGGCAATCACAATCGCTGGTGTAATCGCAATTGTTGGACCAAGGTAAGGCACTACGCTTGTACATGCCGCAATGATAGCGAGCAGCAGCGCATAGTCAAGTCCAATGATCATATAACCGATTAACAGAAGAACACCGATGCAGAAGCTGACAATAATCTGTCCGCGAATATACGAGCTCAGACGGTGGTTCATTTCGTGAAGCACGATATGTGTATGTTCTCTCATTTTATTTGGAATGAATTTCAAGAAATAGTCAGGCAGCTTTTTGCCGTCTTTTAATAGATAAAACAGAATGAACGGCACCGTCACGATCGAGATGATAACTTCTGTGAGCGCCCCTAAGAATGTTCCTACACCAGTAAAGGTGCTTTCCAAAATCTTCGTCGCTTGACTAGATGCTTTACTTACCAATTCAGACACGTTAAAGTTCATCGTTTTTTGCACTTGATTAATAAAGTTACTTCCTGTTAATTGTCTAATTTGATCTTCTACCGTATCGACGTATTTCGGAAGATTATGAAATAGACTCATGGTTTGAGCTTGTAAAAAAGGAATAATAGACACGATGGTCACTGTAATAATCCCAATAATGACAATATATAAAAGCAAAATGGAATAGATCCGCTTGATTCTTGCTTTCTCTAACAAGTTGACAATTGGATTTAATAAATAATACACAACCCCCGTTAAAATAATCGGTAAGGCAATGGTTTTGACGAGTACAATGAGCGGTGTGAAAATAAATGATGTTTTCATGAAAACAAGGATATTCAATCCGATTAATAACAGGACGAGTAAAAAGAGAACAAACTTGTTATCAAGAAAAAATTTTCTAAATCGACTGCTCCACATTTGCATAGAATTCATATTGTTCCTCCAAACACGGGCTATTTTATGAGTAAATTGTACACTACTTGATCATGATATGGTGGTTATTGTTTCAGCTTTTTTCCCATTTTGCAATAGACATCGCCCATACAATGAGAATCGGCTGTCCAATAAGTCTTATCCATAGCAAAGCTTGTTCTGTCTTTTCTTGACCTGGAAATGGTATTCCCTCACGTGCAGCAAATAAGTTTGCCGGGAAAATGAGTACAAGATAGACAGCAATGGATTTTGCCGCTGCAATCCTGACATTTGGCAAAAGCAGCAGCACGGCCAGCAGCCATTCAATACATGCAGTCACATAGACCATTACATATGGAAATGGCCAGCCTGGCATCATGCGAGCAAAGCCGCCTGGCTCTATTACATGAAAAATACCAGCCGCTATGAATAAAAGCGCAAAGGTGTATGTACTTCCTATATGCAGGACGCGCTTCATGTTTCCTCCTCTCCCTTCTATCCTGAGTATTACCCGAAGAAGGAAGAAACTACCCACTTTTCGTACATTTATATCCTTTATGTAAGACGCATCAGCCTATATAAAGGTTTCATCCGCTTTTCAATAAAAAGAATATTCTTTCATACAAACGCTTTCAAAGCATGTATAATCAGAGGAAAGCAGAAGGAGGGAATAACATGATTCGATTTGCTGTCATCGGAACGAACTGGATTACAGATCGGTTCTTACAAGCTGGTGAAGGAATCGCTGATTTTACATGTACAGCCGTCTATTCACGATCCGCTGAAAAAGGACAGGCCTTTGCCGAAAAATACGGAATTGAGACGGTTTTTACGAACTTACAACAAATGGCGGAAAGTGATGCGTTCGATGCCGTGTATATTGCGAGTCCAAATGCCCTTCATAAAGAGCAAGCCATGTTGATGATGGAGCATCAAAAGCATGTTTTATGCGAAAAACCATTCGCCTCTCATCGAAAAGAAGTGGAAGAAATGATTGCCGCAGCGAAAAAACATCAAGTGTGTTTGATGGAAGCGATGAAAACGACATTTCTGCCAAACTTTCTGCAAATCAAACAGCACCTTGATCAGCTTGGACCTATCAGGCAAGTGGTCGCGCATTACTGTAAATATTCCTCAAGATACGATGCCTATCGAAATGGCGAGCTTCCAAATGCCTTTAAGCCGGAGTTATCCAATGGTTCTTTAATGGATATCGGGGTGTACCTCGTTTACCCAGTCATATCCTTATTTGGTCTGCCGAATCAAATCACCGCGAGAGGCTATAAGCTTCCTTCTGGTGTGGATGGGAATGGTTCAGTCCTTTTACAGTATGACGGGCATCAAGCACTTCTTTTTCATTCTAAAATTTCAACGTCTCATTTATCGGCTGAAATTCAAGGCGAGGATGCCACGATGGTGATTGATCAATTCCACCGGCCTTCACGAATCACGATACATGACCGTGACGGACATCAAACTGACATCTCACTCAAAGATGATCAGCCAGCTATGTCTTATGAAATCAATCATTTTATTGAATGTATTCAGCAGGGAATGGGGCAGTCGCCAGTCAATACATTTGCGCTATCTGTTCAAACCATGTCCGTCATGGACGAAGCGAGAAGACAAATGAGCGTAATGTATCCTGCCGACAGACAAAATGTATAGGGAATGAAATGATGAAAAAAGGGCGAATTATTTTTGGATTCGCCCTTTGTTTTTTACGTTTCATGTCAGGCGCTTATTTTGCCGCTAACACATCCGCAAATGCTTTCACATACGGCGGAAGATCTGGTGGACGTCTGCTGGAGATGAGGTGGCCATCTGTGACCACTGCCTCATCGAACCAGTCCGCACCAGCATTTGTCATATCATCTTTAATACCAGGTGTACTTGTCACTTGTCTGCCTTTCAAGATTCCTGCTGAAATCAGCACCCAGCCGGCATGGCAAATCTGCCCGATTGGTTTTTCCTTCGCATCAAATGTACGGACGATCTCTAATACTTCTGGATAGCGGCGCAGTTTATCAGGCGCCCATCCGCCAGGGACTAGCACAGCATCATAATCATCAGCTTGGATGGAATAAAAATCTGCATCAGATACCGCCGGCACACCATACTTCCCGATGTACTCATGATTTGCTTTTTCACCTACAAGATGGACAGTCGCCCCTTCTTCTCTTAAACGCAGAACCGGATACCATAGCTCTAAATCTTCAAAATCATCACTGACAAACGCAATGACCTTCTTATCTAATAAACGCATACTATCTCTCCTCTTTTTTCAATTTCCTCTATTGTACGAGATGATCTCTTAAAAAGAAAAGCGGTTCCCCTCGAGGAGAACCACTTGACCTTATTCACTGATCTTGAATTTTTTAATTAAATCGCGTAATTCTTCCGCCATTTGGGAAAGAGTCGTGGATGAAGAACTAATCTCCTCCATCGAAGCAAGCTGTTCTTCTGCTGAAGCTGCGATATCTTGGATGCTTGCTGAACTCTCTCTTGATACATCTGCAATTTCATTTACTGCTTTAGAAATTTGCTCAGAACCTTTCGACAGGTCGCGCACTGTTGTATTCATTTCATTCATTCTTGCTGCAATTTCCGCTGTTTGCTCATTTATTTGTGAGAAGCTTTCTTTCGTTTGATCTGTAATAGTAAGACCGTTCTTTACTTCTTCATTCACTGCTTTGAACATATTTTGAGATGTTTCAATTTCAGAGACGATTTCATTCACAAGCTTTTCAATCTCTTTTGCTGAATCTGATGATTGAACCGCTAGTTTACGCACTTCTTCCGCAACAACAGAGAAGCCTCTGCCTGACTCGCCTGCACGTGCTGCTTCAATAGCGGCGTTTAGTGCAAGTAAATTCGTTTGATCCGCTATGCCGTTAATCACGCCTAGGATGTTTGTGATATCTTTTGATTTATGCTCTAGTCCGTTGATCACGCCTTCAGCTTCTTTCACTGAATGGTCAATCGTCTTCATTTGGCCGACAGTTTGCTCCACAAGCTGACCGCCTGTTTCTGCAACTGTTTTTGATTGAACAGATGACGATGTGATGACATCAGACGTTTCGGCAACTTCGTTCAGTCCTTCATTCATTTGTTTTAAATGAACTGCGCTTTGCTCCACCATTTCACTTTGATTTTCATTGCCGTTTGAGAATGTTTCAATAGACGATGTAATATGTTCGGTTGCTTTTGTTGTTTGACCTGCACTTGCCGTCAATTCTTCAGATGATGAAGCGACATTTTCAACAGATGTTTGTACAGCTTGAATGACATCTCTTAGAGACTCACTCATTTCATTAAAGCTTGTGCCAAGCTGTCCAATTTCATCTTGTGATCGGACATCAATTTTTTCTGTCAAATCTCCCTGACTGATCTTCTTCGAAGAAGAGACAAGAGTGGAAAGTGGTTTTGTAATGGAACGGATGATAAAGAAGATCAGAATTCCGCCAATAATAAGCGCGCCGGCTAAAATGATGGCGGCCATATTAAAGACTGGCTGTGCCGCATCTTCTACTTCACTGACAAACATCGTCCCGACAATCTTCCAGCCAGTCGCCTTGTTTGTCGTGAACTCCATTTGCTTTTCTTTCCCTTCAAACATATAACTCATAGATCCGTTATCTTGTGAGTACATTTTTTCTAACCATTCACCAGATAATTTCGTTCCTGCTTTTTTCTTTGGATGTGCCACATATGTGCGGTCCGGACTTCCAATAAAGGCATAGCCTTGTTTCCCAATATTAATGCTATTGGACTCTTTTACTAGATTCGCAATGTCTAGGTTCATCGCAATAACGCCTGATCCATCCTCTAGTTTTTTAGAGATTGTGACCACAAGCGTACCGGTCGAAGCCGTTGCATATGGTGCTGAAACAGACAGCTCACCGTTTTTCGCCCAGCCGTCTTTATACCAATCCCGCTCAGTTGCGACATAACCTGCAGGCATTTTTTGATTAGGATATCTTGAAAACACTTTGCCGTCACTTGAAGCGACAAAAATGCCTTCTGTGTCATCATTCATACTCATAAACTGCTCAAAGCGTCCTTGAATTTCGGTCGTTCCTTTTTGCTTGAGCTTTTTCTCCGTGATCCATTTGCTAAAGAAATCGGCTGCGTCTGTTTTCACTTTTACAACCTTCGTAATATTTTTATCTAGCTGCTCTACATTTTCCTTTGCGCTTTGCATAATTTGATCATTTAAGGAGGTGCTTGCCGTATGATATGAAGAGAATGCCAATACGATGATTGGGCATAAAAGAATAAATAAGAAAGAGAATACGAGCTTTTTTGATATAGATGGCTTTCTGAAATACTGTATGAATTTCATAAAAAAGAAAACTCCTTTTACTAAGATAGTATATATATCGGAAGTACTACTAGGTTCTTTACTTTTTTAACTTATTAAAGTCTAATTAAGTCCAAATTACCCAATTTATATGCATTGAATGGAAAAACACCTGACGTTTTGGCGTCAGGTGTTTCGCTACTCTCTTACATTTTAAATTGTTTAATGAGCTCTCTTAGTTCTTCTGCCATCTGAGATAAAGTGGCAGAGGAAGAACTGATCTCTTCCATAGATGCAAGCTGTTCTTCTGCTGAAGCTGCGATATCTTGGAAGCCTGCTGAGCTTTCTCTTGAGAGCTCTTTGATTTGATTCACCGCATGAGAAATATCATTTGAGCCATGCGATAGCTCTTTGGCTGATCCGTTCATTTGTTTCATTTGTTCTGTCATTTCTGATGTTTTATCAGTGATTTTCTCAAAACTCACTTTTGTTTCATCTGTAATGTTTAATCCAGACTGTACTTCACCTGCTACTTGTTTAAACATTTTCTGCGATTTTTCTATTTCCTCCACAATTTCGTTCGTCAGGCTTTCAATTTCTTTTGAAGAGCTTCCTGACTGCTCTGCCAGCTTGCGGACTTCTTCTGCGACAACAGAGAAACCTCTGCCTGCTTCACCTGCTCGTGCAGCTTCGATCGCAGCATTTAAAGCAAGGAGATTCGTTTGATCCGCAATACCGTTGATGACCCCCAGAATATTTGTAATATCCTTTGATTTCTGCTCTAAACCTGCAATGACAAGCTCTGCTTCTTTTACTGCCTGCTCAATGGTTTGCATTTGACCTGCTGTTTTTTGAACGAGTTCTCCTCCAGCCTGAGCGGTTTTGCTCGATTCGATCGACGATTCCATCATATGAGAGGTCGTGTCGACCATATGCGATAGGCTGCGATCCATTTCGTTTAACTGGACTGAGCTTTTTTCGATCATATCATTTTGATGTTCAGTGCTGTTTGAGAACTGTTCAATAGAGGATGTGATATGCTCGGTCGCTTGAGCTGTCTGTCCTGCACTTGCCGTTAACTCTTCAGACGAAGCAGCCACATTTTCAATCGAATTTTGAACAGCTTGAATGACTTGTTTCAGCTTTGCTGACATGTCGTTAAAGCTTTGTGCTAGTTTACCAATTTCATCGTGCGTACGAACTTCAATATGCTGGGTCAAATCACCTTGACTGATTTTCTCAGCCGATTCAGAGAGCTCTATCAGTGGCTTTCGAATCGATTTAATAATAAAATAAACCGCGATTCCGCCAATGACAATCGCAGCCGCAAGGATGATCATTGTTAAGTCGAGCACTGGCTGTGCGGCTTCTTTTACTTCATTCACATACATCGTTCCAGCAAGCTTCCAGCCTGTTGCTTCATTTGTGTCAAAAAACATTTGCTTCGGCTGGCCATTGTATTCATATTCAAAGCTGCCTTGTTTTTTATCATACAATTTCGAGATAAAGTCACCAGTCAGCTTTGTCCCAGCCTTATCGGTTTTATGGGCAACATAACGCTGATCTGAGGTGGCGATAAACGCATAGCCTTCTTGGCCAATTTTGATGCTGTTTGTATCTTTTATAACCGTATTTAATCGTACATTTACCCCGATCACACCAGATCCATCTGCTAATTGTTCTGATATTGTGATGAGCAGGTCATCAGATGACTTACTTGTAAAAGGATCTGAAATAATGAGTTTCTTATCTCCCATCGATTGCTGAAACCATGGTTCATTTTTTGCGCTCTTTGCATTATCTTTGTGTATCTCGGAATATTCAGTTAGTTTACCATTTTGATCTGCAACAAATACTTCTACTACATCGTCATCTGTTTCCGATAATTGCTCTAATTTCACTTTGAGTAAATCTTTGTTTTTAGCAGCCAATTCACTCTTTTTGACCGATTTGGATAAGTATGAAACAATGTCAATTTTAGGCTGTATATCTTTATTAATGAGTTCGTTTAATTGTTGAACACCATTTGCAGCGCTAGACATAATCTCATCATTGAGAGACTTTGATGCCACTTCATAAGAAAATGCGGCCAATACGAGGATTGGCACTAGGAGAATCGCTAAGAATGCAGTAATTAATTTCTTCGACATCGTAAAGTGCTTAAAAAAGTTGATTTTTTTCATTTCTCTACTCCTTTTGATTTATGATTTGTGGTCTTTCTCTTCTATTCTTAGGTAATATGAATTATTTTTCAAGGAATAATGTTCAAAAAACCCAAAAAATAAGTACAATTACCCGTTTCTTTTGATTCATTCAATGAAAAAGAGCCTCTAACTGGAGGCTCTTTTCTTCATGTCTATTCAACCTTAAATTTGCTAATTAAATCGCGTAATTCTTCTGCCATCGAAGAGAGTGTGGCAGAGGATGAGCTGATTTCTTCCATTGATGCCAGCTGTTCTTCTGCTGAAGCAGCAATGTCTTGAATATTTGCTGAGCTTTCACGTGATACGTCTGCGATCTCACGAACAGCCTCCGACACATGTGCAGAGCCTTTTGAAAGCTGGACAACGGTTTGATTCATTGTTTGAAGCTGGTTAGAAATTTCTTTTGTCATTTCGAAAATATTGTGGAAGCTTACTCTCGTTTGTTCGGTGAAGCTTAGGCCTGATTGAACTTCTCGATTCACCGTAGTGAATACTTCCTGGGATACGTCGATGTCTTGCACGATTTCTTTGATCAAATTCTCAATTTCTTTTGCCGAGTTGGCAGATTGAACCGCCAGTTTTCTTACTTCTTCTGCTACAACGGAGAATCCTCTGCCAGATTCACCAGCTCTTGCTGCCTCAATTGCTGCATTTAGTGCAAGTAAATTCGTTTGATCAGCAATTCCATTGATGACACCGAGAATTTGGGTAATGTCTTTAGATTTATTTTCAAGCGCACTGATGACGTTCTCTGCTTTTTTCACGGACTGATCAATGACATTCATTTGAGAAGCCGTTTTTTCAACAAGCTGGCCGCCTTCTCCTGCGATATCTGTTGATTTGATCGATGAAGCCGTAATAGATTCAGCCGATTCATTCATATTTTGAAGACCACGGTTCATCTCCTCTAACTCGACTGAGCTCAATTCGACTTTATCATTTTGGCTTTCATTTCCGCTGGAGAATTGTTCAATGGCTAGTGTAATATGCTCAGTTGCTTTACTTGTCTGTCCTGCACTGGCAGTCAGTTCTTCTGATGAAGATGCGACATTTTCGACTGAAGTTTGAACGGCTCCAATGAGGGATCTCAATGAATCAATCATCGTATTAAAGCCTTTACCAACTTGTCCAATTTCGTCATCTGACTGGATCTGAAGTTTATCGCGCAAATCACCATCGCTGACTTTTTTCGAGAAGCGGGCAAGATTGGATAATCTTTTTGAAATAGAGCGGACGATAAAGAAAATGAGGGTTCCTGCTACAACGAGTGTGATACTGAATACGATAATGGCTGTATTGAAAACGGGCTTTGCCGCTTCTTCTACTTCAGATACGAGCATCGTTCCACCAATTTTCCAGCCGGTTAATTCATTGGTGACATATGCAACCTTTTTATCTGTTCCTTTGAGGGTATAGCTGCCGCTTCCTTCTTTGTTTTTATAAATAATACTGGCCAGATTCTCATTGACCTGACTTCCTGACTTTTGGGTTGGATCTGCTAAAACCGTTTGATCTTTCTCCATCATGAAAGCATAGCCTTTTTGCCCAATTTTGATTTCTTTTAGTTTTTGGAGCAGGCTGTCAATTTCCATATCAAGACCAATGACACCTGAACCATCTTTCGTTTTTTGGGCAATTGTGATCACCATTTTGCCTGTGGATGCTGCTACATATGGTTTTGTGATGACTTGTTTGCCGTTTTCTGCTTTCAATGCCTCTTGATACCAAGGACGTTCTCTTGGATCGTAGCCATCCGGCATCTTTTGAACTGGGTACTGCATAAACAATCCCTTTTCAGAGCCTGCATAGATCGCAGAAACATCTTTTTCATTAATTTTTCCAAATTGCTGTAGTTCTTTAATGGTCGCATTTCTATTTTTTTCTTGAAGATTAGACGCTTTGAGTGAATCTGAGAACAGTGTCACAGCATCTGATTTGTTTCCAATATTCTCATTGATTAAGGTATCAAATGCATTGACCTGACTCATCGCACTGCCCATAATCTGTTTGTCTAGCTCTGTCTTTGATGTAAAAAACGCACTAATTGTCAGTGCCACGGTCGGCAGGATAAGGACTACCAAGAAGGCAATGATTAATTTTTTTGAAATGGATGGTTTTTTGAACCATTGGATCATTTTTCCCATTTTAACTTTCCCCCTTTACTTCTCTAAAGTTAATATCGGATGAAAGGTGTATTTTTAGAGACTGGAAATGACGTTTAAAAATAAAAAAAATACCCAGACAATTCTGGATATTTTTTCATCACTATTTAATTAATTTTAAATTGACTTGTGAGCTCTTTCAGCTCCTCTGCCATGTTGGCAAGTGTTACAGAAGAAGACGTGATTTCTTCCATAGATGCTAGCTGCTCTTCTGCTGAAGCCGCAATGTCCTGAATGTTTGCTGCGCTTTCTCTTGAGACTTGGCGCATTTCCTGCATCGCTTGTGAAACAAGCTTTGAACCGCTCGATAGGTCAATGGCTGTATCGTTTAATTGCGACAGTTTTTTCGACATTCCTTCTGCCGCCTCATAAATGTGCTGGAAGCTTTCTTTAGCTTCTTCTGTCATACCGAGCCCTGCGTTTACTTCTCGATTGACTGCTTTGAACATATCTTGAGATTTAGCAATTTCTAACACAATTTCTTGGATAAGCTTCTCAATTTCTTTCGCTGAATCTGCGGATTGGACAGCTAGTTTTCGCACTTCTTCGGCAACGACGGAGAAGCCGCGTCCTGATTCACCTGCTCTTGCTGCTTCAATTGCTGCATTAAGCGCAAGTAAGTTTGTTTGATCCGCAATGCCATTAATGACATTTAAAATACTCGTAATATCTTTAGACTTGTATTCTAATTCTTTCATGACCTGTTCTGCTTCTTGTACGGATGTATCAATATGTTTCATTTGGCTCGCTGTGCTTTCAACAATTCGCCCGCCTTGACCAGCCGCCTCTGTTGATTGAAGTGAGACAGCAGCCACTTCAGATGAGGTTTGTGACATATCTTGTAATCCTTCGTTCATTGCCACAAGCTGATTCGTACTAGATTCGACTTTCTCGTTTTGTGCTTCATTTCCATTTGAAAATTGTTCAATCGACATCGTGATATGCTCTGTTGCTTGACTCGTTTGGCTCGCACTTGCCGTCAGCTCTTCTGAAGCCGAAGCCACATTGTCGACAGACTGCTGTACAGCACGAATGACTTCACGAAGAGATTCACTCATTTTGCTAAAGCTTCTTGTGAGGTCTCCTATCTCATCCTTCGATTTCGTTTCGAGGGTTTCTGTTAAATCCCCATCGCTCACCTTTTCTGAGAAATCAACAAGCCTTCTCAGTCCAATTGTGATCGAGCGAACGATAAAGAAGATAGCGACACCGCCAAGGATAAATGAAGAAATTAAAAGAATAATGGCAGAATTCCAAACTGGCTGTGCTGCTTCTTCTGTTTCTGAGACAAACATCGTTCCAGCAATTTTCCAACCTGTTAAATCATTCGTAACAAAAACGAGACGCTTTTGTTCTCCTTTATTCTCATAAGTTGATGTTCCTTCTTTGCCGCTGTAAAGGATAGATGAAATATTTTCTGTGACCTTAGATCCTGATTTTTCTTCTGGATGGGCTACAATTTGTTTGTTTTTATTTGCAATAATTGGATATCCTTCTCGTCCAATTTTAATATCTTTTATTTTATTTACAATGTCTTGCACATCAATATCGATTCCGATGACTCCCGACCCATCCTTCAGGCGCTGAGCAATCGTGACAACCATGCCGTTTGTTTTGGAAGAGCCCTTTCCGTTTGTTGTGGCAGAAATGTATGGATTGGAGACAACAGGCTCACCTTTTTCATCCTGCATCGCTAGTTGATACCAATCACGTGTTGTTGGATCATAGCCTTTTGGTATGTCTACTTTAGGAAACTGAATGAAATCACGATTTTTACTTGCTGCATAAAAACCTACTACATCATCTTCATTGATTTTGCTGTATATCTCAAAATGCTCATACAGTTCGTCCTGGTTTTTCTTTTTAAAGTCTGCAGCAGTAGATGTTTCAGCAAAGAGTTTCACCGCTTTTTCCTTATTCGAAAGCTTTTGCTCGATCATGTCATTCAGTTCATTAACTCTTGCATTTGCTCCGTACATGATTTCATGATCTAGTTCTTCTTTGGCAATCTGATATGAAATCGTACTGAGTGTAATAATGGGCAAGACGAGAACAAGTGTGAATGAAATAATCAATCTTTTAGAAATCGATGGTTTTTTCAACCATTTTATTACACTTTTCATGTTTTTCCTCCTTTTAAACGTTATTTTATATATCGGACGGCTTGATATTATTTTCATGTTTTTCAAATAAAAAGGATGACTTTTTGTTTATTTTCACAAATTGATTCCTTGCCCAAGCACCCTGCATACGCTAATACTAAAGGGGGGCGCTTTTCATATGATTATCCTTTCAGGACAGCCAGTGACAAATGAGCAGCTGGCATCGTTTCAGCTAGAAGGACAAAAGCGGATCATTTTGATGCAGTTACAGGCCTCAAATGATACGTTCCGCTATAGGCAAGCATCTGATTTGTTATTTGAGGTCACTTTAAGATCGAACATTATGAATGCTGCAAGAGATTTGAATAAGAGTGGTGCCTCATTTGCCATCTTTCAAAGGTCTCGTGCAAATGATGCGTTTTGGCGTGTATCGGAAGCAGGAGCACTAGAGCTGCGCTATCAAGTGGAGCCATCTAGAGGCATTAAAGACATTTTTGAAAATGGTTCAAAATATGCATTTGAATGTGCAACGGCGATTGTCATTGTGTTTTATATGGGAGTCTTGCAAACAGTAGGCGAGGAGAAGTTTAATCGAAGACTTCGCAGTTTAACACTGTATGACTGGCACTATGATACTTTGTCAATTTATACAGAGCGCGGAAATGATTTTATCTATGGGGATTGCTTATATTTCGAAAATCCAGAGTTTAGCTATCAGCAGTCGCAATGGCGCGGGGAAAATGTGATTTACTTAGGAGAAGATCAATATTACGGTCATGGGCTTGGAATTTTAACAGCAGCAGAAATTATCGACAAACTGAATAAGAGAAGACGGCCAGGTGCAGTTCAATCCGCTTATTTATTACCGCAGACTACCCGGATGGATGTGATTTATCTCAGGCAAATGTTTGGCAGCTGAAAAAAGCCTCTTGTCTATTGGTTATGACAAGGGGCTTTTGTATGCCTTGCGTTTACGATAATTTGGGAGTGTGCCAAGCAACGTGTTCGCAAGGATCTCCATTTCTTCTAAATCTTTTCTTGTGACCGGTGGATCGTGCCTGCTCCACTTCACGTATCGAACAAAATAGTAGTGACGAATGGGCGTAAGGACGGCAGGAGAATGAGGGAAATCATCAAACCAGAATTCAATCTGACCTTTTTTTCGGTAGGAATGTTTTAAGATGTCCATCCTGTCACACCACCCGTCATGATTTTATATCTGCGTCAGTTCGTGCATGATGTCTTCAACGGTTAAAATCGAGTGAATACGTCCAACGCCCTGTCCTGCCCACAGAGCCATTTGTTCAGGGTTACCGCCGGCAGCGGCTGCTTTTCGCATCGGTGTTGTCCATACATGCTGAACCGGATAAGGAAGAACCCTATCTTCATGCAGGCTTTCATCCTCCATCCACTGATTCACAATGCCTCTCGCTCTTTTCCCAGAAAAAAGCCTTGTCACCCTTGTTTCACTGCCTTCTGCCTGTAAAATGGCCTTCTTGTATACCTCTGCCGCAGCACTTTCCTGGCTGGCTAAAAACCTTGTGCCGATTTGAACCGCATCTGCTCCAAGCGCCAGCACTGCTTTCACACCTGCTCGGTCCGTGATACCTCCGGCGGCAATCAATGGCACGCGGCAGAGCGGTTTGACATCAGAGATCAGACTGATCAGTCCCAGCAGTGCGTCTCCTTTTGCATGTAAAAATGTGCCGCGATGCCCCCCTGCTTCACTTCCTTGCAGAACAATAGCATCCATTCCTTTTTCCTCTAAAAGCAGTGCTTCCTCTTTTGTTGTGGCCGTTCCGATTAAAAAGATTCCCTTTTGTTTTAAGCGGTGAATCGTTTGTTCTTTTGGACAGGCAAATGTAAAGGAAACAATCGGAACGTCTTCTTCCAGAAGAATGTTGATTTTTTGTTCAAAATCATCCCACAATTCTTCTTCGCTTGGCATCCTATCTGCTGACGGGCGTGCAGGCAGTCTCTTTTCCCAAAATGCCACATCCTCTTTTTTCACTTCTGGAATTGACTCTGGTACAAACACATTGACCTGAAACAGGCGAGATGTCAGTTGTTTGACCTGTCTAATCTGCTGTCTTAAATGGTCAGGCTGCACATATCCACTTGCCAGGCTGCCAAGCCCTCCGTATTCCGAAACAGCGGCTGCCAGCTGCGGTGTCACAGCTCCTCCTGCCATTGGCGCTTGGATGATTCCATGTTCAATCTGCAGTAACTTTTTGATATCCCCCATTTACTTCCCCCATCTCTTACTCGTTTGACGACACTTGTACATAAAAATGACGATGTCTCGGCCCATCAAACTCACAGAAATAGATTCCCTGCCAAGTGCCAAGTACAAGATCTCCATCATGAATGAGAACATGCTGAGACGCCCCCATATAACTCGCTTTCATATGTGCTGCCGTATTTCCTTCCATATGGCGGTCCTTTGGATGTTCCCACGGGAAGACTTCATCAAGCCGGCGAAGCATATCCCGTTTCACATCTGGATCCGCATTTTCATTAATGGTGATCCCTGCTGTTGTATGTGGACAATAGACGATGACAGTTCCGTTTTGTATGCCTGTTTCCCTGACATATTGGAGAACCTCGTGTGTGACATCGATCATGTCATCGCGTCTGTCTGTTTGTACATTGATTTTTTTCATATGAGCTGCCCCTTTTTGACGTTTCTATAAATTCATACCCTTTTTATGTGAAACAAATCTTCTTACCTAAAGTTTACCAAGCAAAAAAACCTCGTCAAGCAATACGAGGTTTTTAAGAAAAGTGGACCTTTTTGACTTCAATGGTTCGAATATAGTGGTCTTCAGCATCAATGATCGTAAATTCACAGCCTTCTGCTTCAATCGTATCTCCAATGTCAAAATCAAATTTATGCGTCATCATCCAGCCTGCAATTGTATCAACATCATCATTCTCAATGGCTAAATCCAATAAATCATTTACTTCGTCAATTAACGCTTTCCCATCCATCACATAATGGAAATCACCTTTTTTCACGATGTGAGGTGTTTCATCCTGATCATATTCATCTCGAATCTCTCCGACAATTTCCTCTAATATGTCCTCTACTGTGACTAGTCCCGCTGTACCTCCGTATTCGTCTACGAGCACTGACATATGGATTCGTTCCTTTTGCATCAAAATGAGCAATTCTTGAACAGGGGTGCTTTCAATGACTCGGATCACCGGACGCATTAAGTCTTCAATAGATACATCTTGATTTAGGAAGCTCGCTTTAAATACATCTTTGCTATTGATAACTCCAATCACATGATCTTTGTCTTCTTTAATAACAGGGTAGCGTGTGTACCTTTCGTTCAGCATATAATGAGTCACATCATCCAGAGTCTGTTCAATCTCTATAGCTGAAATTTCTGTACGCGGGATCATGATCTCTCTCGCCACTCGGTTATCAAATTCAAAAATTTTATTCACATATTTGTACTCAGATTGGTTAATCTCACCCTTCTCATAGCTTTCAGATAAAATGAGTCGCAATTCTTCCTCACTAATCGCCACCTCATGTTCTTTGACAGAATGATAACCAAATAATTTCACGATGCTTCGTGCAGCTCCATTTAATGCTTTAATAAACGGGTACATGACTTTATAGAAAAAGATGAGTGGTTTTGCTGTCACAAGGCTGACGGCCTCTGCCTTTTGAATGGCAATTGTTTTAGGCGCGAGTTCTCCAACAACAACATGTAAGAACGTAATGATCACAAATGCGATGATAAACGAAAGGATGTCAGTTAATGCGGAATGAAGCCCGATTCTTTCAAAAAGCGGATGCAGAAAATGCTCCACCGTCGGCTCACCCAGCCACCCTAAGCCTAAAGCTGTGATGGTAATTCCAAGTTGACAGGCGGACAAATATTCGTCCAGATTTGATATCAGCTTTTGAACATGGATGGCCCTCTTATCACCGCTTTCAATCAGCTGGTTGATTTTAGAGCCTCTAATTTTCACAATCGCAAATTCAGTGACAACAAAAAATGCTGTCGCAGCAATGAGTAATATGACTAAAAATACGTTTAAAATGTACAAAAAAACCCTTACCTAACACTGGTAAGGGCTCACCTCCTCTGGCATCAATTAATCATTACGGCCATTTAGGAAGATCATTACAAAACGGAGCAATTCAAACAGGGAGACAAGGGCCGCTGCTACATACGTAAGAGCTGCAGCATTTAACACCTTGTTCACGCCTCTTTCTTCACTGCTTCTAATGATTCCTTCTGAAACAATGATATCTTTTGCACGAGAACTTGCATTAAACTCGACAGGCAATGTCACAAGCTGAAAGAATACAGCTGCTGAGAACAAAATGATCCCAAGCCCGATTAAGTTAAGGCTGCTGAGCAAAATTCCACCAAGGAAAAGAAGCGGAGCAACACCAGATGCAAAGTTCACGACAGGAAAGATCTTATGTCTCAAAACAAGCGCACCATAGGATTCCTGATGCTGCAAGGCATGTCCAACCTCGTGTGATGCGACTGAAATGGCCGAAATGGAGTGGCCATAGTACACAGGTTCAGATAAACGAACCACACGCTGCGTCGGGTCGTAATGATCAGTCAAAGTTCCTCTTACCGGTTCAACGGGCACATCGTATAACCCGTTTCGATCTAAAATATATCGAGCGGTTTCAGCACCTGTTTTCATACTAGATGCTTCCACCTTTGAATACTTTTCAAAATTATTCTTCACTTTAAATTGTGCCCAAAATGATAATCCCAATGCGGCAAATGTTAAAAAATAAAAAAACAGCATGCTCATCAGCTTCCTTTTTATTTTATATATTTATTTACAATTTTAATGACTTTTATGTACCATGTACAGCAAAAAGCACTAGGTCTTTTTCAGGGGAATGACCGCACCAATGAAAAAGAAGAACACACCTAAGCAAGCTGTATAAAAGGTCACTGTACCATAGAGCTCTTGAAAAAAGTGCAACCATGAAAAATCACTCATAAAATGATTCACAGCATTTAAATCAAACACGAGTAAGATGACAGCTGATGATAAAAAGTGCGCGCCAATAAAAAGAAGTGCGGTTTTTTGAACGAACGACATTCGAATTCCCTCCTTCTTCTCCCTTATTTTAAGATATGGGTTCTATTTCAATACATGACGAAGATGAAAAAATGTTTCCTCAATCGGGCATACTGACATTAGCATTCTCCTGAAAGGAAGAGTCCGATGAAATCAAACCGTATCTTTATCGCTTGGCTAAGGTGGCCGCTTTATCTTCGAATTGCCATCATCATCTGTTTCTTGCTTCTTTTTTTTGGACAATTAATCGTTTTACTTGAACCGAAGCAGTATCATACGATCTTTGATGGGATCTGGTGGGCGCTCATTACAGTCTCTACGGTTGGCTACGGTGATTTTGTGCCGCAAACCATGCCAGGGCAGGTGGCGGGTATGGCACTCATTTTTATCGGAGCCAGCTTTGTCACCGCTTATTTCGCCACACTTGCCGCAGCTGTGTTCAGCAAGCAGCACCATTATGTTGAGGGCAAGGTAGCCTTTAAGGGGAAAGGACACTTGATTATCGTCGGCTGGAACGAGAAGACGAACAAACTTCTTCAGTCGTTTCAAACGATTGATCCAGCCATGCCGATTGTGCTGATTGATGACTCCTTGAAAGAGGGGCCTCTTTTAGAGAATGTTCATTTTATTAAAGGACATGGGACCGAAGACAGCACACTCCGTAAAGCCAATATTACCGGTGCAGATGCACTGATGATTACCGCAGATCAGCATGAAAATGAAGTGACAGCCGATATGCAGAGTGTTTTAACCTTACTTGCAGCAAAAGGATTAAACCCTTCGCTATATTGTTTAATCGAAATCTTAACAGATCGTTACGTGAAAAATGCCGAACGTGCTGGTGCCAACCAAGTTATTCATACCTCTGATGCTGTCAATCATTTAATGGTTGAACATTTTCTGATAAAGGAACAGCTTACGGCGTTAACAAAAAAACGACAAATGACCTTGCATAAAAACGTCACCATCATACCTGTACCGGCTTCATTGGCTGGAGAAACCTTCTTAACAGCGCTCCATCACTTTTTAGAGCATCATGTGATCATCGTTGGCGTACAAAAAAAAGAAGGACCCATGATGAATCCTCCCTTTGGCTATGAGCTTCATCCAGAGGATGAACTGATCAGCCTTTAAAGCAGTGCGTCTTCTAATTCCTTGACGAGCGAAAAGCCAATCTCAGCATAAGCCTTTGATACATCTCCATCTTTCTCTTTTGGTTCTTGGAATTGGTTAAAGGATGCGCCCACATTTCCAACCATCGCATGATCATCTAACTTGTCTTGATATACATGTTTTAAGAGAAATGGATGTCCCATTTTCACCACAACACCTGGCTGATCCAGCTGGCCTTTCTCGGCTGTAAATGGAACTCTGAGAAAGGTATAGCCATCACGGTTATCAATTTTATAATCAAAATATCCGTGATCATAATCCCAGTTGCCATTAATGACATAACCGAGCGGCTTCATCGTTTCTTCTAAATGGTAAAGTGAAAAGCTTTCACCAGGCAGCCTGGATGGTACATGAATCATACGAAACCCTCCTTTTTGTATAGGGTTCGTTAAAGAGAGGAATTCATACATTTGCCCTTTGTGATTTGTACATTGTTTGTAAACGCGGCATCAAATAGGCTTTGATTAGATGATTGATTCGTCTCGTTATCGCTGCCGGAACCTGCTGTTTCCTTCGTAGCACTCATAGAACAAATGCGTCCGACATTGCCAAAGTTCACGATCGCCTGGCCAGAAATATCATGAATGTAAATATGATTGGTCCTCATTTTTCACCCTCCTCCATTTATTATTCTATGTACAGAACATAGGAAAGCTTGCACAGGAACCTGAAGAAAACAAAAAAGGCACACCTTTATGTAAAGGTGTGCTTTTTCGTCTTATGATTGTTTTAAACGGCTTTCAAGCTCTGCTTTTTTCTCTTCGAAGCCCGGTTTGCCTAGTAAAGCAAACATATTCACTTTATAAGCTTCTACTCCAGGCTGATCGAATGGATTGACGCCTAGTAAATATCCAGACATCGCACATGCTTTCTCAAAGAAGTACACAAGGTATCCGAATGTATAAGCATCCATCTCAGGAATTGTCACGATAAGGTTCGGTACTTTTCCATCTGTATGGGCAAGCATTGTTCCTTCAAATGCTTTTTTATTGACGAAATCAACCGTTTTTCCTGCCAGATAGTTCAAGCCATCAAGGTCTTGTTCTTCTGCTTCAATCACAAGCTCATGTCGAGGCTTGTCTACATTGACGATTGTTTCGAACAAGTCTCTTCTTCCTTCTTGAACATATTGGCCAAGTGAATGAAGATCTGTTGAGAAGTTAGCAGATGAAGGATAGATTCCTTTTTCATCTTTACCTTCACTTTCACCGAATAATTGCTTCCACCATTCTGCGAAATATTGCAAGCCTGGCTCATAGTTAATCAGCATTTCAATCGTTCTGCCTTTATTGTAAAGGACATTGCGGACGACAGCATATTGGTAAGCTGCATTTTCAGAAAGCTCAGATGAAGCGAAGTCTTCACTTGCTTTTGCCGCACCTTCCATCATCTGATCAATGTCCGCTCCGCTCACAGCGATTGGCAAAAGACCGACTGCTGTTAATACTGAATAGCGTCCACCTACATCATCAGGGATGATAAATGATTCATAGCCTTCTTCAGTTGCTAATGTTTTCAGTGCACCGCGTGCCTTGTCAGTTGTCGCATAAATACGTTTTTTCGCCTCTTCAGCACCGTATTTTTCAATAAGGAGCTTTTTAAAGATGCGGAACGCAATGGCTGGCTCTGTTGTTGTACCAGATTTTGAAATCACGTTAATGGAGAAATCTGCATCTTCCAATAGATCCATCACATCTGTTAAATAAGAAGAACTGATGTTGTTTCCAATAAAAATGATTTGTGGTGTCTTGCGCTTGCCTTTTGGCAATGTGTTATAGAAAGAATGGTTCAAAAACTCAATTGCCGCACGTGCACCTAGATATGACCCGCCGATTCCAACAACAAGCAGGACATCAGAGTCAGACTTAATTTTATCTGCACTTTTTTTAATGCGGGCAAATTCTTCGCGGTCATATTGCTTCGGCAAGTCCACCCAGCCTAAATAGTCACTGCCTGCACCCGTTTGTTCATGAATATTATGATGGGCCACCTTCACAAAATCTTTTAAATATGTAAGCTCATGTTCTTGAAAGAAAGGTAACGCTTTCGAGTAGTCAAATTGAATATGTGTCATCGCTTGTAAGCCCTCCATTACGTTAGTTCTGTCCCTTTCACTTTAGCGGAACTAGCTTTTGAAATCAAGTGATCGTCACTGGCAGAACAAAAAGCCGCTTCTTCGAATAAGAAGCGGCAATCTGGATTATAAAGAAGCTTTCAAAATCGATAGAATGTCATCACGGTTAAGTTTCATAAAGTTTCCAAAACCACCATATTCCATTTCTTTTGCTGCAATGTCGGCAATTTTGTCCAGTTGATCCTCACCAATGTCATAATCAGCTAAACGGCTTGGTGCACCAAGGCTTGTCCAGAACGCTGACAGTTTGTCGATTCCTTCTAATGCGATGTCACGATCTGACTTTCCTTCTGTTTCGATGTCAAACATGTTCAGCATAAGGTTTTTAAAGCGTTCGACATTATGATCGAGTGTGTGGCGCATCCAATTTGGGAAGAGGATAGCAAGCCCGCCTGCATGCGGAATGTCATAGACAGCCGATACAGCATGCTCAATCGTATGGGACGCCCAGTCGCCAAAGTAACCCATTTGCAGCGTGCCATTTAAAGCAATCGTTCCTGCATAAAGGATGGTTTCACGGTGTTCATAGTTTTGCAAGTCTTCAAGAAGCTTTGGTGCTGTCTCGATGACTGTTTGAAGAACAGCAAAACACATCCGATCTTGTAGAGGCGTGTTTTTGACATTATGGAAGTATTGTTCAAATACATGGCTCATCATATCGACCATACCATACACTGTCTGGTTTTCTGGCACAGAATACGTATGCTCAGGGTCTAGAATCGAAAAAGCAGGGTGAGTGACAGAGCTGCCCCACACATATTTTTCATTCGTTTCCCAGTTTGTGATGACAGAGTCCGGGTTCATTTCTGAACCAGTTGCTGCAAGTGTCAGTACTGTGCCAAACGGCAGTGCTTTTTGAGCGGTTGTTTTCTTTGAAATAATATCCCACACATCACCGTCATACTCTGCTCCGGCTGCAATCGCTTTTGTACAGTCGATCACACTCCCGCCGCCAACGGCTAATAAGAAATCAATGTTCTCCTTTTGGCAGATATCGATTCCCTTTTTCACTGTTGTGAGGCGCGGGTTTGGTTCAACACCAGACAGCTCAAACACTTCAGCATCTGCTTCATTTAACGCACGGATGACATTGTCATAAAGACCATTTTTCTTAATGCTGCCGCCGCCATATACAAGTAACACTCGTTTTCCATAACGAGCGAGTTCGCTTTTGAGTCCTTCTAGCTGTCCTTTTCCAAACATCAATTTTGTTGGATTGTAGTAAATAAAATTCTCCATCTGTTGAAACATCTCCTTACAACGAATATATCCAAAAACATGAAAGACTACTGTAACATATGTACACGATGAACTCAAAAAAAGATAACTGCCCGCAAGCAGCTATCTTTTGTTGTTCAATTATAAAGAAGCGTTCAGAATAGCTAAAACATCTTCTTTGTTGAGCTTTTTAAATTGACCAAATTCACCACGTGCCATTGCACGGTCTGCAATTAAATCAATTTTCTCATCGTTGATGTCATAATCCGCTAAACGGCTTGGTGCACCAAGACTTGTCCAGAAAGCAGACAGCTTGTCGATTCCTTCTAAGCCGACTTCTTCGTCTGTTTTGCCCGCAGGGTCTACATCGAATACACGCACCGCTAATTGTTTAAAACGGCCTGGGTTTTCTTGAATCACATGTTTCATCCAGTTCGGGAATAAGATCGCAAGTCCGCCTGCATGAGGAATATCATAGACAGCAGATACTGCATGCTCAATGTTATGAGATGCCCAGTCACCACGTGCCCCCATTGAAAGCATTCCATTGAGCGCAATTGTACCAGTGAATAAAATCGTTTCACGCAACTCATAGTTCTCTAGATCGTTGATCAACTTCGGTGCCGTTTCAATGACAGTGCGAAGAAGTCCTTCACACATACGATCTTGATAAGGCGTATTTTCCGTGTGATGGAAATATTGTTCGAACACATGTGACATCATGTCAACCATGCCATAAATCGTATGGTTTTTAGGCACAGTGAATGTGTTGACTGGATCCAGAATAGAGAATTTCGGGAAAACTGCTGGACTTCCCCAGCCATACTTCTCATTTGTTTCCCAGTTTGTGATAACTGATCCAGAGTTCATTTCAGAGCCTGTTGCGGCAAGTGTCAACACAGTACCGAACGGAATAGCTTCCATTGGGACGTGCTTACGTGTCACGATATCCCAAGCATCTCCATCGTACTTCGCACCAGCAGCGATTGCTTTTGTCGCATCAATGACACTGCCGCCGCCAACTGCCAAAATAAAATCAATATCGTTCTCTTTGCAAAGCTCGACCCCTTTTCTTACTGTTGTTAAGCGCGGGTTTGGCTCTACGCCAGAAAGTTCAGTGATGGCAGCTCCTGATTCTTTTAGGATGCTGACAACTTGGTCATAAAGGCCGTTTCGTTTAATACTGCCTCCACCATATACAAGTAATACGTTTTTTCCGTAGTGTTTGAGTTCATCTGAAAGGGCTGATACTTCTCCCTTTCCAAAAATTAATTTTGTTGGGTTCCAATAAGTAAATCGATCCATGTGATCTCCTCCTCGCGCTACATTATGCGCCTCATTCATTCCAAAAGTAAAGTAATTTGCTTTCATCCATTTTCTTACGCATAGTTTGGCTAAAAATCTGCAAAATATAAATGTATTGATGCTGTAGCGAAAGGAGGAATCACGATGAGTGCTATTCAGCGTATTGCCCTCGTGCTCACGATTATCGGTGCTATTAACTGGGGACTAATCGGCTTTTTTCAATTTGACTTAGTAGCAGCGATCTTTGGCGGACAAGGTTCTGCATTATCACGTATTATTTATGGTCTTGTTGGAATTGCAGGTCTTGTCAACCTTGGTCTGTTGTTCAAGCCAAGCGAAGAAGCTGTTCGCCGTGACGAGCCAAATCCAGAGGTTCGTTAAATAAAAGGACATAAAAAAGGCTGCCTACGTGAGGCAGCCTCAGCGTGTAGACAAACCCTCGCATTCGGTGTCAGGTCTGCACGCTGGTGCTCACGAATTCTAAATTCGCTCCGCTCCAGCAGTGCTCGCCCTTCCTAGACTTCAAAGGTTTTCTATCACGCTGAAAAAAAAGACAAAGGGCTAAAATAAAGATCATTTTAGCCCTTTGTCAACAATCTAAGGCACCGTTTGAAGCGGTGCTTTTTTATTATTTCTTGATAAGGTCTTTACGGTTTGATTGCTCAATCCACTCTTCAAGTTTATCTTTAAGTGTATTGAAACCTTGTGGTGCAGCAGCTTCTTCTTTCACTTGCTGTGGTCTTTGTTTCTTTGGTTTGCTTTCTTTTCTTTCAGGTGCTTCTTGTGTCGCACGGATAGAAAGGCTGATTTTACCTGCATTTTCATCAACAGAAAGAACTTTTACTTGTACTTCGTCACCAATTGAAAGGTGCTCGTTGATGTCTTTTACAAAGCCATGTGTTACTTCAGAAATATGCACAAGTCCTTGAGTTTCTTCATCTAATGCAACAAACGCACCATACGCTTGTAATCCTGTTACTTTACCAGTGTAAACACTGCCTACTTCAAACTTTGTCGCCATGATAACAACTCCTAAATAAATGTTTTAATATTCGTTTATACGCAATTAAAAACTATATCACAGAACGGGCAGTTACGCAAAATATTTTTTAAATGGGTTTAGATTAGATCAAAAGGGGGAATACCTGAAAACAAGAATGCTTTCTAGTATTCCCCCCTAATTTGTGAGGCATGAGTCCATTTGGATTGATGCCTTTTTTTATTTTAAGATGGCTGATGCTTCTTCCTTCACTTGTCGAGCCTGCAAAAAGCGCTGAATTCTTGAAAGTGATTCCTGAAGATGATCAAGTGACGAAGCATATGAACAGCGTATATGACCCTCACCGCTCGGTCCGAATACATTCCCAGGAACAACAGCGACTTTTTCACTTAGGAGCAGCTCCTCAGCAAATTGTTCTGATGTCATGCCTGTGCTTTTAATCGATGGGAACGCGTAAAATGCTCCGTTTGGCTGGTGGCATGTGAGTCCTAGTTCATTCAGGGAGCCGACAAACAAATTACGGCGTCTTCTATAGCTTTTCTTCATTTTCTCTACATCTTCAAGCCCATTTTTTAATGCTTCTTCTGCCGCATATTGTGCCATCGCCGGCGCGCACATCATAGAATATTGATGTATTTTCAGCATGGCATCGCGCAGTACAGGTGGTGCTGCCACATATCCTAAGCGCCAGCCCGTCATGGCAAATCCTTTAGAAAAGCCTGAAATCAAGATCGTTCTTTCTTTCATATCCTGAATAGCCGCCACGCTTGTAAAAGCTTCATCGTATGTCAGCTCAGCATAAATCTCATCCGTAATAATGAGCAGGTCATGCTCTTTCGCAAATTGAGCAATATCTTCAAGCTCTTCCTTTGAATAAACAGATCCCGTTGGATTTGATGGCGAGCAAAGCAAAATGGCTTTTGTCTTCGGCGTCAGCTTTGTGCGAAGATCAGCAGAATCCGCTTTGAAATCTTTTTCAGCGGATGTACTTAAATAGACAGGCACTCCGCCTGCAAGTGTCGTAAGCGCCCCGTATGCTACGAAACAAGGCTCTGGAATGATCACTTCATCTCCGCTGTTTAAAATCGCACGAAAGGCCAAATCAAGTGCCTGGCTTCCGCCAACTGTGATAATGAGTTCTTCTTCTGGACTGTAGTCAATGTGAAACCGCTTATATAAATAGTGGCTCAGTTCTTTTCGCAAAGAGATTAAACCTGCATTCGCCGTATAGGAGGTCAGTCCTTGTTCTAATGACATAATACTTGCTTCTCTGACATTCCAAGCTGTCACGAAATCCGGCTCACCGACACCAAGGGAGATAACCCCTTCCATTGTGGCAGCCAAATCAAAGAATTTCCGAATACCTGACGGCTGAATGCTTTGTACCGTTTCAGATAAATAAGACTTTTTCATTTAAGGAGACACCACGATTCTTTTGTCATCGTCTCCTGTTTCAAACACTTTCCCATCATGTTTATATCTTTTCAAAATAAAGTGGGTAGTTGTTGAAACAACGGAATCAAGTGTCGATAATTTTTCAGATACGAAGCGGGCAATATCAGACATAGATCTTCCGCGGATCACAACGGAAAGATCATAAACACCTGACATGAGATAGACAGACTCCACTTCCTGAAACCGATAAATCCGTTCAGCAATTTCATCAAATCCAACGCCTCTTTTTGGTGTCACTTTTACATCAATCATTGCTGTAACGCCTTCATGGCCATCCACTTTTCGCCAGTCAATCATAGTTGAATAATCAATAATGACTTTTTGATCTTCAAGTTTTTGAATGATGGCTTCGGCTTCTTCTGTTGTCACGCCTGCCATTTTTGCAATTGTATTTAAATCGGCACGGCTGTTTTCATCTAAAATCTCTAATATTTCAGTTTCTTTTTCTGTTAGTTTCATTTGATTTCACACCTCAGATTATAAAAGCTAGTTTTAAAAAATCTTCTGAACATTATAGCACGTTTTTCCCATTATGCTAAGCAGGGAAAAGATTCTAATGATAGCTTAAAATCCACTTTTTAGGGTACAATACAGTCACCTAACAGAGAGAGTATCAAGTATCGGAGTGAAGATTGTGGACATTGTTCAGCCAGCTTATATGAAAAGTACATTCGGTTTAGATATCTATTACGAGCACTATCCAAATGAGGGCAAGAAGACATTGATTTTAATTCACGGTCTCTTCTCTTCTACCTTCAGCTATCGAAAACTCATCCCGCTTCTGAAACAGGACTTCAATTTAATTGCAATAGATCTGCCGCCATTTGGACAGTCCGAGAAGTCGAATACGTTTATTTACAGCTATCGCAACATGGGAAAAATTATTATTGAGCTAGCTGGTTATTTACAGATTCAGCATGCGATTCTAGTAGGCCATTCAATGGGCGGACAGATTGCCTTATACGCTGCCACTGAGCGGCCGGACCTATTTGAAAAGGCGGTTCTTTTGTGCAGCTCTGGATATTTGAATAAGTCAAAAAGATCACTTGTTTACAGCACATATATTCCTTATTTTTATCTGTATCTAAAAAGAAAGCTTTTAAAACAGGGCATTATGAAAAATTTAACTGCCGTTGTGCATGATCACTCCATCATTGATCAAGAGATGGTCGACGGATATTTAAAACCGTTTTCAGATGATCAAATCTTTCGGGGGATCTTTCGTTTGATTCGGCACCGGGAAGGAGATTTAACCTCGGACGTTTTAAAGAAAATGGAAACACCCGTGCTGCTCATTTGGGGCGAGGAAGATCGAATCGTTCCCATTCAAATAGGCGAAAGACTGCACAAAGATCTGCCGAATTCGACCTTACATGCATTAAAAAAAACCGGGCACCTCATTCCTGAGGAAAATCCGGTCTTTGTGTCTGATCAAATCGGACATTTCAGCCTGTCTTAGCGTGAACAGGAGCTGCTGTCTCGCAAGACAAAAAGCTGATTTGCTATATGCTGACAGCTCTCTATCGGAAGAAGCTGTTCAAATGAGTGATGGTAGATGGCTTGAATCTCTTTTGCTAAAGATAACGGGTCTTCTGCGTCGTATAATGCACTGATGACGTCAGCAGGCTCCGTTTCATAAAAATCCTCTCCATAATGAAAAGGGTCCCATGCCTTAATGAATTGAATCATCTCTTCTACAGCTTGACTATCTTTCATCGGTATCACCGCTTATAATAAATTTTGTGATGTTTATTTTAGCACAACCAAGAATGGTTGAAAAACAGCTAGAGGTGGGTTTCATGAATTTCGACGAACAGATCATACGTAAAGGTTCAAAATCAGTGAAATGGGATCAAGCAGAGTCTTTGTTCCTGACAACAGATGCCCTCCCGATGTGGGTGGCCGATATGGATTTTAAAGCGCCGCAGGTCGTCCTTGATGCATTGAAAGAGCGATTAGACCATGGTGTATTTGGCTATGCATTTCAAGATCAGGATACGCAGCAGGCAGTAGCTGGATGGCTCAAAAGAAGACACGGATGGACCATTCAGACAGAAGCGGTCACTTTTACACCAGGCATCGTAACGGCACTTAGTTTTGCTGTTCAAGCCTTTACAGCACCGCATGACGAAGTAGTTATACAGTCACCAGTGTATACACCTTTTTATCAAATGATTGAGCGAAATGGACGTACAGTCTCAACCAATCCTTTAAAAATAGAAAACAACCGTTATATGATGGATTTTGATGATTTAGAGAAAAAACTGAGCAGGCCACAAGCAAAGCTGATGTTCCTATGTCATCCGCATAATCCGTCTGGAAGAGCGTGGTCAAAAGAGGAATTAAAGCAAGTCGGAGACCTCTGTGTGAAGCATGGTGTCACGGTCATATCAGATGAGATTCATTCAGATTTAATGCTTTACGGGAAGCAGCATGTGCCCTTCGCCAGCCTTTCTGACGACATTGCACATATCACGGTAACGTGTATTGCGCCGAGTAAAACCTTTAATCTAGCGGGTCTGCAGGCATCTGCTATTATCATTTCAGATGAAGAAAAAAGAACCCTTTTCACCAATGAATTGCAAAGAAACGGACTGTCCAAACTGAATGCATTTGCGATTCCAGCGATGGAAGCAGCATACCGTCACGGGGATGAGTGGCTTGATGCCCTTGTTCTTTATCTCGAAGGCAACATGAAGATGGCGATGGACTATATTGACGAATATCTTCCAAATATGCGTTATATGAAACCAGATGCTTCTTATTTATTGTGGCTGGACATTCAGGATTATCAATTCAGTCGAGCGGAATTAAAGCGGAATCTGCTAAAAAAAGGGAAAGTGATCCTAGAGCTTGGCCACGTGTACGGACACGAAGGAGACGGCTTTATTCGGATGAATCTCGGCTGTCCTGCTTCAACAGTCAAAGAAGGACTGAAACGTCTTCATCAAGCGTTCACGCCATCAGCTGAATAAGATCTATACGGTAGAAAGAACATCCTAACGGGTGTTCTTTTTAAAGAAAAAAACCCTCCTTTTATCATATCTACTTTGTACATGAAATGATATAATGAGAGGAATTACTATTATTTACGAGGAGAGCATTTAAATGGAAATGTTCAAGGATTTTCTGCTCCATGTATCTTTTATTCTATTACCAATCTTTTTATATCATGCGCTATGGTTAAGCCGGACCCCTGCTCATTTCCCAAAAACGAATAAACTGCTCATCACAGTATTCGCATCCATCTCTTCAGCACTATGTATTATGTATCCAGTTGGTTCGATTTTAGATTTGCAGACTGGGCTTCAATCTATTCCCCTTGTACTTGCTATTTTATACGGAGGATACATGGCGGGGAGCGTTGCCATCTTGATAAGCATCATTGTCAAATTCGTGATGTATGGCTCTTTCTTATGGATTGGACTCATTGTTGTCCCAATTTACTTTTTCATCCCATTCCTGTTCTACCGAAAATGGCATCAATATTCAAAGCCAAATAAGCTTTTTTACGGAGTGCTTATAGGTTTATCCAAAGGATTCTTTATTTACATTGGACTGCTTGCGGTCAGCTTACTTGAATACAGCCCAGCTTTTATTATGCAGCAAAAGCTCCTTGAGTTATTTTTCTCAACTCTTTACTACATATTCTTTCTTGTGCTCAGTATCTATTCCATTGAATTTGTTAAAGAAAATGCGGAAATGAGAACACAGCTTGTCCAGTCAGAAAAACTGACCATTGTAAGTGAACTTGCTGCAAGTGTCGCCCATGAAGTACGCAATCCGCTGACAGTTGTGAGAGGGTTTATTCAATTGCTCTTTTCGAGTGATCATACAAAAGAGCCGCCTGCCAATAAAGATTATAAAAATCTCGTTCTGTCCGAATTAGACCGGGCTCAGGACATTATTACGAGTTATCTTGACATTGCAAAACAAAACTATTATCAAATTGAATCACTCAATCTATCTAAATTACTTGAGGAATGTGCATCACTGATGACATCCTATGCAAATTTTAAATCGGTCACGATTCATCAATCCATTGAACCTGACTTATACATTCAAGGTGACGTAACGAAGATCAAGCAAGTCATGATTAATTTAATCAAAAATGCGATAGAAGCAGCTCCCGAACATGAAGGAAAGGTTGAACTTTTTGCTTCGAAAGAAAATCATAAAATCTGCCTTTATTTCGTTGATAACGGTGTAGGTATGACCGAAAGCCAAATGAAAAAGCTTGGCGAACCGTATTACACCTTGAAAAACAAAGGAACTGGACTTGGGCTGACAGTGACTTTTTCAATTATTGAAAATCACCATGGAACCATACGTTTCAAAAGCTCGCTGCAGTCTGGAACAACCGTCACCGTAAAATTTCCTGAAGATACAAGAAGAAAATGATTAATCCATTTTTTTTGTTCTTTTTTCATCTATCCGCTCCTGCTTCTTAGACGCACGCACGATGAGACGAAAACAAATAAACGCAGCAATAAAGAAAATCACCGTGGTGATCGCCGCCGGGATGTACTCCCTTTTATCTTCAGGAAAATATAGTAGAAAAAGTACGATGAATGACATCTCGCCATTCCCCCTTTTGCTCGTTTACTTCACTATATTGGCTAAAAGAAATGAAATACCTTCCTACGAGAAGGAAATGGAGGAATTTCACATGACAGACATTCAAATTGGACAAGTTGTGAAAGGTTTTTATAAAACAGGTGTATACGTTGGGGAAGTGACAGCAGTAAAACCATCGACCTATCTCGTTCAAGTAAAAGCCGTTCTGACACACCCCACTCAAGGCGACCTGCATCATCCGAAAGAAGCAGACGTGCCTTTTTTCCAGGAGAGGCGGGCTTTGGCCTATAGAGAACAGACAAATATCCCTCATCATATGGTGAAGCCTTATGATGGCGATATACCTGATTATGAAGAGTCACTGAAAGAAGCTGTAGATAAATTGAAACAAGCACTCCGTGCGGATGATTCCAAATGGGCTGAAAAATCAAGAGCGTGCCTATCCTCTCTTGAGAAAGATTATTTTCCAGAAGACGTCCGCTAATCAGCCGAATCAAAAAAATGTGAGAAATCGATCAGCTCACCAATTTTGGTTGTTTGCGGATTTTCCACATAGGCTCTGTCTTTTTCAAAAAGGGTTAACAGCTGATAAGTCGTCATGGCATCATCGAGTGCTTTATGATGCTTACCAGCTCCTTCACTGCCATATTCCTTTGCCGCTTTTCGAAGCCCTGTCAGTGTGCGGTCACCAAAAAAGGTTTTATATTCAAAGGCAAGATCCCTCAGCTTCCCCTTAAAAGGAAAGCTAATATGATTAAGCATACAATTTTGCTTCAATACCTTCATGTCCATGTTGCCCCACGTAATAATCTCACAATTCTCTCCCCCATCAAGTGACACGAGCTTCTCGATAAACAACTCAAATGAAATCCCGCTCTCTACATCCTCCTGCGTAATTCCGAGGAATGATTTACAGCGCTTCGTCAGCTTTGGGAACTTTTTCGGTTTGACGTAGCTGGAGAATGTGTCTATGATCGTTTCATCTGCTGCTTTCACTACTCCAGCTTCAATAATTTCAGGAAAAAAATTTTGTGGATGATATTTTCCATCAGGCATCGTAAATTCAAAATCGACCACAAGCACCGTCTTCTGTTCCACCAGTTTCACCTCACTTTTTCGTCAGTTTTCATTCTCATACCATTATATTAAGACGGACCTTGAAATCACTTCATTTTCGTGAAAATAATGCAGATTCACTACGCCCAACCTATTCATCTGATGAAAGATCGTTTATTTTCCTTTATAATTATTAAGGAACACGAAATAAATAAAGAAGGTGGTCTCTATCACAAACAGGAAGAAAAACTTGTACATCATGTGGTTTGTGAACTTTTTTGTATCTGCGAGCATTACAATGATCGTCCCTTTTTTATCACTTTACATAGAATCTCTTGATAGTAGCTATTCAAATGAATTTGTTCAAAGATGGAGCGGCTATGTCTTTGGGGTCACTTTTTTAACGGCCTTCCTGATCTCTCCGATTTGGGGGCGGATTGGCGACCGGCATGGCTATAAAAAGATATTATTAATTAACGGTATTGGCATCGCCACAAGTATTCTATTAATGGGGCTTGTTCACACCGTGTATCAGCTATTCGCATTAAGGCTCTTCATGGGGCTTGTCACAGGCTTTATCTCGACTTCAATGGCACTGATTTCTGCACAGACCGAAAAGGCAACTGCCGGTAAAACCCTTGGAACGATGCAGATGAGTAATGTCGCCGGAGGATTGTTTGGTCCATTAATGGGCGGATTCATGGCAGACAGCGTCGGATTTATTTATACGTTTTTCCTCACAGCGGCTGTCATTTATGTGTCAGCTATTGTGATTATCTTCGGAGTGAAGGAACAGCCGATCCGGTCAAAAGAAGCAAAGCGTGTTTCTTATTCACGGAAGGATGTACTCTTTCACATTTTCAAACAGCCTTTACTTATAGTCACGATGCTTTTAACGTTTATTACACAAGTAGGGAACTTTAGCATTCAGCCGCTTTTGGCTTTATACATTCATGATTTACATGGTCCTGTCAATCTCGCTTTTTATGCGGGGCTTGCATTTTCTGCAACTGGACTTGGCAATTTGCTGTTTACGCGAAAATGGGGAGATCTCGGAGATCGAATTGGTCATGATAAGGTGCTGCTTGCCCTTCTCATCCTCTCCTCTATTTTATTCATCCCGCAAGCGATGGCGGATTCATACGTGATGTTAGTCATTTTCCGTTTCCTATACGGCATGGCACTTGGCGGCATTATTCCGTGTACGACGGCGTATATTCGGATCAAAGCACCTGCTTCTATGCAAGGGGAAGTGCTCGGATACAATGTCAGCTTCCGCTTTCTTGGGAATGTCGTCGGTCCGGTAATCGGCGGCATTGTGGCGAGTCATTACGGGATTCCAGCTGTCTTTTATGTCACTGCCGGCATTTTTCTGTTTGGCGCTTTATTTTTATGGGCGGTCCGCTCGCATGCGAAGACAAAGGAAAGGAGTGTCTGATCATCTTCAGACACTCTTTTTTTCTTGCAGAAAAGCCTTATTCACTAGACTTCACGCCCATTCTTTTCTAAAAATAACCTTCTCGTATTCGCAAAAGAATGGTACGATATGGCTAGAAAATTGAAGAAAGTGAGTGACCTCATGTTTCGTGCAATCATTGGTTGGTTATTACTTGCTGCCCTCATCCCATTATTTGCTCTGACTTTTTATCTATCAAAGGAAGAAGCTGCAAGTGTAAAGCCTGTTAACGAAGTGCTTGATCAAAAAATCAAGCTGGAAAAGATAGATTTTTCCCAAAACAGTTATATGTATGACCGGGATGGTTCTCTTATCTCCGAGATCGTCTCAAACGATGAGAACCGAGTGTTTGTGAAATACGATAAAATTCCTGAACCTGTGAAGGAGCTGTTCCTTCGTTCAGAGGACCGCAACTTTTATGACCATAAAGGAATTGACTTTATGGGGGTGGTTCGTGCACTTGCTGCAAACGTCAAAAACCATGGCATCAGCCAAGGAGCGAGTACGATCACACAGCAGCTGTCCCGCAACTTATATTTAAGCCATGAACGTTCGTTCAGCCGAAAGTTTACAGAGCTGCTCTATTCCTATGAACTTGAGCGGAAATTCTCTAAAGATGAAATTCTCGAAAGCTATTTAAATACGATTTATTTCAGTAATGGTGTTTACGGTGTCGGTTCTGCGGCTAATTACTATTTTGATAAGCCGCTTAGTTCTTTAACACTTGCACAAATGGCATTTATCTCTGCTATTCCAAACAACCCAACACTGTATGACCCATTAAAACAGTTCAAGCACACAAAGAAACGCCAAGAACGGCTGCTTGGTATTTTGAAGAAAGATGGCGTCATCACCAAAAAGCAATACAAAAAAGCCGTCAAAGAAAAAATCAGCCTATCCTTAAGTGAAAAGAAAAACCTTTATCCTGATTATGTGACATATGCCAATGAAGAGTTTACCGATCTTGTGTCTGATCAGGAGGGCTTTACAAAACGATTGAAGAAGGCCAAAACGGCTGAAGCAAAAAAGGCCATTCAAAAAGAATTATCTGAAAAGGTCAGTGCTCTGCTCCAGGATGGCGTGAAGATTTATACGGCGCTTGACCCTTCCTTACAGCAAAGAGCTGTCTATCAGCTCAATGCTCAATTGCCTTACCAAGGGGTCGAAGGCGGATCAGCCGTCATTAATCATGAAACGCATCAAATTGTTGCACTTGCTGGCGGGAAAAACTATAAGAAATTTGATTTCAACTACGCTTATCAAGCGCAAAGACAGCCTGGTTCTGCGATTAAGCCGCTTTTAGACTATGCGCCTTATATTGATCAAACCGGCGCAACAGCTTCAAGCACCATCAGTGCCGGCAAGTTTTGCAGCAGCGGATACTGCCCGCAGAACTATAATCATAAAACGTATGGAACAGTCACACTTGAAACAGCCTTTAAAAATTCTTACAATACCCCTGCGATCCGAATGCTGGATACAGTAGGTGTCAAAAAAGGCTTCAGCTATTTAGAGAAGTTCTCATTCGAGCATATCGTAGCAGATGATTACCGCCTTCCTTCTGCACTTGGCGGATTTACAAAAGGCTTCTCACCGCTAGAAATAACAGATGCGTACACCGTTTTTGGCAACCAAGGAGCCTACACACAAAGCCATTCGATCACAAAAGTGACAGACTTAAACGGCAAGACCCTTTACAAGTGGAAAGAGTCGCCAAAGCAAGTATATTCTCAGCGGACAAATGAAACGATGCGTAAGCTTCTTTCCTCCGTTGTGAAAAGTGGAACAGGGAAAAAAGCGAATTTCAATGCCCCTTACATCGGTGGTAAAACAGGAACATCCAATGACTACAAAGATATTTGGTTTGTGGGACTGACAGATCAGTACACAATGGGTGTCTGGGTCGGAAGAGATAGAGGAACGGTTGAATCGATTTATCGTTCAAGCCCGCACTTACGTATTTGGAAAAATACGATGCAATACGCCAGATAAACAGGAGGTTTGATTGCGATGCATTCAACACATCCATCCCATTTAATTTTATTTGACGGTGTCTGCAACGTGTGCAGCGGAGCTGTTCAATTTGTGATTAAGCGCGATCCGAAAGAACAGATGATGTTCGCTTCATTACAATCAGATACAGGACAGCGTATTTTAAAGGAAAACGGTTTGCCTTTAGAAGAGTTCAATTCATTCATTTATATTGAAAAAGGAACACTTTATACGAAGTCAACAGGCATCTTAAAAGCCGCGCGGCATTTAAAAGGGATCTACAGATGGAGCTTTTTACTCCTTGCCATACCTCGCCCAATCCGTGATTGGTTTTATGAGCTGATTGCAAAAAATCGCTACAAATGGTTTGGTCAAAAAACATCTTGTATGATGCCTACACCCGATATTCAAAAGCGGTTTCTTTCATAAAAAAAGCATCCTCCAATGATAGGAGGATGCTTTCTTTGTCTGCTTACGAAGGCAGACTTGCCATCACACTGTTATAAAGCTTAATAAATAAGTACAAAATACCGATCAAAAACGTCGCCCAAAACAGCAGAATAAACATCATAAATCCAATCAAATTCAGCATATTAAGCGATTGATAAATGCGAACCACAACCCAGATAAAATAGACAAGACTTGCTAATGCAAAAAGTCCGACTAGCAGAATGAGCTGCTGCGTCAACAGAAATGCAAGCAAGCTGGCAAATAAATAAACAACGGATGCAATCCGAATTTTCTTTAAGTTCTCCCCTTCAGGGTCCTTAGCGAAAAAAAGTAACGCCAGCTCTAATACCGTATCTGCAATCAGTTTTAAGGCAGATAAGATCATAAAATAAACAAGTGCAAAAGCGGCAAAGAGAGCAAGACGGATGCCCTGTTCTGAGAAAAATTCCAGCATTCCTTTTAAAATACCTGCTTGAGTCAAGAAATCAGTTGTGATACCTACTGTAAAAATCGAAAAAGCAGAGCTGAATAGTAAGATTGAAATCAGCGGAAAATATCCAGTCAAATATGTATTTTTCATAAATAGTTCCTTTCTCATAAGCTCACATTTATTATGGCTCACTTAAAACGGATTGACAAGATGCTTTCAAAGTAAACTGACAGCAAAATCAAATTTATGATTTTGCACGTACATTCCTTCACAAACTTACATTTTCCCGTTAAAGTATTACTGTTACGAAAAAATCGTGCGTTAGGGGTATACTCGTGAAAAAAACTTTAAGACTGCAAACACGGCTGACGATCTTTGTGTGTATCGTTGTCCTGATCTCCCTTTGTATCACATTCTTTACGATATGGTCGGAAACAGCCAAGAACATTCATCAGCAGGAGCGTGACATTGCTCTCTCTACTGCCAAAATGGTCGCAGAGGCTCCGATCACAGCACAATCATTAGAAGATCATTCATATTCAGCATTACGAAAATATACAACAAATGTTCAGCAAATCACCAAAACCGAATTCGTTGTCGTCATGGATATGAAAGGTATTCGCAAAACACACCCGAATCCGCAGAAGATTGGGAAACGGTTTGCCGGCGGTGATGAAAAAGCAGCTTTACAGGGGAAAGAACATATTAGTACGGCTTCTGGAACACTCGGCAGATCCATGCGTGCTTTTGTTCCTGTTTATGATCAAAATGGTAAGCAGCTCGGGGCTGTGGCCGTAGGGATTACGTTAAAGGAAATTGACTTGATTATTCATCAAAGCTTACTTCCACTCTACTTCGTCACATCACTCAGCCTCCTATCTGGCATCATCGGGGCACTCATTGTGGCAAGAAAAGTGAAGAAGATTATGTTTGGACTTGAGCCGGATGAGATTGCCACATTGCTAAAAGAACGAAGTGCCATGCTAGAATCAACAAAAGAAGGGATTCTTGCCGTCGATCAGCACGGTCAAATCAAGCTGGCCAATGCAGAGGCAAAACGACTCTTTCATAATATGGGCATTATGGTTGATCCTAGAGAACAAGATGTTCAAACTCTCCTCCCTTCAAGCGGCTTAAAACAGGTCATTGAAACACGCAAGCCACTGCTTGATCGTGACGTGAGAATGAATGGACTGGAGCTCGTTTTTAATGAAGTACCAATTACAGTAAATGATGAGATTGTCGGGGCCATCGCCACCTTCCGTGACAAAACAGAAGTCAAACACCTGGCTGAGCAGCTTAGCGGGGTCAAAATGTATGCGAATGCCCTCCGTGCCCAGTCACATGAATTTATGAACAAGCTTCATGTCATTTTAGGTTTGGTCCAGCTCAAAAACTACGATGACCTTGGTACCTACATCAAAGATATTGCCATTTATCAGCAAACGGAAACAAATGAAATCATCAACCATGTGAAAAACTCTGTTTTAGCAGGATTTTTACTAGGAAAACAAAGCTATATCAGGGAACAAGGCGCTTCCTTGGAGGTTATTTGCAGCACACAAGTGCCAAATACGGAGGACCCGGCAGTGACGCATGACCTCATTACCGTGATCGGCAACCTGTTAAATAATGCACTCGATGCGGTTTCACATACTGAGACGAAAAACATCTCGATCTCCTTCAGATACGTTCAAGAGCAGCTACACATTGAAATCACGGACACAGGTGTTGGTCTCACAAAAGAAGAACAAGACATCATGTTTGATCAAGGCTTTTCAACTAAAGGAGAAGACCGAGGTTTCGGACTCTACTTCGTTGACCAAAGCATCAAGAAATTGAATGGACATATGATTGTCACGAGTGAAAAAGGAGAAGGAACGACCTTTAGTCTCCGCATTCCGTATAAACAAAAGGAGGATTCACATGATTAATGTGTTAATAGTAGAAGATGATCCAATGGTTGGGGAGCTGAACAAACGCTACCTTACCCAAATCGATGGCTTTGAGTTAAAGGGAATTGCCACCTCTTTTCAGCAGGCGCTTGAAGTGTTAAAAACAGAAGTCATTCACCTCGTACTGCTCGATATTTATATGCCAGGTCAAAATGGGCTGGCATTACTAACAGAAATTCGCCAGCAAAATCATGCCGTTGATGTCATTGTCATTTCGGCTGCAAATGAAGTGGACGTTGTTCAGCAAACGATGCGAAACGGAGCGGTTGATTATTTAATCAAACCTTTTGAGTTCGAACGATTCCAATCGGCACTGGCAGAGTATAAACGGAAACACGCCCTGTATCAATCCATGAACAGCATTTCGCAAAATGATTTAGATGCGAAGCTTTTTCATAAAAAAGCAGAGGCGGAAAAAGTCCTCCTGCCAAAAGGCCTGACCAAAAGCACACTCAAACTCATCTGGACAAGCATTCAATCATTTGGACAGCAGGCTTTCACGACCGAAGACCTAGCCAATCATACAGAAATCTCTCAAGTCTCCATTAGAAAATACTTGAAATTCCTTGAGGACATCGAAGTGGTGGATGTTGAAATGGCTTATGGGACAATTGGACGTCCTGTTTTCCAATATAAACTGAACACGAGCAATATGAATTTGATTCAGCAATATCTTTAAACTGTTACATCTGACCTTCACGAAAGGCCAGATGTTTTTTTATGGCATACGATGTAACAAACCCCTTGATATCAGTGGTTCTACTGTAGTAGAGCACATCACAAAAGCGGCATTATATCATATTTCAACAGATAAAAAGACATCAAATAAAGCCAATTAACATTTTTTTAAAAATAAAACAAATTTCTATTTATTTATTCGATCGGAAATGATAAATTATGATTGATTAGTTCAACGAGATATAAGTCTGATGTCTTACATCTTCTCTCCTGCCCTCCATAAGTTTCATGAGAAAGCAGGATAAAATACCCTCTTTAGGGTGAGAAGAGATAGATCGGTCTTTTTTCGCGAGACTTTTCTGAAACTTTTAAATTTTATAGGGGGTTATGTTTTGAAGAAGCGCAAAATTGGACTAGCATTGTCCTTAGTCGTAGCAGCAGGAACCATCCTTGGAGCATGCGGCAACTCTGGCTCAAACAGCGGTGAAAGCAAAAAAGATAAAGATCAATTCACTGTTGCAATGGTAACTGATGTCGGTGGTGTCGATGACAAATCGTTTAACCAATCAGCTTGGGAAGGTTTACAAGCATTTGGGAAAGACAACAATCTAAAAAAAGGTAAAAACGGCTTTGATTACTTACAATCTAAATCAGATGCTGACTATACAACAAACTTAAACACACTTGCTCGTGAGAAATTCGACCTGATTTACGGAATTGGTTTCTTAATGGAAGATGCTATATCTGAAATTGCGGATCAACGTAAGAAAAACCACTTTGCTATCGTTGATGCAGTCGTGAAAAAAGACAACGTGGCTAGCATTGTGTTTAACGAAAACGAAGGATCATTCCTTGTGGGTGTTGCGGCTGCTCTTACAACAAAATCAAACAAGATTGGTTTTGTCGGCGGCGTTGATTCTGAATTAGTCAGAAAATTCGAAGTCGGTTTCCGCGCTGGTGTTGAAGCAGCGAACCCAAAAGCAAAAGTTGAAGTGAAATATGCTGGTGCATTCGATAAGGCTGACATCGGTAAAGCAACAGCTGAAAGCATGTACAAATCTGGCGTCGACATCATCTATCATGCTGCTGGCGGCACTGGAACTGGTGTCTTCACAGAAGCGAAAAACCTGAAAAAAGCGGATCCTAATCGTAAAGTTTGGGTCATCGGTGTAGATAAAGACCAGTATGACGAAGGAAAAGTACCTGGAACAAAACAAAGTGTCACTCTTACTTCTATGGTTAAGAAAGTAGACACAGCGGTACAAGACTTAACAACGAAAGCAAAAGAAGGTAAGTTCCCTGGCGGCGAAGTGATCACATACGGTCTGAAAGAAGGCGCTCTTGACATCTCTCCATCTAAGGAAAACCTTGATAAGGATGTATTAAAGAAAGTGGAAGAATGGAAACAAAAAATCATCAAGGGCGAAATCAAAATCCCTGCAACACGTGATGAATTAAAAGATTTTAAAGCTTAATTTGAGCATCGGGATAAGCGCGCCTTATCCCCTTGCCTCTCCTTTACCTCCTCTTTATTCGTAAAAGGTGGTAAAAGAAAAGCTGCAGCCTTGTTTTGCAGCTTTTCTTTTGCTAGTTTTTATCTTCATCAGCACCCTAAAAAAGGAGCGGTTAAACCTGTGGATTATGTCATTGAAATGTTGAATATACGCAAAGAATTCCCTGGCATTGTAGCAAACGACAACATTACGCTGCAGCTAAAAAAGGGCGAAATTCATGCGCTGCTTGGTGAAAACGGCGCTGGAAAATCAACGCTCATGAACGTGCTTTTCGGACTGTACCAGCCTGAAAAAGGTGAAATTAAGGTGCACGGAAAACCCGTGACCATCTCTAGTCCAAATGATGCTAGTGATTTAGGCATCGGAATGGTGCATCAGCACTTTATGCTTGTCGATACCTTTACTGTCGCTGAAAACATCATTTTAGGTAAAGAGCCAAAGAAGTTTGGAAAGATTGACAAAGAACAAGCCATACAGCAAGTACAAGAGCTTTCTGACCGCTATGGTTTGAAAATAGATCCTGCCGCAAAAGTATCTGACATCTCTGTCGGTATGCAGCAGCGTGCAGAAATCTTAAAAACACTTTACCGCGGCGCTGATATTTTGATCTTCGACGAACCAACGGCCGTTTTAACACCTCAAGAAATCAAAGAACTCATACAAATTATGAAAAACTTAATTAATGAAGGCAAATCCATTATTTTAATCACCCATAAGCTGAAAGAAATTATGGATGCCTGTCATCGCGTGACCATTATCCGAAAAGGTCAAGGCATTCGTACACTTGATGTGGAAAGCACAAATAAAGACGAACTTGCAAGCCTCATGGTTGGTCGTGAAGTGTCATTTAAAACAGACAAAAAAGCTGCTTCTCCTGCTGAGGAAGTTCTTGAAATTCAAGACCTCACAGTAAAAGACGCCAGAGGAATTGAAGCGGTCAAACAGTTGAACCTGTCAGTGAAGGCTGGCGAAATTGTTGGAATTGCTGGGGTAGACGGCAATGGCCAGTCTGAATTAATTGAAGCCATTACCGGTCTAAAAAAATCAGAATCTGGCACGATCATGCTAAACGGGAAAGCCATTCAAAATCTCCCGCCTCGTAAAGTGACCGAATCTGGGATTGGACATATTCCTCAGGACCGTCATAAACACGGACTTGTACTCGATTTTTCAATTGGAGAAAACATTTCCTTACAAACGTATTATCAGCGTCCTTATTCAAAATTCGGCTTATTGAATATGAAGAATATTTATCAAAAGGCAAAACGAATCATTGCGGAATATGACGTCAGAACACCGAGTGAATATACAGAAGCGCGCGCCCTGTCAGGCGGTAACCAGCAAAAAGCCATTATCGGCCGTGAAGTGGACCGCAATCCTGATTTATTAATTGCCGCTCAGCCGACACGAGGACTTGATGTTGGTGCGATTGAATTTGTTCATAAACGTCTCATTGAGCAAAGAGACTCTGGCAAAGCCGTTTTGCTCATCTCCTTTGAGCTTGATGAAATTATCAATGTTAGTGATAAGATCGCTGTCATTTTCGAAGGCAGCATTGTGGCCATTGTTGATCCAAAAGAAACAACAGAGCAAGAGCTTGGCCTATTAATGGCTGGAAGTACGCAACAGGAAGTGGGGAAAGAAGCAAATGTCTAATCGCTTAACAAATCTGCTGATTCCGCTTATAGCCATTGTACTTGGTCTTTTGGTTGGGGCCATTATTATGCTGGCAAGCGGTTATAGTGTCATCGAAGGCTATGGCGCCCTTTGGAATGGCGTTTTCGGTGAAACCTATTATATGGGAGAAACCATCAGGCAAGTGACACCTTATATTTTATCAGGTCTTGCTGTTGCCTTTGCATTTCGGACAGGCCTGTTTAATATCGGTGTCGAAGGTCAAATGCTTGTTGGCTGGGTAGCTGCTGTATGGATTGGAACAACTGTCCATGCACCTATGTATATTCATCTGCCGCTTGCACTCATCACCGCAGCTGCTGCAGGTGCATTATGGGGCTTTATTCCCGGGTTTTTAAAAGCTCGTTTTTATGTGCATGAGGTCATCGTCACCATCATGATGAACTACATTGCCCTTCATGTCACAAACTATTTAATCTCAAATGTCTTAACAGATAATAAAGATAAAACAGATAAAATCGATGCCACTGCCTCTCTTCGCTCTGGATTTTTTGAGCAGATCACTGATTTCTCCCGGATGCATAACGGTATTTTTGTTGCCATTATTGCGGCGGTCGTGATGTGGGTCATTATTCAAAAAACTTCTAAAGGGTTTGAGTTACGAGCTGTTGGAATGAATCAGCAGGCATCACAGTATGCTGGCATGAACGTTCGCCGCAATATCATTTATGCGATGCTCATTTCAGGTGCTTTTGCAGGTCTTGCAGGAGCTATGGAAGGCCTTGGTACATTTGAATATGCCTCTATTAAAGGCTCGTTTACAGGCGTAGGTTTTGATGGAATTGCCGTCGCTTTATTAGGTGGAAATACGGCTGTTGGTGTTGTCCTTGCTGCATTATTGCTTGGTGGATTGAAGGTCGGTGCATTAAATATGCCGCTTGAATCAGGCGTACCGACTGAGGTTGTTGATATTGTCATTGCGATCATCATTCTTTTCGTCGCCTCAAGCTATGTCATCCGTCTTGTGATTCAACAAATGAAGAAAAAGGGGGGAAAATAAGTGGGATTTCTGCAAATTCTTGAAATCATCATCCCAGCTACACTTGTTTATGCTGCACCACTTATTTTAACCGCTCTTGGAGGCGTCTTTTCAGAAAGATCAGGTGTTGTCAATATCGGTCTTGAAGGTTTGATGGTCGTCGGAGCATTTTCCAGTATTATCTTTAACTTATTTTTTGCTGATACGTTTGGAGCCTTGACCCCGTGGCTTGGGCTTCTCGTCGGAATGGCCGTTGGCGGATTGTTCTCACTGATTCATGCAGTTGCGACCATTACCTTCCGAGCTGATCAAACGGTCAGTGGTGTGGCCATTAACATGCTGGCACTTGGCGCTACACTGTTTGTCGTAAAACTAATTTACGGAAAAGCACAAACTGATAAAATTACAGAGCCTTTCTATAAAGGAGATATTCCCCTTTTAAGTAACATTCCGATCATTGGTGATATTTTCTTTAAAGATGTTTATTATACGTCCATACTTGCTTTAGCCCTTGCGGTGGTTGCATGGTTTGTTTTATTTAAAATGCCGTTTGGTCTTCGTCTTCGTGCAGTTGGAGAGCATCCAATGGCAGCTGATACAATGGGAATCAAAGTGTACCGGATGCGTTATATCGCTGTCTTCATTAGTGGACTGTTTGGCGGTCTGGGCGGGGCTGTTTATGCGTCAACCATTTCGCTTGATTTCTCCCATGCCACCATTACTGGACAAGGCTTTATCGCACTAGCTGCGCTTGTATTCGGTAAATGGCATCCATTTGGCGCAATGGGAGCTGCTTTATTCTTTGGATTTGCTCAAAGTTTAAGCATCATTGGTTCTCTCCTGCCGCTGTTCCAAGATATACCGAATGTGTATATGCTCATAGCACCATATGTGCTCACCATCTTAGCACTTACTGGCTTCATCGGACGTGCCGATGCACCAAAAGCACTTGGTACACCTTATTTAAAAGGAAAACGATAAATACGATGTATGATCAATCCCCTGAAGGACAAACTATCTTCAGGGGATTTTTGTATGATAAAAAACTCAAAAACTCCTGTTTATTTTACTTTTATTACACTTATTTTAGTTTAATAAATAGATGAGTGTCACAGAATCTTCTACAATTGAGACAAATAGCATTTGGGGGTGTTTATGTGGCTAATGCACAACAATTGAAATCGATTACAGACGATTCTGACAATAATAAAAGCGTTTTCCGTAAGATCATGTCTTGGAAAATTGGTGTTATTGATCTACCTGTGTATTTAGTACTTGCAGCGATTATTTTAACTGCCGCTTATTTTAATAAAATTCCAGCAAATATGCTTGGTGGTTTCGCTGTTATTATGATTTTGGGGATTTTCCTTGGAGATGTAGGACAACGTATTCCAATCTTAAAAGATATTGGTGGACCGGCGATTCTTTCTTTATTCGTACCATCGTTCCTGGTCTTTTTTAATGTTCTAAATCCGAACTCATTGGAAGCGGTTACGTCTCTTATGAAAACGTCGAACTTCCTTTACTTCTATATTTCTGCTCTTGTAGTAGGTAGTATTCTTGGGATGCAGCGAACTGTTTTAGTACAAGGCCTTATTCGTATGTTTGTCCCTCTGGTTGCAGGTACAATTGCAGCTGTGAGTGCTGGTATCCTTGTTGGCCTTTTAGTTGGTTACACACCGCATCATTCATTCTTCTTTATTATTGTACCGATTATTGCCGGTGGTGTTGGAGAAGGAATTTTGCCATTATCTATCGCTTATTCACAAATTCTAGGTGTATCAGCAGAGTCATTAATTTCTCAATTAATTCCTGCGGCTGTCATTGGGAACGTCATTGCCATTATCTGCGCTGGCGCAATGAAGAAGCTTGGTGAGAAACGTCCTGAACTGAACGGGAATGGCCGTCTTGTGAAATCTAAAGAAGCAAACGAAATTTTCGAGCAGCCAGATATGGATGCAAAAGTTGATTTCGGTTTAATGGGTGCTGGTGTACTCGTTGCTTGTACAACCTTCATCTTTGGTGGTTTGTTAGAAAGCTTTGTTCATATTCCAGGTCCAATCTTAATGATTGTTCTTGCTGCTTTAATCAAATACTTAAACGTGATGCCTCAGCATCTTCAAAATGGCTCACAGCAGTTCTACAAGTTTGTATCAAGAAGTTTTACATGGCCGCTAATGGTTGGTCTTGGTATTCTATACATTCCACTTGATGATGTAGCAACTGTCATCTCAATTCCATTCGTATGCGTATGTATCGCTGTTGTACTCGCAATGGTTGGTTCTGGTTACTTCGTTGGAAAACTAATGAACATGTATCCAGTAGAATCTGCTATTGTCACTGGCTGTCACAGCGGACTTGGCGGTACTGGTGATGTTGCCATTCTTTCAGCTTCTGGAAGAATGGGCCTTATGCCTTTCGCACAAGTATCTACAAGACTTGGCGGAGCAGCAACTGTTATCTGTGCAACGATCTTACTCAGAATGTTTAGTTAAACTACCACACATAAAAAGCATGAGCTCTCACATGAGCCCATGCTTTTTTTATATTTCTTTTCTCCTATAAGTTCTTATTCATCAGCTAATACAATTCGTAAATACTCCCTGGGCTGAAAAGGATACAGCTTGGTTTCTTGATAGCTCATGTGAAGAAGATGCTCAGAAAACAGCGGCCATTCACTCCCGGCCTGCCACCTTTTTTGATCATTTCGATCAATCAAGAATGCTCCTCCTAAAATCGTGCAGAATAGGCTTAAGCTGATGGCGATCTTTCGTTTCATTTGATCAGCTCCTTTAAGAAAAGCATGTACGAAAAACAAAACAATATACAATGAGTGTCATTTTTGATAAAATTATTTTTGTGGTCAAAAGAACCTAAAACAAGTACAGTTTGCTTGAAATCGTTTCAAACCAATGCACTATGGCTGTATTTACGCTATAATTTTAATTACCAGTTCTTTAGAACGTGAATTTATATTGATCAAAGGAGGTTCATTTTCTTGCAACTTATTCACTTCGCCATCCTATCACCTTTTTTACTCGCTTTTGTTGTACCTTTCCTTTACAAATATGTGAAGCGTATACATACAGGATGGTTTGTTCTCATCTTGCCGATTCTTTTATTTACCTATTTCATCCAAATGTTACATATCACTTCGAATGGACGAAAGCTTTTCTCACAGGCTGAATGGATTCCATCTTTAGGGATGAATTTCACTGTGTATGTCGATGGTCTCAGCCTGTTATTTGCTTTATTAATTACAGGTATCGGCGCACTTGTGGTGCTGTACAGTATTTTCTACTTATCAAAGGAAAAAGAACAGCTTGGCTCTTTCTATACGTATTTACTCATGTTTATGACCGCGATGCTGGGTGTCGTTCTTTCTGACAACATGGTGGTTCTATACTTGTTTTGGGAGTTAACGAGTATCTCTTCCTTCCTCTTAATTGGGTATTGGTATAAGCGGGAGCGCTCTAGGTATGGAGCAACGAAATCACTGCTTATTACTGTTTTTGGCGGATTAGCTATGCTTGGTGGCTTCATCCTCATTTACCTGATTACTGATTCATTCAGTATTCGTGAAGCAGTCAATCAGCTTCAGCTCATTATGGCATCACCTTACTTTATCCCTGCTATGATCCTAATCTTACTAGGTGCCTTTACGAAATCAGCGCAGTTCCCATTCTATATCTGGCTGCCTGATGCAATGGAAGCACCGACCCCTGTGAGCAGTTATCTGCATTCTGCTACGATGGTGAAAGCCGGTATTTATCTTGTTGCCCGCTTCAGTCCAATCTTTGCTATATCAGAGGTATGGTTCTGGACCATTTCCATCGTTGGACTTGTCACATTATTCTGGGGATCATTCCACGCCGTCCGGCAAAACGATTTGAAAGCCATTCTGGCCTATTCGACAGTGAGTCAGCTCGGCATGATTATGCTCATGCTTGGCGTCGGCGCAGCTGCGATTCATGAAAACAATCCTGCCTTTTTTGGCGCAGCCATTCTTGCAGCTATTTTTCACCTCATTAACCATGCTACGTTTAAAGGAAGTCTCTTTATGGCAGCAGGTATTATCGATCATGAAACAGGGACTCGTGACATTCGGAAATTAGGCGGATTAATGACGATCATGCCGATTACCTTCACTATTACGTTAATCGGTACATTTTCAATGGCCGGATTACCGCCATTTAACGGTTTCTTAAGTAAAGAGCTATTTTTCACAAGTATGATACGAATTTCTGACATCAGTTTTACGGACGTTTCAACATGGGGTGCTATCTTCCCAGCACTTGCTTGGCTCGCTAGTGTATTTACGTTCATTTATAGTATGATGCTCCTCTTTAAAACTTTTAGAGGCCGTCTGAATATAGACCAATTGGAGAAAAAACCGCATGAAGCACCGATCGGCATGCTCATTCCGCCAATCATTCTAGCTGCACTTGTGGTCACCTTCTTCTTTTTCCCTAATATTCTTGCCTATTCTGTCATCGAACCCGCAATGGCGGCGATCATTCCTGAAGCGATTGAAACAGGAAGCCGTTTTTCTGTGAAAATTGAAGCATGGCATGGCTTCCAGCCAGAGCTCTATATGACAATAGGTGTTGTTGTACTCGGCACAATCGGCTACTTGACGCTTTCAAAATGGCGTCCAATGTACAACATCTTTAAGGAAAAATGGTCATTTAACGCTTTATACGACCGCTCTCTTATCGGTTTGGAAAAAGGGTCATACCGCCTGACAAACAGTTATATGACTGGTTTTCTTCGTGACTATCTTGTCTATGTGTTTGGGTTCATGATTATCGTCATTGGCGGCGTCATGTTTTATCAGCAGGCCTTTTCATTTCAAACAGATCAGGCTGCCTCAATTGGCACGTATGAGGTGATTCTTTCACTTGTGATGGTGGCGGCGACGATTGCAACAGTATTCGCAAGCTCACGATTAACAGCTATTATTGCTCTAGGTGTCATGGGATACACGCTGTCATTATTCTTCGTGATTTTCAGAGCACCTGACCTTGCGCTGACGCAGCTGATTATTGAAACGATTTCTGTCGCACTGTTTTTGCTTTGCTTCTATCATTTACCGAAGCTGAGCTTAAAGCAAAAAACGAGAAGATTCAAAATGACCAATTTCATCATTTCATTAGGTGTTGGGGTTGTTGTCACTTGTCTAGCTTTCGCTTCCACAAGTCAGCAGTCACTTGATACCATTTCAACTTACTTTATTGAAAACAGCTACAAACTTGCTGGCGGTGACAATATTGTCAATGTCATTCTTGTCGATTTCAGGGGCTTTGATACCCTTTTTGAAATTACTGTGCTCGCCATTGCGGCACTTGGTATTTATGGGTTATTAAAAACACAAGCAAAACGGAAGAGAGGTGTGCGGCGATGAGAAAGATTGATACGAATGATATGCTTTTGCAAGTCACAACAAAAATCACAGCATTCATCATCTTGCTCTTCTCCCTTCACCTATTTCTTGCGGGGCATAACAATCCTGGCGGCGGATTCATCGGCGGCCTGATGAGTTCTGCGGCTGTCGTTCTTCTGCTTTTAGCCTATGATCTGAAAACAGTAAGACGCATTTTGCCTTTTGACTTTATTTATGTAGCTGGAGCCGGTTTGCTCGTTGCGATCCTGACAGGTATGGGATCCTTTCTATTCGGTGCACCTTTTCTATCACATGCATTTGATTATTTCCAATTACCGTTTTTAGGAAAAACAGAACTAGCGACAGCCGTCCTGTTTGATATCGGTGTGTATTTGGTCGTTGTCGGTGTCACCATGACCATTATTCAAATGATTGGAGAGAAGGAATAATGGAATTTCTAATGTCTATTATCGTCGGAATTATTTTTATGGCAGCGACCTATTTGATGCTGTCAAAAAGCCTTCTGCGGGTCATCGTCGGTACTGCTGTTTTGAGTCACGGCGTCCACTTGCTTCTTTTAACAATGGGCGGCTTAAAAAAGGGAGCGCCTCCGGTTCTAAAAGAGGGGCTCACATCCTATGTAGATCCATTGCCACAAGCACTAATTTTAACAGCCATTGTCATTGCTTTTGGTGTGACATCCTTATTACTTGTCATGGCCTTCCGAGCCTTCCAAGAGCTGCGAACAGATGACATGGATCAAATGAGAGGAAATGATCAGCATGAATAATCTCGTGATCCTGCCTATATTAATTCCATTACTAGCTGCTACACTATTGATTTTTATGAATAAAAATATCATGCTGTCAAGAGTTTTTAGTGTCTTGGCATCTCTTTCAGCCATTATATGTAATGCATATTTGGTTCAAACGATTTTCACAAATGGGATACAAACCCTTTATTTAGGCGGCTGGAAAGCACCATTTGGGATTGCCCTTGTCGCCGATCAATTTGCTGCACTCCTTGTGCTGACTGCTTCCGTTGTCGGGCTTGTGACAGTCCTCTTCTCCTTTCAAACGATTGGGAAAGAAAGAGAGCGGCTCTTCTATTATTCTGGCGTGCAGTTTTTGTTAGCTGGCGTGAGCGGAGCCTTTTTAACGGGAGATATATTCAACCTGTTTGTCTTCTTTGAATTACTGCTGATGGCATCTTATATGCTCATTGTATTAGGCGGATCAAAGCCTCAGCTTCGTGAATCACTCAAATATATTGTGTTTAATATCATCTCGTCGGCATTATTTATTGTCGGAGTTGCCTGCTTATATGCAGTGACGGGTACGCTCAATATGGCTGATTTAAGTGTGAAAATAGCTGAATCAGGGCAAACAGGGTTAATCACTGTTATTTCCATCCTGTTCCTCATTGTATTCGGCTTAAAAGCTGGGATCTTCCCGCTTTATTTCTGGCTGCCAGGATCGTATCATGCACCGCCAGCAGCGATTTCAGCTCTTTTTGGGGCTTTGCTCACAAAGGTTGGCTTATATGCGATTGCCAGAGTCTTTACATTAATTTTTATACACGATACAGGCTTCACCCATACACTCATGGCGTGGCTTGCCGCACTGACGGTGATATTCGGTGTGATAGGTTCGATCGCCTATTCTGATGTGCAGAAGATTGTGATTTATAATATTGTCACAGCTGTTGGTGTCATTTTGTTTGGATTTGCAGCCAACACACCTGCATCACTCCAAGGAGCTATTTATTATCTCATTCACGACATGGTGATCAAAGGGGCTTTATTTATGCTGGCAGGTGCCCTCTTTGTGTACGCTGGTACAAACCAACTGAAAAAAATGGGCGGACTGATTCAATCTCAGCCTCTATTAGGATGGATGTTTTTCATTTCGGCTTTATCGCTGGCAGGAATTCCGCCGCTGAGTGGCTTTGTTGGAAAACTAAAAATTGTGGAAGGTGGATTTTCTGCTGGATACATGACGTTTTCTATCTTGGTCTTACTGTCCAGCCTCCTTGTCCTCTACTCTATTATGAAGATTTTCATGTCCGCATTTTGGGGCGAGGAACAGGATAAACGCAGAAGAAAGCCGTCAATTAAAGGAATGGTGTATCCTGGCGTACTGCTTGTCGTCTTATCGCTTGCTATTGGGTTAGGGACAGAGTTCATTGCCCCTTATATCAATCAAGCAGCGGAAATGCTCTCTACACCAGAAAAATATATTCAAGCTGTGCTGAAGGAGTAGATGAACATGGCCTTTCAAATATTACTAAACGCTCTCCTCGCCTTTACATGGATGTTTATGAATGATACATACAGAGCCGCAGACTTTGTATCAGGTTTTGCATTAGGGATGATCGCCATTTTTATGCTGCGGCGATTTTTCCCGCAGCGTTTTTACGGCTATGCCCTTTATGCGATTTTCAAGCTTATCATCATTTTTATTCGCGAGCTGCTTCTTGCCAATTTAAGTGTATTAAAGACCGTATTATCTCCAAAGCTCACGATTAAACCCGGAATTTTCGCCTTTCGTACGGATTTGAAAACAGATTGGGAAATCACCATACTGGCTAATATGATTACATTGACACCAGGAACACTAGTGATTGATATTTCCGACGATCGTTCCATTTTATACATTCATGCGATGGATATTGAGGATGCTGAAAAAGCCATTCACGATATCCGGGTTTCATTTGAGAAAGCGATTCAGGAGGTGAGCGGTAAGTAATGGAACTCATTTTGCAAATTTCACTTGGCATTCTTGCGCTGTCTACCTTGCTTTTTGTGATACGAGTGATCAAAGGGCCCTCTATTCCTGATCGTGTGAGTGCGCTTGATGCGATAGGAATCAATTTAATTGGGATGACAGCCATCGTTTCAATTTTACTGAAAACCACTGCATTCTTTGAGATTATTTTACTGCTCGGTATCCTTGCCTTTATCGGTACTGTTGCTTTTTCCAAATTTCTTGAGAAAGGGGAAGTGATTGAAAATGATCGTCATCGCTAAAGCCATCGTCATTTTCTTTATCCTGCTAGGCGCTATCCTCTGTTTGATTTCAGCTATTGGTGTCCTTCGACTGCCGGATGTTTACACACGTATGCATGCTGCATCAAAAGCATCGACACTTGGCGTTGTTCTGATTTTAGTAGGTGTGTTTTTTCATGAATGGTTTCTTGCAGGCGTTATTTCTGCAAAAATCCTTCTCGGCATCGTATTCATCTTCCTGACAGCACCAGTCGGCGCACACTTAATCGGAAGAGCCGCCTACAATACTGGTGTTAAGCTCGACAAACGCAGTGTACAAGATGATTATGGCGGTTTCCGTAACTTTGTAATTAAACGAAAAGAAGATTCTTATTTATAAAAAGCGAAAAAAGAATGGCCTGATATGTTGGGCCATTCTTTTTTTATCGCTCAACGTGCATATAAAAAAAGCTTCCGCTGCACCGGGAGCTTTTTTATATGCGATCAATGACAGCAAGTGTGCATCTGGACGTACAGATGTGCCGGTCTCGATCATCTTTTATATCGATTTGAAATACCATTGTACGCCGTCCTATATGCACAGGAACAGCTGTCGCTGTCACAACTCCATCGCGTACAGATTTTAAATGATTGGCATTGATTTCAATACCTGAGCAAACTTGCTGTGTTAAGTCTAAATGAGCCGCAGCCCCCATGCTCGCCACTGTTTCTGCTAGAGCAGCAGATGCTCCTCCATGCAGTAGTCCAAATGGCTGTTTTGTTCTGTGATCGACTGGCATTGTTGCAACGCATCGTGATTCATTGCACTCTACAATCTCAATGCCTAGTGCCTCAAGCAGTGTATTTGATCCGCTCACATTCATTAAGGCCCTCTCCCTTCACACGTTTACAGCACACTTTCAGACTTGGCAATTAACACCGCTTCTGTACGAGATCCAACATTCAGCTTATTAAAGATGGATGTCAAACTGTACTCAATTGACCGTTTGCTCAAATGAAGCACATCGGCAATCTCCTGGTTCGTGTATCCTTTTTCCACTTCTCTAAGGATCAAACACTCCCGTTCCGTTAAGAGATCGTGGTCAGTCTGCTGCGCTTGTTCTGGCTTTTCTTGCTGCTGTGAAATCAATTTCTTTAAATAGGACAGCTGAATGACAACTTCTCCTTGCAATGTCCGGTGTATGTATTCAATAATTTTGTCTTTCGTCTCTGTTTTACTAATTGCACCGTGTAATCCAGCCCGAATAGCCTCTTCAAAATAATCATCTACTTCATACCCTGTATAAATGATAATTTTCACTTGATGGTTGGTTTCTAAAATTTGTTTCGCTATGTCCATTCCATTGATATCCCCGAGATTTAAATCCATTAAAATCACATCATAGATGGAAAAGTCATGCGTCTTTAAAAAGGCGGCTTCTGCATCAGGACTTAAACAATCGACTGATAGCTGCTGGTCTGATTCTAATATGCTTTTTGTCCCTTCCATGACAGCCGGATGATCATCAATGACCAATATCTTCTTCATGTCTTCCTCCCTTTAAATCACTCACTTCCATTTTATATAAAAGACTTGGCTGATGCCAAGTCTTAATCCTTAATAAATGGTTACAATTCCATTTCAATTTTCACCTTAAGCCCTTTCCCCGGGGCTGTGTGAATTTGAAGCTTTCCATTTAATGCTTTGACTCGTTCTCTAATTCCCGAAAGCCCCATGCTCATTGTGTGCTGATCAAGATGACTTGCATCAAAACCGACTCCATCATCCTCATAGTGAAGAACAACCTGATCTTTAATACAAATCAGCATCACTAACACTTGAGTGGCTTTAGAGTGCTTCAGGGCGTTGGATAACAACTCCTGAACAATTCGGTAAATATTCAGCTGTGAATCAATATCAATGTCCAATTCTTTATCAAAGCGTGTCGTATTCAGCCTAATATGAAACGGTGCTTCCTCCTGAATTTGAGAAGTCAGCTTCGATATCGCCTTTACTAAACCTAAATCATACAGCAGCTGAGGCCGAAGCTCATGACACGTTTCTCTCGTCGTTTGAATCACTTTGGACATTTGATCATTCCATGAGATAAGCGAATTTTCAATAGATGTCGGGCATTGGTTATTTTGGAAATTCGTTAAAAACATTTCCGACTGCCTTTTTAGTGATATCAAGTCCTGCAGCACGGAATCATGAAGATCTCTCGCTAAATCTGAACGCTGCTTTTCTTCCATAGCAAACATGATTTTCTTCAGCCAGGCAGGATTGGCCTCGCGCTGTTTCAAATCGTCAAGATGCTCCATCAACTCTTCGATCTTGACGACATTTTCTAAACTGACACTGGTGTAAAATGCCAATGTTTTCAACCAAGAAATCTCATCACGCGACAATTTCGGTGTCCGTAAATTAGATAAACAGCAAATCACAAAAGAGTGACCGCCCCGCTCACCAATTTTCATCATGAATCCTTTATCAAGCGCAATGATTTTTCCAACTTCACCTAAAATATCTTGAAATTGATCCACATACTCTTTCCATAGCTGGCTTTCTTCTATTGATTCATCAATTTCAACAATTTGTCCATCTGCCTTCACTTCAAGCACAAAGGCTTTGTTCACAACAAGTACTTCTAAGATGGTGTATTTTAAATGATACAATACTTGATGGAGTGATGACGCCTCACGAATGAGCTGTGTAAATTTAAATACACTATCCTGATAATTATGCTTCTCTGAAAAACGCTTCAATCGAAAACGGAAATCTAGAATTTCTTTGAAATAAAAAACAGCCAGCATGAGAGTATAAGTGATTAATGCGAGCTTCAGTGTGTACTTCAAATCTTCTGGTTTTTGCAGAATGTAAAACGTGACTACAACGAAAATGGTTGGTGTAATGGCTAGAAAGCCATAGTATCTCAGTCTACTAATTAGAAAATCCATATTGTAAAGTTTGTTCGTCATAAATTGGTACACGAGTGAAAAAGGAATTAACAAAACGATAGACGTCAGGATAAAAGGATCAATCAAATACTTATCAAAAAATACATAGGGAATAACGAAAAATAAAATAAATGGACTGAACGACAAAACATTTATAATAGCAAAAAACTTTAAAACTGAACCATGTGCTGTTTTTTTATATCTCTTCATGCCTCTGACTATTAAATAAAGTGCTACTAAAACTGTTCCGAAAAAAAACAGCAAACTGATGCTTGGAACATATTTTCTCAATTCAGATGACACCGAAACTCCACTATGTACTGCAAGATTAAAAATAGGTATTAAGTATAAGCACCTGATTAGTTTTGAGTTCGTTAAGTGCACATCAAATTCTTTGAAGTATTGATAGATAAAATGAATATATAAGATGGATACACTCGATAAACACAATAAGAGAACATAATGGCTAAATCTATCACCAATTCCTGAAGTACCTGCACTCAGATATCCAACACAAATTGACAATAAGAATAAAATTAATAAAAATGCAGATTTTCGTTGCGGCTCTTTGTTGATTTTAATAATAAAAAAGATACAGAATAAGCATATTGAATATAGAAGAAGAGGGATTAAATAGATAAATAAGCTTTCTCGACCAATCAATGTTTTATTTTTAAGTGATATAATTTGGTTTCCTCTTTGAATATCAATTCTTTGTACATTTCTAAGCTTACCATTAATCATATGATCTTGAATTAAATTAGATTGTCCGTTTATTTTTAAAATAATATCTCCTTCTTTTAACCCTGACGAATAAGCTAAAGAAAGATATTCAACGTCAACAACTTCCGTTTGACCATTTTCATTCTTTTCTACACGTGCACCATTAAAAATATCAAATACATAGATATATGAAATATAGATCACAAATAAAAAAGACAAAAACACAAGAAATGTGGACAATTTTGTATAGGTAAGCTTCATGTTTAAAACATCCTTAAGAAAAGATCATTAAATAATCATACAGGTTGGATCTTAAAATTAATACTCCCAGATGTATTTCGCACTCATGTATCCTTTTTCTACACCTTTTATAATGGCTGCGGTTGTTTGTGCATCTGCATGAATTAAACTTGCATTTCCAGATTTCAATTCATTGATCACAACTGGGTTCTTCATTAGATGTGCAATGATATTTTGAATGTTCAATCATTGCCCTCCTTTGTCATAAATGCATATAATTGTTCCTTCTTCGTTTTAGGTAAATCAAGTTGTTCAATTCCTCGCTTCATTTTTAACAGCATAATCTCTCTCATCGATACCATGTACTGAGTCAAACCAGCTTCAAGTAATTTCTGCTTCAGTTGAAACGGCTTTTGCTCTGACTCATCCAGCCGGTTAGAAAAGAAGGAAAGAAGCTCTTGACTGGCATCGTTAAAACGTCTTTGTAAATAACTGAATGCCAGCGTTTGTTTTTTTTGAAAATCTCCGTTTGATTTTGAAAATAACGCAAAAAAATCGTTACTGATCTGTTCAGCAACACCATAATATATCGAATAAGATTCCACAGTGGCGTTTATTTTTCCTGTCGCTAAATAAACACCCAGTACGCTAGAAAGAGCTGTTAAAGATCCTGATTTTCTCCTTAAAACCTCTACACACTCTTCTTCTGTTCCATGCAAATGACGCAAATCCTCGTGCTGCCCTTCCATTGACATTTTGATGAAATGGAACAATTTCTCTATTAGTTGAGAATTATTTTCACATATTGATGTGATGAATTGGATACTCACCGTATACAAATACGTAGATGCATTGATGGCCACTCCTTGGTCGACGTTCATCCAAGGATACGAATCATTGTCCTGATCTTCAATATCATCTAATATATCGGCAGATAAAATGAGAAGTTCAATCCCTGCTGCCAGTTTTGAAATCGCTTGCTTGTCTTGTCCGCCAAATGCCTCATAATGCTGGTAAGCCAATTGACCAAGAGGAAATTCTTTTTTTCTATCTGTAAATTTCAGAAGCAGCTTTTGTAAATCATTCTGCCTGACTGCATGTTGAATAAAATCAGACATATTCTGCTTGATTTTTGTATTCTCTAGATAGTTTAGCATACTCGATCTTGTACCTCACCCTTTCGTCTTTTATTTTACTAAAAAGACATGAGCAAATGTCCACTGACATCGCTATTTAACAATTATATAATAATATATCCTTTTTTTGTATGTATTTGGATAAAAAAAAGACTTGATGATTATCAAGTCTTTAAGAAATTTTCACATATTCATATTTGTCGTATTGATCAATGCTTTTGTTAATGTTATGAAGAGAAGCCGTTGTTTCTCTGATTTCGTTTTCAAGTTTCCATAATAATTGTTTAAGCTCTTCGATTTCATACTTTTCCATCGATTCCACTCTCCTTTTTTGGAAGATCAATGTATTTGTGTATGGTGATTGGGTCATAAGTATTTGATCTGTTACTAACAGTGTAAATGTAATTGAGTATTTTTTCACCGAAAAGTATGCACAAAACGTGTGCGCGATACCGCAAAATTCAATAGGTCTTTTTTCATCATTTTCTGACTTTTCAAATCATACTTTTATCTCAATTTCAAAGGAATTGCGTCATTTTTGCGACAGGAATAGGCATCATTCGTCACACTTCCCTCCCAACAGAACGTACGATCCCCTCTATATCTTCGGTTTTGCGTGTCATAGGTCAGACGACAGACGCTATTGTGGACACCGCAATTTTTTGGCGACATTCACCGAAATTGACCGCAAAAGTACCTATTTTTATGCTGGAATTACAAAGATAGAAAGATCATTTTGATTCTTTATTCTGATTTTCTACATACATTTAGAACAGATATCCGTCCAATTTCACGCCAATGAGAGAAGAGGTGACCATGTGTTTTACTATGTACCTTATCCTGCTTTGCAGGTTCCCGCAATGAGCAACGCATACCCGCCGCGCACGCCAATGACTTTTCCTCCAGTTGATGCCCACTCATTTCAACGAGCCGCAAAGGAATCAGCCCGTCTCGTTGCTGATGCTTCACTCATCACGCAGCAAATTTCCAGCTCTCTTCCGTTTGCGCAGCGCATCATGGAGGCTGCTGAGCGATCTGATTCGACAAGTGTCATCCGAATGCTGAAGCAAATCGGGGTGAAAAGCGGTATTGATATCCGCTTTAGTCCAGAAGGCATTCGAATCTACTTGTCTCTTGCCTCCAGCAGACTTTTCCTTCTTTTACAGTGGGCATGACAAAGAAAAAGCCGCTCTCACACGAGCGGCTTTTCTTAAGATTCAAACATTTTATGGCACCATTCAATGGCTTCTATATAACAGCCATAGGCTTCCTGTTTCGGGAGATTTCCATCAAACATTTCATCATCCCATTCATTTCGTTCAATACGTTTGGCCACACCTAGCACAAAAGAATAATCATTTTCATAGCCAAGCAGTGCCTCGCCAACTTCATCAGAAAGCGGCAGCTCCTTCACAAGTTCTGTGATATCTGCCCTGACAAGTGTATCAATGAGAGAAAACATGCCTGTCAGCATATAAGAGGCAGGGTGCTCTCGTTCAGTCCGATAAGCAATCAGTTCACACGTTTTGGCACGAATGAATGACATTTTGATAATTTCTTTTTGGCTTGAGTTAGCTTGGACATTCAGTTCTTTAAATGAAAGGATAAAGATCCAGCGCCGAATTTCATTAAATCCAAGCAGGATAATCGCCTGCCGGATACTCTTAATTTGATATAGACGTCTCATGCCGCCTGAATTCAGCATTTTTAATAATTGATATGATAGCGAAAGGTCACTTTCAATAAAATGGGTCACGGTCTGGATATTCGGCTGGTCCTTGCTTAACTCATTTAAAAGCTGATGGTACGCATGGAAGCTGGTCGATAATGCTCGTCCTGATATCACATGCGGCTCACTAAAGAAATACCCTTGAAACAGGTGGAAACCCGCTTCTAGCGCTTCTTCATATTCTCTTCTCGTTTCTACTTTTTCTGCTAGAAATCGAAGGCGATACTTTTTATACGTATTCAGAATAGCTCTTCGTTCTTGCGTTGTTGTTTTCAGAAAGTCAATTTTTAAAATATCAATGCAATAGAGGAGTTCCTCAAGCAGCTTGTCACTATAATGTGTTCCGTTTAGGAAGAAATCATCGAGTGCAATCGTATATCCCCATTTTTTTAACTGCTTACATCTCATAATAAGTGCCGGGGTAATCGGTACATTTTCTAATATCTCGATCACAAGCTGATGCGGATCAAAATAGGTGAGCAGATCAGATGAAAGCAAGCTTTCGGTGAAATTAATGTAGCATCGTTTTCCTTCTGTCAGTGTTTCGATGCCGATATTTAGAAAACTGTTGATAATGAGGTCCGTTGTCGCTTGATCACCGTCTTCAGCGCTATATGTATTGGTTTCACTATCTCTATAAAGCAGCTCATATGATACGACTTGTTCTTTTCTGTTAAAAATAGGCTGTCTCGCAACAAACACCCTCAACTGCTCCAATCCTCCTTTATGCCATGACAAACAAGATGTGCTTTCAGTATACCAAATGATTGCGCTTTTAGTTCATTTTCAATCGGTCAAAATTAAAAAAAGAGACCATCTGGCTTGATGATCTCCCTTTCTTCTAATCATTCGCTTTCATAAAGCTCTTTTTTGATTTTATTTTTCACATCATGGATAAACTGCATTTTATTATCCCAGCATTTTTGACTCAAATCGACTGGATATTCTTCTGGTTTGCTGATTCGTTTGTATTCCTCCCAGAAGAGTCCAAGACTGTCCTGCACGTAGGCTTGAATCGTTTGAATATCTGGATTGTCATAGACAAGTTTACCTTGTTCAAAAATCGGTACGTGAAGATCTTTCGCCACAAAGTTTGTCACGAATTTACTAATAAATGTATGCACGGGATGGAACATTTTTAGTTTATCCTCACTATGAACATCTTCCTCTTCAAGCGCAATGTAGTCACCTTCAGAATGATGATTCAATTGATTGATAATGCGGTACACCCGTTTACGGCCAGGTGTTGTCACTTTCTCTGGGTTGGATGAAATTTTGATGGTATCATTCATTTTACCGTTTTCTTCAATGGACACCAGCTTATACACTGCACCGAGAGCTGGCTGATCGAATGCTGTGATCAGTTTTGTCCCAACACCCCACACATCAATTTTGGCGCCCTGTGCCTTTAAATTCATAATGGTGTGTTCATCAAGATCGCTTGATGCAATGACTTTTGCATCATGGAATCCTGCTTCATCCAGCATTGTTCTAGCTTTTTTAGACAAGTATGCAAGGTCCCCGCTATCAAGTCTGACACCGATGAAGTTGATTTTGTCTCCAAATTCTTTCGCTACCTTAATCGCATTCGGAATACCTGATCTGACAGTATCATACGTATCGACTAAAAAGACACAGTCTGTATGTGTTTCAGCATATTTTTTAAATGCTGTATATTCATCGCGGTATGCTTGTACAAGTGCGTGAGCATGTGTTCCTGATACAGGGATGTTAAAGCGTTTCCCAGCACGAACATTACTTGTTGCCTGGAAGCCACCGATGAGTGCCGCTCTTGCTCCCCACATCGCCGCATCCATTTCATGTGCCCGTCTTGTTCCGAATTCTAATGCTGTCTCATCTTCAATGATTCCTTTAATCCGAGCCGCTTTTGTTGCAATCAGCGTCTGGAAATTCACGATATTAAGCAATGCTGTTTCGATTAACTGGGCTTCAACAAGCGTTGCCTCGATGCGCATAATCGGTTCATTCGCAAAGACAATTTCCCCTTCTCGCATTGAATGAAGTGTACCTGTAAAGGACAATCCGCTTAAATAGTCAATGAAATCGCTTTTATAACCAAGTTCATCTTTTAAATACGCGAGATCGCTTTCAGTGAAGGAAAAGTCCGATAAATATTCAATCGCTTTCTCTAAGCCAGCAAATACAGCGAAGCCATTGTCAAATGGAAGCTTTCTAAAGAAGAGTTCAAAGACTGCCTTCTTCTCATGTATGCCGTCTCTCCAATACGTTTCTGCCATGTTAATTTGATAAAGATCTGTATGTAGTGATAAACTGTCGTCATTAAACCGATGCTCCAACTTCCATTCTCCTTCCCTTACTTAACCACTTTCGCACCAAGCGACTGCTCAAAGTGAGAAAGTGCCCACTCGTGCCCCGCTTCATTAAAACTCGCCACAGCATTTTGGTGAATCACAAGTTCAAAGCCTTTATTGTACGCATCAACAGCTGTATGAAGTACACAAATATCGGTACATACGCCGGCTAAGTGAAGTTCCGTGATGCCGCGCTCGCGCAGTTTCATTTCTAATTGAGTGCCTGCAAAAGCAGAGTATCTTGTTTTTTCCATATAGTAGACATGTTTTAAATGTTTTGACGTGTGAAATAGTGAACTTAGTTGTCCATAAAGTTCAATACCCTCTGTTCCGCGAATATTATGGGGCGGAAATAACTTTGTCTCTGGATGATAAGGGTCCTCTTCTTCATGATGATCGACAGCAAAGACGACAAAGTGGCCTTCATCAATAAATGAAGAAGTGATCTCTGTGATCTTAGACTCAATCGCCTGTCCAGGCTTTCCGCATGTCAGTTTTCCATCGTCTGCAACAAAATCAACTGTATAATCAATACAAATCAACGCTTTGCCCATCCGCATCTCTCCCATATGCTCTTTTGAATCATTATAGCTTATTCATTTCACTAGGGAAACCTATTCAACAGATTCGTGAGAAAAAGCTTTTTGAAACAGCTCATCTTTTAGATAGATGTGCTCTTGATTGACCGCACTTGGCATCTCTATGACAAGACCAAATGGAGAGTGCGCTTCATGATGATTCACCACTTTAAACGAACATCCAGCGGCATTTGCCATTTTGACATATTGAGAATAGGAAGCATAGGACAATTCACCATTTAAAAGAACTGTGGCCTGGCGATTGGTCTTCAATATTTGTTCGACCTCATGATACGGTTTATTTCTTGATACCTGTCCCTTTGTCAGGGCGAGAAGCGCTCGTTCCCTTAATGAACCGAGAAACATTCTTCGTTCATCTGGTTTTGTTTCAGCATGTCCAAATATCCCTTGCTGCAAATAAAAGTCTACGGATTCTTCTTTCATCGCTGTGTTCACTCCTGGTTTCTAAATTTACATTTCTGTGACCCAGTGCACAACCTTGAGTGCGAGGTCACGTGCTTCATCTGTTTCTACTCTTTCCATTAAGGATTGTTCAAGCGTATGGATGAGCTGCTCTTTTTCGTCCTCATACGCAATGGAAATACTCCATTCAATGTCAGGTACGGCAACAAGCGTTTTATATTCTTTTTTATTTTCATGTAAATATACATTGTAGGTCTTTGGTTGTCCGCTTGCGATGTGTGCTTTTCTAATTTTCATTTGACTCTATTCACACCTCTTTTTTCTTCTTACATCCATATCCATTGTACCATAAAAAAAGACAGCTTCTGAAAAGGAATTCCCTTTCAAAGCTGGCTACGCATTAAAGCTCTTTTGCTGGCTAATCAGGTCTATATCCCACACAAACGTAACGTTTGGACTGTTAAAAAATTGGACAAAGTCCCCTGCATTATAGGTACCTGAACCACCGGCGGAGTGATCGACACTTTTTGGCGAAATGGCAAAAACATCACCGAAATGTGCAGAACCATTTCCAATCACACGGTCAATATGAATAGGTCCAACAATCGCTGGCATCTTTCCACCACCTTTTCTCCCCACATCATATGCCCAGCTCAAAAATACGTGTATGAAAAATAAAAAAGACAGCTGATCTGTGATCATCAGCTGTCTTTCTATGCGTTAAATGATTGAGGCTGGCCAAACAATGTAAAGTCCCAAAGCATCGTCGCATTCGGATCACTTGTAAGTGACATATAATCGCCTGAATTAAAGGCTCCCGCACCGCCAGTAGAGTGGTCTACAGCCAAAGGGGCAATGGCCAGGACATCACCGAAAGTAGCTGCACCGTTTCCTCCTAACGACTCGATATGAATAGGTCCAACGATTGCAGGCATCAGAATCTCCCCCTATCTGCTTATCTCAATCATCTTATGCATAAAGGGAAAAGGTGTGCATCTGTCCTAGACGTTTAAATGCTGTTCCTTACGAGATCGCTGACGCAGCTGCACCAATCTGACAATATTCAAGGTGATGGCTTTAAGCAGTGCATAGACAGGGACCGCAAAGATCATACCAAGAATTCCGCCAAAGCTCCCTGCCCCAATTAATAGCAGGATAATGGTCAAAGGATGTGTGTTGAGGCGTTTCCCAATAATCAATGGAGAAATGACATTTCCATCAACTTGCTGAACGACAAGAATCACAATCACTGTCACCACAGCTTTTCCAGGCGAATCAAGAAACGCAATAAGCACAGCTGGTGCCGCGCCAAGATATGGCCCAAGGTAAGGAATCACATTCGTGACCGCAATGATAATACCGAGAATGAGCGCATATTTCACACCAATTAATAAGTACCCGATAAAACAAGCCACTCCAACAAATAAACAGACGACAATCTGCCCTTGTATGTAAGCCGCAAGCGTATCGTTTAATTCTTTAAAGATTTTTAATCCTTCTTTACGGTAAGGCATTGGCAAAAATTGAACGAGCTTGTCCGGAAACTTATGTCCGTCTTTCAACATATAAAACAAAATGAACGGAACTGTGATCACAGCTAAAGCAATATTGGCAATCACGCCAAACACAGCAGACATACTTGAAGCAATATTTTCCGGCAAATCTTTTAATGTCGAAACAATTGTCTGTTCAAACTTCGAGACGGAGACATAATCTTGGTTCATCATCCAAGTAAATGTTTTAGAATGCGAGAAGTCATTCATAAATTTCTGCATATCCGTCACATAACCAGGGAAGCTTTTGACAAGTCCACCGACCTGCGTGACAATAATCGGTCCCGCAGCATTCACAATGAACGTGATGAGTCCGATGAACAAAAGATAAATGATCAGGATAGCCAGTGTCCTAGGAATTTTCTTGGACAAAAATCGAACAATTGGATTAAAGATGAAAAAGAGAATTCCAGCCAGCAAGATGGGAACAAACAAGGTTGAAGCAAATAAAATAATCGGCTGAAATAAAAACGAAACCTTTGTTGATACATAAACAATGAGTAAAACAAGTAATATTTGGAATGTCCAGAAATGAACTTTAGATTTTAACAAAGATGCTCCTCCTGTTACGTATTGATCTTATTAAAAAACTACTATTCAACCCACCTTCTGTCAACTGCTTCTTGTTTTAGAACCTTATTTTTTGTAAAAAAAAGAACAATTGGTATATCATGCACTTTTTCCAGATATACATTCTGTAAGCATGAAAAAAGCAGACACCTTTGCGTCTGCTTGTTACACTCTTTCACTGTGATCAGGCATCACCGATACAATTTGCTGGATCCGCACATAAAAAACTGATTTCGCCCCCGCCTCAATGACAATATGATCCGGCATGACTTCCTTCAATTTTCCACGCACCGTATCTTTTACTGTTTGAACAATTAATCTCATACCGATTACTTTCTGCAATGTTTGATAAACATATGGATCAACTAATGAAACAAGCTGTGGACTTCCTTGTTGTGCCATCCTACCTGCCCCTTTACTTGTGTATTTACCCACAGCGTATGCAATCACCCATGTGAATGTCACTCAGGGCAAACCTACAACATAAATGCCATATTTTGACATTTTATATAATTTTACATCTTTTGGAAGTATAATAGATTGGTGTTGCCAACAACTTAAATCATTTGAAGAGGTGAATGATCTTGAAAAAACTCATCTGTCTCGCTGCTGTCATGCTCTTTTTTTCCTTTGCAAGTTATGCGTATGCAGGATCAATTGGAGATGAACCTGGGACACCGGGGAAGTGGTTTAAAGGGGAAGCGCCAGTTCAAAAAGACGAGTCAAAACCGCCACTTGTTTTTGTTCACGGTATTAACAGCTCCTCATCCACATGGTTCGACCGAAACGACATGGCAAAGCAAGCTGTTCTGAACGGATACGAATGCGCATTCATAGATTTGTATCCAGATCAGGATACGAAAAAGAATGGCAAACTATTAGCAGAAAAGCTAAAAGAAATCTATGATGTGTTCGGTCGAAAACTCATTGTGATTGGTCATAGTAAAGGCGGGGTGGATACACAATCCGCACTCGTGTATCACAATGCCCATCCATATGTAGAGAAGGTCATCACACTTGGCTCCCCTCATTACGGGACGCCGCTGGCAGATTTAGCGTATAGCAAGGGCGGAAGCTGGCTCGCGGAAATTCTTGGACAAAAAAGCGATGCGCTCTATTCTTTGCAAACGGGGCTCATGGCGGCTTTTCGAAGTGAAACCGACAAGCTGGAGAAGTTTCCTCAAAAATACATCACTTATTCGGGATCGGAATGGGGAACATTTGGCGGGGTGCTGTATTTAGGCGGCATGTATTTAAAGAGCTTTGGTGCAAATGATGGCGCCGTCACGGTAAGCAGCACAAGACTATCATATGCAAACAATATTTTAACAGGGAAATGGGATCACAACTCCATTAAAAACGGCACAAGCATGTTCCCTGTGTTCCAGCATCAGCTGCTGGCAAATGCCACAAGCACTGGAGAAAATATAGAGAGCCCGAACTCTACTGAGCTGAATACAGATGTTTATGTGAAAGGCGGAGAAAGTGAAAAGGATAAAACAGAAGCGTTCTATGTAGAGGAAGGAACGAATGGCTTATCGATTCAGTGGTTAAATGAAAGGCATGAGGCGCAGCCGGAAATCATCGCCCCAAATGGAGACGTCTTAACAAATCTGAAGACATCGGAAGCATCTTTCCCATATGAAGGCGCATTTTCGCACCATGTGCAAATCAATAAACCCGTTCCTGGAAAATGGACAATTCGATCAAATTCAGAAAAAATGGCTCCTTATTTGCTGCTCGTATCCTTTGATTCACCATTAAATGAAGAAATCAAAGCAGAGGCAGCGAAATCAGGGGATGATGCATCAACCCATTCAAGCAGTCTGATTAAACGATTAAGCAAGAAAGTAGAAACCTATTACTTTAAGGATGCCCAAAAAGATCATCCTCTCAAAACAACTGCTTCATCAGCTGTTCAATTGAAAAAAGAGGGTGCTTATTCTGTCACGGTTCATTACACTGGACTCACTGCATCAGGTACATCAGCATTTAACCGTACCGTTATTCGCACATTGTATGTCGATCAGCATGGAAATATTCATGGAGACATTCCATACTAAACAGAGCGTTTCATGGGCTGAAGTGCCTGCTGCACTTTCTGATCCAATTCCGTGATTTTTTTCATTGCAAGTGATTCGTCTATTTGTCTGTAATGGTGATGCCCGCCAGGCTCTTCATCCATTTCATCTGCTTTCTTAACGATTTGCTGGAGTGTGTCCTTATGAAGGTCGCCCTCTGGCAAATATGAATCAGTATGAAGCAGAATCGCAAGCGCAATATCTTTGGCTGCCTTTGGTTCCTCACCGAGGCGTATGAGCAGTTTGTGAGCACGCTCTGCGCCTTTTATGGCATGAATATCATTCCGTCTATATGTCTCGTAATCCCATTCTCCGCCAGCTGTATACCATTCATAGTGGCCGATATCATGCAAGAGGGCTGCTTTCACAGCGAGATCTGGATTAATCCCAGCCTGCACTGCCAGTTTGAATGCGTGATAAGCACAAGCAATCGCATGGGCTTTACCTGAACGATTTAAATATTTTTGAGCGACTGGATGGGTGTAAACATCCATTAATGTAACCTTTCTCATGGAAACCCCTCCTTATCTATATTTTTAGCATCCTAACATATTCTGAAAAGAAACTCAAATATTCTGTTATATTTTCTATGAGTCTCCAAAATAGCTTATGTCAAATAAGCTGTTTTTGCTTGTACAATACGAAAAAAGCAGTCGTTATGACTGCTTTTTTTCTTCTTTTCAGCGTGATATGAAAACCCTTGAAGTCTAGGAAGGCCGAGTACTGGCGCGGAGCGAATTTGACATTCGTGAGCACCAGCACGCAGGCCTGACACCGAATGCAAGGGTTTGTCTTTACGCTGCAGCAGTCGTTATGACTGCTTTTTCACATACTCACGTGCATCGTAGACACATCCGCCAGCTGGATCATCTCCTAAAAGATCGAGCAAAATACCTGCGACTTCATCTGGACTCTTCAGTGTGCCTGTTTCATATAATTGCTGAAAACGGTCTATTTGTTCAAAGTCTTGTTTTGATGACTTCCGAATTTCCCCCTGCATATCTGTATCGATCGTGCCAGGTGAAAAGGAAAACGTGTTGATCGGATGCGCCTCGTCCTGCTGTTCCTCATGAAAAGTCCTCATAAACATATCGAGTCCTGCCTTTGAACTGCAATACGCACTCCAGCCTTTGTATGGGTTTTTCGCCGCTCCAGAAGAGAGATGAACGATCGTTTTCTTCCCGTTAAAAGATTGAGTCTGTTTGGCAAACACATGGCTCAGCAAAACAGGAATGACAAGATTCAACTTGTAATGCTGATGAAGCGTATCATGTCCGCCTTGTCCAACGCGTTTGATAGGTGTGACCATTCCTGCGTTGTTGACGAATAAGATGTCATCAGCATCTTCCAGAGTTTGCGGCGTGAGACTATGTTGAAGCCATTTGGCCGCTGCTTCTTCATCTGTCAGATCGATCTGAGTATGTGTGAGCTTTGGATCGGATATCGGCGATGCACTTCTTGCTGCTGTGTACACATGATCTCCGCGTGAAAGCAGCCTGTTCACAAGTGCTAGGCCAAAACCTTTTGATCCGCCTGTAACGATTGAAATTCGAATGACAATCTCCTCCCTTGATATCACTATTTTACGTAGTGAAACGGTATGACATCAAGCAATCTGCATAAAGAAAAGCCTGCCTCTTTTAAAAGAGACAGACTATTTCTTTTCAGCCTTCGCATTCACCTTTGGAATCAGGATAATCATCACGACAAGACCAAGGGCTATCAAGAACCCAAAGATAATCGGAAGCAGTGCCGATGTCTGCTTCTCATGTTCATCCTCAGAAGGTGCTGATACAGCCGAATCACTAAAAGAGATATTCATCTCTTTCATCATGTGAGCTGGTGTTTTGGGCGGGTTCTCTTTTAGATCACTGAAAAGCTGCGGAGAAAGAGATCCACCCGGGGCTTTAGGCGGTTCAGCAAAATGAATGTCTGTTTTGACCTTTGACGTTGTTTTACTTTGTTCATATTTCGTTTGATCCCTCAATATACTCGAGTTAATATTGAGCTCCTTTTCCTGATATTCATTCGGCTTGACATTCGTATCCGTATCTTCACCAGCAGCAAAAGCGGCAGGGATGAGGAGAAAAAGGGAAACGGCAGCGAGTGCCGCCCCTTTCACGAATAGATTAAGCTTCATGAGTCACATCACGTTCCTCTGTTTTATCTTTCCATAGCCTTTTCACAAGCGGTACGACCATGAAAAGGACAGTTAAAATCACTAACCCTGTGACGCCCATTCCAAAGGTGTCTCCATTTCCATATTGGATCGACAGGTACACGTCTGTCACTGGATTGGTAAAGTGGAAATTCGGCATCACCAAATCAATTAACGGTGCGACAAAGAAGAAAATAAGCGCCGTTGCTGCCATCCATCCGGCAATGGAACCGAAAAGGAAGGCCGTGCGTATAAAGGCAGAGCACGCCACTAATAACAAAATGGTGAAGATCGACCATTGAATGGCTTGATCATCTGCAAGCTTGTAAATGTTCAGTCCAAACAAGCTGATCATGAGTCCGACTAATAGATTTAAGATGCCAAACAGTGCACCTTTGACCAGCATCGGAGCTGACGCATAATACGAGCTGAAAAAGCCAATTAACAAACTGCTGATCATCACAATGACCAAAATGACCACCGGCGGTACAGTCTGCGTTTTTTCTTCCGGCACATCGCCGCTGATTTTCAGTGGATTGGCTAAATGGTTATACACATAGTTGCTGTTGCCTTGATCACTTAATGTATTTCCTAAAATACCCTTTAAATCTTGCTGAACAAGTTTTGTAGAGTCGACATTCTTGCTCCAGTTTTCATTCAGCGTATCTGCTTTTTCTTGTACTGTTGTGACACTCTCTTCAATGTTATTCGTATAATCCGCCACCCCTTTTTGGCGGTCGGTTAACGAACTCATATTTTCAGAAAGACGAAGCACTTCCTGACCAATTGAATCCTGTGCACTGACAACAATTGAACTGCCTGCAAGGTCTGCTGTATATACCGCATCTCCTTGATCAGCCATTTGCTCAGCTACATTGTCCGCACTTTCAGAAATTGTCTGTAATTCCTGTTCCATGCTTGCCTGCTGAGTCGTGATGTACTCAGCATAACCATCTGAAAACTTCTGCATCTCATCAATAAAAGTAGACACATCATCGTTTGATGTCAGCATCTGGTTTTTGAGCTTATCCCAGTTTTCTGTTTCTTCTTTTTTGATGGAGAGGATGGATTGGATTTCTTCTCCTTTTGTGTCATAAAGAGAAGAGTTATTAGATGGTTGATAGACATTTGCGATCATCAGCTCTAGCTGAGAGAGTTGATTTGAATAGTCCATTAATTTTTTAGTTCTTGTTGATTTCGTTTCGAATTTTTTCTCAAAAAGATTATCGCTAAAGACATTACTAATCGGTGAATTTCTGCGCTTCAGCTCTTTTACTTTGCTGACAATGGATGATTCCTGATTTTTGATTTCATTTGGAATGACATTATATCGATCTTGTAACGATAGAATCATCTTTTCAAGTTTATCTACTTTTTTCGTCAGACTCTCAAGCTCTTTACTCATTTGACTCACTTTGTCTTTCAATTCGTCATTATGAGCAGCAGCTTTTTCTTGAATTTTCTTTTTCACTTCATCTAAGCGAGTTGAGAGTGCTTTTAGGTCATCCTGCGATGAATTCTTACTGCTGGTATCTGGCTGAGCAGGATTTTCACCGCTTTCACCTTGTTCCCCATCTTCAGTCGAAGGCGGTGTTTCCGGTTCTCCTAATTGATCCGCAAGTTCGTTCATCTCTATTGAAATTTGTGAGAGTTCATTTGTTTCTTCATCTAAGTTAATCCCAATCTCTTCTGGATTTTCATTATCTTGGTCTGATGGCCCGTCATCATCAGAATCAACTGGCGGTTCCGGCTCGTCCATTAACTCTTGCCTTTTTGCTAATAGCTTTGTCTGCAGGGCTGATATTTTATTTCGATAATCTTCTAAGTAACGCTCTTCATACTTTTTAATCAGTTCTTCCTGAGACGCTTTCACAAGTTCCGTTAATCCCGTTGATTGCTTAGGAATAGCCTCTTCTCTCGACCTTTGAACAGATTGGATGGCGCTGTCAGTTGTTTTCAACTGGCTTTGTACCCCGTTGATGTCTGTTTTAAGTCCGCCCATTTGATCACTAAAGCTGCGGGCATTTTGATTTTGAATGTCAGCGAGCTGTTTAAGCCCTTGCTGGATTTGCTTTTGGTTTGTTGATTGCGCTTTGATCAAGAGATCCTTTTGTTTGTCTTGATACTGCTGGTATTGATCGACTACTTTCACAAAGTCCTTTAACTGGTTCTTTGCTTCTTCTGTTGTACTCAAGCCGTCTTTATATTGTTTCTGTGAATCAGCCATTGCATTTTTTAATTCTTCTATTTGTTTCTTCTGCTGCTGTACGGCATCTGATAATTTGTTCGAGTTCGGTTTATAGAAGTTGTACATCGTATTTTGGAATTCGACTTCTTTGCCGACAATATGCTCAAACTCTTCTCTCACATTGCCAATTTCCTGTGATACAAAACTCCAGTATAGCGTTGACATCTGTTCATTCATTTTCTTTTGCGCATTTTCCAGCTCTCTTTGCACTTTCTCTTTATTGACTGCATTGAGCTGATCTTGAATAGAAAATTGAATGGATGCCTTTTCCGGATGGTCTTTATCATAGCTCAGCACATTTTTAGAGAAGTCAGACGGAATATAGAGGACAGCGTCATACTTTCTGTTTTTCAGTCCATTTTCCGCCGCGCTGCGATTCACTACAGTCCATGTATAATCAGGACGCTCTGACAATGCTGCCACAACATCCTGTCCGAAACGAGCCGTGTTTTCACTTTCACTCGCCCCCATATCCTCATTGACCACCGCAATATTTCGTGTGGCATTCTTCTTCTGTTTTGCCGGATCATCTCCAATCAGGTGGAAAAATAAAACCGGCAGCACAAGAATTAATATCATGGTGGATATGATTTTGATGGAGCTTTTTTGCTGCTCTGTCATTGAACACTCTTCCTTTCTACCGCACATAAAGGAACCTGGATTTTCTTCTCTTTCCCGTTTTCAACCAAATAGCCGAAGCCTGGCTGAATGTCTGGTTCTTGTCTTGCATACGGAAGCGGTATGATGTTTTGCTCTGATTTTTTCATGAGTAACATGGCATGACGAACTTGTTTGATTTCGTTTGTGAGTGCATCATAGCCCTTACTGAACTCGGTATGATTCCCTGATGCAATCAGGCTGAAGCCTAAGTGCGCATATGACTTCATGAAATCAGCCAATTGATCTTGAAGACGCGGATCGATCGTCTGCTGAAAACGCGTAATGCCATCAATTACAAGCACAATTTGAGGAAATGACAGCTGATCGGTCTCCCCTCGGCGTACAGCTTCGACATACATCTCTTCCCGCACCTTGAATAAGCGGTCCATTTCTTCTGCCCATTCCGTGATATCATCCTTTGTTTCAAGGTAATCAATGTTCTCTTCTTTTGCATAATGGGATAGACCTCGATCAATCGAATCAAAGACAGCCAGTTTTTCAGGCTTTGCCACTAAAAGCTGATCAAGCATTAGCTTTGTCACATTTGTTTTCCCGCGCTGCGTTTGACCGATGATGAGGCAATGTTTATTCTTTTTCAAGTCAAAATAAACAGGTGCCACAGATTCCTCATCTAATCCGACTGGAATGTCATAAGGCGGTTTTTGTTCATCTAAACGACTCTCAAGCTCCCAAACTGTCAGCTTATCAGGAAGCATCGGCACAGGCTTTGGTTTTTCGGCTGCTTCAAAGCGGTCATGAAGAAGCTGTATCTCTTGTTTCAGATGCTCAAACAATTCGAGATCATTCTCTCCTTCAACTGGCAGAAACATTTGCGCAAAATAAAGCTCTTCTTTGTTGATAATCACTCGTCCTGGGATCGGCTCTAAACTGAATTTCGGTCTGCCAATAATCGAGTACGCCTCTCCTTGATCCATTAAGTAATGGACAATCTTAGTTTTCAGATTGTTCATCAGCGATTGACGCACTGCATTTACCCGGGTCGCCGTAATCAAGAAGTATATACCTAGTGATTGTCCGTCACGGCTCAGCTGAATAAATTCAGATTCGAGATCATGCATTTCGTCTTTGACAATGTCAAAGTTATCAATCACGATAAAAATGAACGGAAGCTTTTTCTCATTTAAGGCATTGTACATTTTGATATGACTCATTTCTTGCTGTCTGAATAACCGCTTGCGATATTCAACCTCTTCCCGCAGACGCTTCATTGATTTTTGAATCTTTCTCATCTGATCCATTAAGAAATAATCCGCCGTATGCGGCAGTTTGGCTAACGGAAGCAATGTTCCGTTCCCGAAATCATAAATATATGCGTGCCATTCTTCAGGTGAATACCTCTCCGCAAAGCTCATCAATAGTGTTGTAGCAGCAAGTGATTTGCCGTAGCCGGAGGAACCAAAGATGCCAATGTTCCCATCTTCCATCATTTGATAAGAAAGTGGATGCTGGCTTTGCTGATCTGGTTCATCGACAAGCGCAAAATGGAAGACATGCTCTTCACTCGACGCGTAACGTGTTTTTGGAATCCGCTCTTCAAGCGGCGGAAGCCATGGACTTGGCAGCTTCTCAATTCCAAGCTCTTGCTGCATACGTTCAATTTCATCCACAACAGCAGAAATTTCCGTCACTGTCTCTTTTTTCACTGCTGGCTCTGTGCTTACTCCTGATAACGGAATAAGACCAGTATCTGTCACAATGGCAATATCATCTTCTGAGCCGTAGCCATCTTCCATATATGGTGCACCGCTCCAAGCTGATTGGAACAATTCATAAATTTCATTGTTGCCCACTTGTAAATAACCGCGGCCTGTAACGGTAATGGACGCTGCATCACTATTTTTCAAAATTTCCTTACTGTCTGACGCATCTTGCACTTTGAGTGCGACCTTAAAGCGGGAGTTACTCCAAATCTGGTCATCAATAACTCCGCCTGGCTTTTGGGTAGCTAAGATAAGATGGACCCCGAGGCTTCGGCCGATACGTGCAGCACTAACAAGCTCCCTAATAAAGTCTGGCTCTTCACTTTTTAATTCAGCAAACTCATCAGAGATTAAGAACAGGTGAGGCATTGCCTGCTCAGCCTTTTTCTCCTTATAGAGCTTCGTATAATCATTGATGTGATTCACATGATACTGATCAAACAGCCGCTGTCTTTTCTTTAATTCACTTTTAATTGAGGCCAGCGCTCTTTCACTAAAGTTCTTGCTGCCTTCAATATTGGTGATCGTTCCAAGTAAATGAGGAATATTTCGGAACGGCTGCGCCATTCCGCCTCCTTTGTAGTCAATCAACAGGAAAGCAACTTCGTGCGGATGAAAATGTACAGCGAGCGATAAAATATACGTCTGTAAAAATTCACTTTTCCCTGATCCCGTAGTTCCCGCCAATAGTCCGTGCGGGCCGTGTGCTTTTTCATGCAAGTTCAGATCGACAATGTCGTTTTTCCCTTTATAACCGATTGGCACTGATAATGATTTGGCCGTTTCTGAAGTCAGCCATTTTTCACGAATGCCAATATCATCTACCTGTTTGGCATGGAAAAGATCAAGGAATGAGACCGTCTCAGGAATCGAATTGGTCATACCGACTTGATGATCTAATGTTCTCAGGGTTCTGGCAAACAGTTCATTGTCCCCGCGCTGATGTGTATCAAGCTGAAACGGAATTCGTACTGCCTTCTTGTGCTGAATGAGAATATCTCCTTCTTCTTCGTTAATATAACGGACAAGCGTCGAAATATTTTCAGCTAAACTTTCCTTTGTTTCTGCTGCAAAGATGATGGAAATACCAAGATCTGTCCGGCTGCCTTCTAAGTATTCTAAAATCACATGCTCGGCAATGAGCTCATGATTTGTCACGATGAACACAAAATGAGGCGTAAAGATTTTCTTCTCTTTTTCTTCTTCTAAATCACGCTCACGTAAAATTTCATAGATTGAGGACAACAGCTGATCGCGTGTTTGTTCGTTGTAAATAAACCCTTTGCCATATGTATGAGGCAGCTGGAAGTGCGGAAGCCATTTCATCCATTCCCAATTCTCATACTCCTGCTCATGAAAGATAAAGACAAATCTCAAATCGTGATAGCTGTGCGAGAAAGCAAGCTGTCCGACAAGCTGATGAAGCTCATTTTTCACAATCGCAGGCTTCCCAATTAATCCTGTTGGACCATCCGCAAGGCCGAATGTAATCGGGACATTCTTCACTTCACGATATACTTTTTGCATGTGCTGCGTTTGTTCCATTAAGTCATCAATATCCCGGTTGGCCATATCCCCGCCGCTCATCGATAATTCATAGCTTGATGGGACTGCGCCCGTTCCAAGACGCAGATGCAAGAAGTCGTCACTTACAAGCGTCTTTTCCCAAATGCGGCCGCTGATTTCTGATGTTAAATACTTCATTTGTTCAAATGACGGATAATGATACGTCAAAATATATTGCTGGCGGTCATACAGCTCCTGCAGCTCTTTCCGCTTATTTTCTAAATAAAGAGAATAGACTCGCTGCCGCTTCTCTTCTCGTCTTTTGCGCTGTGATTTTTCTTTAAAGTATTGAACGGACGATGTAATTAACGTCATGATAAACATCGCCATCGACACGACAATAAAGATTCCGCGCGGCTGGATAAGGGCGACAATCCCCATCACAAGGAGCATAACAAGCGGCGGAAGGACAACAAGCCAAAGCCCTCTGCTGTTATTTTCACTCTCCTGCGAAGGAAAGCTAAAGGATACCCGGTCATCTGGTAAATCATAAATCAAACGCGGTGTACGTCTGTATGAAGGGTATTTTTGTTTTGTTTCTGTGCTTGGAGGTCTTGTTTTTTCCAAACGCGTTTGAAAAGGTTCGTAAGCTGTCACCTGTAATAAATCATCATCTATAAATGTCACCGTCAGAAAGTTCCAAAACAGCTCATCTCCGGCATAAACCTTCTCTGGACCGTGGATTTTTTTTCCGTTCACGTAAATCGTCTCGTCCTGAGGCATGACATACCATGTTCCTTCGATTTTCTCTAAAGTGAACTGGCTGGCATCTTGAAACATGGAATGAGCTTGTTCTTTCCACACATCAATCTCATCTTTCTCTTCACGTGAAAAAGACAGCTCAACTCTATTTCCTAGGTAATAAATATGCTGATCATGATGTGCATCCATTAAAATAAATGTGAGTGAACCAAGCTGATATGGTTCATGTGGAAGTAATTTTCCTTTCTTCTCATTCCCCTGATAAATAGTAAAACCATCATTCGGTTCATCAGGAGATAAACGAATTGTCCCTTCATCAAATGAAAGTGAAGGGATTGTCACCGTATGCTCTATTTCAGGTCCAATCAGAGCTTCTCGATTGAACTGCTCATCTAAACGGACGGTTTGATAATCCTCCTCATAAAAAACCCAAAGAAGACTCAAACGCTCCACCTCCTCATCGGACAGCACCAACTGTCAGTTGTATCGAAAGAATTATTTTTTCTCATCTTTTTTTGTCTGAGAGGTTTTCTTTTTCGCTTCAGATTCTTTCTCTTTTTTCTCTTGATCGGCTTTTGACTGCTCTTTTTGTTCAGCTGTTTCATCTGTTTGGCTTGCGCCCGAGGAGTCACTTGTGCTTGTCTCGGTTGTTTCTTTTTCTTCATATTTCGCCATTTCTTTAATGATTGGATCTAGCTGTTTTTGTTTTTCTTCAGCAGAAAGGCTGTCATCGTTTTGAATTTCATTGCGGTAGGCGACGAGTGCCGTGAATATGTACCTGTCGTCTCCAAGCACCCGTGCAATATCAAGTGCTTCCTTGCTATTGCCTTGTCCAATATGAATCCAGAATAGGAAGTATTGCGGATCTGTCTGTAATGTGTACGTTTCTGTGATTTCTTTTTTATGTTGATCAAGTAAGAGGCTGCCTTGATTCGTTTGTACATACGAAATGGCCAGTTCATATTGAAGAGAGACTGGCATTTTATTGGCTGGATATTTCTCTAACGTATCCACCACTTGACTGTACTGCTTGTTGAGATAATATTTGTTTGCCTCGACGTATGCTTCTTGTTTTGGCATGGCAAAAAAGAAGGTGTAAATGGTGTACACCAATGCAGGGATTAATAGGACAAGCAGACCTAGTCCGATGTATCGCTCAATCTTCCATTTCTTTTTAGGGATGGTTAATAGCGTTTTTTCTTTCGTATCGATTGCTTTGATCTTTTGCTCAATCAAAGCTGACAATTCTTCCAGCGACTTCGTTTCACTAATTTCTTTTGCCAGCTCAGATAATTTCAACGTTTCATTGTAAGCCACATATTCTTGAAATTGATATTCATGGTCAACCACTCGAAGAACGACGGCCTTGACCTCTTTTAACAGGCGATGTTCATCAGTTTCATATGGCGGGATGCTTTCTTTGACTCCATAATGCAAAAATGCAGGAGCTAAGCCTTGATGAAAAACAATGTTTTCAGGAGAAACAATAGGATGCAGCCGTTTCACGTCGTGTTTAAGAACTGCATCGACAAGCTGGTACGAAAAAATCCATTTGCTTTTTTCATCCTTTGCATGGATGAAACGAAATTCCTGATAGGCAGGAGGCGGTTGAATAGAAATGATGACCTCATCTTCAGTTAATTGAATCTCTTTCTGAAATGAAGGGTTGATGTCTTTGATCGGTGCCGCTTCTAAACCGTCTAAGAGTTTAATTGTCTCTTTTTGAAAAATAAAGGTATAGGTGCCTCCCTCTTTTTTCATGACTGCTTCTAATTGTTCTTCTAAATAGGAACTCTTTTTATCTGCCATTTACAAAAGTCCTTTCATAGTATTTCCAGCCTGTCTCCTGTGGTAATTCCACAGTCTGACAGCTTATATTCGCCTGAAAACACAGCTTTCTTATTGACTACTCGCACCCATCCGCCTTCCCGCTTTGGAAGCGAGATTTGTTTTGCCTGCCAGGCGATATGGATGACTTGTTTAATATGTAAATAATTTGATAGTCTCAAATCAAACACACTGCCATCATAATTTTTTAAGTCGATGGTAATATCGATATACACAAATTTCCACCTCACAAAATAGAAAGAGCGCCGGCATCCATTGACAGACTCGGCGCTGTTTCTGCTTTTCACACTTAGAAAGGAAATCCCCTTGATTAGCCGCGGATTTGGCTTGCGATGTCTTGGTCAGTGCTTTCAAGTGTATTTGCCGTTTGATCAAGCTGATTGCTGACATCTGTTAATAGATCAGACATTTTGATAAATGAAGGCTTAAGCTGTTCGTATTGATCAGCAAATGCTTCACTAGAAGCACCTTCCCACATTCCTTTTAAATCAGAGATCATTCTATTTAGACGATCAACTTGGTTTAACACTTCTTGACTTTCAACACCATATTGCTTAGCGGTCGCTCTTAGTTCTTCTGGGGTTACGCGAATAATTCCTGACATATTCCTCATTACCTCCCGTGCATAGCCGCCATATAATGGGCTAATCCACTTATTTTTTGACGTTATTATTATAAAAACAGAAATGATACACAGTCAAACAAATCTGTTTTTATTTTACAAAATGAGTCTATAGAATTACTGGTTTTTCGCTTTTTATCTAGTATTTAACAGTTTTTTGGTCATATATTCTTAATAAGTATCCACCGACTTTGGTGGACCTTTCCGCCTATTGATTTTTTACTACGTTATTATTGTACTATTTCTTTTTCATCGTGCTTCAACATCCACTTGCTTGCTTCTCACACTTTTTGTTTTTTTAAGTTTATGGCAGTTTTTTGTTGATTTACGTACCTCATTCTCTTCATAATGTAAGTACGTGAAATATTCGAAAAAGCAGGGGTTTTTTATGACAAAAAAGACAGATCCGTTTAAGTATAGTCTTGATCGTTTAGAGGATGTGGCAGACCAAATAAGTGATGTGCTCAATTGCCCTATTACTATAGAAGATACTCATCATCGATTATTGGCATATAGCACACACAATGATTTTACTGATCCCGCCAGAACTTCAACCATTATCTCCCGCCGGGTACCGGAAAAAGTCATCAATCGGCTTTGGAAGGACGGCATCATTCCTACACTCCTTAAAACAGACGAACCGCTTCGTGTCCCTCAAATTGCAGAGGTCGGTTTATCTAGCAGGGTCGCCATTTCCATCTGGAAGGACAAAGAAGTGCTCGGATTTATTTGGGCGATTGAATCCGCACAGCCATTTTCAGAAGAAGAAATGGACCTTCTCAAAATGGCAGCACATGCCGTGAAAAACAAATTACTCAATTTACAAATTCGAAAAACGAAAACAGAGGAACGCAATCAGGAGCTTTTCTGGAAGATGCTCACGGGTCATATTCATGAAAAGGATGAGATGCTTGACCTATTTTTAAGACTTGGCATCAGATGTCCAGACACATATGCCATCATCATCTTCCGTCTTCGTGACGAACTCACAGAGGAGACAGAAAAAAAGCTGTCCTATCTGCTTGAAACAACACAGCAAGTACAGGTACTGTTAACGACTGTTGATTTTCACGAATTCATTATTCTTGTCTCACCAAAAACAGAACATCCGCTTCAAGATATTAAACAATTCACAAGCGGCATGCTGCAGCAGCTTGCGGACCGGTATCATATTCAGCATGTTCAGGCAGCAATTGGAGGAATTTACGATAACATCTCTCAAATTCAGCCTTCCTATAAAGAAGCACTGGCTGTATTAAAAACGAAAGAACGCTTTCCAGTTGAAACAGAACGTTTAAACAGCTTTTCTGAACTAGGCATTTATCAATACCTTGATGTGCTTGCTGAGAAGCGAAAGGGCTCTTCTTACTCCAGTTACTCTTTATCGAAGCTCGAGGATTACGACCTGAGGCATCATTCCAACCTCGTCGAAACACTTGAACGGTTTATTGACTGTGACAGCAATGCCAATATTGCCGCAAAGCAATTAAATATCCACATCAATACCTTAAATTATCGATTAAAACGGATTACAGACATCGCAGAAATTGATTTAAAAAACATGAATGAGAAAATGACCATATACCTTGATATGAAGCTAAAAAACGTCCATTTGTGAAATTTCACAAAGAGGCGTTTTTTTATTTTTTATTTCAACCGAAGAATTTTCTAAACTTTCAGGATACACTAGACATACAATATGAATAGATAAGCATAGGAGGAATAAACATGATCATCGGCATTCCGAAAGAAATTAAGAACAATGAAAACCGAGTGGCATTAACACCAGGAGCAGCTTCTCAATTGCTTTCAGCTGGACATCAGATTTTAATTGAAACAAACGCTGGTTTTGGAAGCGGATTCACTGATGACGATTATGTATCTGTTGGTGCAGAGATTCTTGATCAGGCGAAAGATGTATGGGCATCTTCTGATATGATCATGAAAGTAAAAGAACCATTACCTGAGGAATATCCTTATTTCAGAGAAGGACTCATCTTATTTACGTACCTGCATCTAGCCGCAGAGCCCTCCTTGGCTGAAGCATTAAAACAAAAAGGCGTTACAGCCATTGCTTATGAAACCGTAACGGACGGAAAATCACTCCCTCTTCTCACACCTATGTCTGAAGTAGCAGGCAGAATGGCCGCTCAAATTGGTGCACAATTTTTAGAAAAGCCAAAAGGCGGAAAGGGTATTTTACTTGCAGGTGTACCAGGGGTATCAAGAGGAAAGGTCACCATTATTGGCGGCGGGGTTGTTGGAACAAACGCAGCGAAAATGGCAATTGGACTTGGCGCAGATGTCACCCTGATTGATGTAAACGCAGAACGCCTGCGTCAACTGGACGACCAATTTGGCCATCAAATGAAAACGTTAATGTCCAATCCTGTCAACATTGCAGATTCAGTCAGTGAAGCAGATCTTCTCATCTGTGCTGTGCTGATTCCTGGTGCCAAAGCACCGACGCTTGTGACAGAAGAAATGGTGAAACAAATGAAGCCTGGTTCTGTCATCGTAGATGTAGCGATTGATCAAGGCGGCATTGTCGAAACCATTGATCATATCACAACCCATGACCAGCCTACTTATGAAAAACACGGCATATTGCATTATGCTGTCGCCAACATGCCAGGTGCGGTTCCGCGGACATCAACTGTTGCGTTAACGAATGTCACTGTTCCATATGCACTGCAAATTGCGAATAAAGGCGCTGCAAAAGCTATTAGAGAAAACAATGCCATCGCAGAAGGTGTCAATGTCATGAACGGACATATCACGTACGAAGCGGTCGCTCGTGATCTCGGCTATGATTACGTACCTGTCAGCAGAGCCATCGATGCCACTTTTATGACTGAAGCTTAATCAACTACCCGCCCTCTTGATGGGCGGGTTTTTATTGTTAACTTAAAATAAAAACAAGTTGACAAAATTTCTTCTTCCCCTTAATCTATTTGTACAGATAAGACAGGGGGAAACATCATGCAAAAGAAGACACGAACTGCTGACTTTGTGCTAGTCGGAATGTTTGCTGCACTCATGGCTATCGGGGCCAATATTACATCCATTGTGCCGTTTTTACAGGTTGGCGGAATTCCACTTACGATGCAGCCGTTTTTTTGTGTGCTTGCCGGTCTCTTACTCGGCAGACGGCTTGGGGCATTAGCTATGATTGTCTATGCCTTGGTTGGAATTGCTGGTGCACCTGTATTCGCCCAGTTCTCTGCGGGCTTTGGGGTCATTTTAGGCAAAAGCGGTGGCTTTGTATTATCGTACATCCCTGCTGCCTGGCTTGCCGGATTCATTCTAGAAAAGAGAAAAAACCCTGGCTTTGGCCGCTTTTTGCTTGCAGCCATTGCTGGTACGACCGTGATGTATGTGATTGGAACGACCTATACATACCTCGCATTAAATGTATGGCTCAATGCACCGATTTCCTATCAAACCACATGGTTCTTTATGATCTGGTTTATGGTAAAAGACTACGCATTGACTATATTACTTGCGATGCTGGCACCTAAAATTTATCGCTCTGTATCCAAAGCCACATCCTTTCGAAAACAAGAAGCTATATCATAGAAAAAAGAGCCTGTCTTCATTCAGGCTCTTTTTTCATCATTACTCAGCGTATTGATCTATGATTTGTTCTAGCATTCCTTCAAGCACTTCTACATTTTCAAGATCTGATGGACTGAAGCGGTAGCGCGCAAGCTGTTCTCCTTCATTATACATCTCTTCGAGCCATCCTCTCAGGCCTCTTGCTCTTCGGTCGACTTCAAAAACAATCTCTAAGCAGCCTTCATCTATCAGAAAAATCAGCTCTAGCTCATCAAGCATATAACGATAGTAGTCTGATGTCGGAATGAACTCGAATTCTTGGACGAATGGCAGGCGCCGCTGAAAGTAAGGTGCTTGCTCACAGTCTGCTTCGTTCAGGTGGAAGCCAAGATTTCTAGTGGCCTCCAGTACATTTCTCACCCAAGGGTGTGCTTCAACGAAAATGCGGTCATAGTCAGATTTATCGATTCCGCCTTGGATATCAAGGTCTGTCATTACTGCAATTTCTACTTTTCCGATCGTCATTGGGGTATCGATAGGAAGAATAAATGAAAACGGAAATTCATGCTTTTCTCCAGGCTGGATGGTAAAAGAATCCGTCACCCGTAAAGTAAAGATATTCACATATTTTCTATGCTCTTCATCATCTTTCACAATCACATACTGTGTTTGAATCTTGACATTGATATAGCGGATGTCCTGAGCAATTTTTCCGCCCTTTACATGGACAGTTCCCTTTACTTCTTGTCCTGGAAAATAAGCGTTTTTCTCTAAAATGGTATCTACTTTTGCTGCACCAATCCCAGCACTTGCCGCTAGCTTTTTAAAAAATGACATATCCCATCTTCCCCTTTTCATTTTTATCAGCATATATACGTAAGATAGAGGAAGAAAGATTCATTTAATTCGTACTTTTGTCCTAATTATTTTTTCATCTACGAACAACAAAAAAGCTTATAGAAAAAACATCATCGTTTTCTCTACAAGCTTTTCATTTTACAGAATAATCGCCGCCAGCCAGCCAAACAGAACAAGCGGAATATTATAATAGATAAAAGTCGGGACACAAGTTCCCCAAATGTGGTGATGCTGTCCATCCATATTCAATCCAGATGTTGGTCCAAGCGTACTGTCACTTGCAGGTGAACCTGCATCTCCAACAGCCGCAGCAGAGCCAATAATGGCAATGGTGGCCATTGGACTAAATCCTAAGTGTAAGCAAAGTGGAACAAAGATGGTTGTAATAATCGGAATCGTTGCAAATGATGATCCGATCCCCATTGTCACAAGCAGGCCGACAAGCAGCATTAAAATCGCTGCAAGGCTCTGGCTGTTGCCGATAAATTGGGAAGATGCTTTGACAAGAGATTCTATGTCTCCTGTTTTTGTTAAAACGTTGGCAAACCCAGCGGCAACAAGCATGACAAAACCGATAAATGCCATCATATTCATTCCAGATGTAATGAGTTCATCTGCTTCATCGCGTTTCATCATTCCAGTCACAAACAAGACAAGCAGTCCTGCGAGTGCACCGAAGATCATTCCTTCCACACCAAGACTTTGCGATAGATAAAGCTGGACAATCAACGAAACGAGAATAGCAAGACCGGCAAAGAATAAGCTTTTTTTCGTATAAGCCGATTTCTCTACATCTGTAATTTCACGATTCTCATATACCTTCGGCTTTCGATATACAAAAATGGAAACGATCAAGCCAAGAACCATTCCTGCTACAGGAATCAGCATCGCATACGGAATATCTGCAAGGTTTACGGTCAGACCCGCTTCCTTCATATTGTCACGAAGCATTCCGTGGAAAATCTGTCCAAAACCGACTGGAAGTAATATATATGGTGCAGTGAGTCCGAAGGTAATGACACACGCTAGCAGTCTGCGGTCAATCTGAAGCTCGTTAAACACCTTTAATAACGGCGGAATTAAGACTGGGATAAAGGCAATGTGAACAGGAACGACGTTCTGTGAAAAACAGGACACGATCAAAATGACAAGAACGATGAGCACTTTTGATAGTGTTTTCCGTCTCGAATCGCCTTCTTTTCCTAGAAGCTTCACTGCTCCTTCAACCATGGCATCTGGAAGACCTGTTTTCGTCAGCGCCGCAGCAAATGCCCCTAATAACGCATAACTAATCGCCACGGTTGCATTTCCTCCGAGTCCGTCCGTAAAGGCGTCCACTGTTCCTCCCAAGCCTAATCCACCTGCAAGTCCGCCAGCTAAAGCGCCTATTGCTAGCGCAATCACGACATTGACCCGCAGCAAGCTTAATATCAACATTAAAACAACCGCTAAAACAACTGCATTCATGGTGAAACCCCCGAAATCCTTTAGTTTACTAATGTAGTAGATAATTAAAGTACCAACGTATGTTACCATAGAAAAAAAACTTCGTCAAATGGCTTATGTCCTACATAAAAAAGCTCTGCCATCCGGCAGAGCCTTATCCCTTATTTTGTTCCTTCAAATCGTTCCACAAATGTAGCAAGTGATCTTACCATCACACCTGTTGCCCCTGTTGGCCCAAAGCATGAAGGTTTTTCTGTTGTTGCAGTTCCTGCAATATCTAAGTGAACCCAAGGCGTATCCTCTGCGAATTCACCAATGAAAGCACCTGCCATGATCGCATGACCATCACGGCCTGGTGAGTTATTGAGATCAGCCATTTTGCTGTTTCGTACTCGTTTCTTATCTTTTTCCGTGATTGGCAGCTGCCAGATCATTTCACCGCATTCTTCTGATGCTTCTTTAAACTGAGCATACAGCTCATCGTTATTGGTCATTACGCCTGTTGTCTCATTTCCAAGCGCCACAATGACACCGCCTGTTAATGTGGCCACATCTACAAGGACAGAGGCACCGTGCTGCTTCGCATATGTCACCCCATCTGCTAAAACAAGACGGCCTTCTGCATCTGTATTGAGCACTTCGATTGTTTTCCCGCTTAGTGACACAATGACGTCGTCTGGCTTCATAGCGTCTGCGGAAATCATATTATCCGTTGAGGCGATGACCGCAATGACATTTTGCTCTGGGCGAAGTTCCCCGATGATTTCCATTGCGCCTAAAACAGAGGCTGAGCCGCCCATATCTGTTTTCATACCAACCATACTCGCTCTTGGCTTTAAAGAGTAGCCGCCGGTATCATACGTGATGCCTTTACCGACAAGACCGATGACGTCTGTCCATTCTTCCTTGCCTTGATATTTCAGCACGATGAGTTTTGGCGGTTCTGTTGAGCCTCTATTGACGGCTAAAATACCGCCCATTCCGAGCTCTTCCATTTGTTCTTTATCTAAAATTTCAATTTCAAATTCATATTTATATGCAAGCTCTGCCGCATACGAAGCCAGATCAGAGGATGTGAGCATGTTCGGAGGCATATTCACAAGGGTACGGGCCGAATTGACTGACTGTCCGTACACTTCGCCGACTTTCAGACTCGCCTGAATTTCAGCTTGATCATGCTCCGTCGTTGCATAAACAAACTCGATGAAACGATCCGGTTCATTTGTTTTATGTTTAAAATCCTGCAATTCATATGTAGCTAAAAGGCAGCTTTCAGACAGGGCATGGGCTGCATCTTGGGCAGGCAGATCCTTTCCAATAAACGTATCCAGCAAGACAGAAACCGCTTGCTTTTTATCTTGATGAAGCTTTTTAAATAAATGGGCAAACACTTCTTTTGCCTCTTCAAACGTGTAATCTGATTCCTTCCCAAGCCCGACAAAATAAATGCGTTTGATGCCTGTTTCAGGGGATGGGAAAAACTTCGAAAGCTGATTTCGTTTGGATGAAATGTCGCCTTCTTTTAATAATTCAGTGATTCTTCCTTCAAGTAATTCATCCATTTCTTTTGCTTTTCCTGATAATTGGCTCTTTTGAAAAAGTCCGATCGCCAGTGTATCTTTATGCTGCAATTCATTTGTCGAGAAAAACATATTTATCACACGCTCCTTAATGAACTCCATTTTTCACATTGGAACTTCTATTATATCAAAATTTGCGTGCCTATACGATCATTGCCAGTCTGTCTTTACTTGATGAACATTTATATTTTCACACGTGGAAGGGCATCATGAAAAAGCAGCGAAAACCTAAGCAGCCTGTCCGTGTTCTCCTCGTTCCACATCTAGTTTCTTTAATGTTATAATGAACATGGACTTGGCAGCATTTTTTACTGCTATCATTTTTTCATCATACTAGGATTTTTAGTTCATCATTTCGCACGATATTTTTTCTTAAAGAGAGGATGTTTCTTGTTCATGAGCGTACTGACGAATTTTCCGCTGCTTGCCAGCCTAGCAGCCATCTTTTTTGCACAATTTGTAAAAGTACCGATTCAATTTATTATTTCTAGACGACTAGATTGGTCGCTCATTACAAGCACAGGCGGAATGCCAAGTTCACACTCCGCAGCAGTAACAGCACTCTCCACAGCAGTGGCTTTAGAGCACGGGCTAGATACATCTATCTTTGCCATTTCCGCCATCTTTGCCATTATTACTATGTTTGATGCGACAGGCGTTCGCAGACAGGCAGGAGAACAGGCGACTGTTCTCAACAAGCTCGTAACAGATTTTAACCGATTTGTTTCCGAAGCAAAGAATTTCCAAAATGCGGAAGAAAAAGAAAAGCAAAAGAAATTAAAAGAGCTTCTTGGTCATAAGCCGATTGAAGTCTTCTTCGGCGGTTTAACAGGGATCTTGCTGACACTCATCTTAGATTATTACTTCATGTAGAAGCGAAAAAGCTTTGGACCTTAAATGGCCCAAAGCTTTTTTATTCTTTATTGGCTTGAAACTGCTGACGGAATACTTGCATCGATTCTGCTTCATTGAGCTGATTTAAGTCTTTTTCCGTTAACGTCCCTTCACCCTTTTTGATGATATACACATCGAGCACTTTTTTACCCCACTCTCTATACACATCATCAACGGTTTCATAGTATAAATCAAGCTTATGACCTTTAATCGCTTTCCCGGTATCTGCAACGACACCGTAGCCATAGTTTGGGATAAACAGCACCGTTCCAATCGGAAAAACGGATGGGTCGGCTGCCACTGTTGAATATAAATCACGTTTCACTTTGACGCCTGAATATGTAATGCCATATGCATGATGTTCCTTCGTTTTGCCTGTTGATTCCACACCTGCTGTATAGCCGGTTGCCACAACCTTCTGCTTCGGATAATCGTTCCAATTAAACGCTTCTTCGAGAGAAACAGATCGCATGTCTTCACTTTTGAGTGCCATCGTTTCCCTTTTTGGCTGCTGAAAAAAAGAAGATACTTGCTTGCCCGCATCGGTCTCTTTCACCCATGCAGCTAAATCACTTGGTTCGACTCCAGATATGCCCGTAAAGCTTGTCAAAAGTGCAATCATGAATAGCGCTGTCATGAACAATCGTTTCATCCATGTTTTCATCTCTATTTGTCACTCCTCTACCCATCTATTTGTTTCCAAACAAAATGGAAACTATGCAAAGGAGAAACAAAAAAACCCACTTGCGTGTCCACAAGTGAGTTAAAACATTTGATACCCTCTTTTTCGAAGTGCATTAATGACAAAACCTGATGCGATCGCACCGATCAGGCCGCTTAATAAGATGATGATATCTGCCGCAGCGAGTGAGACGATTCGGTCTCCTATTCCTGAAAAAGCAGTACCAGGCTCTCTTACATAAGCGATCATCTTTTGATTGTTAATAATGAAAAGGCATACAATTGGATATAAAATAGCCATAATCCATGACATTCTCAGCAGCATATTGAGCAAAAAACCAATGCCAAAGAATAACACGAAAAATAAAATAACTGATATGATAACGACTGGTAAACTGATCACTTCATCTCCACCCCCAAATATCCCATCATTAGTTTAACTTGGAAATAGAGATGAAGTCAATCAATGGAAAAAGCAGATCGATTAACGCTTCTTTCCTGTCCCTTTACATTCCTCACACGTTTCAGATCCGCCGAGCAATAGCTGAAAATACCCTTTTCCTGAACAATATTGACAGGCTGATGTTTTTTCCTTTGTTTGTGCATTCATATTGCTCACTCCTTAATCTAAATTTTCTGATAATTCATCATAACATATTTTACTGCCGATGACCAAGTGAGAAAATATACCACAACTTATAAAAAAACGTGTATCACGAGGATACACGTTTTTGTCTATGATGGTTTAGAAGAACTTGAATTTTCCTTTTTTCAGAACAAGTCCTGGCCCGCCAACCATGAATAAAGAACGGTTGTCGATGATTTTCTTCATTGCAGAAGCTTTTGTTCCTTGTAGTTTTTTACCAAACGCAACACCTACAGCGTCGTGTTCACCAAGAGAAGCAACTGTTCCTTTGATGTCTGGCTTAAAGCTTTCCAGAGATCCACCTTTTACTAGTGCTGCAAGGTTTTTCGCTACTGTCTCACCTTGCTGCATAGCGATTTGTGCAGTTGGTGGGTATGGACGGTTGATTTCTTCATTGATAATCAATGAACAGTCACCAATGATGAAGACATCATCATTTTCTGGTACACGAAGATCTGGAGAAACTTTTACGCGGCCGCGCATGTTTTCAAAACCAGCTTCTTCAACGATTGGGTTACCGCGTACACCTGCAGCCCAAACAACAGTTGCAGCTTTGATTTCTTCTGTATCATCGTCTTTTCCAACAATGATACCTTCAGGCGTACATTCTTTGATCGCTGTACCGATTTTGAACTCAACACCTTTACCTTGAAGGTAGTTCATCGCATAGTCGATCAATTCTGGATCGAATCCAGGAAGAGCTGTTGGCGCAGCTTCTACACAGATGATACGCACGTCTTTTTGATCAATGTCATACTCTTTGCAAAGCTCAGGCACACGGTTTCCAAGCTCACCAAGGAACTCAATACCTGTGAATCCTGCGCCGCCGACAACGATCGTCAAACGCTCTGGACGTTTTTCAGCATCCGTATTATACGTTGCAAATTGAAGCTCGATGTGCTCACGAAGCTGACGAGCAGAGTTGATGTTAGAGATTGAGAATGCGTATTCTTTCAGTCCTGCAATACCAAATGTTTCAGGAACAGCACCAAGTGCAACAACAAGGTAGTCATAAGAAAGTTCGCCATCTGATGTCACAACTTTCTTCGCTTCCTTATCAATGCTTTCAACTGTTGCTTGTACAAAGTTGACACGGGAACTGTTAATTACATCTTTGATTTGATAACGACAGCGGTCATGATGAAGTGTACCTGCACTTGCTTCATGTAACCATGTTGTTTCGTAATGATAATTATGCTTGTTCACAAGAGTAATTTCCGCATCATTTGTGCCAAGCTGTTTTGTTAATCTTGTTACAGTCATTAATCCGCCATAACCTGCACCTAATACAACGATTTTCGGTTTATTCACTGGAATCACATCCACCTTTTTTAAATTTGCTGTAAAACGGATAAAGAATTACATATCGTTATTCTCAACCGCTTTGCGGCATTTTATGAAATTTAAACAAAAAATAAGTTTGTGAAAATCTGAACTTTCACCTACATAAAACGAAAGCATTTGACCGTATCCGACAAAAATTCATAAAAAATTAATATTTAGTTCCCTTAACAATAATAGCGAGTTCTGCTCCAATTTTCAAGGCTTTAAACTGAAAATCCTTATGATAAACGGTCTTTCTCACTTTTTCTTCCTTTTCAAAGCTTCAGCATCAAAAAACGACAAGTTTTTCAAAACAAGTCAAACGACGATATGTGGTATGATATGATATAGTGATAACAATTTTCATTTGGGAGGATTAAAGGAATGCAAGAAGATTCTAAGGTATATGACATTACCGTTATCGGGGGCGGCCCAGTTGGATTGTTTACTGCGTTTTACGGAGGCATGAGACAGGCAAGTGTGAAAATCATTGAAAGCCTTCCTCAGCTCGGCGGTCAACTATCCGCTCTTTACCCTGAAAAATATATTTATGATGTGGCTGGTTTCCCAAAAATCCGCGCACAAGAATTAGTTGATAACTTAAAGGAACAAATGGATAAATTTGATCAAACCATTTGCTTAGAGCAGGCAGTTGAAACAGTTGAAAAGCAGGCAGATGGGATCTTTAAACTTGTCACAAATCAAGAGGTTCATTATTCTAAAACAATTATCATCACAGCTGGTAACGGTGCATTCCAACCGAGAAAGCTTGAATTGGATACAGCAGAATCATTTGAAGGAAGCAATCTGCACTACTTCATTAATGACCTGAACCAATTTGCCGGCAGACGTGTGGCCGTTCTTGGCGGCGGAGACTCTGCAGTGGATTGGGCACTCATGCTTGAACCAATCGCAAAAGAAGTATCCATCATTCACCGCCGCGATAAATTCCGCGCACATGAGCACAGTGTAGAAAACTTGCACAACTCGAAGGTCAATGTGCTGACTCCATTTGTGCCAACTGAGCTCATTGGTGAAGACCGCATTGAACAGATCGTGCTAGAAGAAGTCAAAGGCGACAAAAAACAAGTGCTTGATGTGGACGATGTGATCGTCAACTTCGGTTTCGTTTCCTCCCTTGGACCAATCAAACAATGGGGCCTTGAAATCGAAAAGAACTCCATCGTAGTGAAATCTACAATGGAAACAAACATCGAAGGCTTCTATGCGGCAGGAGATATCTGCACGTATGAAGGAAAAGTCAAATTGATTGCAAGCGGATTTGGTGAAGCACCAACTGCTGTCAACAATGCGAAAGCCTACATGGACCCGAAAGCCCGTGTACAGCCCCTCCATTCCACAAGCTTATTTGAAAACAAATAAGAACGGATTAAAAAAGGAGTTCCCACTCGCGGAACTCCTTTTTCGTTTATTTAAAAACCCCAATATAGGCATTTGCCATTCCAAGTACCATTGCAGCAAGCAGCACCACAACAATCCCTGCCACAACCAAAATCACCCGATCCTTTACACGTTCCTTTTTCGGAAGCGGCTTCTCAATCCCGCAAGATGGACACGTTTTGGAACGATAAGGAATCAGTTCATGACAGTTCCTGCAATTGATTTGTTCACTCAAACCTCAGCAACCTCTTTTCTCACTACAGTTTATGTTTGGTTTTCATGATACTCTTTTCGAGTGGAAATAGCCAGTTGTTCGGGCAAGCTGTAACAAAATTGAGCGATTTGCGAGAAAAACATAACTCCTTGAATTTACTGCTTCAAATAAGATCAACAATGATATAAATCTTTTAAAAAATGATTGACCCTAACGCAACGTCATATTTTATAGTGGATATCAAGAGAGGTGAATTGAAATGAAAGTAAAAGAAGTAGCTGAATTATTTGGTATTAGCATTCGTACACTTCATCATTACGACAAGATTGGTTTATTGACTCCAAGTGAAGTCACAGATAATCGTTATCGGCTCTATTCAGAAGAAAACCTTGAAACATTACAGCAAATATTATTTTTCAGGGAACTTGGCTTTCCATTGAAGGAAATCCAAAAAATGATGCACAATCCTTCATTTAATAAGATAGAAGCATTTATGCTACAAAGAAAAATGTTAATAGAGAAACGAAATAATCTCGATAAAATGATCGGAAATATTGATAAGACGCTACAGCATTTAACGGGAGAAACTCAATACACCTATAAAGAAAGGTTTGAAAATATAAATATAAAATTTAGTCAATATGAAAAAGAAGCTCGTCATCGTTGGGGAAATCAAGCTGTTGATGAAGTCAGCTCCAAACTAAATCATTTGTCTAAGGATGAACAAATCGAATTATCTGACAGCTGGGATAGCATATTTAACAAACTAGCCTCTCTTCGCAACCATTCCCCTAAATCCAAAGAGGTGCAAATCGTCATCAAACAATGGTACGACTTTTTAAACAAAAATTTTAGTTATTACTCTCTTGATGCTTTTTACGGCTTAGGTCAACTCTATATTCAAGATGAACGTTTCAAAAAGAATATAGATCGATATGGTGAGGGCTTGGCATCATTTATGAGCGAAGCGATGAACGTCTTTACTACTCTTCATAAAAGAGGGAACAGCTATGAAAATTTTGATTGAGAATACAATCGATCAATATGAAAAGTTATTCTCAACGAAACACAATAAAGAACATTTTTTCCGACACTCTATGATGAAACCTTTTGAAAAGATGTGGAATATGATTAACGTTCCGCTAAAAGCTAAACAGCAAAATGGCTATGATGTAATCATGGCAACCAAGATGCTTGGCTATCTTGATATAACAGATACACAAACTGGACAACAGGCATTAAAAAGACTACAAGAAATTCAAGCTCTTCAAACAGCAGATATCACTTTAAACCATTGCATGGATTTCATAAAAAAGCATAACCTTCAAATAAATGCTGATGAGTTGAGATTTGGTCTATATATAGCTGATCCAAAAAAGCTTGAACTGCAAAAAGGATATTGTGGGTTCGGAGGAATTCCTGGATTTATTCAAGTATCACTATATCCAAATTCATATAATATCCCAAGAATTCCTGCTCTCATTGCACATGAATTCCATCATAATATCCGTTTTTCATATTTTGAATGGGATTACGGAAACGTAACAGTTGGAGATTATTTAGTTATAGAGGGGTTAGCTGAATCATTTGCAAAAGAGCTTTATGGTGAACATGTATTAGGACCTTGGGTCACTTCTTTTGATAAAGAGGAATTAGACTATTCAAAAGAAGTGATGAAAGAGGCTTTATATATGAAAGGGTTTGGTGAGGTCAGTAGTTATATGTTTGGTGATATCATTGCCAAAGAACAAGGCTTTCAACCTGTAGGATTATCACCCTTTGCTGGTTATGCAGTAGGTTATCAAGCTGTACAATCTTTCATGAGAGTTAATAAGATAGGGATTGAAGAAGCGACCTTACTTGGTACAGAGGAAATACTAAAAAATTGCGGACTTTTTTATACTTAAAACCTTTATAAAAGAGGACGTACTGTGTAATTTAAGTCAAATTCTTTTTACGCGTCTTTAAACAACACAAAAGACCTCCTCAAAAAATATCAATTTGAGGAGGTCTTAATTATACAAATGGGTTTACAGAATGAATTGTTTTGTCCTTAACACTCTTCCGGCGTACCGGTATTCGTTGCTGTTCTGAAAGAAGAACCGCACCCGCATGATGCGATGGCGTTTGGATTGTCAATCGTGAAACCGCCGCCCATTAGTGATTGTTTGAAATCAATGATGGTTCCATTCATGATATCAAGGCTTTCGGAGTCGACAAGGACATTTATGCCGTGCTGCTTGAACTGCGTGTCTTTCTCTGAGACTTCATGGTCAAAGCCCATGCCGTACGAAAGACCGCTGCAGCCTCCGCCTTTTACGCCCACTCGCAGGAACGCATTTTCTTCTTCATGTTCTTTCATCATATCTTTAATCTGCAGTGCAGCAGCTTCTGTAATGGTTACTGGTGTACTCATGATCATCCCTCCTTTTGACTGGATGTTTCTTTTTCAATTATAAACGTGATGATGCCTTTTCTCAAATAAATGGTTTAGAGATAAAATGTCCCGTCACAAATGGTCTCCGCAGGACCTGTCATAAGCACGTGGTCATTGTCTTTCCAGCGAATGATGAGGTCCCCGCCTGCTAAATGAACTGTCATGTCTGTTTCCTTTTTAGCCTGACCATTCACAATCGTGGATACAGCCGCAGCGCAAGCCCCTGTTCCACAAGCCTGTGTAATGCCTGAGCCTCTTTCCCACACACGAAAATGCAGTTCGGTTTCACTGACAACTTCAACAAATTCTACATTAACGCCTTCTGGAAACATATCGTGTTTTTCAATGATCGGCCCAAGTGTATGAAGAGGTGCTTTTTCAATGTCCTCTAAATAAAAAACGATGTGTGGGTTTCCCATTGAAACGGCTGTTCCATTTAAATTCGCAGTGCCAAAATCAAGCGGCTCATTTATTGTTGTGCTGGCCGGTTCACCAAGCATCGGCATCGCTTCTTTTTCAAAACGTGGTTTTCCCATATCTACTGTGACTAGCTGAACATGACCATCTTGAGCGTGAACGGTAGCTTCAACGAGTCCTGACAATGTCTCAATCTGGAACGTTGTGTCCGTCACAATTTGATGCTCATACACATACTTTGCGACGCAGCGCAGCCCGTTACCGCAGTTTTTGCCCTCTGATCCATCATTGTTGAAAATGCGCATCTTCACAGGTGCAACATCTGATGGGCAAATAAGGATCATCCCGTCAGAACCGATTCCTGTATAAACAGAAGAAACGCGAATCGCTATTTCTGATAGCTGCTCTTCTGGAAGCTGTTCCTTCATCTGATTAACGTAAATATAATTATTTCCTAATCCGTGCATTTTCGTGAATTGAAATGATGTCATGAGCTTCCTCCAAAAATGTTGTTTCTTTATAGTATAAAAGGAGTCGATTCAGGAGACAATCTTATCATCCCCCGTTTTTCATACATAGAAGCTCTTTGCTGCCATGGCAAAGGGCTTTTATTATGCATATGCCTCTTTTTCTCTCGTGTGATGTTTCATATTGATGATATTTTATTAGCATAACATATTGAATACGCTTTCCATTTATTCTCCTTAAAAATGGAAGGTGGAAGAGTGAAAAAAATGCACCTCATGACCCATGTGGTGCATTTAAAACATGTCGTTTTCCTCTATAAAAGCATAAATACGCTCGACTAGCTGCTCTGCATTTTCTCCTGAAACAAATTCTCCATTCACAAGTGCAAATGGGGAGTCCATACATTTGCCGCAATAGCTTAAACAGCCGTATTCCATTACGTCTAGGTTTGGGTCTTTTTCAAGCTTCTCTTTTGCTTCTTGAGACCCTTGTGCAAGATTACTTACACAAAATTCGATCAGTGGAAACACTGTGCTTCACCTCACATTGCCTTACCATCCTACCGAAATTCCTTGTATTAGTCAAAATATGAGCTTCATCTGTATCGTTACGCCTATTCCTCGTAAAATGTTTTACTATTTAGGACTAACTGATGAATATGTAGGTTATTTTGAAACAATTATTGTGGTTTCACAGTAAATTCGATATAATTTTATTTGGTATTTTAACTTAAAGTTTTTTAGTATAAGTGTTTTTCAATGTCTACGGGGAAAAGGAGAATCGTCATGAAAAATTTAGTCTTGATCGGCGGAGGTTACGGGAATATGCGGGTTCTCCACCGCTTATTGCCAAATCAATTACCTGATGATGTCACTATCACATTAATTGATCGAAATCCTTACCACTGTTTAAAAACAGAATATTATGCACTTGCTGCTGGAACGATCTCTGATCATCACATTCGAGTATCTTTTCCAGAGCATCCGAAGCTGGATATTCAATACGGGGAAGTAGAAAAAATTGATATTGAAAACAAACAGATCTTATTCAGCGACCGTGAACCGATTCCGTATGATGATACGGTGATTGGACTCGGCTGTGAGGACAAATATCATAATGTCCCTGGTGCGAAAGAACATACATACAGCATTCAAACCATTGATCAGTCAAGACATGCGTATAACAAATTAAACAATTTGAGCGCAGGTGCAACGGTTGGCATCGTCGGTGCTGGACTTAGCGGGGTAGAGCTGGCCAGTGAACTAAGAGAAAGCCGTGCTGATTTAAACATTATTCTTTTTGACCGCGGAGAGTTGATACTATCAAGCTTCCCAAAAAGATTAAGTTTGTATGTGCAAAAGTGGTTTGAAGAAAATGACGTAAAGATCATTAACTGTGCCAATATTACAAAGGTTGAAGAAGGTGTCGTTTACAACCATGATGACGCAATTGAAGCAGATGTCATCGTATGGACAGCAGGAATACAGCCAAGCAAAGTGGTACGAGAGATGGATGTTGAAAAAGACGCACAAGGCCGCGTCGTATTAACTCCTCATCATAATCTTCCAGGGGATGAGCATGTATATGTCGTAGGTGACTGCGCAAGTCTGCCTCATGCCCCAAGTGCACAGCTTGCTGAGGCACAGGCAGAACAAATCGTCCAATCTCTGCAAAAACGCTGGAAAAATGAGCCGCTTCCTGAAGCTTATCCACAGTTTAAGCTAAAAGGTGTTTTAGGTTCTTTAGGAAAAAAAGCCGGCTTTGGCTTAGTGGCTGATCGTCCACTTGTTGGCCGGGTGCCAAGACTCCTGAAATCTGGACTCCTTTGGATGTACAAGCATCACAACGGCTAAAATCTTGTGAATTTTTTCTCAAAGCTCCTTCGTGACGAGGGAGCTTTTTTCTATGAAACGGCATGTGCCGATGAGTTGGTCCATTTGATCGGAGCAAGGGCAAGAATGCAGTCTTTACGAAAGGTTCTCATCGTCTTCTTCGATAAACAATACGCTTGGATAAGCTGATCTGTTTGACGGTGTACAATGATTTTTCTCTTCGTGCACTCTCCATTTTTCTTCATATAAATCATCTCAATCGGTACTTGCTGATGAAGAGATTGTTTCAGTAAATAATTCATGATGCTCACGCTCCTTTCATTTCATTATAAAAGAACAAGTGTTCTTTTTCAACACAAAAAGGAACGTTTGTTCGTTTTATTTCGCAAAAAAAAGAACAGCTTATTCACTGTTCTCCTTGTACCCGTATTTCTCCATTTCTTGATAAATGTCTTTCAATTTCGGATTGCCCTCTCCAACGATTTGATCCTCTACTAAGACAAGTGGATAAAAAAATTCATCATCAAGAATTCGTTCAGACAATTCCTTTTGTTTTTCGTTTTCTGGCGGGTGCTCAATATCAATATATGTGATGCGAAATGGCTGATTCGGATATTTTCGTTTTAATGCTGCATCTAACCATTCAAATGTATCTTTTGAAGAAGGCAGATTCACGCAGCTAGCGCACAGTACATCTCTTCCATATACATAAAGATCGACAGTTTTGTTCATTTGACAAGCCCCCTATTCTTTCTTCATTTTAGCTGAATTTTCTGGATGAAAAAAGTCAAAATCACTTTTTGTTTCAAGATGAGATTGTGCTATAATGAGAAGGAAACTTTGAAACCAATCAATAGATTTTTATCGTCCAGATGAATATAATGGTGATATGTTGTGAAAGGAGCGATTATATCTAATGACTGAAGTCGAAATGAAAGACCAAGTACAGGAAGTACTGGACAAACTTCGTCCATTTCTATTACGTGATGGTGGAGACTGTGAGCTTGTAGACATTGAAGATGGCATTGTGAAATTACGTCTTCTTGGTGCATGCGGCAGCTGCCCAAGTTCAACCATTACATTGAAAGCCGGTATTGAGCGCGCATTATTAGAAGAAGTGCCTGGCGTTGTAGAAGTTGAACAGGTTTTCTAATTCATATATGACATGAAAACGACCCAATTAGGGTCGTTTTTTTCATGATTGACAAAGGCTTTAGCCCTTTGTCTTCTTTTCAGCGTGATAAGAAAAGGACGAGTACTGGCGCGGAGCGAATTTTCTATTCGTGAGCACCAGCACGCAGGACTGACACCGAATGCGAGGGTTTGTCAGCACGCTGAAGGGTCGTTTTTGATTACGCTAGCTTTTCTCTAAACCATTCCTTTATAAAGGTCAGTCTTTGAATACGCTGCCCCGGGTGTCCGCTTCTGGACAAATCATGAGATGCCTTCGGGAATTTGACCAATCTTGTGTCTTTCCCAAGCTCCTTCAATGCCACAAAAAGCTGTTCTGCTTGATCAACTGGGCAGCGATAATCTTCATCGCTGTGCAGGATGAGAAGCGGCGTATTCATCTGCTTCACATATTTTAGGGGAGAACGATCCCATAGCTTATCGACAGAATCATAAATATCCCCATCAATCTGCCACCTTGTAAAGAAATAACCGATATCACTGATGCCATAAAAGCTAATCCAGTTTGAAATGGAGCGCTGTGTGACAGCTGCACGGAAGCGGTCGGTCTGACCAACAATCCAGTTGGTCATAAAACCACCATAGCTCCCGCCAGTCACGCCGAGTCTTGTTTCATCAAGGAAATCATAGGCTTTGAGCACATGATCAACAGCCTGCATGACATCATCATAATCAACGTCACCATAACTTCCTCTCACACGGTCGGTAAACATCTGTCCGTATCCATGACTTCCGTGCGGATTGATATACACGATGGCATAGCCCTCAGAAGCAAGCATTTGAAATTCATGAAAATACGTATAACCATACATCGCATGCGGTCCGCCATGAACCTCTAGAATAAGCGGATATTTCTCCCCCTCTTCTATCTTGGAAGGCTTCATAAACCAGCCATGCACCTCGTCGCCATCTTTTGACTGAAAAGAAAATGGTTCAGGTTCGGATACGACATACTCCTTTAGAAAATCATGATGCTCAAACGTGATTTGCTTCAGTTCTGTCTCTCCTAATGTCAGCTCATACAGCTCACTTGGTGAAACAGGTGAAAGCCGGCTGAGCAGCAGTTTGGATTCATCTGGATGAAGGCTGAAATTGGTGATATGTTCCGCCTCTAGTCGAACTGGATAGGCTAAACCTTCAATAGAGAAATAATAAATCCCTGTACTGCCTTGATCAGAAACAAGCGTATAAAATCCTTGGCTGTCTTTTGTCCACTGTGGAACTTGATAGGCCTCTCCCATCACGCTATCTCCTGCCATACAGTTTCCAACATACATATCGAGCATTTCTGATAGCTGAACCGCCTTGTCTTCTTTCAGATCATACAGCCATAATGATGGGAAGGTGGCATTTTGGAATTCACGCTCATGTCCAATATACAAAAGACTCTCTCCATTTGGAGAAAAAGATACGGTGGAATAAGCGCCGTTTGCTTGTGTGATCTTTTTTGTCTGACCATCTTCTAATGACAGAAGACACACGTCACTTATGTAAGGTATCTGTGGATTTAATTGAATAAAGGCAAGCCATTTTCCACACGGGGAAACGGTATGATTCATATGATGAACCTGCTCGCTCGTGATAGGCTCTACCTCTCCTGAACGGATATCCACTTTCACGATCTGTGTGACACGCCCATCTAAAAAGCCTCTTCCATCTGCTTTATAGGTCAAATCATCATATACCGCTGGAGCAAATTCATCTTGCTCTTTCTTTTTTTCATCATGAACAGATTCTGGTTGTTTCAATGACACAGCCGCATAAATGAATGCTCCGTCGGGAGAAAAGACAGGGTGAGATACTCCATATGGAATCTTCGTTAAAGTACGCACGCCGCCTCCTTCGCTCTTTATGAGTGCGAGCTGAGGGACTTCCTTTGGCTTTTGCAAAATAAAAGCAAGCTGCCTGCCGTCCTTTGACCAAACTGGTTGATGATGCTTTCCATCCTCAAATGTCCATTGTGCCAGCTCCTCTGTCTCTTCATCTCGAACCCATAAATGGATATTGTAATCGTCCTTTTCCTCATTCACAGTGACTTTTGTAAAGACTGCCTTTTTTCCATCTGGTGAATAAACCGGATGAGAAACAGAAACAATCTTCGTTAAATCTTCTGCCGTCATCAATTTCTTCATGAATGTATCTCCCCCTTATATGCATAAAAAATAGTTCGATCCTCTAAATAATAATCCCTGCTTCTTCCCATAAAAACAAGCATAAAAAAGAACGTGCAGATTCACAGCACGTTCTTTACTTGATTAACAGGATGATGCTGCACGACAACACCTTCTACAGGTACCATCAGCAAATCGACTTCGCAATGCGGGAAGTTTTGGGCAAGCTGTTCTTTCAGTGCTTCTCCCTTCCCTTTTTCCACTAAGGTGAGGATCGTCGGCCCAGCACCGCTCAAAGCTGTTCCATACGCTCCTTTGAGCGAAGCGACATGCTCTACCTTCGACAGCTCAGGAACGAGCATTGTGCGGTAAGGCTGATGAAATAAATCCTTATTCATCATTTCTCCAACAAGCGGCCAGTTTTGTGTCATTAAGGCGGCAACAAGGACGTTGCTTACAGCACTCGCACTAACAGCATGCTTATAGGAAAAATCCTCTGGCAGAACATCACGGGCATCCTTTGTGAGCACTTCATAAAAAGGAATCACCACGACGACATCTACATCCACATGCTGCACTTTAACGGCATGGGTTTTGTCTTCTTCATGAAGACCAATCAGTAAACCACCGAATAAAGAGGCACCCGCATTATCTGGATGACCTTCTACCTCACTTGCATAAAAGAGCTTCTGATCATCTGTCATGTTTAATTCAAGAAGCTGATTGGCGAGTTCAATGGCGGCCACGATGGCAGCAGCACTGCTGCCAAGCCCCCGTGCCAATGGAATATCACTCCACACTTTGACATGAACAGGCGGGAGTGTTTTTCCAAAGTCATCTGCGACCTTTTTGGCTGTTTGATAAATCAGGTTGTCGGTGCCTGATGGAATCCCAGACACGACATCTGTTTCTGCTTCAAACAGCCAGCTATCATGGTCATAGACCGATAGCTTTAAATAGCGGCTGAGTGCCATTCCAACTGAATCAAAGCCTGGTCCTAAATTGGCAGTGCTTCCCGGTACTGTGATTGAAAAAAGCATGGAGGCTTCACTCATACGCGTGCAGCCTTTTCTAAGTGTTCAAGAATTTGATCTTCATCTGCATCGAGTGTGACCGGCTTGATTTGTGAAATATCGATAGCGGTATTTGGATCTTTCAGTCCGTTACCTGTTAGTACTGCAACAACTTTACTGCCTGGCTTGATTTCACCAGATTTCACCTGCTTTAACACGCCCGCAATCGATGCACATGAGCCCGGTTCTGCAAACACACCTTCTTCACGTGCAATCAATTGATACGCATGAAGAATTTCCTCATCAGTCACTTCATCAATCTTTCCGTTTGATTCATCTGCGGCTGCCACAGCTTGTTTCCAGCTCGCTGGATTTCCGATACGGATAGCTGTTGCCACTGTTTCTGGCTGCTCAATCACTTCATTTCGAACGATTGCCGCTGCACCTTCTGCTTCAAAACCACGCATGACAGGCAGTCCAGTTCCTTTTTTCTCATGATATTCCTTGAAGCCTTTCCAGTAGGCTGTGATGTTCCCGGCATTTCCAACAGGAATCGCTAGTACGTCCGGGGCTGAGCCTAGCTGCTCACAGATTTCAAATGCTGCTGTCTTTTGTCCTTCAATTCGATAAGGATTGACCGAGTTAACAAGAGCAATCGGCGCTTTTTCACAGATGCTGCGGACGATTTTCAGTGCATCATCAAAGTTGCCATCAATGGCAATGATCTCTGCTCCGTACATAACAGCCTGTGCAAGCTTACCGAAGGCAATTTTCCCGTCTGGAATGATGACAATACATTTCATATCAGCACGGGCTGCATATGCCGCTGCTGCTGCAGAGGTATTCCCTGTTGAAGCGCACATGATTGTATCATTACCTTCTTCTTTAGCCTTTGCAACGGCCATGACCATTCCTCGATCCTTGAAAGAACCTGTTGGATTCACGCCTTCTGTTTTCACATGAAGCTCAATTCCCAGCTTTTCTGAAAGCTTGGCGAGATGGATCAGCGGTGTATTCCCTTCATTTAATGTTAGTTTAGGTGTAGATTCGTTTACTGGTAAGAATTCTTGAAATTCTTCAATGAGTCCATTCCATTTCATTAGCTTAAACCGTTCCCTTCTACTCGGTACGTGCTCTTCACTTGAACCACCACGTCGAGGTCGTTTAATTTTTGCAGGATATTTGAGAAATCTTCTTCTGAGGTCTGATGTGTAATAATCACAATTTCAGCCAGCTCATCGTGTCCTTTCACAGGAAGCTGAAGGATCTTTTCAAAGCTGATGCCTCTTTCAGAAAAAATAGATGTAATGCGGGAGAATGCCCCGACTTGATCTCTAACATGAATTCTTAAGAATTGCTGAGCAAATACTTCTGATGATGATTTGATCTTCTTTTCAAACTGCGGTGCGATAAATCCGCTTCCGTTCACGCCAAGGCGCATGTTTTTCATTACTGCGACTAAGTCTGATACAACAGCTGTTGCCGTTGGCAGACTTCCTGCTCCAGGTCCGTAAAACATCGTTTCTCCTACAGCACTTCCGTAGACATACACCGCATTAAATTCATTGTTAACGGATGATAATGGATGATGATCAGGAAGTAAGGTTGGCTGAACGCTGACCTCTACTTTCTCTCCGTCCCGCTGAGCAATTCCAATCAGCTTCATTGTATAGCCAAACCGCTTACTGAAATTAATATCCTCATCAGAGATATCAGAAATACCTTTCACCTTGACGTCCTCTAAATCTACATTCATGGAAAAGCCGAGTCTTGCAAGAATCGCCATTTTCCTTGCTGCATCCAGTCCTTCTACATCAGCTGTTGGATCTGCTTCTGCAAAGCCAAGATCCTGTGCTTCTTTTAAGACATCCTCATATGCACTTTTATCGACATTCATTTTCGTTAAAATAAAATTCGTTGTACCGTTCACAATCCCCATCATCTTGGTGATTCGGTCAGAGGCGAGCCCTTCCTCCAGCGTACGTAAAATCGGAATTCCTCCGGCAACACTTGCTTCATAATAAAGATCACAGCCATTTTCTTTCGCTACATGTAAAAGCTCCGTACCGTAAAGTGCCATTAAATCTTTATTCGCTGTAATGACATGCTTCTTCTCATTCAACGCATCTATTAAATATTGTTTTGTCTCTTCAATGCCGCCCATCACTTCAATGATGACGTCGACCTCTGGATCTCTAATCACATCGTATACTTCAGTTGTGAAGACCTCTCTTGCGACATCCACATCTCTTTTTTTATCGGGATTGCTCACAAGCACTTTTTGTATTAATACCGGACAGCCGATTTGGTGCATTAATTTATCCTGATGGTCTTGGATAATTTTTACGACACCGCTCCCCACTGTTCCTAATCCTAATAGCCCAACTCGAATTGCCTTCACCTGAAATTCCACCTTTCTCCGTAAATGTCCTCTCTAAAAAGACATTTGTTAACCTTACACAGACATTCAATGTAAACACATTATAAAGGGGTATCCTCATTTTGACAAGGTAATAAAATAAGAGATTGTCAGAATGAAACCGCTTAACAGCTATTTATATCAAGATTCTATATTTTCAAAATATTTTTGTCAGAAAAGCTCCCGAACACCGGGAAGCTTTATATTATGAACGAACCGGCGTTTTGGCTGGCTCGTCTTGTAAGACAAGCGCAATATTCTCTGCACATAAACGCATCATCGTTTTTCTCGTTTCGACACTAGCACTTCCAATATGAGGGAGGACCGTGACGTTAGGTAATGTCGTTAATGGATGAGATGGACTGACAGGCTCTTGTCTAAATACATCTAGACCTGCGCCGGCAATTTTTCCTGTCGTGACAGCCTCGTATAAAGCATCCTCATCCACTGTCTGTCCTCTTGATACGTTAATGAAATAAGCAGAGTTCTTCATCAGATCAAATGCTTGTTCATTAAACATGTCTTTCGTTTCCGGGGTTAACGGCGTCAGACAGACGATGAAATCAGACTGTTTGAGCAGTTCCTCAAAATCCGCATATGTCACACCAAGCTGCGCTTCTGCCACGGGTTTTCTGGAACGATTATGATAAAGGACATTCATATTAAAGCCTTTGGCCCGCTTGGCAAGTGCTGTTCCAATGCTGCCCATTCCGACAATCCCGAGCGTTTTGTGATGAACATCAGCACCAGCAAGAAGAAGCGGCCCCCAGCCTGTCCAATTTCCATCCTTAATCCAATCACTCGCCTCGACAATGCGTCTAGCTGACGCCATCAGAAGGGCAAAGGCTAAATCAGCCGTCGATTCTGTTAAGACATCTGGTGTATGACATACAGTGATTCCGCGCTTTTTGGCTGCTTCAACATCAATATTGTCATAGCCAACAGCAAGGTTTGCGACCACCTTGATATTCGGAGCCTTTGATAAGAGGGGCTCATCTATTTGATCTGACAGCATGGTGAGAAGCGCATCCGCTTTAGCTGCTTGTGTTTCTAGCTCTTCTCTTGGACACGGCTCATCCTCGCTCGGCCACATCTCAACATGAGCGACTTCTTTTAATGGTGTAAGTGATGCTTCATCAAGCTTTCTTGTGATATAGACATAAGGTTTCGTCAAGAAGAACACTCCTTTAATCGATTTCTTTAAGCATAACGAAAAACGCCTCAAGAGAAAAGAGACGTTTCGTCTGTTCACTGAAACTTCAAATCAGCTGCAGGCTGAATCCAGCCAATAGCCGGAATGGGGCTCCCACCGCTTCGCATGGCGCTCATTTCTTGAAAAACCTTTAGAAAGTATTCATAGCGATTGGCATCATTTAAAACGTAATCTAACCGCTCTTCATAATATGCTTTTTCATTTTCTCCCGACATGTAGTAGCCTTCCACAATTTCAAAATAATGAAGCGGGAACAGCAGACGGCTGTATAACAAACGCTTTGAAAAGGAGGAAAGAGGTGTCACCTGTTCATATTGCTGAAGAAAGGAAAAGCCTTCTTCCACTAAATCTTCCTTATGCTGGACAAAGGTTTCTCTTAAATATTCTGCAATATCACGGGTTGGATGATCAAAGACCCAATCCACAGGTATACGAATCGGCTGCTCATGCGGCCATGTCATACGTGAAAAGCGCTGGTGACAGACAGTGCCTGAGTCACTTTCTTTCGGTTCATCATCAAGCTCAGTATCGACTAAATATTGAATGGCATTCTCCGTTAATCCAAGATAATACGGAAACGATTCAATGAATTTTTGTTCAAACCGTTCCAGCGGTTTTTGATGCATTTGCTGCATCCAAAAGCCTTCAAGCTGATCTAATCGTTTTGCCCACAATTCCTTCCAGGCACCGACACGTTTTGTTTCGGATACTTCATATGGAAAGCCTCTTCCCCTGACATGAAAGGCCGCCAGCTCTGACGCTTGCTGAAACGAGCGGCTTGAGATCGGAGGCGCTGCTTTTAATAAAGCGTACTGCTCCTTCCCATGAGTAAAGGTGGGCTTCTCTTCATTTGTTAATTCAAACACAGCAACGTATGGGTCTCCAGCATTCAGTAAATACTGACTGATATGATACATCTCTGCGAGTTCTTCTTCTCGCAAATGAGACACAGGAACAATAAGAAAGAGAGCCTCCGCCGTTTGAAAGCTCTGATAACTGCCGTATGGCATAAACTGACGAACATCAATACCAAATGTGTGATAAATGGTTTCTTTCATGTTTTCACCTGCGTTCCTATGATCAATCTCTTATCATATCGTAGTCGCAGGTTACGGGATTTATGAATACTATTTACTATCCGAAGCTTTTTACACGTTGTGGACAAATTAAGAGGATTGGGTGAGGAATACATGCCGCATCATCATGAGATGAACGAAGTAGAAAAAACAGCAAGACGCCGTTTACAAGAACGAGGCGTAACCATTCAAGATATAGCAGACCTTGTCTACTTTTTACAGGAAAAATATCATCCTGGCTTAGACATGACAGAGTGCATCCACAATGTGGAGCGTGTCATCGCAAAACGTGAAGTCCAAAATGCGATTTTAACGGGCGTCGAACTAGACGTACTCGCCGAGCAAAAGAAGCTGACTGAGCCGCTTCAATCAATACTTGAAACGGACGAAAGCCTGTATGGCGTTGATGAAATTTTATCCTTTGCTATCGTCAATATTTATGGTTCGATCGGCTTTACGAATTACGGATATATCGATAAAGAAAAACCGGGAATTCTCGGAAAACTCAACGATAAATCCACAGGCGAATGCCACACCTTTTTAGATGACATCGTCGGCGCTATTGCTGCTGCCGCATCAAGCAGGCTGGCACATAGTGCGAAAAATGCGGAATAAAGAAAAAGAGGACGCGCGCGTAACGCTTGTCCTCTTTTTTTATGATAATCGCACAATCCACTCGGATAATGAATCAATGACATAGGTTGGCTGCTTTTCATACTGCTGAAGCAGCTCTTTTGTTGTCACACCTGTATGGACGAGTAATGTGTCCATGCCTGCATTCATTCCTGCCATAATATCCGTATCATAGTTATCACCCACCATGAGCGTCTCAGACACATCTGTTCCAAGCACACGCATCGCTTGTTCCATAATAATGGATTCTGGCTTTCCGATAAATGTCGGCTGAACTGTTGTCGTCACAGTCAGTACAGATGTTAACGAGCCATTCCCTGGCAAAAGCCCTCTTTCTGTTGGGATGGCAATATCTCCATTTGTTGAAACAAATTGTGCGCCTTGACGGATGGCAATCGCACCTACTGCTAATTTTTCATATGTAATGCCACGGTCAATTCCAACAACAACAAAATCTGCGTCTTCCTGACCAAACGTCAGCCCTTTTTCTTCAATGGCCTGCTTGATTCCTTCTTCACCGATCACGTAAACTGACGCATCTTTCTTTTGCTCAGCAATATAATTGGCCGTCGCCATACTTGTTGTGAAAACTTGTTCTTCTGTGGCTGGAATATCGAAGGAAACGAGTTTTTCCGCTACCTGCTTTGGCGTGCGTGATGAGTTATTCGTGACAAACAAGTAAGGGATGTTCAACTCATTTAACTTCTGAACAAATTGACCTGCTTCTTCGATCTTTTCTGTTCCTTTATACATTGTCCCGTCTAAATCAATTAAATAGCCTTTGTATTTCATGATGCTCACAACTCCAATGGTTTATTTAAACGCTGATACTGGGCCAAGCTCCTGCTCCAAGTAGGTACGGATGCGGCTTGGAAAGACCTCTAGCGCTTGCTCTACTTCACTGATGACCTGCAATAAGTCATGATGATCCACTTCCTGATATTGCTGCACAAGTGTTTTGCGGGATGAGACAAGCTTTTTCAGCTGACTGCCTTCACCTTCTGGTACGACCTTTTCATCAACAAGGATATCCATGATGTCATCATAGCTTCCTGGGTCACGCATAATAAAGCCATCAATCATGTCATTTCCAGTATCAAGAATACATTCGACGAGCAAATGAACAATTCGTTCCAGCGCTTTTTTTTCTAAAGGGCTTGTCCATGTTTGATGACTTTGCATCAACTCATATTGCTCCTCGAAAAAACGTAATGTCTCTTCAATCTTTTTTCTGTCTACGAAATACATTATGACGCTCCCCTTTGCGTTATTTTCTGATTCGTTTTAAGACAAAATAGGCACAGCCAAAATTACAGTATTCATAAATGTATTCATCGAGTGTGCTGATTTTAGTATCAAATGTGGCCTTTTGGTTTTGGTCATCAAAGAACCCTTTCAGCCTGAGCTGATTATAGCCCCAGTCCCCCACAATATAATCATACTTATTTAAAATATCTGAGTACCTTGCTTTAAACGCTTCTTCATTAAAGCCGTCTTTGATATCTCTTACAAGATCAAAGGTAGCATTCTGAATGACGATCATCTTCTCACCTCTTTTTAAACGATCCATCTTTAATGATAATTCATTGGAAGAACTCCATCAATTGCTAAAGCATGTTTTTTCCGATTTAGCCGAAGCTAAAGGAAAAAGGAGGTCACATTTATGAAGAAACAACTGACAGCCGCGATTCTCCTCAGCATGCTTTTAGGCGGGTGCGGCTTTCAATCAGGTATGAACCGGCAAGTGGATGAAGATTCTTCAAGTAAAACCATCCGTCTGTCGGATCGTCATGAAGGAAATAATTCCAACATGCCAGAAGCAGACACAAACAGAGCAGGATATGTTCGTTATCAGCGCCAGCAAGTAACGGATCAGAAAGAAAGAACCCCTGCTTTAAATCGTGAGCATCTTGCCCACGTGATTACAAGTTTAACGGTGCAGCTGCCAAACATCAAAGATGCTGCGACACTTGTGACAGATGAGGATGCACTCATCGTGTATCGAACAGGAAACAAAAACCGTGATGAATCTGCCGATCAAGTAAAGAAAACGGCGGTTTCTGTTCTCCCTCGTTATTATCATGTATACGTCTCTGATAATCCAGAGCACTTTCAATCCATTGCCAATTTTTCACGTCTTCAAACCAATTCACGTGATTTTGACCAGATTTTAACCAAAACAATTCAGCAAATGAAGTACTCCCCTCAAGGTGGAGATATTTCAACGAAAGAAGATGCAAATGGGATGACGAATTCCGACCGTACGATGAGAAGAAACGCCCCTTATGGCCAAAATTAATATGAGAAAAAACGCCAGAGAGCTCTGGCGTTTTCTTTGTTATGCTTGCGCCTGACGCTTTTTAGACGCTTCGTTTACTTGTTCATCTGCATGGTAGGAAGAGCGCACAAGCGGCCCAGCTTCACAGTGGCTAAAGCCTTTTGACATCGCAATTTCCTTCAGCTCTGCAAACTCATCCGGATGATAGTATTTTTGAACTTTCAAATGCTTTTTCGAAGGTTGTAAGTACTGCCCAATCGCCATAATGTCCACGTTATTGGCAAGAAGATCATCCATGACTTCAATGATTTCTTCCTTCGTTTCACCGAGTCCAATCATAATGCTTGATTTTGTTGGAATGTCGGGCTGCATTTCTTTTGCACGACGCAAGAATTCTAATGAACGATCATATGTAGCACGCGCACGAACTCTTGGCGTTAATCTGCGAACTGTTTCAATGTTGTGATTTAAAATGTCAGGACGAGTGTCCATTAACGTCTTCAAGTTATCATAATTACCGCCCATGTCTGAAGGGAGAACTTCAATTGTCGTGAATGGGCTTTTTCTTCTAATCGCACGAACGGTTTCAGCGAACACACCTGCTCCGCCATCCTTTTGATCATCCCTTGCAACCGCTGTTATGACAGCATGCTTTAAGTTCATTAAGGCTACTGAATCTGCCACGCGTTCTGGCTCTTGCAGGTCAAGCTCAGTTGGAAGTCCAGTTTTCACCGCACAGAAACGGCATGCGCGCGTACAAACAGACCCAAGGATCATAAATGTAGCGGTTCTTCTCACTGCCCAGCATTCATGAATATTCGGACATTTTGCTTCCTCACAAACGGTATGCAGGTTGTTTTCCCGCATCATTTTCTTCAAACCGGTATAGTTTTCATTCGTATTCAGCTTAATTTTAAGCCAGTCCGGTTTTCTTACGTGCTCTTCCTTCTTTGCCAATTCCATCATCTCCATATGAATTCGTTAAAGGTGCATCTACAAAAATCTTCCTGCTATATACGATGGATGCAGCCAAGAAGCTGCAAAAAATTGAATCTTCGGCCTAAAGCCTTTTCTTTAGACACTTTAACATAGTACAGATTGAACAACAAGGGAATGAGCTGCAAAAATACCCAAAAGCCTCCTAAAAAAACAGAAGAAAATTACTAACATTTTCTTCTTATGAAATAGAGTGATCTAACCACACTAAACGGTAGAAGACGATGCTCGATGAAAGGAGATGGACGTTTGTGAAAGTGGTTTTAGCCATTATGATTGCTCTTTCAATGCTCCCTTTACCTGTTCATGCAGAAAGGACCGGCAAACAGTCAAATGAATTGAAGCAAAGAATGGCCCTATATGAAAAAGTCTCCATCACAACACAGGTTCCATGGTATGTACTTGCTGCAGTTGATCAGTATGAACACAATATTCGAAAAAGCAGAAGAGATTTACCGAAACAAAAAGGCGTCATTGGCATCTACATTCCCCGGGAAATGTGGATTGGACCAGAAAACCCGAATAAACAGGATACCTCTCCTTTAAGCATTAAAGTGTTTGACGGAATTGGGCTTGATGGGAATGGGGATGGCAAAGCGGACAGTGATGACGATGAGGATGTATTATTCACGTTTGCTCAATACTTGCTTCACTACGGCAGCAGCATTGATCAATTAAAAATTGGCTTATGGGACTATTATGGACGTGATCAAACCGTTGGAATCATTTCATCTTTTATGAAGCTATATAAGCACTACGGCCATCTTGATCTTGGAAAGCATGCTTTTCCTCTACCAGTTGGAGCTGACTACAGCTACCGAAGTACATGGGGAGATGCGAGAGGATTTGGAGGAAGAAGAATTCATGAGGGAACCGATTTATTTGCCCATTATGGACTTCCCGTTCGTGCGACATCGTATGGCGTGATTGAAATGAAAGGATGGAACCGCTTTGGCGGCTGGCGGATAGGCATTCGAGATATTCATAATCATTATCATTACTTCGCTCACTTAAATGGCTTTACGAAAGGACTTAAGACAGGTCAAATAGTTGAACCAGGTCAGGTGATTGGATCTGTCGGAAGCTCCGGTTACGGCCCTCCAGGCACCGCAGGAAAATTTCCGCCGCATCTTCACTATGGCATGTACAAAGACAACGGTAGAACGGAATGGTCATTTGACCCATACCCTCATTTGAGGGCGTGGGAAAGAGCTGAACGGAAACGAAAATCGTAAAAAAACAGCCCAATCATTGTTGGGCTGTTATTCCTTTTTCTCCTTTTTCTCTGGGAGAACAATTGGTGGAGCACCTGAATTTGTTCCGCTGCCATTATAATAATCTGGTACGTCTCCTTGAACGGCTTTTATGGAGACAGGAACAGAGTTTTTAACTACGATTGTTTCAGAAGCAAATGGGATAATGACTCTTACCTTAACCTCGATCAGAACACTAATATCAATCAAGGCATTGTTGATGCCATAAGGCTTAATGTTTTTCTCAACGTCCGTATGCGGATCACCAATCACACTAAACCGTACAGGCACTTTGGGGCCAAGGTTGGCGATGAGTGCATTTCCGGATGCTTGCCCGAGCGGAATGTTATATATAATGCCGTCATGTCCATCTGTTTGATCCTTTAACGCTTCTTTTGCCTCTTTTTGAAAGTTCCCCTTTTCAATGTCCTCTAAATTTTTCTGAAGATGACGTGATAGGTCAGCCATGGCTTTCGATGTTGCTTGCGCATTAAAATCGATGGTCGTCACTTTTCCGTTCTCACTTGTATTCATGACCACCATATCCTTCATATTCTCCTGATCGTCTGCAAAGTCTTGTACTGAATATTGTATGAGGTGATTGGCGATGCGCTCTGTTTCTAGTTCAGCAATGTGAATAAGGGTTGGTTTAATTGATCGGTTGATAAAAAATAAACTAATCACGGTTGAGAGCACAAAGAACACGATGGCAAGCAGCATGACGTAACGAAATGGCAAAGGGCCCTTTTTGTAGGGGCGATAACGGCGGTTCATTCTCAATAAAAAATCCCCCCTTCTCCATTACATGTGTATGCAGACAGGCGGGGGGATAGGAATCATCTCTCTATTTTATTTCACCATTTTTAATAATGCATCTCTTCCAATTGTTCCAGCAGAGATACCCAGTGCTTCTGCGGCGTATGTCACAGATTCTAAAGGAGCATCGAGCAATTGCTCAATGGTTCTTACCCCAACTGCTCTTCCTGCAATAATTCCTCTATCTGCAAGCTTTTCATTCAAGAGCCCGACATCAAGTGCACCGCACATGATATACCCGTGTTCATTTGTTACTGCCATGAAATTTGTCTTCGGCAGTTTGACGGTGACCGCTGTAAAGGAATGGCCATCAATTGTAATAGGTGTTAAATTCACCAAATCCCTTCACTCCTCTCATCACAATCTATGTGAAAAGAGGGCGCATGTTGTTAGGCTGAAGCGGATTTCATGTTGCTTCCTTCAAGCGCCATGTCAGAACATCACGTAAAAATTCAGGCATAAAATATTCAATGTGTTCGTGATCACGGATATGAGGAAAAAGAGACCCTAATGTATACATATCGACTGTGCCAACTGAATAGGAGGCGTCGTTTTTGATCAATTGACCATGTACAAAGACATCCTTCACCCGTTTGGCCTCGCCTTCTTCTAATGTATAGCTGAGGCCGCTATATAGCATTTTCCCCATCAGCTCACCTCTAAAGCCGAAGCCTTTAATGCGCAGCTGTTCCATTTTTTCTTCACAGCCCCGCTGAACCGTTTCGATGAGCTGTTGACCGGTAAGCGTCACCCGAATGGGATTAATGGGATGCGGACATATCCGGTGGATTTCTTCTCTTGTGACAATTCCTGCCTCTAATGACTCAAGCACCATACCTGCATTCATCATGCCAATATCCGCTCCGCACCAATCTTTAATAGCATCTGTTAAGAGCTGCGGAAGCGGAGATTCATCGAACCACTTCGTTTCTAGCTTCGATTCAATCGTTGTGACTTTTTCCTGCATGAGTGCTTTGGCTCTTCTTTCTGCCTGCTGTAAGGTGGTGATAGCTTCGTTTGATTCACTGCTGAGCTGATCCACCGACTGCACTGTCGCCTTTTTCTCTATCAGCTCTTTGCGCGCTGTATCGATTGTCAGCTCGACGCAGCCAATATAATGCCCATACTTTTCAGCGCATGCAAGAAGCACCCCATTGTCCATTTCGCCCTGTTCTAACAGATGATGCGTGTGTGATCCTAGGATGACGTCGATTTCAGGGAAATCACGAGCGACCTCTCGATCATGGATAATACCGAGATGGGATAAGAGCACAATGACATCTGCCTGCCCCTTCACTTCCTGCAGCATGTCCCGTATGCTGTCAAATGGATCAGTAATGTTCCAGCCCAGCTTTTCATAAACAGGTGTATACGCAATAGTCACGCCTAAGAGACATATTCTCAGTCCGTTTTCCATTGTAATCATATGATAGGGCTTTGCCCATGATGGCCTTTTGCCTTTCTCAAATAGATTAGACAGGACCACAGGAAATTGTGCATTCTCATATAGGTGATCCAGCTGATCATGAGGCAGCGTAATGCCTTCATTATTCCCGATCGTGACTCCATCATAGCCAAGCTGATTGAGGAGCTTGACATTTACCTTTCCATAATCAGCTTCGGATACGAGGTTCACTCGATCCATATGGTCGCCAATATCAAACAAGAGCATCTGATCGTGAACTTGACGCTTTTCTTCAATATAAGCTGCAATTTTTGGCCAGTTCTCAAAATGGCTGTGCAAGTCGTTTGTATGATATAACCATAGCTTCTGCAGCATGTTGATCTCTCCCTCAAGTTGTCACTGACCGTCTCATTCAGGTTGAAAGCTTCAGTCAGCTCTCGGTTAACTAAATAAATCTAACTGCTTCGGAGACAGGCTTGAATACGTGATATCCAGCAAATCAATCATCTGCTGGCCATTTGCCGCTGCATCTCCACCGGAGTTATTATTAAACACGACATAGACATCTTTCGATTGCTGATGCAAGATGTCGAGATTCTTTTTCCACTCTTTTAATTCAGCTTCATTATATAAATATAAGTATCTCACTTCACGCCAATTCTCATGGTCTGCCGGGTGAAGCCAGCCCTGTTTATTCCTCCCGTGAAATCGGACCAATGTTTTATCACGGTGTGTAGCTTGTATGACTGGCGGAATGGAGCCTTCTCCGACTTGCGGTTCATCACAGACAGAATGAATCCATCCTTCCTTTTCCATAAAGGACAAAGTCTGCTCATAAAATTCCTCTGAAAACCATGTACAGTTTCGGAATTCGAGAGCACAAGGAATATCACCCATCTTCTCCTTACACCATCTTAAATAGTGAACGTGCTCTTTTTTGCAATCAAACCAAGGTGGAAATTGAAAGAGCACCATGGCGAGTTTCCCTTCACGAATGAGCGGAGTCAGCGAAAGAATAAATGCATCAAACATGTCCTCCTTCGAAGCAAACGGAATCTCGCCCCTTTGATGTCCAGTCATTCCTTGGTATGCTTTCACAACAAATTGAAAGTCATCCGGAGTATCCTTTATCCACTTTTCATGATTACGCTCAGGCTGAACCGCATAAAAGCTGGCATCTAGTTCCACAATGGGAAACGTTGATGCGTAGTGAAACAGCTTTTGCGTGCTGCCAATTTTCGGCGGATAAAGACTGTCATGATCTCCCCAGCCAGTTAATCCGATATAAATCATGTTTCTCACCTCTTGCCACTCTCATGTATAAACGGCTTCCTCACATCAAAGCCTTTGTTCCTTGTGATCCCCATATTTCTGAAAGAAATTCTTCTGTCTACAACATATCATATTTGCTCGTAATTCTGAATGAAGATGACTGGCGACACGTGATTTTGTCCTGACGCTCTGTTTGTTTGTCATATTAATTAACAACTTTCTATCTAAAATGATTTTAGCTGATAACATAAAATGCATATCAGAGATGTTGACAGCAATTGTCCATTTTTTTATTCATCTTCACCAATAAAGGAGATTGAGTGGATATGAACATAGACGATAACCAGTTTGACATATTACAAAAAATCGCCAGAAATATTCACAAGCCTGTCTATTTGTTTAACCAGTATGGACGTATACTGTATACCTCGCACTCCATGATGACGAGCCCAGAATGGATGCACATTCTCCCCTTTTTTCGAAGCAGGACAACTCATTCTTTTTCGATGATACATGCTAAACAAACCTTTTCCATCTTTCCGATTGATTTAAACGAACAAACATGTGATTACCTGGTTATCCTTTCTTTCATTCACCCGCAGAATAAAGCATTGCATGGGATGATTGTAAAAGCAGTGAACGAAATATCGATTGCTCGTATGAGACAATATGCCGCCCTGCAAATGGCCAAGCGAGCTAGAAATGAGGGTTTTCGCAGATGGATAGAGAGGGCATCGTTTTCCCAGCAAGATCATTTACATTTCGCTCAATCGTTTGGATTAAGCGCCGAATGTCGCTATCTATGTATGATCTGTCAGCTTGACCAGCGCAGTGATACCACATGTTTTATGAAGCAGCAAATGGTTTTAGATCAAGTGATTGATCTGCTCGAAAGTGCACTTCCAAGTTGCCCATTTCCTGCCTTTCTGTTTGTCAAAGGTGATATGGGTGTTGTATTGATGGAGGAGAATGGCAGTTTGCCTGAGGTTAGCGGCAGTCTCAGCTCTTTTTTAAAACAATTGCAGAAGCTTGTTAAACTGCAAGTGAATCACACCATCTCATTTGGGGTGAGTTTGACCGCCTGCCTAATCCCCCATCTGTCTGAGGGCTACAATGAAGCATTAGAGGCTCTTCAAACCGGACATCTCTCATCGCGGACTGAATATATTCAATTTTATCAGGCGAAGGATGTACCAGATTTACTAAAGCTCATTCCAATAAAGGATATGATCACTTTTCACCAGCTGCACCTACACCCGTTATCTGAACCATCACAAGCAGACCAAAGCCTTCTTCACACCTTATCTGTCTATTTAGAAACCCATTGCCACATTTCAGAAACAGCCAAACGATTGTCGATTCATCGCAACACAGTCATTTATCGCCTTGAGAAGTGTGAAGAATTGCTTCGAATCAGCTTAAAAGATCCTGACGCAACATTGCGGCTGCGCTTAGCCTTCCGTATTCAAAGGTTTCTCACATCCCATCCTGATTGAATTTTTTCTTCCGAAGCTTCATATAGTTTGGAAGAGAAAAATGAGTCTCGAGGAGGGATGACAAATGGATGATGAGCTCCGTCACATCCCGCAGCCCATTCGAAAGGATGGCGCGGGTGCCACCGACTTAGGCCCGCGTGATGTCCTTCGAGATATAGAGAACCCAGATATGCTCGTTCCCCCTAAAACCGATGCCGGAACAATTCCTAATTTAAAATTTTCATTTTCTGATACACACATGCATTTGAATCACGGCGGCTGGTCGAGGGAAATTACGAAGCGGGAGCTGCCTGTTTCAACAACGATTGCAGGTGTCAACATGCGGCTCACACGCGGAGGTATTCGTGAGCTTCATTGGCATAAACAGGCGGAATGGGCGTATATGATTTTAGGCAAAGCCCGCATCACATCTGTAGATGCAGAAGGGCGAAATATGATCGCTGATATAGAAGAAGGCGATTTGTGGTATTTTCCACCTGGTATCCCGCACTCCATCCAAGGACTTGAGGATGGATGTGAGTTCCTTCTTGTATTTGATGATGGCGATTTTTCTGAATTTGATACATTCACGATCACAGACTGGTTTGCCCATACACCAAAAGAGATTCTATCCGCCAATTTTGGTGTTCCTAAGAAATTGTTTGACCGTATTCCGAATAAGCAGCGCTATATGTTTCAAGGCTCACCGCCGGCATCTTTAGAAAGCCAAATGGTATCTGATCCATACGGGAGCATTAAGCCGCCATTTACGCACCAGCTTCTTCGTCAAAAGCCGCTAACGACCTCAGGCGGAACCGTCCGAATTGTCGACTCACAGAATTTCCCGATTTCAAAAACGATTGCGGCTGCACTTGTCGAAGTAAAACCTGGCGGCATGAGAGAAATGCACTGGCACCCTAATAATGATGAGTGGCAATACTATTTAACCGGCACGGCCAAAATGACGGTCTTTGGAGCAGGAGGTACTGCCCGCACCTTTAATTACAGAGCAGGTGATGTTGGATATGTTCCTTTTGGTATGGGGCATTACATCCAAAATATCGGCCAAACGAGCCTTTGGTTTTTAGAAATTTTTAAAAGTGACCGGTTTGCAGATATTTCGTTGAATCAGTGGATGGCCTTAACCCCGCCTCAATTAGTGAAAGAGCATTTACACGTAGATGATGCGATGATTCGTGCGCTTCATAAAGAAAAATCACCTGTCGTGAAATATGAGAGATGATGCGATTTTATTGATAAAAAAACCGATCATTTTTTAGATGATCGGTTTTTTATCATGGTTAACTCTTAACGATACCAAGCTTTTGCTAAATTGTTTTTAAAGTTACTGTCCTTGAATGGTACGTTGGCACTACCAAAGTCTGTTGTATTCAATGCATGTCTTGCTGCCGGCGTTAGATCATCCCAGCCAATTAAAGGCTGCATCCCTTTACCGCTCACATTGCCGCTTACATCCAGCTCGTGGTTCAATGGCCAGTTGCTATCATAACCAACCAAAGGATTTGTTCCTAAAATACTTGCGGCACTCGGTGCTGCTTTCTTATATTGCCCATGACCTGAGTAAGCAATCGATTGAACACGCGGGCTGGCTACAGCTGGGTTGTCAATCCAAACGACAATGGATTCCCAGTCATGACGATGACCAAAGCCCGGTGAAGGATTATCTTTTGGGAAATACCAAGCATACATAATTGCCCAGCTGCCATTGTACCAATCTGAACGTGAATATACTTGACCGATATTACTGCTGCATCCACCATTATGTGAACCGCTCGTTTTTAACCCTCTGCTTGTGTTTCCAGCAGCATCTACAGCTGGGAATGGTACACATCCATGCCATACTTTCAAATAAGGCTGAAATTTTTTCGCCGCTTTTTGTGTAACAGTTGTTGGATTGACTTCTCTAAAACCAACTACCTTGTCATGATCAATTTCTGCCGCATGAACTGCTGATGGCACTGCTGTACTAAACATGGTGACGATAAAAAATATAATGGCAAACATAAACTTCTTCATTTTCTATCCCCTTTTCTCTTGATTATCTCAGTTACCTCATGCTGTCGAGATTGATGTTACCATTGCGGAAAAAACCAATCAATCACTTTTTACACAAAATGTATATTTTAGTATTTTATTAACAAGTTTTTATTGATCTCAAAGACCTAAATCTATGGATTTCATCTCAGTAAAAGGTGTAAATATTGATAAACTATACTATTCATTTAGATAAAATATAAAACATATACTATTTCTAATTAGAATTTTTCTAAATGTATTTCATTCAATAAAAAAAGATTGTAGATCAACTACAATCTTCCTTGCGCTACATGAGTATGCTGCACTTTTTTCCCCCACACGATGGATGCAGCGAAACTGACGCAAAGCACCAGTGTTCCAAACATAAAAGGAAACTCAATATTCACATCAAATAATATACCCGCAAGACTTGGTCCGACGATATTGGCAAGGCTCATAAAGGATGTATTGAGACCGCCTGCCACCCCTTGCTGATTGCCTGCCATCTTGGACAGCAATGTATTGAGGGCTGGACGGACAAATGACGTAGCCGATAAAAATAAAATCGAACCTGTAAAGATCAACCAAAAGGACGGCGCAAAACGGCAGGCGATCAGCATGAAAGCCGCACCTAACAGCGCATAACGCACGACTCTCATCTCTCCAAATCGTTTCACACAGGCATTCACTAACGCACCTTGGACAAGCACTCCAGCGAGACCCGCAACCGTAATCACAAAGGCAATATCTTTCGGTGAAAATCCGTGTTTTTGGTCTACATATAAGCCGAAAATCGATTCAAAGTGAATGATCCCGAAATTGAGGACAAAGGCCAATATAAACAAAAAGCCGTACGATGTCTTTAGAGCTTGGGTCATTTGTACAAAAGGATTGAAATGAATGTCCTTGTTGAGCCGCGCCTCTTCCTGCTTTTCCTTTGTTAAAGTTTCAGGTAAGAATAGGATGGATAACAAAGTAGAAAGGGCGGCAAAGGAACCGGCAATGAGAAATGGAAAAGCGATCCCGTACTCAACCAAATAGCCGCCTACGCCCGGCCCAATGACAAAACCTAGTGTCATCGCTGCACTGAATAGACCCATTCCTTTCCCTCGGTCCTTTTCACTTGTGATATCAGCGATGTATGCAAACATGGCCGGCATGAGCAAAGCCCCGGCAGCACCGCCTAAAAAGCGAGACACAAACAGCATCCAAAGCTGATCAGCAAAAGCAAAAATAAACTGAGCAATCGTAAAGCCGGCAATCCCGGCAATGATCAATTTCCTTCGTCCAAACCGATCGGTCAGTGCGCCGGCGATCGGCGATAACGCGAATTGTGTGAGGCCTGTTGCAGCGACAAGAAAACCGAGTGTTTTTCCTGTTGCGCCAAAGGCTTCGATGTAACTCGGCATAACAGGTACAATGAGGCCAAAGCCAAGCATGGCAATAAAAATATTGAGCATCAAAATGTATAATCTGCCCATCTTCTTCATACAAAAAACCTCTTTCTGCAAAATAAATGAAAATGATGACAAAAAGGATGAGAACTTCTCCAGTATAGCGATAACCTTATCTATAAGTCTAGTTTTTCAAAAATTAGCGTTCTTTTCCAAATAAAAAAATACCCGCCAGTGGCGAGTATGATGTATCTATTCAGCTTGTTCATAGATAGAAAGAGCCGCCTGAAGCCCTGCTCCGCAATGGATAGACGCACCGTGTTTGATGAGGATCGCTTCCAGACCCGCTAACACAAACAACACATTTTCCTTTCGGCAGCTGTAGCCCATTGTCCCAATTCTCCATATACGGCCGGCAAGCGGTCCAAAGGAGCTTGCAATCTCAATTCCAAAATGATGGAGCAGGTCGGCACGGACCGCTTCTCCGTCAATACCGCTTGGAATGACAACACAGGTCACAACCGGCATTTTACAATCTGGATCACCAAACAATTCAAGCCCCATCGCTTCAAGACCTTTCATCAAGGCTTTTTCATGACACGCGTGTCTTTGAAAACGTTCAGACAGCCCTTCTTCCAGCACAAGACGAACCCCTTCTCGCAGTGCATAGAGCATCGTTGTCGCTTCTGTATGATGATTTAATCTTCTTGGGCTCCAATAATCCTGAAGCTGGCTTAAATCAAAATAATTGCTTTTGATTGGAGAAATATCGATCTGTTTTTGTAATTCATCCTGTGTCGCAATCCCTTTTTCTACTTTCTTCCTCGATTCAATGACAGCTGCGACTCGGTCATTATATGTAATAGGTGACATGCCTGATGGAACAGATAAACATTTCTGCGTGCCGCCAATCGCCGCATCAATTTTCCATTCGTCCACTTTTACCTCGACACCGCCAATGGTCGCCACAGCGTCTACAATGAACAGCGCATCAAGAGCCCGGCATGCTTCACCAATTTGCTTGAGCGGCTGCAATCGTCCGGTGGATGTTTCACCATGAACCATGGCAACGATTTTAGGCTTGACCTGCTTTATTTCTTGGATGATGTCGGCAGGATCAAAAACCGTCCCCCATTCACATTCCATTGTATGTACCTCAGCACCGTAGCGCTGTCCTATTTCAATGAGCAGGTGACCGAAGCGGCCAAAGACAGGCACAAGCATTGAATCTCCCGGCTCAATCACACTGGCGAGCACAGCTTCAAGCCCTGAACGGGACGTACCGTCAATTGGATAAGCCCATTTGTTTTCTGTTTGAAAAAGTGATCGCAATAAGGTCATTGTTTCGTTCATTATGTGTGTAAATGCTGGATCAAATTGACCGAGAATAGGGGTGCTCATCACACGGAGCACTCTCGGGTCTACTTCTACGGGCCCCGGTGTCATTATCGTTCTCGAAGGTGTTTGCAGTTCTTTCACGTTATCCATCCTCTCCCTTGCTGTCCATCCTTATAAGCCCACTTATACAGGAATGCTCCTAAAATAGCAATCTCTTTTCCTACGAACTCATTACATAAAATTTACGAGAAATCCATTTATTTCTTCATGACAATATGATAGAAATAAAGAGAATACATTCCCTATCAAGGAGGAAATCGGATGAAAAAAACTTTATTTGGAGCTGTGGCCGCCGGAATCATGATATTCGGCACATTCGCCGCCCCTCTGCCTTCAGCTGCAAACGCTCAAGGTTTCAATCTGAATGAACCTAGTCAAACGATCACCTTTTCCCCGTTACAGCTTCAAAACGAAACATCTGCACAACAAACGCAAACTGCCGCCACAAGTCAAATCGATTCCTATTACCAATCTGCTGCTGGCAAATCAGGACCCGCTCTTAAAAAAGCTTTACACGATATCATTGATGATCATACGCAGCTATCCTACAGCCAGGTTTGGGATGCATTAAAGAAAACAGATGAAGACCCCAATAACCCAAACAATGTGCTGCTGCTTTATAGTGGTGCCTCTCGCTCAAAGCAAGCGAATGGCGGGAATGTCGGCCAGTGGAACAGAGAGCATGTCTGGGCCAAGTCTCATGGCAATTTTGGGACAAGCCAGGGGCCTGGGACAGATCTCCACCACCTTCGTGCGACAGATGTGCAAACGAACAGCACACGTGGAAATTTAGATTTTGATACAGGCGGTTATGAATACAAAGGGGCGCCGGGCAATTTCTACGACAGCGACTCCTTCGAACCTCACAGCCGGGTCAAAGGAGATGTTGCGAGAATGCTCTTTTATATGGCGGTTCGCTACGAAGGTGATGACCGCTTTCCAGATTTAGAATTAAACGACAAAGTGAATAATGGAAGCTCGCCTCTTCACGGCAAAATGTCTGTGCTTCTCAAATGGCACAAGCAGGACCCAGTCGATCAAATCGAACGGAACCGCAATAAGATCATATATCAAACGTATCAGCACAACCGCAATCCTTTTATTGATCATCCTGAATGGGCAAGTGGGATTTGGGAATAAAAAGAGGCACTGCTTGCTCATAGCAGTGCCTTTCTTAATAAAATGACTATTTACAGTGAAAACGGCTTCTTTATCAATTAACAATCCCTTTCCACAGTTTGGGTTTAATCCTATATAATTTAAAAAAACATAAAGACACTATATTTAAAATCCCTCAAACTTGCTAATAATTATTCTCTCTAAATTGCTTTCTAAGTAGAAAAACTCTAATTTGATATCATGCTTAGAATCCTTATAACCTATAATTTTATAACCCTGATCATCCACTCTATGATAGGCATTTTCACCAAAATAATCATAAATATTTTTTTCAGTTGAATTAATATTTATTGTACTGTTTATATAACTTTGATTATTTTCTAAGGAGATTGCCACTATTTCTTTTCTATTATTCACTTTAAAATAATTTGAATTTGAAGTTTTAATCCACTCATTTTCACTATAGTTTCTCTTTTTTAAACCCAACTCCAATTGTCCTACCTTTAATTCAGTAAGATTTGTGTTTTTTACTGTAAGAAAAGAAATTTGGTTTTTAAGTGGTTGAATAAAGAACAACAAGCCAATGATTATTGTAATAATAAAAATGATAAATATTATAATTTTTTTCATATTAGTTCCTTCCATATAAACTAATAAAAAAACACCTTTAGCATAAGGTGTTTTTTTTTATCGGACAAACAAGACAATAATCAAGACTCTCTGATTTTTTCTCAAGCTTATAATACATACAGCAGGTTTTCCGGTTGGATGTTTCAAGTAAGCTGTCGTCTAGGTTTAAACTGTGCTGAAATGGATTTTGCTGAGCTCCAAATACTTCACCAGCCACCTGCTTCAGGTACAGATAATCCTCCCGCACGCGCTGCTTCACCGCAGGTTCTTCCGCTTCCCGCATCATGCTTCGATAAAGAGAGTTGATTCGAACGGCTACATTTTCCCATAAAATACGAGAAGAGAGTTTTGATGAGCGGTTCAGTACGTCTAAAAGAGGCGTGACACACTCCGTAAACAGCGCACGTACGACCTTCTCTCTCCACTCATGCCGATCTCCTTCTAGTGGAACAAACGAACACGCCGCCTCATCCACTTCAATTTTCCGATCCTCTCTAAATGCACATGCTGCTGGTGGAAACTGATAGATACCGTCATACAGCGTCATCAAATATAGAGAGGAACTGACGGCTAAATAGGCATACCGCTTTGAAAACATAGAAGCTGCTACCGCAAGATTGGGTGCATGCATCGCTTCCTTTTCAGCTTCTAATAAACGTATGACGGCTGCTTCTGAAAAAAGCGCAGCAAGTGTGCGATCAGATGTCATTGGTCCATTTGTGATGTGTACCCCGAAATCAAGTAATTCTCTCTCAACCCACTCTGGCCTCATATCAAAACCCCCATCTTCTGTTTATCGATTGCGCTGTTGATATAACAAATAAATAAAGAACGGTGCACCAATAGCTGCCGTAAATACACCTGCTGGGACGTCTAACGGTAGAAATGCGGTTCTAGCCACAAGATCAGCCAGCATCACGAGAATACTTCCAACAAGCGCAGATGCTGGGACAAGCGCTATGAATGAACGTCCAATGATCATCCGTGCAACGTGCGGCGCCATGAGTCCAACAAATTCAATGCCGCCTGCAAATGCGACTGCAACACCAGCCAATGTCACACTCATCAGGAGAAAGAATAATCGTTTCGCCTGCACTTTTACCCCGAGACCTGTTGCAAGATCATCGCCAAGTTCTTTTACATTCATCGTTCTTGCTAACACCATGACAATCGGTAAAATAATCATCACCCAAGGAAGCATCGCAGTAACGTCTTTCATCGTAGAACCATACAAGCTCCCCGTCAGCCAGATGTAAGACTTTGTCGTTGTCATCGTATCACTAAGAACAAGCGTAAACGTCACACATGCCTTCATAATGGCAGAAATTCCTATTCCCATTAGGACAAGTGTGATCGGTTTGACCCCTTTTTTCCATGACAGCAAATAGATCAGGCACGATACCGCAAAAGCACCTGCAATCGCCCATAAGGATTGATAAGCAATAGGCACAGTACCCATCCAAAAGACGATGAACATAATCGCACCAAACGAAGCACCACTCGTAATCCCAATAATGTCAGGTGAGGCCAGCGGGTTGCGAATCAATCCTTGCAAAATAAGCCCTGATACCGCAAGCGAGGCTCCGACTAAGACAGCCAGCAGCGTTCGTGGAATCCTCAGCGTATTTAACACAAAGGAATTTCCCTCTCCCTGACCGATTAAATGAAGCAGAACATCCACCGGCTGAATGAACCGGCTTCCCATACTGAGACTGAGAATAAATAAACCAAAGGCAATGGCCGTCAATAAAAGTAAAATCAAAAACGTCCGCTTTGAAAATTGAAATGAAATGCGCCCGCCTTTAGAACGCACTGTATATGTTTTAGCCACCTGTCTTCAACCCCTTGCGCACGAGATAAACAAATAGAGGCGCTCCTGCTACCGCCGTCATGACACCAATCGGCACTTCCTGCGGCATGATCAGAAAACGAGCCGCCAGATCCGCGGCAAGTAAAAGCGACGCTCCCACAACGGCACAATACGGCAGTACCCAGCGGTGGTCAGGTCCGACAAGCTTTTTCACAATATGCGGCACAAGAAAACCAACAAAACCAATTGAACCGGCAACAGCGACCGAACCACCTGCTAAAAAGACGACGAGTACACCCATCGTGATTTTCAGCAGCAGTGTACGCTGGCCAAGTCCTTTGGCAATATCATCTCCTGACAAAAGAACATTAATAGAACGTCCTAGAAGCAGCGCCACAATCGTCGCACCGAGAATATAAGGTAACACAGGGATTAACATATCAATGCTTCTTCCAGACACTGAACCAGCCATCCAAAACAAAATACTTTGAATCGACTGTTCATTCACGATTAAAAGACCTTGTGTAAAAGACGCAAACAGTGCAGATATCGCCGCTCCTGCAAGGACAATTTTGACTGGCGTCAATCCATCTCTACCAATGGAACCCAATAGAAAAACAAGCATCCCTGCAATCGCTGCGCCTAGAAAGGCTGTCCACATATAGCCTGTTAACGACTCTGTTGAAAAGAAAACAATCGAAATCACGATAAAAAAGAGTCCACCTGCATTAATTCCTAATAAATCAGGCGCCGCAAGCGGATTTCTCGTCAATGCCTGCATGAGTGCACCTGAAATCGCCAGGCTAGATCCAACGACCGTTGCGATTAAAGCTCTTGATAATCTGGATGTCATGACAATGACACTGTTTGGATCCGATTCATCAAATTGAAGAAAAGCATGGATGGTGGCTTTGAGGGAAATTGAGGTTTGCCCAAGGGAAATACTGAGCAAAAAAAAGACCAACATCAACACAATGAATCCAGCAAAAAGCAGTGCCTTGCTTGAATCCTTTTTTAATAAACTTCTCATCTGATTCCCGCTTTCAATCTGTTATGGAAAAAAGGAGAAAATGGTATGTTCACATTTTCTCCTCTGTTATGACTTATTTATCAATTCCTAGACGATCGTAAATATCATCAAGCATCATGTTTGCAGCGATAATACCGCCGCCCATGTTCCAAGTGATTTCATCTACTTTATGCACTTGTTTCGCTTTCACTGCGTCAAGCTGCTTCCATAAAGGATGACTCGTCCACTCTTTATATGCTTTCTCAACCGCCTTATCTTGATCATCCATGAAGTAATAGATCACATCTGCATCCATTTGCGGAATGCTCTCTTTGTCTGTCAGTGTAATAATGTCTTGCTTTTTATCTTTGACATTCTTAGGTCCTTTAAAGCCTAACTCTGTTAAAATCGACCCTGCGAAACCAGTTTGATAGATTCTAGCATGGTCTGCACGGAAGTTCACCACAGACACACTCATTGGCCAGTTTTTGATGTCTTTTTTCGCTTTTTCTTTGAAGTCAGCGACGCGGTCATCCCACTTCGTCAGCAATTCTTTTGATTTGTCTTCCTGATTTAACGCTTCACCCATCAACTTCACTGTATCTTTAAAGGTGAACACTGTTTCTGTTGCAACAGTTGGAGCGATCTCTTGCAGCTGATCAAAAATTTGCTCATGGCGGATTTTCGATGCAATGATCAAATCAGGCTTGAGCTTTTCAATTTCCTCTAAGTTTGGCTGTGTTTCCTGCCCAACAATTTTAACATCCTTTAAGTCATCTCTTAAATATTTATACGTAGGTGCTTCAAGCCAAGATTCTACAACACCCACTGGTTTAATGCCCATAGCGACTGCTGCATCGGTTGCTCCTTGGTACAGTGTCACAATACGCTTTGGTTTATCCTTAATATTGTCAGTTGAACCGATAGCGCTTTCAACGGTCCTTGTTTTCTCTTTACTATCTGACTTGCCGTTACTGCTATTGCTGCCGCAAGCTGCAAGTAAAACGATGGAGAGCACAACTAATAGCGACCAAAAAGATTTCTTGAACATGTACCTCACCTATCCATTCTATATGTAGTCATATCATTTGATAACGATTCTCATTATCACATTATGATTTTATCATAGAAAAGGATGGTGTCAATGTAAATTTTTAAGAAAATGGGAGAGTATTGACTAGTTGTTCTTATAAAATAGGATGATTCCACATTTGAATCGTCCTGCCAATCTGTTTTCCCGCTTCTAATAAAATCGACAAATGGGTATGTCCTTCCAGCACTTGATAGACTGATTGTTTTTTGATTGGTTGTTTCGGCAGCTCATGATAGGTAAGAAATGTCTCGACGTCATACAGCTCATCCTTGCTGCCTACAAACATGCCATACGGCCGATCCATCTTCGCAAATTGTTTTTTAGGTGCAGATGGGGTTAAGGCAAGAGATAGATTGACGGTGATAGCCGTCAACAGAAGCGGATCCTGCTCAACTGCCCATGCAGGATAATGAAAACGTACGGCTTCAGAATGACTCATTAGACTCCCTTTTGTCATCGCAGACAGAATGAATTTCCATACTTGAACGGTGGCAAAAGGAATTTGATCAGCCCTTGCAGTACCTGACTTATAGCCAAATTCAGGTGCGATGAAAAAGTAACCGTCCACTTCTCTTTTTTTGGGCCAAGACAAGTAGTTAAGCAGCAGGCCTGCTCCCGAAGAATGGCCACAAAGGTAGATGGCACCTTTATGATCCTGTTTAATGGCATCCACAACCTGCGACATATCTTGCCATACATCCGTGACACTAGGTGTATCCCCTTTTTTTCCTTGTGAATGGCCATGGCCTCTTAGATCAAGTAAAAATACATTTACGTGAAAATCATGTTGCAGTGTGTAAGCGATATGCTCATAACCAGCCAAACTATGAGCACCACCGCCATGAATCAAGATCACATTGGCCTGCGTCTTCTTTTCTGATAAAAATGGATAATACGCAAGGCTTGTACCATCATGTGATGAAATGAATTGTCTTTCTGGAATATGTACAGAGGCTGCTTGTTGCATACTTGTAAACGAGAATGGTTCTGTCTTGGTGTGTGTCAATTGATTTCGCTCCTTTAGCCAGAAATGAGAATGACTAAGCCGAATTAGTCATCCTCCTTCCTGCATCCTATTCATTCATATCCTGCAGAGGGAAGGTCTTACTTTTTCTAAATCATACCATAAGAACATGTCAATAAAGTCGGTGCTTTGTAAAACGCCTTTCATCATACTGTACATCTCTTTATGAATGCACAAAAGACGAACGTCCATCGTTCGTCTTCTTTCCTTACTTCACTTCCTCATGCTCTTGAGCAGCATCTCTTTTGCTCGCGATAAAGAGTGCACAGGTCATAGCAAGAATGGCCAGCGCCCACCAGAAGGTCGATACCGCCTCTTCATGATCAATGATAATTAAACGGATGACAGCTGTGATCCCAATATAAATAAAATAACGAAGCGGGAAATGAAAGTTAGATTTAAAGTATTTAATAATTAAGGCAATAAACTCAAAGTACATAAAGAAGATCAGCAGTTCCCCAAGCATTCCATAATAGCTTTCTCCTTTGTTGAACAGTGTTTTATAAACAAATTGGACAATGTACCATGTTTCACTGATCAAGAGAACACTTAAAGCGATGGCCAAAAAGAACAGACAGATATTGAGAAGGCCTTGTAAGAGATCAGGTATCTTTTGGAAGTTGTTGAATCGTTTCATTGAGTTGTCTCTCCATTCCAGTATATTCATTGGTTTTCTACATTTTGATGTTCCAAAATCGCAGCACGATGTAGTAAACATCGTTCCTTTCTATACTTTCAAACTGCCCGTGCATGCGGGTTATCATTCGTTTGATGCTTCGTTCACCAAGTCCATTGCTTTCCGGCGTGACCTTTGTCTCTTTTATCGCATTGCTGACATGAATCTCAAAAATTTCTTGATCCGATAAAAACGTGAGATTGATATCCTTTTTGGGATCTGCGTATTTCCGTAAATTGGACATCACATTATCAAATACTCGGCCAAGCAGCTCGACATTCACATTGATATAGCTGTCAGGCAGTTCTCCTAAAAGATGAACCTTAAAGTTCTCTTGATGCAGGATGGCCACCTGATCTGACAGGAGATCGTAAATCACCTCTTTGACTGCAACGGTCTCAAGCTCAAATTCATGTTCTTTATCCAGCAGAAAATAGGCAAACAGATTGTCAGACAGATTTTTTAATTGCAGTGCTTTCCCGTAGGCACTCGCTATATATTGATCTTTACGGGTATCCGCTCCAGTCTCCTCTTTTTTCGCAAACTCCAGATTCATCATCAACGACGTCAGCGGTGTCCTCATATCATGGGACATTTCGGTGACCAAGCTGCGGCTCTCTTCTTGCAACTCATCAATGGCTTGAAGCTTGTCCAAAAAGGCTTTTCGCAGATCCTCAATACTTTTGGCAATCATCGCTAATTCATCATGCCCTTTTACCGTCATCTCATAGTCCAGCTCTCCCCCTTCAAGAATATGAATCTCTTGATGAATCATTTGCAGGTAGCGCAGACTTTTGCGAATGCCGAGAAGAACAATGAGGAGAAATATAAGCGTTGCCCCGAGCAGCTCCAGTGTAAAGGCAAGATCGTGGTAACGAGATGAATAGAAACCATCCACCATGACGCGGCCTTTACCGTCGCTAAACTGAACCGGATACGAATGATGCTTAGCGTACTGGGTCATCTTTTCTTTTCCGTACGCCGATTCATCGGCAGCGGAATAAATAGAGTCATATTGCAGCACTTGATCATTGAAGATGGTCAAATTAATGTAATTCTCTTTTTTCACCCACTCGCCAAACGCTTTTCGATCCGTTGAAGACAGCTCATTCTCAGACACGTAGCGGCTGAATTTTTGAATATACTTGGCTGACTCCTGCTCGTAATACTCGTCTGAACTCAAATATCCATCGATTAAATCATTGGTGATCTTTTGCAGCGTCAAAAAGACAATACCACTTACGATTGCAGCCGCCAAAATCAACAGTGCCAGCTTTTTGGCCAGTGTATATTTACGATGTGGATGTGCCAAATCGATATCCTCTTCCCCATTCAGTTTTGATATATACAGGACGCGCAGGATCATCTTCAATTTTGGCACGAAGCTTTCGAATATGTACCATCACCGTATTGTTGGAACAATAGAAATAGGGCTGTCCCCACACGCTTTCATAAATATTTTGAGCAGAAAATATTTTGTTTCGCCTGCTCATGAGCAGCTTTAACATCCGATATTCTAGATCAGACAGCTTAATTTGCTGGTTTTCTTTCCATACTTCATTAAATTCTTCACTTACCTTCAGCTTACCCCCAACAAGAAAAGTCTCTTCCTGCTCCTTCTTTTCCTGATAGACGGTATACCTGCGTAATTGTGCAATGACTCTAGCATGAAGCTCCTCTTCTGAGAAGGGCTTTGTCATATAATCATCCCCACCGGCAAGTAATCCTTCAGTTTTATCGAATGTGCTCGACTTGGCTGTCAGAAATAGAATCGGAACGTTAGATGAGGATCTTATGTGCTGGCATGTTTCGATGCCTGAGAGCCCAGGCATCATCACATCTAAAATCACCAAATCGAGCAAATCATCCACAAGCTTCAATGCTTGCTCGCCATTCATCGCTCTTAGCACCTCATATCCTGCACGTGAAAGGGATTCCTGAAGAAGGTCACCAATATCCTGATCATCTTCTACGACTAATATTCGATGGGTCATGTCTCTCACCTCATGTAATGTGTTGCTCTTTCTTTTATGTCTTTACTATATATCATCTAGCTATGTGAAAAGATACAGCATAAACCTTAACAGTTTATGAATTTAAGAATCTGCCATCAAATGGACACATTCATTTCCAAAAATTCACTTCTTCATAATTTGTTAAGAATTGATCTATATATTGATTCATTGTAAGGATCAATGGTTCGATCCAAATCACATTTATCATAACAGGAAAAGGGGCACGGATATGAATGCAAACAAAGTAGCACACGGACAACCGATGAGTCTGCGAGAAAGGGTTCATTTCTTGGACATCGTACGAGGATTCGCCTTAATGGGGATTATTCTAGTCAATTACTTTTTGATCGTGGATTCGGCCAAGGGATTTGACATGGAGTCAAATGATGTCTTTCACAATGTGGTGAATTGGTTTGCCTCGGGGAAATTCATTACACTGTTTTCCTTTCTATTCGGGGTTGGTTTTATGATTTTTATGGACCGAGCTGCTCAGAAGGTGGACAGCCCAACCAAACTGTTTGCACGCAGGTTAACCATTCTCTTAGGATTTGGCCTTCTGCATTTGACCTTTGTTTGGATTGGTGACATTTTGGCCTATTATGCAGTCGCTGGCTTTTTATTGCTTTTCTTTTACAAACGAACAGCCAAAACCATCCTATACTGGCTGATCACACTCTTTGTGATTCAATTGCTCACACCTATTTTCACGATGCTGTTCAATACCATGAACACAGCATCAGGCAAGCCGGATTTTGCTGATTTCGAGCTGACCAGCCACAACAGTCTGACTTATTTAGCATCTATTGGTGATCGGTGGACAGATATGGTCACAATGGCTTCCAGTTCTTTTTCTACCATCTATTCTATGTTCTTCATGTTTTTACTTGGTGTTTATTTTGTGAAAATGGAGTTTTTCAAAAACATGGAGGCGAAAAAAGCGATTTGGAAACGCATTTGGATCATTTGTACAATCGCGTTTCTCATCACACAAGGCAGTACGATCATTACAGCGGTCAATCCTTTTGAAAATACACTCTGGGTGAACATTGCCACTGCTCTGGAACAAAACGGGGGATTCACTGGCAGTATGTTTTATATGAGTACACTTGCGATGCTGTTTCTGCACGTTCCTCAGCTGCGAGGTGCTTTGATGTTCTTTACCAAAGTTGGACGCATGTCACTGACCTGTTATTTGCTTCACTCCATCATTGGCACAATGCTATTTCTGAGATACGGAGCCGGACTTGCCAATCATCTTCAGCCTGCTGGTACGTTTTTCATGGCTATTGGTGTGTATGTCTTCCTAGTGCTCTTCAGTACGCTATGGTTAAAGCGGTTTAAATATGGCCCGATGGAGTTTATTTGGCGTCAGCTGACGTATGGGAAGGTCGATGATAAATCGAAAACAAGCACAATGCATGTGGCGAAGTAACTGACATAATAGTAGTTAAAAGGCGAACTTTAGTGGTTCGCCTTTGCTGTAGTATATTAGTTTTTTGTGATTCAATACTGGTCAATCACTTCTCGCAATTGATTCAAATAACTTTCTTTCAATTCATCTGGGTATTCAATTTTGACATGTTTCCCGAATGACATCAAATAGTGTGTCATATACGATAATTCTTCTTGATTGTACCCACCCACAATATAAGGAATATGATCAATGATCTCCAATCTCATATTTGGGTAATGATTCTTCAAAAACTTTTCTTTTCCTTGTTCCGTTAATCGACATTTAAATGAGATATCATGATAAGTTTTTTCGTACGCGAGTTGCAGTTCTTTTAATTCTTCCTTCGTAAATGTATCTCTGATTTCTTCTTCAATCATCATGTCCTTCATAAAGTCACATCTATAGATGCCCCACTTTTTATTTTGAACATCATATGCTTGAGAAAACCAAATGCCATTTCGATAAAACAACTCAAGAAATTGCAGCCTCATCCATTTATTTTCATATTGAGTGTAAGTCATCTTCACTATTTGATCTTCCATTATCGCCTGTAAAATCAATTCCAAATGATTTTGTTCACTAACTGGTGCGACATTATAGTAATGAATCACATCCAAAGTCTCCGTAATCATTTGCTTTCTCTCATCAGACATTGTGGCAAACAACTTTTGCCGAATTTGTGAGTAGGATTTTTTAAATGGTGTTGCTGACACCAGGTTTAGCGCTTTAAGAGCGAAAAAAATAGCTTGGACTTCTTCTATATTGAAATAAATAGGAACCAATGGAGATTGATTCACCAGTCGATATCCTCCATGTCTGCCATTTTCAACGTAAAAAGCTAAGCCCATTGACTCTAGCTCTTCCATATCTCTTAAAGCCGTCCTTTTAGAAATGCCAAATTCGCATTGTAAATCCTTTAACTGAAAAGAGTGTTTATCGCTTAAAAAAATAAGTTCTTGGTTTAATCGTTCTGATTTTTTCATTTGCCTTCCCTCTTAAAAAGGTGACTTCTTTTGTCACCTTTATCATTTATACTCAGCTTATCAAAAGAAAAGGAGCATGTACATGCAAACATTAATCATTAACGCGCACCCAGATTTCACTCATCGAGAAAGTTATTCAAACAAACTGCAAACACTATTTTTAGAACAGTTTAAAGAAAGGTTTCCTCATGAAGAACCAACCATTTTGCATTTATATGGAACTGAAATTCCTCGTATTGAAAAAGAACAGCTGCTAGGTGTTTGGGATAAGCAAGCATCCGAACAAACATTAACGGCTACCGAAGAAAAAATCGCCGCTGCGTCATCTGCTTTATTGGCTCAATTCAAAGCACATCATCGAATTGTGATCGTGTCACCTGTTCATAATTTCAATGTGACTTCACGAATGAAAGATTATATAGATAATATCTTTATTGCGAGAGAAACGTTCAAATATACAGAAAATGGTTCTGTTGGTCTGATGACTGAAGATTATCGTGTACTTTTACTTCAAGCAAGCGGCTCAATTTTCACAAATAACGACCGATATACACCCCTGGAATTTTCGCATCATTACCTAAAAGAAATATTCCAAAACTTGATGGGCTTTCAACAATTTTTTATTGTCCGAGCACAAGGAACAGCGATTTTAGAGCAAGATGTGATCTTACAATCGGCATCTGATGATATGACGAAAACCTTAGATCAGTTTTATGCACCTAATTAATTTCTATTTTTCAAAAACAAAAAGACCTAAAACGTATGTCGTCAACGTTTTGGGTCTTTTTTACAATTATCCATTTTGACAAAATTGTTTGTTATTCACGTTCATACTTTTATTCTTGATTCACACAGTGATAACATTGTCCTTCCCACAATGCCATATTCATAACACCCTAAGCTATTGCATTGCCAACCAGTCATTTAAACATTCTCTCAAAAATAGTTTGTTTTCTATCATATCAAGAGCCAATTTTCTAAACTGACGATCATCAATTCCTTGTCGTGCCTAATACCACAGGTGCTTTTAGCAATATTACATAAAACACACCAATTGATGGATGTTTTAAGGTATAATCAAAAAGAGCCTAGGCTATTACCTAGCCCAAGCTCATTCCTCCTCAAAGGAGGTGAATAAAATGATGAAAATTACAACATGCTTGTTTTTAATAATAGCATCAGCAAACCTCCTAATTAATTTGCTGATCTTAATCAAGCAATTGTAAGTTCATCTAGTCTGAAGAATGGTCCAGTTGGGCCATTTTTTGTTTTTCCTCCGTCTTCAAATTAGAAGACCTCATCGGATATATATGTTATTTGTCGTTTATTAACGCATTGCTTATTTCTTCTCTTCCGTTCTTTATCGATGGAAAACGACCAGAAACACAAGATTAGATGTGTGTTATTTGTTATTTATTAATGCCATACTTACGCTTTTATTTCACCCTTAGCTTCAAAAAACAAAATGTAAACACATCATTTTGTAATTATTTATTGCGCCTCGTGTATAATCTTTCGTTTAATACCGCCATGCTGCCGCCTTCTCACCGTCCTTTATCGATGGAAAACGACCAGAAACCCAGAGAAGATGTGTATTAATTGCAATACTTTTGTTTAATGCTGTGCTTTGTGTATAATTTTTATTTTAATGCTCTAATTCATTGCAATGGTTTTGTTTAATAAAATTTTAAAAAAACTCGTGTAACCTCGTGTAGTACACTGCAATTCCATTATACTGTAATTACAGTTTGCTGTATATATCATATTCCTGTATACATGTACTCAGAAGTATGACATTCCCGCCTCAAATCATCAATTGAAATAAAAATCACAAATACATTTCTTCCGCATATGCAACCTCACTTTTATTGATCGTTTCAAATGCCCCCATCCACTCATCAAACAAACATTCAATAGAAATTTTTGCAGTACGCCTGTAAATATCCTTGAATAAGCACTGACCTTGAAACATAGATTCAAGCATTTTTTTGTTTTCCTCACTCGGTTCAAGATTCATCCATTTCAAGACTTCTTCACGTTGTTTGGCTCATCGAAAGCAAAATCGACACCGAAATTCCCTGTGTCATCTTCATGTAGTGCGCCCTTAGTGGATTGAGAGATAAAGAACTCAGCATTCGCATAGGGTAGGACCCCAAACAGTACAATTTCACATCAAAGACACAACGATCTGACTACATACTTTTTATCCCACACTCTCATCTGCTAGTACGCTATTTTTTATGACCAATGCTGCCGTTTCACTCGGATGGCTAAGAGGAAAATGATGGCCATATGGAACAAAATCAACCTTACCAAGATGCAATGGAGCAGAATAGCCTTTGTCATACTCCCCCCAAATCATATGAAGATTATGCTTTGTTGCTTCATTGAAATCACCGTGATCGTTTTTCAATAGTAAATGGTTAAGTTGAACCGTCGTATTTAAAATTCTAGGAGAAGTAAAGCTGTTTCTGATTTTTTCAATATAATATTCAGGGATGCTCTCCATCCTTTGAAACAAACCATTACTTAATAAATAACGCTCTATCCTATTAGGAGTTGCTAATTTTAATGTCCATTTGTTCATCCATTGTGGAAGATTTAGCGATTTTGCATTTTCTTTAGCAACAGGCGGCTGAAGTAAAGTGATTGAATATTTCTTATCATCTATATACCCTTGTCCCAATGCTTCCAGTAAGATAAACGCACCGAATGAATGACCAATGAGATGTGCACCATTTGTCGCTTTCTCCAATAACTTTTTCACTACATTCAAGTAGATATCTAGAAGATGTTTCTCTCTTTTAAATGGAGAACGCCCCAAGCCAGGAAGATCCAAGATCCATACAGGCTGACCCGTTTTTTCATGAAGCTCTTCTGCTAAAGGGAATAAATCCTCTCCATCACTCAATAAACCATGTAATAAAATAAACGGTTTCCCCTCTCCTTGTAATTGGTAAAGGGTATTGTTATCGCATAATGTTCGCTCAAATAAATGATGATGCTCACCATGTTGATCCATCATTCGATAATCCAGATCAGCTACTACGGCAGGGAAAAAGTTCATGACACTCGTCTTCTTAAACCAATCCCCTCCCATTATGTTTTTCACTGAAACATTTGAAAATGTTCGTTTTGTCATAAAATTCAATCCATCAGAAGGAATGTTTGTTATTTTACTTACTCCACTTTTCATTATTGTTTTCATAAGCGGCAATGGGACAGAGATTTTTGGTGCTCTCATATTCATACTTTCCGACATCACACTTAATAATTCAGCAATGTTCTGATCATGCTCTTTGTCTTCAACAAGAGTATATGTTTGAATAGCCGGCTGTTCGATCCTGAGAACCTGCACAATAAATTTTGCAAACTCATCGTTTGAAATCAGTGGCAGCCTATATCCCTTACCTCCAGGAATCACCGGCATGAGCCCTCTTCGCATACTACTCACAAGCAAACCTAATCCTGCTATCTGCTCTGTACTCCCTGTTTTACTACTGCCGACGACAGTTGGCGGATTAATGACAGACAGCGGATAACCTAGTGCTGACGCCTGTTGACGGATATAAAGGTCTGCTAAAAATTTTGTTCTCTCATATGGATTTTTGATTTTCAAATAATTGTTTCCTTCTTTAAACACATCAATGGCAATTTTGCTATTTTCATCATCAAAGGGACTCATATAACCGACAACATGAATAAAATGCTGCAAGCCCTTCAATTGATGAATATTTTTAGCTAATTCACCAATATATTTGGCGCCATTTAAAAAGACAGAAGCTGCCTCGTTACTTGTCGCTTGAATATCCATGGGTCCTCCTGCGTGAATCATCACATCCGTTTTCAACACCATCTCCATATCTTTAGCACTTAGACCTAAATCTATTTTCGTCAAATCACCTTCAATAAAGTGCATCACTTCCTGTTTTAAAATGCCTCTTTCTTGAAAAATACGTGTTGCTTTACTTTTCGACCTCACTAAAAGAAGAATGTTCACATCCTCTTTGGCTAATTCTTCGACTAATTGCTTTCCGATAAAGCCTGTTCCACCTGTTAAAAATACTGTTTTCATATGAAGTCTCCTTTTAGTACTATTCAGTACTAATTTGATGTAAAAAAAAAAGCTTCTATTATCGAAGCAAGTTAAATAAATGATCTGCTGTTTTCGTGATGACAGTTGCATCCTTCAATGTTTCTGAAATAAATAACGCTCCTTCAAGATTTGTAATAAAAAGTGATGCCACCTCATCAATATGAATCGTATTTCGGAATTCCCCGTTCTCTACACCTTGTTTCAGTAATAGAGAAACTTTCTTTTGTAATCCTGTGAAAAAAAGACCTATTTTTTCTTTTATTTGCGTGGCCTGTGCAGGACTTTGAATATAAAGAGTAATAAATGGACAGCCGCCCTTATACTCTCTCGACTGAACTCCTTGTGATAATTGCTTTAAAAACAGTTGGATACGATCTTCAACTGAAAATTGGGTCTGAGAAATTACGTCGTCTATTGCAACTTGATACATGTCAATCCAATAATCAACGACCCCTGCTAATAATTCCTCCTTGTTAGAAAAGTGATAATACACATTAGACTTTGACACTTTGCTTACACGTACCAATTCATCCATACTTGTATAAGCGAACCCTTTTTCTAAAAATAATGTTGCAGCTACTTCAAGCACACGTTTTTGATTCATTAATTTTACCTTTGTCATAATTAGAACTATACAGTACTAATTTAAATGTTGCAAGTATTTATGTTCATTTAGAAATAAGTTTGATTCCACAGAAAAATATGATGGCTTTAATGATGATGATATTGGAGGGATGGATCTGACTTCACGAATTAAATACATCTGTCGTTTCATCATGAATGTGAGTAAGAGCCATTTGTTGAGGATGATGAACACTGTATACTTCTCCACATTCACATAAAAAAACACAACGCCATGAAGGCTTAATTAACAAGTGGTATCACTCGAAATTAAATGCCTTCAAAAAGCGTTGTGCATCAATGTTCTTTATTAACCAATAGAACCTTCCATCTCAAACTTAATCAAACGGTTCATTTCAACGGCGTATTCCATTGGCAGTTCTTTTGTGAATGGCTCAATGAAGCCCATGACGATCATTTCTGTTGCTTCTTCTTCAGAAATTCCGCGGCTCATTAAGTAGAATAGCTGTTCTTCTGATACTTTTGATACTTTCGCTTCGTGCTCTAATGAAATGTTGTCGTTTAAGATTTCATTGTAAGGAATTGTATCAGATGTTGATTTGTTATCCATGATGAGTGTATCACACTCGATGTTTGAGCGTGCACCTTCTGCTTTGCGTCCGAAGTGAACGATTCCACGGTACGTTACTTTACCGCCTTGTTTCGAAATTGATTTCGATACGATCGTTGAAGATGTGTTTGGTGCAAGGTGAATCATTTTCGCACCTGCATCTTGGTGCTGACCTTTACCTGCAAGGGCAATACTTAATGTCATACCACGAGCTCCTTCACCTTTTAGGATGACTGCTGGGTATTTCATTGTCAGCTTAGAACCGATGTTTCCATCAATCCATTCCATTGTTGCATTCTCTTCACAAATCGTACGTTTTGTCACAAGGTTGAAGACGTTGTTTGCCCAGTTTTGAATCGTCGTATAACGGCAGTAGCCGCCCTTTTTGACGATGATTTCAACAACCGCACTGTGAAGTGAGTTTGTTGTGTAAACTGGAGCTGTACAGCCTTCTACATAATGCACATGTGCGCCTTCGTCAACGATGATCAGTGTACGCTCGAACTGACCCATGTTTTCAGAGTTGATACGGAAGTATGCTTGAAGTGGAGTATCTACTTTTACGCCTTTTGGTACGTAGATAAATGAACCACCAGACCATACAGCCGAGTTAAGCGCAGCAAATTTGTTGTCAGTCGGAGGAATGACTTTTGCCCAGTGCTCACGGAAGATGTCTTCGTTCTCTTTTAATGCGCTGTCTGTATCTTTAAACACAATTCCTAGATCTTCAAGGTCTTGCTTCATGTTGTGATACACAACTTCAGATTCATACTGAGCAGATACACCAGCTAAATACTTTTGCTCTGCTTCTGGGATACCAAGCTTATCAAAGGTTTGTTTGATTTCTTCTGGTACTTCATCCCAAGAACGCTCAGAGCGCTCAGATGGCTTTACGTAGTACGTAATTTCATCAAAGTTTAATGCATTTAAATCTCCGCCCCATTGTGGCATCGGCATGTTGTAAAAGTGCTCAAGAGATTTCAAACGGAAGTCGAGCATCCACTGAGGCTCTTCTTTCATACGAGAAATTTCTTCAACGATCTCTTTTGTCAGTCCGCGCTCTGAACGGAAAATGGAAACGTCTTTATCAGAAAAGCCGTATTTATATTCACCAACATCTGGCATTTTTTTAGCCATCCATTTTCACTCCAATCTTATGATTTGCCGTTATCTTCGGCAGATGCGCCTTTTTCAAGCGCCTTCCAGGATAATGTTGCACATTTGATGCGGGCTGGGAATTTTGCCACTCCCTGCAGCGCTTCAATGTCACCAAGATCAATGGAATCGTCGTATTCTTTTCCTTGCATCATATCGGAGAAAATCCGAGACATTTTCAAAGCAGTTTCAATATCTTTCCCTTTAATCGCCTGCGTCATCATTGAGGCAGATGCCATCGAAATCGAGCATCCTTCTCCTTCAAATTTCGCATCAGTGACTTTTTCGTCTTCGATTTTCATCGTAAGACGAATACGGTCACCACACGTTGGGTTGTTCATATCGACGACAATACTGTCGTTTAACACACCTTTGTTTCTCGGATTTTTATAATGATCCATAATCACTTGTCTGTACAGTGTGTCTAAGTTTACATTAAAAGACATTCGTAAAATACTCCTTTGTCTTACGGAGCGCTGCAATAAGTTGGTCAATCTCTTCTTCTGTATTATACAGATAAAAGCTTGCTCTTGCAGTCGCTGATACACCAAGCCATTTCATAAGCGGCTGTGCACAGTGGTGTCCAGCACGAATGGCGACACCTTCCGTATCTAGAACAGTTGACGCATCATGCGGATGGACGTCGTCTAAGTTAAACGTCACAAGCCCAGCTCGGTGCTGCGGTCCATAAACAGTCGCACCGTCAAGCTCCTTAAAGCGCTCAAGCGCGTAAGTCGCAAGCTGATGCTCGTAACGGCTGACTTCCTCCATACCAATGTCATTTAAGAAGTCAATTGCTTTTCCTAGTCCAACTGCTCCAGCAATAATCGGTGTTCCCGCTTCAAATTTCCACGGCAGCTCTTTCCATGTGGAATCATATAGATCCACAAAGTCGATCATTTCACCGCCAAACTCAGCAGGCTCCATATTATTCAACAGGTCCTTCTTCCCGTAAAGCACACCGATGCCAGTCGGTCCACACATTTTATGCCCAGAGAATGCGAAAAAGTCACAATCTAGATCCTGAACATCAATTTGCATGTGCGGAGTGCTTTGTGCACCGTCGACGACAATGATTGCCCCATGTTCGTGGGCAATTTTGGCGATCTCTTTAATCGGGTTGATGGTTCCTAATACGTTTGAGACATGTGTGACAGCGACGATTTTCGTTTGATGTGTGATCGTTTGCTTCACATCTTCAAGCGATAGCGTGCCGTCTTCCTGTAACGGAATGTATTTCAATGTGGCGCCAGTTGCTTTCGCTGCTTGCTGCCAAGGGATGATATTCGCATGATGCTCCATATGCGTAATGACAATCTCATCGCCTTCTTTGAGGTTGGCTCTAGCATAGCTGATCGCCACTGTGTTTAGTGCAGTCGTTGTACCTCTAGTAAAAATAATCTCCTGGACAGATGAAGCACGGATGAATGCACGAACTTTCTCTCTCGCACCCTCGTATGCGTCCGTTGCTCTTGTGCCAAGGGTATGAACACCCCGGTGGACGTTCGAGTTGTAAGACCGGTAATACTCATTCATTGCATCAATGACCACTCTTGGTTTTTGAGAAGTCGCTGCACTGTCCAAATACACCAAATCATGTCCGTTCACTTGCTGATGAAGGATTGGAAATTGCTCACGAACGTCTTTGATATTCATTATTTTACTTTCCTTTCAATTACAGAAATCAGCTGCTTTTTAACTCCTTCAATCGGCAGTTCTTTCACAACTGGATTTAAGAAGCCGTAAATCACAAGTCTTTCTGCATCTTCTTTGGAAATTCCACGGCTCATGAGGTAGTACAATTGAATTGGATCGACACGTCCAACAGAAGCAGCGTGCCCTGCTGTCACATCATCTTCATCAATTAATAGAATTGGGTTTGCGTCACCGCGTGCTTTCTCACTCAGCATGAGGACACGTGATTCCTGCTCTGCATTTGACTTAGTTGCGCCATGCTCGATTTTACCAATTCCGTTAAAGATAGAGGATGCTTGATCCTTCATCACACCATGCTTCAAAATATATCCTTCAGAGTTTTTACCGAAGTGGATGATGCTTGTTGTGAAGTTTTCAGTTTGGTTTCCTCGGCCGACAACAACTGATTTCGTATCACCGAATGTACCGTCGCCCATTAGTTTTGTGATGTTTTCAGACACGACGTCTCCATCATTCATCAGGCCAAGCGCCCATTCGATTTTACTGTCACGGCCATTTGCCATACCACGTCTGTTTACATATACTGTGACACCTTCTGCAAGGTTATCTACAGCGCCGTATGTGACGCGGGCGTTTGCGCCTGTGAATACTTCAGAAACGATATTGAAGATTGCTTCTTCTGGTTTTGCTGTACTGATGTAGTTTTCTACATATGTCACAGCACTATGATCGTCTGCTACGACGATGACATGGTTGAACAATGTCGTTTCGTCATTTTCATGAAGATAAACAGCTTGAATTGGTGCTTCAAGCTCAACGTTTTTCGGAACATAGAGGAAAGCTCCGCCATTGACTAAAGCAGCGTGTAAAGCTGTTAGTTTATGCTCATCCACTTTCACTGCATCTGTCATGAAGTATTGTTTCACTAAATCTCCATGCTCACGAATCGCTGTATGAAGATCCGTGAAGATCACACCTTTGTCTTTCGCTTCAGCTGAAAGAGACAAATAGGCCGGCGTTTGATCACGCTGAATGTAAACTGTCTTATCTGTGTCCTCTAAATCAATAAGAGATTTCACTTCTTCTGGAAGCTCTTCTAATGATCCAAATGGTGCACTTTCGACTGTATGCTGTTTGAAATTCGTTAAATTCCATTTTGAAATATTCGTTTTGTCAGGCTTTGGCATTGGGAGGTCTTCTGCTTTTTCAAGAGCCTGTAAGCGAAGGGAGCTCATCCATGCCGGTTCCTGATGCTTCTCGGAGAAGCTTTTGACATAATCTTGATCTACTGATAATTTCGTTTCTAATGTCATCAATAATCCTCCTAACGCTTACGCTTCTTGACCAACAGTTTCGTCTTCAATTCCTAACTCTTTTTTAATCCAATCATAGCCTTCTGCTTCTAGACGCTGTGCGAGTTCTGGTCCGCCAGATTTCACGATACGACCTTGCATCATGACATGAACGTGATCTGGTGTGATGTAGTTCAGTAGACGCTGATAGTGAGTGATCATTAAGCAGCCGAAGCTTTCGCCGCGCATTTTGTTAATTCCTTTAGAAACAACTTTCAGGGCATCGATATCAAGACCAGAATCGATTTCGTCAAGGATGGCGATCTTTGGTTCAATCATCATTAATTGAAGAATTTCGTTGCGTTTTTTCTCCCCGCCTGAGAAACCTTCGTTTAAGTAGCGCTGTGCCATATCTGGGTCCATTTCAAGGAACTCCATGTTTTCGTCCATTTTGCGGATGAACTTCATAAGAGAGATTTCATCGCCTTCTTCTCTGCGTGCGTTAATAGCAGAACGAAGGAAGTCAGCATTTGTGACACCGCTGATTTCAGATGGGTATTGCATCGCAAGGAAAAGACCAGCTTGAGCGCGCTCATCTACTTCCATTTCAAGGACATCTTCGCCATCAAGCAAGATGCTACCTTTTGTTACTTCATATTTAGGGTGACCCATAATTGCAGCAGATAAAGTAGATTTACCTGTTCCGTTTGGTCCCATTACTGCGTGGAATTCTCCACCTTTTATCTCGAGGTTTACACCCTTTAAGATTTCTTTCCCTTCAATCTCAACGTGCAAGTCCTTAATTGTTAATGTCGAAGCAGTCATATATCGATACCTCCAAAATAATCATTATTCTCAATTTATTCTCATTCTAATTTTATAACAAATTAAAACTGAATACAACACATTCACGATAAGCGTGAGAGGATGCTCTCAAAATTCTAACAAAAAAAGCAGGTAGATAAAAGGATTTATGTCGAAAAGACTGTTTTCATAAAGAAAGGGCGGGAAACTGTTCTCCCCGCCCCTCAGCTATTATTAGCCTCTTATATTCATTTTTGCGAGCTGTCTTTTCTCATCTCGATAGGACTGCTCTCGTTTATATTCCACTTTCATCCTTAAGTCATGGTCTCTTTCGTACTCTGCATAGCTCATGCCATGAGCTTGATGCATGGCCTTTTCCATCTCGGCGGTATAGTCCAATCCCAGTGTACTATGGTCCGAACAAATAATAAACCATTCCCTTCCTTGAGTGTAGCTTTATTGTAGCAAACGTATGCGGCTTCACTCAAAAGGGATATGACGCTCTATGACGTCATATTTTCTCACACATTCGGTTGAGAAGTACTCAACTCTTTGATATGGAAAAATACCTTGTTTTCCTTCTTTTAATGCGTCTGTCCTCCAAATTCATCAATACATTGCTGAACGACAGTGATTCCTTGGCTTAGTGCTGCCCCGCCGCCAAAAGCTGCCGCCACGCTCACAACCTCTAGCAGATTCTCTTCTGTCGCCCCTTGATCGAGCGCTCCCTTTGTATGATAAATCATGCAGTATTCATCCTGCGCGTGAATACTGATGCCAAGGGCAATCATTTGTTTTTCCTTTTGCGTTAATGAATCGCTTTGAAAGCACTGCTCCGTAAATTCATTGAATTTCTTTCCAAACACCGGCATTTTCTTCTGGAATTCACCCATTGCGGTTTTATAATCAGTCAGTGATTGCTGCATGGATCCGCTCATATGCTGTTCATTCATTTTGATTCCATCCCTTCAGGTCATTTGTACGTTTTTATTATGAGCGAGATTTGAAAAAATACACAAAAAACCTCGCTTTGATAGAAGCGAGGTTGAAATGTTGTTATTCAGATACAGGCAATACTGCACCGTCATATTTTTTGTCGATGAATTCTTTGATTTTATCAGAGTGAAGAACTTCCATTAATGCCTTGATCTTATCTGATTTTTCGTCACCTTTGCGAACTGCAACGATGTTTGCATATGGGTTGTTCTTTGTTTGCTCAAGTTCGATTGAATCTTTTTTCGGATTCAATTTATTTTGGATCGCATAGTTGACGTTGATAAATACAGCATCGCCTTCACTGTTTTCATAAGCTTTCGCAGTTAATTCAGGTGCGATTTTTTTGAATTTTAGGTTCTTTGGGTTTTCTTTAATGTTCTTTACTGTTGCGTTGATTGTATCAACCTTTGGATCAAGCTTGATGACACCAGCATTTTGCAGAAGGGCAAGCATACGGCCTTGTTCAGCTACGTTGTTTGTCATGATGATTGTTCCGCCGTTTGGAATATCTTTTACTGATTTGTATTTCTTAGAGTAGATACCGAAAGGCTCAAGGTGAACCGCACCAGCACTCACTAGGTTATAATCTTTGTTTGATTTATTTTCTTCGTTTAAGTAAGGGATATGTTGGAAAAAGTTCGCATCCACTTCTTTTTCAGCTAACGCTTTGTTGTACATTTTATAATCGCTAAGCACTTTCACTTTTAAATCGTAGCCTTTTTCTTTTAGAAGTGGTTTTGCTTCTTCAAGAATTTCGGCATGCGGCGTTTTTGATGCGGCAACCGTAATGGTTTTGCTTTCACTAGCGTTATTAGATGAACCGCACGCAGCTAAAATACCTGCAAATGCTAGAAATAGTGCACTTAAAATCAATTTCTTCATGAATAAATCCTCCCTTAACGTTTATCAATTTTATTTGTAATCAAATCACCGATTATTTGAATAATAAAGACGATGATCAGAATAAATACAGTGGCTACAAGTGTGACATCTGTATTACCAGATTGGTACCCTTCCACATAGGCGAGGTCACCAAGTCCGCCTGCTCCAATTGCACCTGCAATCGCAGTAGAGCCAATTAGAGCAATGGCTGTTACGGTAATACCTGAAATAAGGGCTGGCAATGATTCTGGCAGCAATACTTTGAAAATGATTGTCGACGTTTTCGCTCCCATTGATCGTGCTGCTTCAATGACTCCTTTGTCTACCTCACGCAGTGCAATTTCGACAAGACGTGCATAGAATGGAGCTGACCCTATGACAAGGGCAGGGAGTGCTGCATTTGGACCTAGAATCGTATGCATTAAGAATTTCGTAAACCCTAGTAAAAGAATAATTAAAATAATAAAAGGAATCGATCTGAAAATGTTGACGACAGCGCCGATGACAGTATTAATCGGTTTATTTTCCCAAAGACCGCCTTTTCCTGTAAGGAAGAGCAGGAGCCCTAGGATAATCCCAATGACAAAGGCAAATGCCAATGAAATCAGTGTCATATACACCGTTTCACCTGTTGCACTCCAGATGACGTCTAAATCAACGTTCGGAAACCATTTCTCAAACATGTGTCATCACCTCGATTTCAACCTGTTTGCTTTGGATATAGGCGATGGCTTTTTCTACCTCAGTCTCTTCTCCATTAATGTGGATAAAGAGTGTTCCAAACGCGCCTTCCTGCGTTTGAGAAATCTTCCCTTGAAGGATATTCACATCGACATTGAAGGATCGAATGATTTCAGTGATCAGCGGCTGCTCGGCAGAGTCTCCAATAAAGGACAACCGTACGACCTGACCTTCTTTTACTCGTTCTAAGACGTGCTCGATTGTTTCTTTCGCTTCTTCTGGTTCCGCAAGCTGTTTCACAAATCGCTTCGTCATTTCTTCCTTCGGCTGTCTGAAGACGCGCAATACTTCGCCTTCTTCGACAATACGTCCATTTTCCATGACCGCGACTCGATGACAAATTTTGCGAATGACGTGCATTTCGTGTGTAATGAGCACAATCGTGAGCCCTAGCCGTTTATTGATATCCGCCAAAAGCTCAAGGATTGAATCGGTCGTTTGCGGATCTAGCGCAGATGTCGCTTCGTCACATAGAAGAACCTTTGGATCATTCGCTAATGCTCTCGCAATGCCGACACGCTGTTTTTGCCCACCGCTTAGCTGAGACGGATACGCATTTTCTTTTCCTTCTAAACCGACCAATTTAATCAGTTCATTCGCACGTTCTCTCCGTTTTGATGTCGGTACCCCTGCGATCTCAAGCGGGAACATAATGTTTTGTCTCACCGTTCTTGACCAAAGTAAATTAAAGTGCTGGAAGATCATGCTGATTTCTTGTCTTGCTTTCCGAAGTTTCGCATTCGATACTTCATTGATCCGGTTGCCTGCCACTTCAACAATTCCTTCTGTTGGCAGCTCCAGACCGTTTAATAGGCGAATAAGCGAGCTTTTTCCTGCACCGCTATACCCGATAATTCCGAATATTTCACCTTTATCAATATCCAAGTTGACGTCTTTCACGGCATCAACATTTCCGCTTTTTGAATGATACGTTTTTGATACATTCTGTAAATGGATCACAGTCTGATCACCTGCTTTCTTGCTGAATCTATAGGTTTCCATCACATACGTTATTTATTCTTCTTTCTGTCATGACTCTAGCCTGACGCCAGGTCAGTAAAAAAGACCTAACTGCAACGCAAGCAGAAAGGCCTTTTATGTCAATTACGCCTTTCTCTCATCTTTCAAAGCGCTGCGGCTTTGAGTGAATTGGCACCAATTTCAGCTATGCTGACGGTTGCCGGGTTTCATAGGGCACGTCCCTCCACCTCTCTTAATAAGAGAAAATATGTTGTTTTATGTGATGTTCATGTTTTTACTAACGTAGAATATCATGCTATCTGAGATATGTCAACGCTGTAAATCGCTAATTTCCAAGTAAACAACTACGTTATCATTTTTCGAAAAAAACCGTTCGTCAGCCAAAGCACTGCCTCTAGTCTAAGGAGCGCACGGAATGACCCTTTGACTTTGACTTGTCCCCTGCTGATTAACTGCTGTAAGGACATATCTCCATCTAATAATTGTAGAATCTCTTTCCTCTCACCATAAAAGATGAGATCCGATAACTCAATTGCAGGTAGTTTCTTCACTTCACCACGTTCATCCACAATCAATGTACAAGAGTCAGTTTCCGCCTCAAATGTAATCTTCAAGGATGATGATGAGAGCAGCGGTTTTAATAGTAAACGCTGCCCTGTGTTACCATGGGCTTTCACATTTTCCACATGTATAACCTCCCTGTCATTTGGTTATACATAACATTTCTCTACAAACATCTTCTTGTCCTTTATAAATAACTCGACAAATTTTCAAATGAATTTCTTGAAATATGACAAAAAACCGCTTTATTTAGCGGTTTCAATCATTTCATGAAGATATGGAACTGAGTGAAAGGCATAGCCTTTTTGCACCAATTCTCCTTTTTTAAACAGTAGAAAGCAAGGAACACTCTCGATCTCAAATGCTTTTGCAAAACCTGGTGAATAGTTTAAATTGTTTTCGTAAAATGGTACATCCGGCTGCATGGCGTCTACGACTGCCAGCATTTTCTTTGCCAGCTGGCATGTTCCGCAAAACGGTGTATATAAGTATAAAAGAAATAAATCGTCCTCTATCTCTTTGAATTCGTGTTCTTCAATCTCTTTCATAATACGTCCACCCTCATAAATATTTCGAATGAACATCAATGTTTGCAGCTAATAGGATAGATGCAATGTGGGCTGACGGTGAAGCGGCCACTTCGCGGTACGTTCTGTCGACAAAAAGATGAAGTGCTTCAGGGAATTCTTTTCGAAATTGCTTCCGCAGTTTGTCGCCTGCATCGTCACTGTCTGCTAATATGTAAACGTCTTTCCCCAATAAATCGTCCACAAGCTGGTCCAGCTTCGATGTACTGATCGTGCCATTGGTGCAAATGATGGTAACAGGTTCACTTATGACTTCTTTTAGCTTTTGTTTATCTGTTTTACCTTCTACAATGATGACCTTTTCAATCTCGACATTCATCACGATCACCCGGCCCTTTTGACGTTGATTCACTTCTTCCTTAGATTACAATCTTTCATTCAGGTTGTAAAGATTGGGCGCCTCGTCATCAAAAAGACTGCAGTTTTTGTTCACTGCAGTCTCCTCTGTGATTAGCACCATCCATTTTCATCGTCACAGTCTACATATTTTTCTGTCCCATCGGTCAATGTATCCGTTAGACGATAAAAACGATTTTGATCATAGGAATATCCCGATTTCAGCTCATATTGGTTTTCACTAATCATTGTGCCAATCTCTTCATTTTGATGATAAAGCACCATGCCGCTTTCTTTGAATCGTCCAGTGACATGCTCTGTTATATCCACCTGTTCTTTTTGAAAAGACAAATTGGACACCCCCCATAAAGGTAGAGTGTCCAATTTCACATGAATTAGTCTTCTTTTGTCATTTCTTCATATTGCTCAGCAGTCATTAAGTTCTCGATTTCAGATGCATCAGCTGGTTCTACAACGATCATCCATGCTTTTTCATATGGAGAGTCGTTGACGAATTCTGGGCTGTCGTCCAGCTCATCGTTCACTTCGACGATTGTGCCATTGATCGGTGCATAAAGTTCAGAAACTGTTTTCACTGATTCTACACTTCCGAAAGGCTCGTCCGCTGTGATTTTGTCTCCTACTTCAGGAAGCTCAACGAACACGATATCGCCCAGCTCAGATTGAGCAAAATGCGTAATACCGATACGCACCTTATCTCCTTCTACTTTGACCCATTCATGTTCTTCTGAATAACGTAAATCTTTTGGTGTGCTCATTCAATACCCCTCCAGTCTTTTCTTACAATCTATATTGAAGATACCACAATTTGAATGAAAGTTACATCATTTCCAGACGCTTTTAAATGTATCTTCGTTAAATCCAACTGTTACTCGTTTACCGTCTGTTGTAATCGGGCGCTTGATCAGCATTCCGTTAGACGCGAGTAATTCTAGCTGCTCGTCCTCTGACATTGCAGGAAGTTGATCTTTCAGCTGCAGCTCCCGGTATTTTTGTCCGCTTGTATTAAAGAATTTCTTCAGCTCTAAACCGCTTTTTTCGTAAAGGGCTTTTAATGTTTCTTTATCAGGCGTCTCTTCGACGATATGTATGCTGTTGATGTCTTTATTGTGTGCTTCAAGCCATTTTTTTGCTTTTCGGCATGTACCGCAAGATGGGTATTCGTAAAAATCTAAAGCCACCATTTTCACCTCCTGCAAATTGTGACAACATTTTATCACAAAATATTTTAAAAACCTAAATGTATGCTTACAAAAAGGTGCGGAGTGATATCCGCACCTTTTAAGCCATCCTTATACGATATATTTCTCTGCTTCAAAGATTCGTTTTGCCACTTCACGCTTTTTGGCGATGACATTGATTGGAGTAAATCTTGTCAGCTTGCGAAGGGCTGACAGGCTCATGCGGAGTGAATCTCCTTCCTCCATCGCAATCAAGGATTCTTTTGCATGGGCTTCAATCTTTAAGAAAGCCTCCTGCGTGAAAATTTGTGTGTAAGCCAGCTTTTGAGCGTTCTTTTCTGCGCCTGATGCAGCGATTGCCTTTTCCGTACGCAAAATTGCTGATTCAGCAGCAAAAATTTCATTGACGATATCGGCTATGTTCACAAGAATTTCTTGCTCTTTGTCTAAGGCTTTCCCGTATTTCATGGCTGCCATACCAGCTACCATTAAGGCGACCTTTTTCGCATGGGCGAGCAAATATTTTTCTTGATCGAGCGGCTGATCGCCTGGCTCTTCCGGCATCATCATCATCAGCTCTTCCTGTAAGGTCTGCGCTTTTTGAAGCAGCGGAAGCTCTCCTTTCATCGCTTTCTTCAAGAATGTACCTGGTACAAGCAAACGGTTGATTTCGTTTGTCCCTTCAAAGATCCGGTTAATTCGTGAATCGCGATAGGCTCTTTCGACCTCGTATTCTTGCATGAATCCATATCCGCCGTGAATCTGCACGCCTTCATCCACAATATAATCTAACGTTTCAGAGCCAAGGACTTTACAGAGAGAGCATTCAATCGCATATTCCGCAATGGATTGAGCAATTTGTTTGCCGTCTTTTTGCTCTTCGTCACTTAATAGACCCATCCGCTGTTCAAATAATCCAACCGTGCGGTAAACAGCACTTTCCATCGCATAGAGCTTTGCTGACATATTGGCTGCTTTTTCACCAATTAAGCTGAATTGAGAAATTGGTGTTTTGAACTGCTTACGCTGGTTCGCATATTCGGCCGACAATTGAATGACGCGCTTTGATGCACCGATTGTGCCGACTGCAAGCTTATAGCGTCCGATATTTAAAATGTTAAAGGCAATCACATGTCCTCTGCCGGCTTCACCAAGCAAATTCTCCTTCGGTACTTGGGCATCTTCAAGAATTAATGTTCTTGTCGATGACCCTTTAATGCCCATCTTTTTCTCTTCAGGTCCCGTTTTGACACCTGGAAAATCCTTTTCGACAATAAAAGCAGAGAAGTGTTCACCATCAATCTTCGCATACACAACAAAGACATCGGCAAATGCGGAGTTTGTGATCCACTGCTTTTCTCCATTGAGGACATAATGGGTACCTGCTTCATTCAGAACCGCAGTTGTTTTTGCTCCAAGAGCGTCAGAGCCTGATCCTGGCTCAGTGAGTGCGTACGCCGCAATGGTTTCACCAGAGGCGAGTCCTGGCAGGTACGTTTCCTTTTGCGCTTGATTTCCGAAGAGCACGATCGGCAGAGAACCAATACCGACATGAGCGCCATAGGAAAGTGAGAAGCTGCCTGCTCTAGCGAATTTTTCAGTAATGATAGCTGAACTGATTTTATCCAATCCAAGCCCGCCGAATTCTTCAGGTACATCGGCTCCTAAAAGTCCAAGCTCACCAGCCTTTTTGAGAAGCCTGACCGAATGCTCGAACTCATGATTTTCAATTTGATCTATATGCGGAACCACATCTTGTAAAATATAATCCTCTGTGGTCTTTCCAATCATTTGATGTTCATCAGAGAAATCCTCCGGTGTAAAGATATGCTCATAATTCGTCTCATCAATTAAAAAGCTTCCACCCTTTTTTACATCTTCCAATGCTTTCATCCTGATTTCCCCCTTTAGATCAATTCAAAAATTCCTGCTGCTCCCATGCCCCCGCCGATACACATTGTGACAATACCAAATTGCTCGTTTCGCCGTTTCATTTCATGAATAAGTGACAGCGTTAGTTTTGTTCCTGTACAGCCGAGCGGATGTCCGAGCGCAATTGCCCCGCCGTTGACATTCACTTTTTCTTCATCAATTCCTAAATGGCGAATGACTTGAATTGCCTGAGAGGCAAACGCTTCGTTTAATTCAAACAGTCCAATATCCTTCAGCTCAAGTCCAGCAATCTTCAGCGCACGCGGTATGGCTTCAACCGGACCGATCCCCATCACCTCAGGCGGTACACCGCCAACAGCAAATGCTCTGAATTTAGCGAGCGGCTGAAGAGAAAGTGATGATGCTTTCTCGCGGTCCATCATCATCACACACGCAGCCCCGTCACTTGTTTGAGACGAGTTCCCTGCGGTCACCGTGCCTTTTGTCGAAAAGGCTGGACGCAAAGTGGAAAGAATCTCTTCCGTTGTGCCTGCTCTCACACCTTCATCCTGTGAGAACGTGAATTGATGCTCTTCTAATTGATATTGCTCTCCTACCCGTCGCTCTGTTACATCAACGGGCACAATTTCATCAGAAAACTTCCCTTCTTGAAGTGCCTTTGCTGCCTTTTGATGACTCCTCACCGCAAAGGCGTCCTGATCTTGACGTGTGACCTGATACTTTTGCGCCACTTGCTCTGCCGTGTGCCCCATGCTCATGTAGTATTCAGGTGCTTGCCCTGCCAAGAGAGCATTCGGACGAATGGAATGCCCCATCATCGGCACCTGCGACATCGATTCGACTCCTCCGGCTAAAATCGTGTCTGCCTGACCGAGCATAATTCGTTCACCCGCATAAGCGATAGACTGAAGACCTGACGAGCAGTAACGGTTTATGGTGATGGCAGGTACCGTATAAGGCAGTCCCGCTAGTGCTCCAATATTTCGGGCTACATTTAACCCCTGCTCTGCTTCTGGCGTTGCACAGCCGATGATCAAATCATCTATTTGACCGTCGTATTCACCGGCACGCTTTAACGTTTCTTTTACACATAATGCGCCCATATCATCAGGCCGGACATGTTTTAACGATCCCTTTTTCGCCTTCCCTACTGGTGTTCTTGCGCCAGCGACAATGACTGCTTCTCTCATTTTGACTCCCCCTTAGTTACGTAAAGGTTTTCCTTTGACGAGCATGTGCTGCATACGTGCCTGTGATTTCACTTCTCCTACAAGACTTAAAAAGGCTTCTCTTTCAAGCTCTAATAAGTATTGCTCTTCTACCTCTGTTCCAAATGGCAGTTTCCCGCCGGAAATGACATGAGCTAATTTTTTTACGATGGTCATGTCATGCTCTGAAATGTATCCTGACAGTCTCATATTTTCAGCAGCCAAAATCATCGCTGCATAGCCTGTTTCTCCCATGACCGGCACCTTTTGCTTGAGCGGCGCACGATAACCGGCTTCATCAAGAGAGAGCACCAGTTGTTTTGCATCATAGATCAGGTGATCCCCGTTCATACTAATCCGGTCGCTCACGCGGAGCATGTTCATATCCTGCGCTTCCTCAGCTGAAGTTGACACTTTTGCCATTGCAATTGTTTCAAATGTTTTCAGCGTGGCATCCTGTATAGCCGTCTGCGACGGCTTCGCTGACCCTTGCAGGTGACGAAGATATAATTCTTTATTTCCACCGCCTCCTGGAATCAGTCCTACTCCCGCTTCCACGAGTCCCATGTAAGTTTCGCTGGACGCCTGTATAGCCGCTGCCGGAAGACAAACCTCCGTTCCGCCTCCTAATGTCATACCAAACGGTGCTGCAACGACTGGACGCTCGCTATATTTCACCTTCATCATCGCCTGCTGGAAGCGCCTGATCACAAAGTCAATTTCAAAGAAATTATCGTCCTGTGCTTCCATTAAAATCAGGGCAAGGTTGGCACCAACACAGAAGTTCTTCCCTTGGTTTCCGATGACAAGTCCTTTATAATTCTTTTCCGTTTCATCTACAGCGCGATTGATCATATCAATGACATCAAGCCCAATCGCATTGCTTTTTGAATGGAATTCAAGCAAGGCGACATCATCACCAATATCAATCAAGCTCGCACCCGTATTTTTGAAGATGACACCATGTTTCTTTTTCAATCTAGCTAAAAAAATATGTTTGGCGTTCCCTTTTTCCTGTTCATAAGCGCCATTCTGATAAAACGCTCGCTCTCCTTCCGCATTCTCTTGATAGAATGTATCGTGTCCTTTTGAGAGCATGTCTTGCACCCACGCCGGGATGCTGTGACCTTCTGCTTCCATGCGCTCTACCGCTTTTTTCACACCGATCGCATCCCACAGCTCGAATGGGCCGTGCTGCCAGCCAAATCCCCATTTCATCGCAAGATCGATAGACTGAATATCATCCGCAATTTCACCTTTTAAATGGGCTGAATAAAGAAGAACAGGCGCTGTCATATTCCAGAGCAATTGCCCTGCACGGCCATCCTGATAAATAAGCGCTTTCAATTTCGCTTTTGTTCCCTTTTGCTGCTTTGCCAGCTCAATGCCCGGATCTTTTAGCTTCGTGCGCTCTCCATATGTGAGCGTCACAGGATCAAGCTCTAAAATGGCCTTCCCATTTTTTTGATAAAATCCTTGTCCCGCCTTGCTGCCAATCCATCCTTTTTCGAGCATTCTTTCAATAAACTCAGGCAGCTGGAAAATCTCTTTTTCCTTCCCTTCTACTTGTTCATATACGTTTCGGGCCACATGAAAAAACGTATCGAGCCCGACGACATCAAGCGTACGGAAGGTTGCACTTTTCGGTCGCCCAATGAGAGGGCCTGTGACAGAATCCACTTCTCCGATGGTGTATTTGTTCTCAAGCATTTCACGTACTGTGACAAGAAGCCCATAAGTGCCAATGCGGTTTGCAATAAAGTTCGGTGTGTCTTTTGCTTCAACCACACCTTTGCCGAGTACATCCTCGCCAAATGTTTTCATAAATGAAAGTACTTCTGGATCTGTTTCTTGAATAGGAATGATTTCTAAGAGCTTTAAATAACGAGCTGGGTTAAAAAAATGTGTGCCTAAAAAATGGCGTTTAAAATCATCTGATCGGCCTTCAGCCATCTTTTCAACCGAAATACCAGATGTATTGCTTGAAACGATGCTTCCTTCTTTGCGGTGTTCGTCGATGAGAGAAAATACGTGTTGTTTGATGCTGAGTTTTTCAGTGACGACTTCAATGATCCAGTCAGCATCGTGTAATAAGGAAAGGTGGTCTGTGAGATTTCCCGGTGTGATGTATGATAGGTTTTTTGCTGAAGTAAGAGGTGCTGGCTTTTGCTTTAACAATTTTTTCATCGCTTCTTGACTTAGTCGATTCCGAACACTAGGGTGATCAAGCGTTCGCTTTTTCGCCGTTTCTTCTTTTGTCAGTTCATTTGGCACAATATCTAGCAGTGTTACTGGTATCCCGATATTGGCTAGATGCGCAGCTATGCCTGAGCCCATGACACCTGAACCAATGACAGCCGCCTTGCGAATATGTTTGCCCATAAATATCCCCCTAAACATTTTGAATGAACAGTCATTCATTTTTTGTCCAAAAAAAAGCAATGCCTCTTTCTTTATCTTAAAAGATTTTCCGAAACAGTTCAATAGCGGATTTCAAAAATTTACACATTCTCATGTGCCTTATTTTGCGGCGTATGAATTAAAGATCAGAGGGAATTGTAAGAATGGAGGTGATGTCCACATGTCTCGTTTGAAGAAAAACCCATCGAAAGCAGGCGTAAGTGCTGCAAGTGTAAAAGGAAACGCAGGTCCATCACAGGAAGCAGACCTAGGCGGGAAAAAAACTAGTCAAAATCAGCAATATAAAAAGAATCAGTAAGGAAACAAAATCGTAAGGAGGGACACATGTTGAACAATCAGCCAATGAATATGCCCCCAGAAGTCATTTCAGTGAAGGATTCCTTGTACTTAGAGGATATGCTCAACTGGAACTTGATCGCCATGAAAAAGGCTCATTTTATGGCCGAGCATTGCCAGGACCAAACATTGAAACAAGAATTAAATCAAGTTGGCCAAATGCATCATCAGCATTACACACAAATTCTTCAGCATTTAGGCAGCTCAGGGCAAGGCCAGTCTACTGGCTTTATGCAATAGGAGGAAAAAACATGGAACAGCAAAACCAACAAAAAATCGGGAATCCACAAACTCCGGTTCCCACTACTACAAACATGAATGATCGTGATTTCGTTACAGATCTCTTGTCGACTGAAAAATATATGACAAACGGATACAACACAGCGCTCAATGAATTCAGTCATGAATCTCTTTACCAGGATATTCAGCGAATTGCGCTCGAAACACAGAAAACACAAAGACATTTATATGATGTCATGTTCCGATATGGCTGGTATTCTGTTGAAGCCGCAGATCAGCAAAAGCTCCAGCAGGCACACCAGAAATTCCAGCAAACACTGACAGATCAATCTCCGTACGGATCATCACAAATGTCATAAGAAAAAAACTGCCAGTCTGATGCTGGCAGTTTTTTAACGGTCTTTATTGGCGCGATGAGCTTCGTTCAACTGTTTGATTCGTTGAATTGTTTCTTTGATTTCTTCTTTTGCTTCTGGATACGTTTCATTGAAATGCTTTGCTAGCGGCGGCATGCTCTTGGCAATATGAGAGTAGATCACCCATTGTTTCACATCTTGTTTCAGCTCGTCTGTTGATTCACCGAGCAGCAGCTCTGTATATTTATCAAGCAGGCCTTCCAGCTTTTCTTCTAATTCTTTTCCCATTGACATTCCGCTCCTTTTTCAGAAAAAAGCCTGACTCTGTGAGACACAGATGTCAGGCTTTTGACATACGATTATCTTGCAGCAAGAAATGTTTCAGCTTGCGCTTGCTGCACAATACAGCGTCCTCTACCGTGCGGAATACATAATGGTGTTCCAAATAGAGGATCTGTTGTCACTTGGCAATTCATATCAAAGACATTTTTCACGAGATCACAATTAATCACTGTTTCTGGTCTGCCTTCTGCATAGATTGACTTGTCTTTAATCGCGACAAGATGATGAGCATACCTGCATGCGAGATTGAGATCATGAAGAACCATCACAATCGTGCGCTGCTCTTTCTCATTTAAATCAAACAGAAGGTCCAAAATTTCGATTTGATGCGTCATGTCTAAATATGTCGTCGGCTCATCTAACAAAATGATATCGGTCTCTTGGGCCAGCGTCATCGCAATCCATGCACGCTGCCTTTGTCCACCTGATAATGAATCAACGGTCCGATCAGCAAGGTCTTCCATCTTTGTTGACTTCAATGCGCGATTCACTGCTTCTTCATCTTGCTTCGACCACTGCTTCAGCCAATTTTGATAAGGATATCTTCCTTGCTTCACTAACTGATGCACAGTTAATCCTTCTGGCGCTTCTGGTCCTTGTGGAAGAATAGCGAGCTGTTTCGCTACTTCTTTTGTTGGTAATTTTGCAATGGAATGACCTTCAAGCAGGACAGAACCACCCATTGGCTTCATAAGACGCGCCAAAGAGCGAAGTAGCGTGGATTTACCGCATCCATTACTGCCAATAAATACTGTGATTTCACCCTTAGGGATTGATACATTTAGTTCATCGATGATCATTGTTTCTCCGTAGCCTAAGCTTAAACCTTCAGTAGAAATGGCACTCATTCCGCTCAAACGCTCCTTTTCTCATCCAAATTTTTATATGAAATATCGTCTATGTACAGACGTAAAAGATCACTTATCTCAATTTAGTGTATCAGATTTAAGTGATCTTGAAAATCATTTTCAATTAAAAAATGAGAAAGTCTCGTTTATTTCTTCCTTTGGAATGTACGTTTGGTCCCATCCTCGAGCTTCAGATCGATCTGAATCCGCTGATAATCATCATCTAAATTAAAAGCAGCTAATAGTTCATTTACATACGCTTCATTGATCTTTGCACTAGGAATCGACATATCATTCAGCTTCATCTTCATCTCGCGCAAGGCTTCTTCCCCTTCATAGCGGACCCCATTCATATGATCACGAATGATTGCTTCCTCTTTGCCTCTTGCCTGACGGTAGGTCGCTTCGTATAATTCGTTTTTCTGTCCATATTGTACATGGAGATGCATATGCTGAAATGGCAGTTTCTTCATTTGAACAACTGACAGACTTTCTGCCTCTGCTTCATGTGTTTGTTGTAACGGTTCAATTGATTGACAGCCGGACAGCATAAAGAGTAGCACTCCTATTTGTCCCGCCTTCTTCCAACACATCATGTGCTTCCTCCTATTTCACAGCATCGCTTTTTATTCTTCTCCAGGCTCCTTTTTGTTATTCAATAAAACATCTCACTATGATAAATTTAAACAAAAAGGAGAACCGGATGATGAAAAAAACAGCCATTGTAACTGGTGCCAATAGCGGCTTTGGCAAGCTCATCACGATACGTCTCGCCAAGCAGGGCTATACAGTGATTGCCGGCGTCAGACAGGAAGCCAATGCAAAAAAGCTTGCTGAAGAAATCGAGCAAGCCTCTTTATCCGGCATGATACATATTGAAGCATTAGATGTGACTGATACGCAGTCGATCCAAGCATTTCAGAAGAAACTTCATGCCTATGCACCCATTACCCTGCTTGTGAACAATGCGGGAACAGCCTTTGCTGGTTTTGCGGAGGAGGTTCCTGTTGACACGTACCGCCAGCAATTTGAAGTGAATGTCTTCGGTGTGATGGAAATGACCCAAGCGGTGCTGCCGTTTATGACGAGCGGCGCAAAGATTTTCAATATGAGCAGTATCAGCGGATTAATGGGAATGCCTGCACTTTCTCCATATGTATCCTCTAAGTTTGCGTTGGAAGGCTATACAGAAAGCCTACGGATTGAACTAGCTTCGTTCGGTATCCAGGCGGCTTTAATTGAGCCAGGCTCTTTCCAAACAAATATTTGGAACACCTCCATGAACGAGCAAATGATTCAGCCAGCAGAAGGATCGAAATACACAAAACTCTATCAAAAGATGATGGCCCATATTGATACCCAGAAATCAAACTATGGAGATCCTTGTGAAGTGGCGGAGCTTGTTGTTCGGTTAGCAGAGAAGAAGCGGCTGAAACGGCTGAGATATCTTGTTGGAAAAGGCGTACGACTTTCATTCACAGCAAAACAGCTTCTGCCGTGGAACATGTGGGAACACCTCATACTGCGTACACTCTCTTCAAAAAAATAAGCACAAAAAAACAGGTGGATATGTTAACCTCCACCTGTTTTTTTCATTTATTCGCTATCTGACTGTCCAAGGGTAATATCTAGATTTTTGTTCTTTCCTTCACGGATGACAGTCATTGTGGTTTTATCGCCGACTTTTGTTTCTTTGTAAAGAATTTCTTTCAACTGAGAGCTGTTCACTACATCTTTCCCTTTGAACTTGATGATGACATCCCCAGATTTCAAGCCTGCTTTTTGAGCAGGTGAACCTTTTGAAACATCCTTTACGTAAATGCCTTTGCCAATTTGTTTATCAAATAAGCCGAGCGTATTTTCCTGATACGTCTCAGGCACTTGCTCAAGGTCAATCATTTGTACGCCAAGGTATGGACGTTCAACTTTTCCATTTTTCAACAGCTCATCTACAATCGGTTTGACATCGTTACTTGGGATCGCAAATCCGAGTGATTCCACACCGCTTTCGCTGATTTTCAAGCTGTTAATACCAATGACTTGACCATCTGTATTGATCAGTGGCCCTCCGCTGTTTCCTGGGTTAATGGCTGCATCTGTTTGCAGTACATTCATCTCCACTGTACCAGATGACGTATTTGCTTCAACAGTACGATCAAGACCACTAATGATTCCTTCTGTCACAGTACCTGAAAACTGTGCACCTAGAGGATTCCCAATGGCAATGACTTTATCTCCAGCACGAAGCTTAGAAGAATCACCAAAGCTCGCCACTTTATCAATGCCGTCTGCATTGATTTCAACAACGGCTAAATCTGTCATGACATCACTGCCGACAAGCTTTGCGTCTTTTGTTTTTCCATCGTATAGTGTGACCTTTAATTTATTGGCCCCTTCGACAACGTGGTTATTTGTAATAATGTACGCTTTTTTGCCATCTTTTTTGAAAATGACACCAGAGCCTGTTCCAGCTTCAGCTTCTGTTTGATCACCGCTCAAGCCAAACGAATTTTGTGTAGATTGATAGTTTGAGACCCCTACAATAGTGGGCTCTAAATCTTCTACCATATCAGCAACATTTGTGGCATTGGTGATTTGTTTTGTCGAGAAATTATCTGAGGCTGCCGGCTCACTTGATGCGGTTTGCGTTTGCGTGTTGGCAGCTGTATCCTGTGACTGCGGCAAAAGCGGTGTAATGCCAAGTACAAGACCCCCGCCAATAATTCCTCCAAGAATCGGACTGAGCCATGCCGCCTTCCGCTTTTTCTCCTTTTTTGACGCACGGTCATCCACCATTTGAGGAGAATGATTCGTCACACTCTCCTGCGCGGCAGATGCTTCGTTTTCATGCTGGTGTAAAACGAGTTCCTTCTCTTTTTCTGGTGCGTCTATTTGTTTCTCATTCTCTTGATGGGTATCTTCTTGATGATTCATTTCATTGTCTTGATTCGTGTTTTCTGGATGATTCATCTTATTCTCTTCATCTTCTCTTCGGAAATCCATCGCTTGCACTCCTTTACATCATGTTTCATTTCATATGTCTAGATAGGACTCAGGTCCTCTTAATGGAAAGATCATTGAAAAATACTTTATGGCAATATGTCAAATTATATAATACTTATTCATAGAAAAAAAGCAAGGTGCGCACATTGATGAAAAGCACCTATTCATCCGCCTTTTGTCTATGCCCTTTTTTCCCTTGACCTTATCATAATCAAACATTATGGGATAATGATGAGAAGAATATGTGAAATTGTGAAAAAAGCGTGTGATTGTTGACATGCCGCCTTTGTATCCCGTTATAATGACGTTGAGAGGATGTGGAAGACTTTGTCGTACACCATTTATTTAGTTGAAGATGAACAAAACTTAAATGAACTGTTAACCAAATATTTAGAGAGTGAGGATTGGAATGTCTCCTCTTTTTTAACCGGAGAAGCGGCACGCGAGGCAATGAACAAGCCGCCGCATCTATGGATTTTAGATATCATGCTGCCTGATACAGACGGCTACACCCTCATTAAAGAAATCAAAGCCGCATCACCTGACGTACCGGTCATTTTCATTTCAGCACGTGATGCCGATATCGACCGTGTCCTCGGCTTAGAGCTGGGAAGCAGTGATTATATTGCGAAGCCGTTTCTTCCGCGTGAGCTGATCATTCGGGTACAAAAGCTGCTGGAGCTTGTGTATAAAAACAATGATACTCCGCAGCAGCAAAGCGTCACAACCGTTTCTTCTTATGTCATTCATGAGGATGTAAGAGAGGTGTATGAAGAGGGTCAGCTCATTAACTTAACTTCTAAGGAATTTGACTTGCTGCTTTTATTTACACATCACCAAGGACATGCTTTTTCTCGTGAAGATATCCTCGTCAAAATTTGGGGACACGATTACTTCGGGACAGATCGTGTAGTCGATGACCTTGTTAGACGGCTGCGCAAAAAAATGCCCGACTTAAAGGTCGAGACCATCTATGGATTCGGTTATAGGATGCTGAAAGGATGAAGAACAAACCGCTCGCTTTTCAAATTTGGGTTGTGATCTCTGGCATTTTGCTCACCATTTCCATTGTCCTGATCATTCTATTTTCTAATACATTACGTGACTTCTTCACAAATGAAATTTATAAAAATATTGAAAATGAACAGCAAGTGCTGACAGAATATCCATTAAACCGAGACGGCTCGCCAAAGTCGACACCGGAAAACCGCTCCGTGCAGCACATTTTAATTCCGTCAAATGAATTAGATCAAATGGCGCAGTTTTTTCCGCATGCCTTTATTGAGAAAATCCAATCGTTTGTGAAAAAACAAAAAAGCGCAACGAAACGTTATTCTGAAGAGGTGAACGGCCAGCATATCTTTTTTGTCATCAAAAAGGTATCATCAGGCAATACACCATATATTCTTCTATCCTATGCACCAGATTCTTATCGAGACGACCTGTCCTTTACGCTGTTTAAACAGCTGATCTTTATCTTAGGCACCGTTATTTTACTAAGCTGGATTCCATCGATTTGGCTTGCCCGCTATTTATCCCGACCAATCGTTGCGTTTGAAAAACACGTCAAACGGATTGCACAAGAGGACTGGGACGATCCTGTCATCGTTGACCGGCAAGATGAAATTGGCAAGCTTGGTCATACCATTGAAGAAATGAGACAAAAACTCATTCAAAAGGATGAAACAGAACGGACACTTTTGCAGAATATTTCACATGACTTAAAAACACCTGTCATGGTCATCCGCGGCTACACGCAGTCCATTAAAGATGGTATTTTTCCTAAGGGAGATCTTGAACAAACGGTGGAAGTCATTGAAGGTGAAGCGGAAAAGCTTGAGAAGAAAATCAAGGATCTGCTGTACTTAACTAAGCTTGATTATTTATCAAAACAACATCCCGCACATTCTTCCTTCCTAATCAGTAATACGATGCTGGAAGTGGTCGACCGAATACGCTGGTCGAAAAATGAATTGCAGTGGAACGTGGACTTAGATGATGAGGCTGCTCTTGAAGGCGATCCAGAACAATGGAGCAAATTATTTGAGAATGTACTAGAAAATCAACTTCGCTACGCAAAAAGTAAGATTGATATTCAGATGAAACAGGAAGAGGATCAAATCCGCATTGTTATTCGAAATGACGGTCCTCCAATTGAAGAACATATGCTGTCCAACCTATACGAACCTTTTAGTAAGGGAAAAAAGGGCGAATTCGGTATTGGATTAAGCATTGTCAAAAGAATCCTTTCAATGCATCAAGCGTCCATATCTATTGAAAATGATGATCTAGGTGTACGTTATACAATCATAGTTCCAAAGAAGAGACTGTAGGTTTTTGACCGCAGTCTTTTTTAGATGAATGAATACCCATTGAAATCACGGTATGTGGCTTTGATCTTTTTGCCAGCTTGATACATCCATTTCTTTTCAATGGTTGTCTCTTTCGGCATTTTGACTTTTTCTACTTGAATCCCTTTTGTTCGCAAGCGTCTAATCATATCATCGATTTCTCTCATGGAACATCATCCTTTCACATATTTTGACCAGTTGGTCACCTTACTTTATAATATAAAGAATTACACTGTAAAAAACAAGTTACAATCTGATTAATTTTTGAAAACTTTCGTCGTTTATGACCGATAAGTCATATCTCTTTGCGCACGTTTCCTAAGACATTTGTCTCTCGGTAAGAAAGGATGACATTCATATTGAAAAAGAAAGAAAAAATGATCATTGAGGCTGGCATGAAATTATTTGCCAGCAAAGGCTACAACACAACGTCTGTTCAGGAAATTGCGGATGAATGCCACATGTCAAAGGGTGCTTTTTATCTTTATTTTAAATCAAAGGAAGCATTGCTCATTTCGATCCTTCATTACTATTACGATAAGGTATTTACCCGGATTCATGAGGTTCAAACAGAGGGCGGCACACCAAAAGAAGCCTACCGCAAACAGCTCACTGTCTATTACGATAATATTTTGCAGCAAAAGGATTTTATTAAAATGCAGCTGAGCGACAGGGCGCTTCCACTGAATGAAGAAACGCAGCAGCTTGCAAAACAAATTAGGCTTGCGACCATCCAGCTTCACATTGATAACATTAAACAAGTATATGGAGATGCTGCTATTCCTTATATGGCTGATTTATGTTTGACGATTGAGGGCATGAGCCATGTTTATTTCGAGCTGGCGATTTTATATGATTTTCAGCTGGAAGCAGAAGAACTTGCCACAACCATGATTCATCGTATCGATGATTTGATGGGCGGTATGATGAAGCGAAATGACCTTCCTCTCATTTCTGTAGATCAAGCGAGCGATTGGTTTGGCCCGATTTATGAACGGTCATTCGATCCGCTCACAGAATCTCTTTTAAAGGAGTTAAGAGAGATTGCTGAATCACACTATGAAGTGAAGGACGAACCCGATTTATTTGAAGCGCTTGGCATTCTAGAAAATGAATTAAACAAACAAAAACCAAGACAAGTCATTGTCAAAGGCATGCTGTACCAATTGAAATTACACGTACCGCTGCAAAGCAACTCTGAGTCACTTTTGCGTATTTTGAAAGAGGATCATTTGTAGAACCCAGGGCATATCCTAAAGACATTTAGGCAATAAAGTTGTGGATTAGAATCTATGTTAAACTCTTGTCATTGGAGTAGAAAAATCGCGAGAATGTAGCTCTTCAAGAAGATACAAAATAAAGATATATAAGATTGAGAGGGCTATTATAATGTCCAAAAAAAATAGGAATTGTCTTTTTTGTGGGAACTCAAATTTAACTAGAGAGCATATTTTCGCTCAATGGTTGCTTGATGAGTTGAATATTCGGAAAATAAAAATGGGCATGCAGCACACCACTTTTTATGGTTCTACTATTAGTAGACGACCTTTGACTCCTAATACATTAATTAACGGATTGATCTGTCAAGAATGCAATAATGGATGGTTAAGCCAGATAGAAAATAAAGTAAAACCAATCTTGACTGCGATTTTGAAGTATCCCAATTCTAATCTTAGTACATTTTTAAAAGAACAACACGAATTACTATCCATATGGTCTTTAAAAACCGCTATGATACTAAATCATGCGAGTAATTTTCATAAAATTGTACCAAAAAGACATTTTAAATATATTTATAAACATCGTAAAATTCCTGAAAATATTACCGTTCTGATGGGTTTTGCAGAAAATACAGCTGAATTAGATTGGGTGCAAAGTCAAGTTGTAATGCATATTGGCGATGAAAATATAATTAAAAACCCTAGATTAAAAGATATATATAAAATAACAATTCAAATTGATTACCTTTTATTAAAAATTATTTACAGCCCCTTTTACGATTTTGAGTATTATCATAATGATAATACTCATCTAATGCTATATCCTAATCTGCAAGCATTTCATACATTCGAAATGGCAGAAGATCTACATTCTTTTGATATACAAGGTTCTATTTATTCTAAACGTTAGAGAGTAAAGAGCAACAAAAAAAGAATTAAAATTATAAATCTTGTCTAAACATTCTCAAATGTAGCTCACCTCATCACTTCCCCAAATAAAAAACCAGGGGCAGCCGCCCCTGGTTTCTTATTTTGCTTTCGGTGTCACCATTTCTTCTGGTTTCACAAATTGCTCGAACTGCTCCTCTGTTAGCAGCTCTAATTGAAGTGCTGCTTCTTTTAATGTTAATCCTTCTTTGTGAGCAAGCTTAGCAATTTTCGCTGCATTTTCATATCCGATGTGCGGGTTAAGTGCCGTCACAAGCATCAATGAATTGTTCAAGTTTTTCTCAATTGTTTCTAGGTTTGGTTCGATTCCAACTGCACACTTGTCATGGAATGAGTTCATGCCGTCAGCAAGTAGTTCAACTGATTGCAGGAAGTTATAAATGATGACTGGCTTGAATACGTTCAGCTCAAAGTTTCCTTGGCTTGCCGCAAAACCGATTGTGGCATCATTCCCCATGATTTGTGCTGCAATCATAGTTAAAGCTTCACTTTGAGTTGGGTTGACTTTTCCTGGCATAATAGAGCTTCCCGGCTCATTTTCAGGAATGATCAATTCGCCAATTCCACAGCGTGGGCCACTTGCGAGCCATCTGACATCATTGGCAATTTTCATTAAATCAGCTGCAAGTGCTTTTAAGGCACCGTGTGCATACGTAATTTCATCATGGCTTGTCAGCGCATGGAATTTGTTTGGTGAAGAATTGAATGTTTGACCTGTCAGCTGGCTGATTTCCTCAGCAACATATTGACCGAACTCAGGATGTGCGTTAATGCCTGTACCAACAGCAGTTCCGCCAATGGCTAATTCTCTCATTTTTTCAGTTGATTCGAGAATCATTTCTTTTGAACGGTCCAGCATGTATACCCAGCCGCTAATTTCTTGGCCTACTGTCAGCGGTGTTGCATCCTGCAAGTGCGTACGGCCGATTTTCACAATCTCTTGATACGCTTTTGCTTTCTCATCAAGAGTTGTTCTTAACTGGTCAATAGCAGGCAACAATTTTTTGTACACAGCTAAAACAGCTGCCACATGCATAGCCGTTGGGAATGTATCGTTTGAGCTTTGGCTGCGGTTAACGTCATCATTCGGGTGAATGCTGAACTCACTATTTTTATCTTTCAAATAAGCAGTTGCTCTATTTGCAACGACTTCGTTCATGTTCATGTTACTTTGTGTTCCACTGCCTGTCTGCCAAACAACAAGCGGGAAATGCTCGTCATACTTACCGCTGATGATGTCATCACATACAGCAGCAATGGCTTCTGCTTTTTCGCTTTCAAGGTTGCCAAGACGCTCGTTGGCAATCGCTGTGCTACGTTTCAAAATTGCAAACGCATTCACAACTTCCTTTGGCATTTTCTCAGAACCGATTTTGAAATTTTCTTTGCTTCGTTGTGTTTGTGCACCCCAGAACTTGTCCTTCGGCACTTTGATTTCGCCCATTGTATCTTTTTCGATTCTAAATTCCGTCATTATGTATCCCTCCATAGCTTCTCATCACTCAACTCTATTCTATACAAAAAACGAAAATCCTTTAAGCGTTTTCAATTAAAATTTTATCTTTATTTTAATTTTAGTTCAATATAAACGCGAACATCCTTCGAATATTTGTATTTTGGGTTCGTTTTTCCGTAGTCCTTTGATGTATATGTCACCTCATAATGCTTGTCAAACGACTGTAGAATACGGTCGATCTCCTCTTTTGTTCCTGCTAAACGAATCTGTGCCATCTTATTTCCTCCAAAACCCTCATTCTTTCTTTTACCACAAAATAATGTAACACAGAATATTGTTTTTTCAAGCAGGTAATGCTAAGAAAAAGATTTGAGGCGGGTGATCCGAATGAATCAAACTCCATTAAAAGAGCACTTATACGATAACCTCTCCGTCATCCTTCCACAATTAAAAGAAATGGACGACTTGGTTCATGAGAAAAAAACGCTACCTCACGGACTGGTTGTTTACTATTTATACATAAAAGAAATGAACGAAACGATGGAGATTCAAACCTTTTTAAAGCTGCTTCTCCAAGATCATACGTCTCTCACAAAAGAGAAGCTGGAATCCAATTTATCGATGATGACCACCCGTTCGGTAAAGACTTCTGAGGAATTGGTCGCTGCGATTTTTGATGGGCATTGCGTGGTACTGATTAACGGGTTTCAGCATGCGTACATTTTAGAAACGCATGGAACGAAGAAACGCAGTATAGGGGATGCTACCTCTGAAACAGTTGTGAGAGGACCGAAAATTGGCTTTATTGAAGATTTAAATACGAACTTAGCTCTTGTAAGACAGCGCTTGAAAAATCCCAATCTTAAAACCGTCGACATGAAGATTGGTCAAAAAAAGTACACCCAAGTGACCATCATGTACATTGACGGTATGGCTCAATCGTCTGTTTTAAAAGAAGTGAAAAAACGGCTCAAGCAAGTCACCATTGATGATATACAAGATTCTGGTGTTCTTGAGGAACTGATTGAAGACAATGTGTACTCGCCTTTCCCGCAAGTCCAAAACACAGAACGGCCGGATAAAGTGGCATCTGCTTTAAATAATGGACGTGTCGCCATTTTTGTTGATCATTCACCTTTTGTGTTAATTGTACCTGCTTCTCTCGCGACGATTATGCAATCACCTGATGATTATTATGAAAGGTGGATCGCCGCCTCTCTCATTCGGATGCTGCGGTTTACCTCTATCTTTCTGACCTTATTTTTATCAGCCATTTATATTGCGCTTGTGTCCTTCCATCAAGGACTTTTACCAACAACACTGGCTATTTCGATCTCAAGTACAAGAGAAAATGTCCCATTTCCGCCTATTGTGGAGGCACTCATTATGGAAATAACGATTGAACTGCTGCGGGAAGCGGGTTTAAGGCTGCCAAATCCGCTCGGTCAAACGATTGGACTTGTAGGTGGAGTTGTCATCGGACAGGCGGCCGTTCAGGCTCATATTGTGAGCTCAATCATGGTGATTATCGTCAGTGTGATTGCCCTTGCGTCCTTTACTGTTCCTCAATACGGGATGGGCATGTCGTTCCGCGTGCTCCGGTTTGTGTCTATGTTTACGGCAGCTACTTTGGGTTTATATGGGATTGTGCTGTTCATGCTCGTGCTCCTTACTCATTTAACACGGCAAAAAAGTTTTGGTACGCCTTATTTTTCACCAGATTTTGTGTTCAGCTATAAAAATGAAGACAATTCCATCATTCGATTGCCTTTGAAAAATCAAAAGAAAGGAGAACGATATGGTCAATCATAAAGAGTCGATTACCAGCTATCAGGCAAGTGCGATTATTGCCAATACAACATTAGGTGCAAGTATGATGATTCTGCCAAGAGCAATGGCTCAAGCTGCAGCTACACCTGACGGCTGGATTGCGCTCTTACTCATGAGTGCCATTTACATTGTATTTATTTTTGCGAATGTCCTTATGATGAAAAAAGTCCCTTTCTCCTCTTACTATGATTATACAAAGGAGGGGCTTGGAAAGTGGATTGGTGCTCTTGCTAACATATTGATTATTATTTATTTTCTTGGCGTTGCCAGCTATGAAGTACGGGCGATGTCGGAAATGGTGAGGTTTTTTTTACTTCAAAACACACCTGTAGCGGTGACAATGATCAGCTTTATTTTGGTTGGCCTTTATCTCGTAGTCGGCGGGATTGGTGATTTTGCCAGACTGTGCCCCTTTTTCCTCATTGTCACCTTGATTATCTTATTTGTTGCATACGGACTCAGTGTTCAAGAATTTAAGTTAGATAACCTCCGGCCTGTTTTAGGAGAGGGTTTCTCCCCTGTCTTCAAATCCCTTAACGCATCAGCCATTTCGTTTGTTGGCATTGAAATGATACTGTTTATGCCTGCCTATATGAACACGCAAAAACACACCTTTGCTTATGGCGCAGTCGGCTTTTTGATTCCTGCGATCATCTATATTTTCACCTATATTCTTGTCGTTGGTGCGTTCACGGTGAAAGAAACAGCGACTTTGACTTGGCCGACGATTGCCTTATTTCAATCGTTTGATATACAAGGAATCTTTATTGAGCGAATCGAATCCTTTTTGCTCATCGTTTGGCTTGTTCAACTTTATACGAGCTTTGTAGGATATACGTTTTTTGCTGCAATGGGGTTATCAAAACTCACAAAATTCCCCAAAAAGATCGTGCTCGCGCTGATGGGAATTGTCATTTACTTTGCCGCCATTTTCCCAAAGGATGTTGATACAGTACGTGATTATTTAACGTATGTGAACCATTTATTTTTCCTTTTATTCGGTATCCTCCCGTTTCTCTTATTTATCATCGTGTTTTTGAAAAGGAGGCGGAAAGCAGCATGAAAAAGAAGACAGTCTTTGCATTACTCGCCCTTGTTCTATTAAGTGGATGCTGGGATAGTACCAATATTGAAGAACTCAACATGGCGATTGGTTATGGCTTAGATAAAGGAGATGACGGTCATAAGCTGAAAATATCTATGCAAGTCCTTGTGCCTCAAAAAATTGAACAAGAATCCAGCGTAAAAGACCCAACAAAGATTATTGAAACTAGCGGTGATTCCGTGCATCAAATATTCCGAACAACGACTCTCAAAAGTCACCGTATTTTCGCCCAGCAGCTGAGGGTGTATTTATTTTCTGAGGAGCTTATCAATGAAAATAATTTCGACCTCGTCATCAATCAATTTATTCGCGACAATGAAACGCGGAGAGGAAGCCTTGTCTTTATGACCGCTGAAAAGCCTGGAGACTTGCTAAAAATCAATGACGATGGGCAGCCTGCTTCTTCTACATTATATGATATTTCTGGGAATACAAAATCGACCATCCGTATGTTAAAGCCTGTTTCATTAGGAGATATTTCTACTGCTATGCAAAACAACGTATCTTTTGCTGTTCCGAAAGTCAGTGTGGATCAAGGGAAATTAATACTCGACGGTGCCTCTATTATTAAAAACAAACGATTTCTCACCGACATCTCTCCGTTAGCCGTGCAGTCATACAACCTATTGACAGGGGAAGGAAAAGGCGGAGTCATTGAATTTAAATATGACCACAGCATCTATTCTTATGAAATATTTAAACTGAAACACAAAATTGAAACGAAGAAAACAGCCAGCGGAAGATATCAATTTGATGTATCCGTAGAGCTTGATGGAAGATTATCTGAGGATTGGAATGAGCGTGAGAATGCATTTAATGAGAAGTATCTTCAAGAGATTGAGGGTGCAGTGGAGCGTCAATTAAAGAAAACTGTAAAAGATTTCATTGGGGAATTACAGCATGAGATCAAAGCAGATATTTGCGGGTTTTCTCAAAAAGCGAGTATTGCGTATCCGAAGGATTTTCGAAAAGAAGCGAAGCATTGGGATGAGATTTTTAGTGAATCGGACATTCGTTACAAGGCAAATGTGAAAATCCGTGACTTCGGGACTAAGGGCGCAACACAATCTTTATAGAGTATGTTAAAATGGTAAGAAAAAAAGGGTGTCAATCATGAAACGAGCTTTACTTTCGGCCGGCATTCTATTTTTGATTCTAGGGATACTTCTGTTAATCGTTGTATTCATGCAATCAAAAGAAGATTTCTTCATTGAAGCCGACAGCTTTTCAAGCACATTTTTGATCGTGGTTTATTATGGACAAACCCCTGCGCTCCTTCTGTTGGGAGGCGGATTATTCGTCGGACTTTCACAGATCATTGATTTGCAGGAAAAAAAAGCGGCAGCAGCAAAGGAGAGCGTAAAGCTTTTATCCGAAATGAAGAAAACCCTGGAAGAAAAATCGGCCAAGGAGCAGGAGGCTTTTCCAGTTCCTGAGCTCCATCAACTATCCGAACGTCCGATCACAGGACAGAAGGACTAATTTTACGCATGTTCTAGCAGCTTTCACTTGAAAGCTGTTTTTTTATTGAATCAGCTTATGGCGGTGGGCATACACAGCCGCTTGCGTTCGATCTTCCACATCAAGTTTGGAAAGAATGTTGGTAATATGGGTCTTCACCGTTTTAATTGTAATAAATAATTCCTCGGCAATGACCTTATTCGATTTCCCATCCGCAATCAGCTTCAAGATCTCCATTTCTCTTGCTGTTAATGAATCGTGAAGGATAGACCCATTTGATGAATGACGGAGTTTATTCATGACCTTTCCAGCCACTTTCGATTCAAGTCTTGGTTCGCCGATACTTGCAGATCTGATAGCATCCGCAATTTCTCCTGCCTTGGATGTTTTTAATAAATAGCTTAAAGCACCCGCCTCAATCACAGGATAGACTTTATCATCATCAATAAAGCTCGTCAGAACAATGATCTTCGCATCTTCAATTTCCTGACAAATTCTTTTCGTTGCTTCGATGCCATCCATCCCTTCCATGACAAGATCCATTAAAATCACATCTGGCTTTAATTCAACGGCTAGCTCTACACCTTTTTGTCCATCTGACGCTTCACCAATGACTTCAATATCAGCCTGCGCCTCTAAAAAGGCCGCAAGCCCCATTCTCACCATTTCGTGATCGTCGATTAAAAGCACTCGAATCATCGAACGTTCTCTCCTTTTCCTTCATCAAAAATGGGAACCTTCACATCAATTTGTGTGCCTTTTCCCTCAAATGACATAATCTCTGCGACACCGCCTACCTCACTTGTTCTTTCTCGAATCGATTCAAGTCCGTAGGAGGCCGTCTTCACATGTTCTGTTTGAAAGCCGATACCATTATCAATAATCTTTAGCTGCACTTGCCGGTTTCTTATGAGCAGGCGCACTGTCACCTTTGTCGCCTTTGCATGCCTAAACACATTCGACAGTGCTTCTTGCACAATTCGGAAGAGGTGGTCCTCTACTCCTTTAGATAACGGAGCATCATCTTCGATTTCCCAATCAATATCAATCGGCTGCTTTGCTTGGAATTCATTTAGTAGCTCAATTAAGCCTTTTTTCAGGTCTTTTCCTTCTAGAGTGATCGGTCTTAGATGAAGCAGCAGAGCACGCATCTCATTTTGTGCATCGCCTGCCATTCGTTCGACAAGCTGCATTTGTTTTAATATCTTTTCGTCCTTTTCCTTCATGCCTTCAAGAATAGCTGAAGTCATCATCGAAATCGCAAATAACTGCTGACTGACCGCATCATGAAGCTCTCTTGCTAGTCGCTGGCGTTCTTCTGAGACGACCGATTTCTTCATTTGAACCTGCCATTCAGCCCGTTCATTCGAAAGCTTTTGCAAAGAGGCTACTTGCCCTTCCACCCGCTTCGCCATTTCATTTAATTGATCGGCGGCTAAGCCAATTTCATCATCGCCAAGCGACGGCAGTCTGTATGCAAAGTTTCCATTTTCAAACTTCAAAATCGACTCTACAAGCTGATCGAGGCGCTTCTTATGCTGATAGCCAAATACACTCCCGGCAAAAATTCCAATCGCAAGACTAACGATGAGTAAAATACAAAAAAACGGTATGCCAAACCAGCGGGTAGAAAGCAGGATCATCGGATCAAGCTGATAATAAAAAAACATGAGCAGTGTCGTCATCGTTACAACACCGAGCGAGATGCCGACTCCAAGACGAACAGATTGCCACTGGATACCTAAATGCAATTTCCTCATAAGTATCTCACATCCACATCTCCGATCAGTAGAGAGATGGAGATTTTCACTTTTCGTTTGCTCTCATCATAATCGTTGGTCATCACATACACTTTACTGCCGAATCCGCTTCTTTTTTCATCTATGATTTTCATATCACCAATCGCGGCTGAAGCACTCACACATACTTCAATATCCTGCGGTACGTAAATATCCACATCGCCGATCAGTCCGCTAATCACGATTGTGCTCTCTTCTTCTGCAATGATCGCCTTTGATAAATCGATTTTAACATCGCCAATAAAACCTGAAATCGTCAAATCACTTAATTGAAACGGCTTTTTCATCAGTCTGACTTCACCGATAAAAAAGTCATGCTCTTTGCGCGGCTTTGTCTGGCTTTTTGTTTTCTTCTGATCGCCCTCTTTTTCAAGATTGACTTTCAGTGAAGGCTTCCCATCGTCTGATGTTTCCTTTTTATCTACATCAAAAACAGGTTTATTTTTCAATAAGCGATAGCCGGCATAAATCAAAAAGGCCGCAAATAAGTAACCTGTTAAACTAAATGTAATATTGAGCAGAAATTTTAAGAAGAGAAAGCCGGCAAAAATATAGGAAACTGAACCGAGCCAACGTTTGGATCGTGAGTGCAGCCAATAACCCGCCAGCGCAAAAAACACAGGCCAAAACAGATCTGCTCCGATCCCAATAATTTTGAGAAATAAATTAATACCAAAAATCACAACAATGATGCCTAATATTTGATTCCTTGTAAAACGCAGTTGACTCGCCTCCTTCCTTTCTTTCATTCATTACCGCAGCTTGAGGTTACCACTTGTCATTTCAATATCGACTAAATGTGTCCCTTTTCCCCGCGTACCTGTAAAGCCTCGACCTTCATTCTCCACTTGATCAAAGTCATACGAGTGATCGACGCTTCCACTTGTTTTTTTCACCTGAACGTTGAAATCTCCGTCATCTGGCAAATTAAATTTCGCGCTCCCTGATGTCATCTGAAAGGAGACAGGTGACTCAATTGTATCAAAACTTGCCGTCATTCGGCCGCTTGTCATGCCCAATTGCAGTTTGCCTTTTACATCATTAATATCGGCACGCCCTGAAGTTGCCCCAATATCACTATCCTTCGCATCGATGTGCGATACTGCCATCCTGCCAGAGGTTGCTTTGATTTCTACATTTTTTGCTGAAAAATTCTCGGCTGTGAGGTTTCCACTCGTTGATTTGAGTATCACATCTTGAAGGGACAGCTTTCCTCCTCCGTCAATCTCACTGACGCCGCTTCCACCCGTAATCTTCACATTTTTATGATAATCTGTTGGAATTTTAACTAAAAGCTCTCCTTTTTCAAATTGAGTGAAAAACAAGAAGCTTTTATTTTCAGCACGAATTTTGAAGGTACCACCTGTTTGCTCCGCATACATTTTCCCTTTTCCATTGACAGCAGTCACGGAAATATCAGAACGATTTTCAGGTTTTACCTTCACGCGAAACCCAGAAAGAGAAATATCTAATTGATCAATCTCCTCTGTCTTTGCTGAAGCTGTTGTCACTGGTTTTTCACGGGAAAAACTTAAATGAAAGAGACCTTCATTTTTGAAAAGCATGCCAATCATTAAAAAGATACCTACAAGTATACAAATTAGACCGATTAATCGCTTCATTCATACCATCCCTTTATCTTCTGACCTTTTCATTATAAGGAAAAGCGAAACAGAAAGAAATCAAATATCGGAAGAAAAAGCCTGCTTTTCTTCCGATGTGATCTCTATACGTTTGCTTGCTGCTGTTCAGGCTTTTTCTCGAGCTTCAGCTTCTGCCATTCTTTTTCAACCTCATCGGCATAGTCTAAATGAGCATATGCCCCTTGATCCGCAAATTGTGCATAGCTGCCTGCTTTTGTTTCCATTTCTTCAATACGGTTCTCCATTCGAAGAAACTCTTTATATGCACTTTCACTGTCTACTTTATTGATGGAATCGTTCATATGCTGCTTTGCCTGTGCGGCATTGGCTCTTGCAATCAGTGCCTGTTTCTTGTCTTTTATATCACGCAGCTTCGTTTCTAAGTGCTGTAATTGCTCTTTCAGCTCTTTTAATTGTTTCACAGATTGCTGGTACGCTTCCTGATATTCGTTGTGCTTTTCTTCAAAATACTTCATTTCTGTGAGCGCTTTTCGTGCAAGCTCCTCTTCTCCCGCATGGTATGCAAGCTCCGCCTGCTTCTTTCGCTTTTCAGCAAATGCTTCCGTCTCTTCTGCTTTTCTCAGGAAGCCTTGCTGAATCGTTTGCTGTTTGATGATGGCATGTTTCGCTTTCGCAACATCATCCTCCATATCACGAACGTATTGATTCAGCATGACACGCGGACTCTCCAATTTATCTAACCCTTCATTGACAGTTGCAACAAACATATCTCTTACTCTTCTTAATACCATTTGATGTTCCTCCTTTTATTTTTTCTTTAAAAAGTCTTCCCATTCTTGATCAAATGACGTGTGAATCGGTTCCTCCGTATTGGGTGCCGTGTTTGGCTCCATATAGGCTCTGCTTGATGATTTTTTGGTAGATTCACCACTAATCATCGACCAGCCAAAATAAAGAAGTACCCCTGCAAATGCGATGCCGAGTAAAAACGGCAGGAATTGCACGACGATCAGTACACCAATGACTGCTAGAATGATCCCTGAGGTTTTACTGCCTTTTTCATATTTTTTAACACCTACATAGATGAGCCATGCCCCAATCAAAACCGGAATCAGTCCACCTAATGAACCACCAAAGAAGATGGATAAACCGACAAACAATAAAATTGAACCGATAATGGTTTTACTTGTTATTTTCATCTTCATGCCTCCTTTCTTGCTCCTTGCTTTAACTATAGTCAAAAAAGAAAGCCGGCAAAACGTGTCACAGATTGATCTTTGATTGCGACTAGAGTCGTAACAATGCTCAGACTGAACGGTTGAATCAAACAAAAAACACTCTTCGAAAAGAAGAGTGTTGTTAAACGTATGGTAGAATCACAGAATAAGTTGTATCTAAATCAAGTCAGAGGCAGGTGTCATACATTGATAAATAGAGATCAACTAGCTGACCTATTTGCTAGTTATTCTTTTCACATACAAGAAATCTATCGTTTAGTCATCCAGCCCCATAGTACATTAAGGGAGTTTAAGACAGAAAGTGCTGGCTTTCTTTTCAGTATTCGCGGGGAAGCTAGACTGAATGTCAATGGAAAAAGCTACAATTTGCAGCCAGGGTCCGTCATCCATGTAACACCAGGATGCCAGCTTGCCCTGCAGGTGATCAGTCAATCAGAATACGAGTATCATTCGCTTTTCTATCATTTGGATTGCGATAAGAAATCTGACTGTGACACTGTTTTCAAGCTGGAAACGGGAGCAAATCCGAGAATCATTGAAATACTCACCATGCTCCATCAGAATGTCCATACACCTGGCGGAATGGGGAAACTTCGAGTCAAAGAATTATTTTTACGCATCCTATATCAAATACTAATGGGCTGTAAGCAGGAAGAGAGCTCTCCTCATGAAAGGGTCATTGAGGAAGCCATCGCTTATATTAGAGGACAATATATGATTCCATTAACACTTCAGGATCTCGCTGAACTGTTCGATATGAACCCTAAAAGCTTCTCATACTTTTTCCATAAATATACCGGACTTCACCCAATTGACTATGTCATCCAGTATCGTATGGAAAGAGCGCTTGAAATACTAAAGGCAGGCAATATTTCGATTCGTGACGTTGCTATGACTGTCGGCTATCCCAATCCGCTATATTTTAGCAGACTATTTAAAAAGAAATTCGGAGTGCCGCCTAGCGCATATATCGCTAAATAAATCTGTCGTATTTCTTCTCAAAACGATAGACGCCAGCCTCATTCCTTAAAGGAATTCCACAGCTCTCTATGAAATAACCAGCCTAACTGCCTCAGAAATTGAAGTCGATCAAGATCACCTCTCTTCTGTCAGTCCAGATTAGATAATAATGCATATGATATTCGCTATTTGTGTATTCGCATTTCACGAGGTCCTTGCTATACTATTCAATGATAATGATTATCAATATCGATTATTACTGACTAATAATCAGCAACGACTGGGAGGCAGATGATGTGAACAAAAAAAGGCAGCTTTGTATCGGATTGTCCTTGTCAGCGACCTGGTTGAAGGGAAAAGGCTGGCAGCATCCGAGCAGCATGGTAGAACACTTATTTTCAACCAACTTTTACGTTGAGCTTGCAAAGAGAGCAGAGATGGCCAAGCTTGACTTTCTTTTTAAGCCGGATTCACTGACCCTCCACATAGAGTCATTGAATCACTCCCCTGGCTTTGGCGGTCTTGACCCAACCGTTCTGCTTTCTTCGATTGCTCATGAGACGGATCGAATCGGACTTGTTTCAACCGCCTCGACTACGTTCAATCCTCCCTATATAGTGGCGAGACAGCTTCAGTCCTTGCACTCGATCAGCAATGGGCGTGCCGGCTGGAATATTGTCACTTCGATCGACGGGGCCGATAATTTTAGCCATTCACCCATGCCAACCTCAGAAGAACGGTATAAGAAGGCGATGGAATTTACGGATGTTGTACGCAAGCTTTGGGAGAGCTATCCAAATGAGGCGCTGCTCATCAATCGAACGACAGGACAGTTTGCTGACAAGGAGAGAATTTCTTCTATTCAACATGAGGGTCATTTCTTTCAAATTAAGGGGCCGCTTAATGTGCCGGCTCATCCGTCAGGAACTATTCCTTTGTTTCAGGCAGGTGCTTCGGAAACGGGTCGGGATTTTGCCGCTTCAACTGCAGATGCGATGTTTGCAGCAACCCCTGATATGGCCTCAGGCATTGAATTACGGAAAGACATGAGGAGAAGAGCATGCAAGCATGGCCGCCAGCCGGATGAGATCCGTGTGCTGCCTGGCTTGTACTTTTTTATAGGAAAAACACGTGATGAGGCGCATGAAATGTATCGAGAAGCTCATTCCCATTTAAGCACTGCACAAGGTTATGCAGCGATACAATCGATTCTAGGTCTCGATATTCGTCACCTTCCCTTAGATCAACCCGTTCCTGCCGATATGCTGCAAGGATTGGATGAGCAGGTACGCAGTCAGACTCATGCTGATTTGCTGCGCAGGTTAATTGTACAAACGCAGCCTACCGTAAGAGAAGTACTCTCCAGACCAGAGGTCATTGGATCGGCACACTGGGTCATCGTGGGAACAGCTGAGGATGCACAGAGAGAAATAACCAGATGGTTTGAAGCAGGCGCTTTAGACGGTTTCATTGCTCTTCCGGGCTCATTACAATCACTAGAATTATTTTTTGATGAATTGGTCCCCTTACTCATCCAACATGGCTTATTTAGAAGTGAATATACAGGATCCACCTTACGTGAACATCTGGGGATGAAATAAAGCACGACTACAATAGACAGTTTGAGAGGAGTTTTGAAAAGATGAATAAGAAATTAATGATCATCGGCTTCATTTCCTTATTGATGCTGATCATGGCGGCATGCGGAGGAGGAGACAAGCCTAAGCAATCAACTACAGCCTCCGGAAGCAAAAATGCCGGAATTGAAAATTCAGGTGATGCTGCAACGAAAACAATAGAGTATCTTGGGAAAAAGTATACCATCCCGAAAAAAGCCGAAAAAATCGTCATTACTGGGGCAATGGAAGCGATGGAAGATGCCGTTGTACTTGATGTTCATCCGGCAGGGGCAATATCAGTAGGAGGAAAGTTTCCGAAAATATTTGCTTCAATCACAAGCGATTCCGAATCAATCGGTGAAAAACAGCAGCCAAATTTTGAGAAAATATTAAGTTTGAAACCTGACGTTATTTTAGGCTCCTCTAAATTTCAACAAGTCGTACTGAACAAGTTAGAGAAAATTGCGCCGACCATTCCAATCTCCCATATCGCGACAAATTGGGAAGCTAATTTAGAGCTAATGGCCGAATTAACAGGAAAACAAACGACAGCAGACAAAATCCTCACTCAATACAAAACAGATGTAAAAGACGCAAAAGCTTCGTTAAAGGAAAAGCTCAAGGATAAAAAAGTAGCCATCATTCGCATTCGGGGAGCACAAGCCTTCGTATATCCAGAAGATGTGTATTTCAATCCTGTCTTGTATAACGAATTGGGTCTCGCCGTTCCTCAGCCGATTAGTTTGGCAAAGACACAAGAAGCAATCTCTGTCGAGCAGCTAGGGGAAATGAATCCGGATTATCTATTTGTACAATTTTCTACGGATGAAAATCAAGAGGCAAGGCAGGCATTTGATGACATGAAAAAGAATCCTGTTATTCGAAACATGACGGCCTTTAAAAAGGATCAGGTTTATATCAATGTGGTACATCCACTCCTTGAAGGAGGACCTGCTCATAGCCGCATCCAGTTTTTAGAAGCCTTGCAGCAGCAATTAGAAAGTAAATGAGACTGCATGAATCAGCTATGAAATCATGACTATGGTCATTTTTAAAAATATATGAAGCAAAAGAAGTGGGGCGAATTGTACGATGAAGGACATGGATGTATATGATGTAACCATTATTGGCGGCGGACCTGCTGGATTGTTTTCCGCCTTTTATAGTGGATTGCGTGAAATGAAAACGAAACTGATTGAATTCCAGCCTTTCCTTGGAGGAAAGGTTCATGTTTATCCAGAAAAGATGATCTGGGATATAGGCGGATTAACGCCAGTTCCAGGCTCGCAGCTGATTGAACAAATTGTTACTCAAGGACTGACCTTTGATCCAAAGGTCGTACTCGGAGAAAAGGTGACCTCTATTTCTCAAGACGAAACAGGTCAATTTGTTCTCCACACCGCGTCCAATCAAAAACATTACTCCAAAACCGTCATTTTAGCTGTTGGAGGAGGTATCCTCAAGCCGATTAAATTGGATATTGAGGGGGCAGAACGATTTGAGGTTCAAAATTTGCATTATACGGTCAAATCCCTTGCACGTTTTAAAGATAAAACCGTGTTGATCTCAGGAGGTGGTAATTCAGCCATTGACTGGGCGAATGAGCTGGAGCCGATTGCCAAGCAAGTGTATTTAACCTACCGGAAAGATGCTTTGAAAGGACATGAAGCCGAAATATCGCGCCTTAAAAATAGCTCTGTCCAATGTCTGCTTCATACCTCGATTGAAAAGCTCATCGCAGCAGACGATCATGAGCGGATTGAAACGGTTGTTCTCAAAAATAATCAGGACGATACTTTATTTAAGCTAGCCATAGATGAAGTCATTATCAATCATGGATACGAACGAGACAAAGAATTACTTGCGAATAGTACCATTAAACTAGAGCAGAAGGATTACTGGATTGCAGGAACTCCACTGAGTGAGACGTCAGTCCGGGGCATTTATGCAGCAGGCGATATTTTGCATCATGAAGGAAAATTACATTTGATTGCTGGGGCTTTCCAGGATGCTGCGAATGCAGTAAACCAAGCGAAGCAATACGTAATGCCTGATGCAAGCGCTCGTGGAATGGTTTCTTCGCACAATGACATATTTATTCAAAAAAACAAAGAGCTAATGAAGCATTTGTATACGAAATAAAGTGTTCATTGCACAAGCAAGACCTGGAATCCCTTTTGTGCTTATAGAACGAAGACGTTTAGCACTCTTCTCATTCGAAGAGTGCTTTTTCTTATTTAGAACGAAACACGTCTGCACTTCGTTCATATTCAACATCAGCTTCACCAAGCCGATGATTCACGATTCGGGCGGCAGCAAATAAATAATCGGATAGACGGTTTACATATGTGAGCGCAACGGCTGGAATCTCCTCTTGTTTCGCAAGCGTCACAATATGCCGCTCTGCTCTTCTGACGACTGTCCGCGCCACATGTAAAAGAGCAGCACCTTCCTGACCGCCCGGTAAAATAAACTTGGTGAGCGGCGCAGCTTCTTCTACATAGACATCCATTCTTTCCTCAAGTACTGCCACAGAGGCTTCTGTTAATTTGCCTACTTTACGTGGTTTCACTGCTGCCAAATCACCGCCGCAGTCAAACAGCTCATGCTGTATAACGATCAGCTCTGACAAAAGGTCCTGAAACAATTCGCCATGCTGCCGTAATTTTGCATGCGCGAGTCCAATAAAGCTATTCGCCTCATCTAACGTACCATATGCCTCTACTCTCACATCATCTTTATCAGCTCTTCCTCCGATCAAGCCTGTTTGTCCCTGATCCCCGGTTTTCGTATAAAGTTTCAACGGTATTCCCCCCTTTTCTACTGCTTTGTCCTTTTAGTATAACCCGAACTAAATAGGATGTAGTTGTTTTACTAAAACATGGTGAATGAATGTCATCAATGAAATAGAAAAGTGAACCATTTGTTAAATTAAGATATTAAATAATAGGATAGATAGTCCATTATGAAGCCCAACCATCCTTTTTATTTCCTTATAAAATAATGATTGAAGATATAGTTTATAGTGTCTAAAATGTGATTAAGACAAAATGAAGGAGGATGGTATGAGTAAATTTAGTTTATTTAACAAGTTTATGGTACAAGAAGGCGAAAAAGAAAAAATGGTTGATATTCTGTTAGAAGCAGCAGAATCAATGAAGAATTTGGATGAATGTGAAATATATCTTGTGAATATTTCCGAGAATGAACCAAGTTCTGTTTATGTTTATGAAGTGTGGGCAAATGAAGATGCCCATCAAGCGTCTCTAGGTCTTGAAGCTACCCAAACTTTAATAAGTCGTGCGAAACCAATTATTACTGGTATGGAAAGAATCAATACTTTAATAACACAAGGCGGAAAGGGCATTTCATCTAACTAGAATTCAACCGTCTTAGATATAAAATTAGAACTGGCTGTCATTGTGGCAGCTTTTTTTCTTAAGAACAATTGTAAGGACTACACATATCTAAAATGTGTAGTCCTTACAATATCAACTGTTTTACTCAACTAACCTAAATATAACTGTACGTTTACTTTTGAATGACTTTCAACTTATGAAGAAGCCCATGCACCTTTTGTCCTAATCTTTCGTGTAAAAGGTCAACATCTTCCGTTTCCTGCGTATTGGGTGCAGCAATACAAAGATGATGGATTGGAATGCTTGTTTCTTGCTTTATGATGTGCATAAGCTGACCTATGAGCTGAACAGCTGCGCCGTCTGATAAAGATCGTTTCAGGATAAGCCAAATGGTCAACTCTTCTTGCTGAAGCATGCTGTAAAGGATCATATCGTCTTCGGCGTCTTCTGCGGCGTATTTCGCTAATCCTTTAGCTTGCTCGAAAAACAGCATATCTTCAGTTGGCTCTAACTGATGATGAAGCGTCTTCGTTCCCGTTCCAATCGACCTTTTCCAAAAGAACCCGCCGTTTTCCTTATGTGAGGTAAGAATGCGAAGAGGCTGATTAATGGAAAATATCATTCCTTCTGAGCCATATGTCCTCCAGCCATCCGCTATGTTTACAATTGATGCATTAGAAGAGACCGCAGGTTCAACCATCAACTGAGGGTTTGCCCTAATTGGATGCTGGAGCGGTGTCACATTTGTTTCATACACACGGTTGATTCGTTCGGTGGTCAAGACGTGATGGGGGAGTCCTAACATGTCAGTCTTTCCTTCATGAAGCAGCAGCAGCCGATCACAATATAAACTAGCAATGTTCACATCATGGAATACGCCAATGACCGTTAACCTAGAGGAAGTCGTTTCTTCTTTAATTAAATCAAGCAAATCTTTTTGATAGGCTAAGTCAAGGAAACTGGTTGGTTCATCCAGCAATAAATATTCAGGTTGCTGCGCCAATGCCTGTGCCAAATACACACGCTGCTGTTCTCCTCCGCTTAACTCATGGATGGGTTGATCCTTAAACTGTGCTACACCCGTTTGTTCCATTACTTTTCTGACGACCAGCACATCTTCTTGCGTGACAGATTGCAGCCACCCTTTTTGATATGGATAACGGCCGAATTGGACGGTTTCTTCCACCGTAAATGAAAAAGCTTGGTCCGTTTTCTGCGGCAGAACTGCCATCTTTTGCGCAAGCGCCTTTGGCTGATAGGATTGAACAAGGTGACCGCCGAGGCGCACTTCACCGCTCTCAGGTGCTAAAACTCCTGCCATCATTTTAAGCAGGGTTGTCTTACCGCTCCCGTTTGGGCCGAGTATACCGAGAAATTCTCCTTGCTTTACTTCAAGGCTAATGCCACGAATAATCTCTTTCTCACCATATCCACCTCTGATTTCCTTCACTTGAATCATACGTGCGTCCCCCCTCTATATTGACGAATGAGGATGATGCCAAATACAGGTGCACCAATTAACGCAGTAATGATGCCAATCGGTAATTCAGTCGGCTCAATGATGGTACGGGATAACATATCTGCTAATACGAGAAAGGAAGCACCGTTCAACATAGACAAAGGCAGCAGATGCCGATGATCCGTGATAGTTAAGAGGCGGATAAAATGTGGAATCACAAGTCCTACAAAACCGATCGTCCCTGATACGGCTACTGCACTTCCGGTCAGAATCGAGCCTGCCAGAAGCACAATATATTTGCTCCTTTTCACATGGACACCTAATAGCTTTGCCTTCTCCTCGCCATACGTCATGACATTTAAATCTCGCCCCATCAACATTAACGCAAAGGTCCCAATTAAAAAGAAAGGAAGAAAAAGCACAATATAACGCCAGCCTCTCATGGACACACTGCCAAGCAGCCAATGAATGATCTCTTTTAGATCATCACCTGTTAAAGCAATCATCAATGAAATGAGCGCACCCAAAAAAGAGCTGAAAATCACTCCTGTCAAAATTAAAGAAGAAATGCTCATCCCCCGATGAACAAGACGCGCAAAAAAGAGAACGAGACACAGGGTCACAAGCGCTGTTGTCATACTGAATAATGGCAGTGTGAAACTGCCAACAAGCGGGAGCTGCCAGCTAAAAAACAGGGTCGCTACGGCTCCAACTGATGCCCCTTGAGATACCCCCAGCGTATAAGGGTCAGCGAGAGGATTTTTTAATAAACCTTGAAAAGCTGCACCAGATAACGCCAGTGCTGCTCCGACTAATGCCGCTAATATGACTCTTGGCAGCCGAATGTTCATCATAATATTGCGATCGATGGAATCAATGGTTCCAAACTGTACTCCGAATAGTTCATGAACAAATATACGAAGAATAGAAGGAATGGGAATCCCTAAGCTTCCAAAGGAGATTCCCATTCCAATGCTCATCACAAGAAGTAAAGAACTTAGTGTATATGCGATGATCAATTTATTTGAACGTGTCAGGATAGACGCTTTTCGCAAGAGCCTCGACTCCTTCAACCAATCGCGGTCCCGGTCTTGATGCGAGATCCGTATTCAATTGAAAGACTTGTTTTTCTTTCACTGCTTTCATTGCATTCCAGCCGTCTCTTTTTTTCAAATCAGCTAAGCTGGAACCATCAATTGTCACGATAACATCAGGATTTCGTTTGATGATCGATTCTTCTGTCATTTGCACCCAGCCAGTTTGATCGCCAGCAGCATTTTTGGCATGGATAACAGAAAGCATTTCATCCATAAATGTATTTTTACCAGTTGTATAGATTTCAGGCGCACCTGACACTTCGACAAAGACAGTTTTTTGTTTGTCTTTTGAAATCGTCTCTGCTTGTTTCTTGATGTCATTCAATTTTGTTTTCATCTCATCTACAAGCTTTGTTGATGCTTCTTTCACGCCAGTTGCTTCACCGATCATATGGATTGATTTGTACACATCCTTAAAGGAGGTTGCATCATTTATAGTCAGCACTTGGATCCCTGCATCTTCAAGCTGTTTAAATCCTTCTTTTGATCCCATTTGAGATGCATGTGCTAACACAAGATCTGGCTTTAAGGAAATGACCTTCTCGACATTAAATTTAAGTCCGCCAATCTTCTCTACCTTTTCGACTTCCTTTGGATAATTATCAAAGTCTGATCGTCCAACCATTTTATCTCCAAGACCGAGTGCATAAGCAACTTCCGTATTACTTGGAATTAACGAAACAATTCGTTTAGGCTGTTCTTTGATTTCGACTGTTTTGCCAGCTGCATCTTTAATCGATACTGGAAATGCCGCAGTGGCCGTTTCTTTATTTTGTGACCCTGTTGCTTTATGATCTGTCTCAGCGCCTGCACATCCTGCTAAAACACCCATCACAAGCAATAACGATAGCCAAATAGCTGTTAACTTTTTCATGAGTGAACCCCCTGGTTTATGTACTGCTTAACGAAATCTCTTTCGTCAATTCTTTTCTAATTTCGGGAATATTATACTACAGTGCAGATAGGTTGTATATGTGATTTCTAAAAGCGTCTTTTCTGTTCATAAAACAAAAAAACAGCCTCTAAAAAGACTGTTTTTCACTCTTCTATTGATTGATTGGTTCTCCATTGATGACGACTTTCTGAAAAGCAGGAGAAACTGCATGCTCTAAAGATAAGGGGTACGCCACTTCATCTATGACACAATCTATCATTTTAAAATGAGTAACAGGAGAATGTGCGTATGCGGCTATTTTCACACCATATCGTCCGCCGCTGCTTTTGAGTCCTTCTACTTCAATATAACGTACAACAGGACGATGCGGACCAGCATCTCCTTCCTCATACATCATGTCGATACAGATCACTTCATGCTTTAGACTTTTGACTGTATTGTTTTTAAAATAAATATGTTCAATCGTACCGCCTCTGACAGAGTTGGTTTTAATACGTAGTGCCCGGTCAAGGTTCGGACTGTCCATTACATTATTTTCTGCATAAACATACTTTACCCCGCCAGAAATCTCGCTCCCGATCGTCACACCGCCGTGTCCATCCCGCATCTCATTTCTACGAATGACGATGTTTTCAGATGGAACCCCTATTCTCCGTCCATCCTCGTTTCTGCCCGATTTGATGGCAATACAATCATCTCCGTTATCAAAGTAACAATCTTCAATGAGCACATTCCGGCAAGACTCCGGATTGACACCATCTGTGTTTGGTCCATGCCCAATGATTTTAACACCGCGGACGATGACGTTACTACTTAATACAGGATGAATTTGCCACATTGGTGAATCCTTCACTGTCACTCCTTCGATTAGAACTTGCTGACATTGGTATGGCTGAATAAAGCTCGATCTTAAATAATGGCCTTCTCCAAACACCCTTTCTTCTACCGGTATTCTCTTTTCCGCCATTTCAAACAAGAGCTGACGATCCCGATCCTGAGAGGGCTGGCCATTTGTCCCATACTTCCAAGGCCACCAATGATGCTCATCCCCTCTGCCATCAAGCGTTCCGGCTCCAGTAATAGCGATATTTTCTGCATGGTGTGCATAAATGAGAGGTGAATAATTATAAAGCTCAATCCCTTCATATCTTGTCAGTACAAGAGGCAGATAATCCTTTGGGTCTTGACTGAATGTCACATAGGCTTTCTCATGCAGATGAAGTTCTACATTGCTTTTCAATTCTAAAGCACCTGTCACAAACGTCCCTGCTGGGATCAGCACCCTTCCTCCTTTCAACCGATGTGCTTCATCGATGGCAGACTGAATGGCATTTGTAGATAACTCTTTCCCTTCCGCATCTGCTCCATAATGAACCACATTCAATTCACGATCTGGGAACTGCGGCGCTTTTATCTGCTTTAACACTTGATCGATCCCGTTTGCTTTTTTATCTTTCTTCCCTTGCTTTGCTAATCGAGCAATTCCGACTCCAGTTAGTACCGTTCCTGCTGTGATATACATCAAATCCCGCTTTTTAGACACTTTCTCATCCCCCAGTCGCCTTAAAGTGTGACACCTGTTTTGAAAATAGCCAGCTCTCTAAAATTGTTTTTCTCATGATTTAACAGCTTCCCACTCGCCACATCAATAACCGTTGAAATGAATTTTTCTAACACAACATCTTCCGGTACATCTTCAAGCAGTTCTCCGGCATTAAAGTCAATCCAGTGCTTTTTTGTTTCATATAAAGCTGTGTTGGTCGAGATCTTCATTGTTGGCACAAACGTACCAAATGGTGTCCCCCTGCCTGTTGTAAAAAGCACCATTTGACAACCGGAAGCAGCAAGAGCAGATGAAGCAACCAAATCATTACCAGGTGCACTTAATAAGTTCAATCCCTTTTGTTTCAGCAGCTCTCCATATTTCAATACATCTTTAATATCAGAAGTACCTGCTTTTTGTGTACAGCCAAGAGACTTATCCTCTAATGTCGAAATTCCACCAGCTTTATTTCCCGGGGAAGGATTTTCATATACCGGCTGTCGATGATCCAAAAAGTATTGTTTAAAGTCATTGATCATTTGCACAATATTGTCGAAAGTCGCTTCTGATGCTGCTCTCTCCATTAAAATCGTTTCAGCACCAAACATTTCGGGCACTTCTGTCAGCACCGTCGTTCCGCCTTGCGCGACAATAAAATCGGACAGTCTGCCTAAAAGCGGATTTGCAGTAATACCGGAAAATCCATCTGATCCTCCGCACTTCAAACCAATTTTCAGCTCAGATAACGGAATGTCTTCACGATGATCTTCTTTCGCCGCATCATAAATTTCCTTGAGTAAAGCCACTCCCGTCTCAATCTCATCTCCTACTTCTTGGCTTCTTAAAAATTTCACTCTCGTACGGTCATATTCACCTAATGTGGACTGAAAATCCTCAATATCATTATTTTCACACCCAAGTCCAAGAACAAGTACTCCTCCAGCGTTAGGGTGCTTCACCGCATTTTGTAAAATGGTTTTGGTATTTTCATGATCGTCCCCAAGCTGTGAGCATCCATAATTGTGCTTTAATACGAGGGCTGTTTCAAAAGGATGGATGTTTCCACCCATTTCAGCGGTGAATATTTGGATCATTTGATCGGCGATGCCATTCACACATCCAACGGTAGGAACAATCCAAAGCTCATTGCGGATTCCGCTTTCGCCATTTTTTCGTTTATATCCTTTAAATGTAAGATTTGTTTTTTCATAGGGGTTTTCTGATAATGAAGGCTGGTATTCGTATTCTAGCTTGCCAGATAGATTGGTTTTAATATTATGCGTATGCACCCATTCTCCAGCAGAAATGGCAGTCACTGCATGACCAATGGGATAGCCATATTTGATAATATTCTCTCTTTGCTTGATATCAGCCAATGCAAACTTATGACCTTTGCCAACGGTCTCTTTTAAGATAATCGTATGTCCTTGATGCTGCAGCTCTTCCCCTTGTTCCAATCCTTTTAAAGCAATACCGACATTATCTGAAGGGTGGATGACAATAAAGTCTTTCATGCCTTCTCCCCCTGATTTTCATATTGATGACGCATCATTTGGTGAACAGCCGCACTCATCCCGTGCTTCTGTATGAGGGTAAGCTGATCAGCTACAGCTTGACTCAATCCATTTACATCCGTTAAATCTCTGCCCCATAATGATTCGTATGAAAGGATCCTCGCTGCAACCGCTTCATTGGAACGGTTTTCCCATGCTTCCTTCATGAGCGTGAGCACAGTTTCATCATCCTTTACCCTTCCTGCATGTGCTCTGTAGAAATAAATGAGACTGCTAAGTGAAAACACAAGTTTCATTGGCAGCTGTTTCTTTTGCTCGACATAATCAAGCAATGACGGAAGATTACGGGTTCGGAATTTGGATACCCCATTCAGTGCAATATCCAGCAATTGATGCTTTACAAATGGATTGCAAAAACGATCCCAAACGGATTGTGTATAAAGAAGAAGCTCATCTTTAGGAAGTTCAAGTCCTGGAAGTACTTCCTCCTCCAGCATACGCCGGATGAACGGACCAACATGCTCATCATCCACAGCTTCTTTTACAGTTTCTATACCGCATGAGTAAGCAATCGGCACCATCGCTGTATGTGCACCGTTTAAAATTCGTACCTTGCTCATACGATAAGGCGCAATATCCTCTACAAAAAGAACATTTAACCCTGCTTCTTGAAACGGGAGCTCCTTTTGCACGAACGCAGGTGCTTCAATGACAAAAAGGTGATAATATTCTGCCGTGACAAGCAATTCGTCAATATACCCTTCTTCCTTTTCTACGATTTCAGCCGCTTCCTTAGAAAATCCAGGAACAATCCGGTCCACAAGCGTATTACAAAACGTGTTGGTCTCTTTTATCCATGTCATAAACGCAGGCGGCAATTTCCACTCAGCTGCCATACTAATCACATATTCCTTCAATCGATCACCATTTTGTTCAACCAATTCACAAGGCAGAATGATCAGTCCTTTCTGCTCATCTCCAGCAAATGCTTTAAACCGGTGATACAAGAACGCTGTCAGCTTTCCTGGAAAACTGGCTTGTGGCCGATCCTCCAAACGGTCCTCCTTTTTGAGCACAAGTCCTGCCTCCGTCGTGTTTGAGAAGACAAAGCGGAGATCCGGGTTTTTCGCTACGTGTAAAAACTCCTCGTAATCCGTATACGTACTAATTCCTCTGCTAATCGATTGGATGATCATACGTTCATTCATTTCTTGCCGTTCATGATATCCCTGAATACATAATGTGTACAAGCCATCTTGTTCATTTAAGGCTGCCACTGATCCTTTTCGAGGAGGGACAACAACCGCTCTTCCTTTAAAATCTGTGCAGTCGTTCAGCTTCTGGATATGCCAATTGATAAATCCTCGCATAAAATTTCCTTCGCCAATCTGCAAAATCGTTTCCGGATACTCAGGTGCCGGGTATATGGCTTTTGATAATCGTTTCAAATGGATTCCCCTCTCCAAGTAATATGCACACGTGAACATTTTTCTGAAAAGGTGCTGATTACTGCACCTTTTTAACTGAGTCTCTGATCATCAGCTCTGTGTGAACATACACTTTTTCCATATGATCTTCTTCCTGCTCTTCACCGTTTATTACTGAAAGAATGGCTTCTGCTCCAAGTGCACACATTTTTTCAATCGGCTTTTTCACCGTTGTCAATGCAGGTGTGGTATAGGATGAAAATGCAATATCATCAAAACCAATAATAGAAATATCATTTGGACACGTTTTGCCTTTTGCAAATAAAGCATTCATTGCACCGATCGCCATGTCATCATTTGAGCAAAAGAGCGCTGTTGGCGGTTCATCAAGGGCCAGCAGCGATTCCATTGATTCATAGCCGCTTTTCATGTGATAATCGCCTTTCATCATATATTCTTTCTTCATAGGTATTTGGTGATCAATTAACGCTTGCAGGAAACCAGCTTTTCTTTCTTGAGTTGATTTAAAGCCTTCTTTCCCTTCAATGATGGCGATTTGTTCATGACCTTGGTGAATGAAATGTTGTGCAGCCTGGTAAGCTCCTTGACTATCATCTGCTAATATATTCATGACTTCATGACTTTCTACACGGCGATTCAGCACAATGATGGGAATGCCCTGTTTCTTCACATGATGGATAAACGCCTCATCGTGCTCGCTTTGACTCATGAGCAAAATGCCATCATAGCGTTGTTTATGAATGGTTGTATAATCGTGAAAATCATCAATTCCTCTTACAAAGAGATTATAATACTCTGTCATGACGCTATTGACACCTTTTAACGCATCCACAAAGAAGCTTGAAGATGTGCCCTCTGTTAAACTCGTAAAAAACAGACCGATTGTAAATGATTTTTGTGATACAAGGCCTCTCGCATGGACATTCGGTGAATAATTCAGCTGTTTTGCAATCGACAAAATCTTTTGTTTTGTCTTCTCTTTAATAAAAGGACTGTTATTCAAAGCCCTTGATACCGTGGTATGAGAGACGTTTGCTAATTTTGCTATGTCTTTAATTGTGACTGTCATGCTATTCCGCCTTTTATGATTTTTTACCATCTTATCATAAAACCGCTTTCATTTTCTTCATGTCATTTTGTTCGGGTGCTGGAGCTGCTTCGCCCGGTCAAATTGGAAATACAGTCTGGCATTTTCATAGCTGATTCCTTTCACGATTCCCCCTAACAGATCAAGATCATATGGAACTTCCCCTTTTTCTACCCAATCTCCGATGATATCGCAAAGCAGTCTTCGAAAATATTCATGCCTTGTATACGACAAAAAGCTTCTTGAATCTGTCAGCATCCCAATGAAACGGCTGATCAGTCCAATACTGGATAGAGCCATCATCTGCTCTGTCATCCCTTGTTTCGTATCATTAAACCACCAAGCTGTACCGTGCTGAATCTTCCCAGGTGCCGTCCCGTCTTGAAAGCTTCCAGCCAATGTGGAAATCACAACATTATCCCTAGGATTCAAGGAATATAGAATGGTTTTTGGCAGTGCCTGTTCTTGTTGTAAACGATCCAATATTCGGCAAAGTGGCTTGGCAATGTCCTCATCATTCATCGCATCATACCCTGTATCTGGCCCAAGCCGCTCAAACATTTTCGTATTGTTGTTCCTAAGTGCATTGATATGAAGCTGCATCGCCCAGCCCCGCTCATAGTAAGCCTGACCAAGCTTAATGAATGTTTGTGTTTTAAATTTAATCTTCTCTTTTTCCGTCAATGCATGACCCGACATTTTTTTATGAAAGATGGCTTCCACTTCTTCTTCCGTCGTTTCTTCAAACGTCATTTCGTTAATGGCATGATCTGAGATCAGGCAGCCCTGTTCATGGAAAAAATCAATTCTTGCACGGAGTGCTGTTAAAAAGTCTTGATAGGATTGGATTGGAGTAGATGAAGCCTCTGCCAGTTCGCGAACATACGCTGTAAATAGGTGATTTGTTATATCAAGAGCCTTATCAGGCCGAAATCCGGGCAGTACTTGCACAGTGAATCCTTCTTCCCGCAGTTTTTGATGATAGCAAAGCGAATCGACTGGATCATCTGTAGTCACGACTGTTTCAACGTTCGATTTCACAATGAAGTCTCTCGCACCAAAACCCTCTCCTTGCAGCTTTTCATTTACTTTTTGCCAGATGATGTGTGCGGTTTTTTCGTTTAAAAGTTCCTCAACTCCAAAATATCGTCTCAGTTCTAAATGAGTCCAGTGATAGAGCGGGTTTCCAATGGTCATGGGAACGGTCTTCGCCCACGCCAGAAATTTCTCATAGTCTGAGGCATTCCCTGTGACGTGTGATTCTGGTATGCCGTTTGCTCTCATGGCACGCCATTTGTAATGATCTCCGTAAAGCCATGCTTCGGTGATATTATGGAAGGTTTTATTTTCATAGATTTCTTTGGGGCTTAAATGACAATGGTAATCTATAATTGGAAGGTCCTTAGCAAACTCATGATATAGCTTTTCCGCCGTTTGACTGTTGAGTAAAAACTGATCATCTAAAAAGGCTTTCATCAAACTCCCCCATCTCTCTTATAAATAAAAATGATTTGTTCACGTTAACAATTTTATTGTAATCGTTTACAAAATTGATTTCAATCCTAAAACAGGAAAAAACGATCTCCTTTAGAAAAGAAAATCGTTTTTTGGCTATTTTACAGGTGATGATTTTTTTAGGATAATCGCAATAGTTGTTCCAGAGCCTAGTTCACTTTCAACTTGAATATCACCGTCATGCAGCAAGACAAGCTCTTTTGCTATCGCAAGCCCGAGACCAGTTCCGTTCGTTGGATCATTTGTATTTGTCCCTCTGTAGTAGCGGTTAAATAGGTGATCCACCGTTTCCTGTGCCATTCCGCGGCCATTGTCTTTCATTTCGATCCGAACTTCTTCATCTGTTTCAGATAAAACAGCTGTAATATGAGTGCCTTTTTCGTTATGCTTCACTGCATTCGCCAGCAGGTTCTCAATCACTCGTCTGAACCAGGCTTTATCGATCTCAAATATGACACCATCAGTTTGATCTTCAAAGGAGGATGGATAATCCTCAGATGAGGAGCTTCTTGAGAACTCATCCATAATGGAAGCTAAAAATTCACTGAGTTCAACCGGCTTCCGATTAATAGGCAGGGCACCATTCTTCAATCGGTACGTGAGGTTTAAATCCTCAATCAGTGTCGACATGTATTCTGATTTCTCACGAATCACCTGTCCCATTTCTATGACTTCTTCCTTGGACCATTGATATTGATCGGATTCAAGCATGAGTCCATAGCCGTAAATCGTACTTAAAGGCGTTTTCAAATCATGAGACAATCCTGCAATCCATTCTTCCCTTGTGGTTTGAATTTTTCTTCGGTTTGATTCGTTCTCTTTTAACGTATGTGTGAGCTGATCCATTGTTTTTAGGATATCCTCAAATAAACGATATTCCCGCTTAATACGGCCTTTTTTATTTTTACTGACTGGAATTCCCTTTCTATTTGTTGGTTCCTGCAATTTATTTTTTGATAAGAAAATCAGCCAGCGAATAATATGATAAATTGGCAGCCCATAGCAATACGAGTACCATAATGTCATCACAATAATAATAGTGAGCGCAAGACCTGCAATTAAGATGGTTGTATATTGATTTAAAGCGTCTGTCTCCTTATCGTAAAGCTCGTCTGGGCTGTATACTTTATTTGGTACCGAAACGATAATATACAGGTTTTTATTCACCTTCATATAAGTGAGGTCACTTCTAAACTCCCAAGGCTTCGATTGATACTTGAGCAATTCAATATCTGTTACGTTATGCTTCAAACTTGTGTTGGTCCGAATGCCTTTTAAATATTTTCCTTCTTCATTGAACAGATGAACCGATCCGTTCATTCTCTTCAAGAATTCTTTCGTTTCAACCGAATATTGAGATAATGCAGCCAAATTTTTCTCGTGCTGCTTCAGATAATTGGCTACCTTTGTGCTGTTCGTTTTGAACCCATATAACACAATAAAGCTTTCTTGATCAATCTCAATTGGCCAGAAGTACATCTTGTAATCTTTAAATTCTCTTTTTTCAAAGATCTTAATCATTTCATCCTTTTGATAGGATGTTGGAATAGATTTAGGGCGGTGATAGCTATAAACGTTTTTCTTTTTTGAATCAATCACTTGCAGCCAGCCGTCTCGTTTTTGCACTGCTTGCTTGAGCTGATCGTCGGCTTCCATTTTTCCATCCTCGTTAAAATAAAGCCAGCTCATGAGTGTATCTCCATCAGCTTTAGTTAAACCAGTTTCAGCCATGTTCTCGTAGTATTTTTTTACATATAGATTATCAGAGAACGTATTTCCGATTATAAAAACAGCAATCACAATAAACATTTGTCCGACAAAGTGAAAGAAAAGTTTTGCTCGTAAATTCATAATTTATTGAAGGACCTTTGCAGGGTGTGGTATAAATTTATATCCCATACCACGGATCGTCACAATATATTCGGGCTGACTTGGATCTAACTCGATCTTTTCTCTCAGCTTTCGAATATGAACCATGACAGTGTTGTTATCACCATATGATGGGACGCCCCATACTTTCTCATAGATTTGATCTTTTGAAAGAACCACATTCGGATGATCACAAAAGTACTTCAGCAAAGAAAGAAGCTGAGCTGAGCATGCCGTCACCTCTCCTCTTACTTTCAATTCAGCTGCATGAGGATGATAGGAGAAATGGGCATAATGATATTGGCTTTGAGTGTCTTCTTGTTCCTCCTGTAAGGAGATATATGTTCGGTTTAGGTGAGCCTTAATTCTAGCCACTAGCTCAAGAGGATTAAATGGCTTCGTGATATAATCGTCTGCCCCCTGCGCAAAGCCCGTCAGTTTATCGACATCAGACGTTCTTGCAGTTAAATAAAAAATAGGCGCTTTCGTTACTTTTCTGATTTCAGGCAGAACGTCAAAGCCAGATTTACCGGGCATCATCACATCTAGAAGTAAGAGGTGGATGTCCTCCTTTTTGACAACATCTAATGCTTCATCTGCATGGTATGCTTTATAAATATGCTTGAATCCTTCTTTTTTTAATACGCGTTCAACCATTTTCACAATTGCTTCTTCGTCATCTGCAATCAATATTTTTGCTGTTTCCACGCATCTCTTTCCTTTCTAGCTATGATCTCTAACCGTATATTACCATTGTCTAAAGTAAAAAAGTACCTCTTTTCTGCATAAAAGCGAAAAAATATCAACTGGAGAAAATAGCAGCACTAGGAAGTTTCAAACACGAAAAAAACCCGGCAGCTGCACCGGGTTCCTTTACATCTATTATCCATTTACAGCTTCTAGCTTTCGTTCATGATTCATTAAATCATATGTTAAACAAATCGGCTTATTCGTTCTAGGATCAAGCACAATTTCTGCATCAATATGGAATACCTGACTGAGTACCTCTTTGGTCATGACCTCATGAGGCGTACCGTCTTTTATGACTTTCCCTTGATTGAGGGCAATCATGTACTGTGAAAAACGCGCCGCATGATTCAAATCATGGATGACCATCAACACAGTTCGCCCCTGCTCTCTATTTAAGCGTTCTAACAGCTGCAGAATCTCGAGCTGATGTGCAAGATCCAAATACGTCGTAGGTTCGTCCAATAGGAGCAGCTCTGTTTCCTGGGCAAGTGCCATCGCAATCCATACACGCTGACGCTGTCCGCCTGAAAGTGCTTCAATTGGCCGATCATGAAAAGCGATCATTCCCGTTTCCTCAAGTGCCCATCTGATGATTCGTTTATCTTCATTTGATAAGCGACCAAACCCATTTTGATGCGGGAAACGTCCATATGACACAAGCTCATACACTGTCAGTCCACTAGGTGCTTCGGGTGTTTGCGGTAAGATCGCCATTTGTTTTGAAATTTCTTTTGTCGGCGTCTCATGGATAGCCTGGCCATTTAAATAAACAGCTCCTCGATTGGCCTTCATAATACGAGACATCGTTTTTAAAATGGTTGATTTCCCGCAGCCATTCGGTCCAATCAGTGTTGTCACCTTGCCTTTTGGGATACTGACATTCAAATCTTCTACAATCAAACGGTCTTGATAACCGATACAAAGCTTTTCTGTTTCGAGCGATTTCATATGTTGTCTCTCCTTCCTCATTAGTTCGATTTCATCAATAAGTAAATGAAGTAAGGTGCGCCTAAAGCAGAAACGACAAGGCCAACTGGCACTTCTGATGGTGCAAGTATGACGCGGCCAAGTGTATCCGCCAACAATAATAACAGCGCCCCAATCAACGCGGAGGCCGGTATCATTCCTTGATGCTTTGGCCCAACAAGCTTTCTCGCCAAGTGCGGTGCGGCTAATCCTAGGAAAGAGATACTTCCTGCAACAGCAACACTCGCACCTGCTAATGCAACGGCAATCAGCATGAACAAGCTTCTTTCTTTATGAACTGAAATGCCTAATCCATAGGACAGCTGATCACCCAAATTCATGATATTTAAATAGCGTGATCTGACAATCGCGAATATAAGGAAAATCACCATCCATGGCAGAACAGATAGGACATACGTCCAGCTTGAGCCATAAATACTTCCAGATAACCACACGATGGCTTGGTTAAAATCATTTGGGCTCATTTTCAATTGAATGACCACAATCGCTGCTGAAAACGCAGCATTAACACCAATACCAGTTAAAATCAATCGGACAGGTGTGATGCCTTTTTTCCACGCTAACACATAGATGAGAAATGCAGCAAAGCCTGCACCTACGAACGCGAAAAGCGGCAGTACAAAAATCGAGAAATCACCTAAATTCGCCATCGTGCCTTGAAATGCAAAGATAAATAGCACAACGGCAAAGCCAGCGCCGGCATTGACACCGAGAATACCTGGGTCAGCTAAACCATTTTGCGAAACACCTTGCCAAATCGCTCCTGATACAGCGATAGAAGCACCGACAAGTAAAGCGATGACCATTCTTGGAAGTCGGAATTCGAATAATACGAGCTCATCCATTTCACTTCCGAATCCAAAAAGTGTTTTCAATGTATCCATCGGAGAGATCCGAATTTCTCCGGTATTTAAACTAATAAGGAACACAGCTACGATCGCGAAAAAGATCATGAGCATCGTTCGTTGATATTTCTTTTTCTTTGCTTGCTGCACCATTTCCATTTAAATTCCGCTCCTTTCACGTCTAGCTAAATATAAGAAGAAAGGAACGCCTATAATCGCCGTAATGGCACCGACTGGCGTTTCAAACGGAGCATTGACCAGCCTCGCAGCAATGTCTGCATAAATTAACAAAGTGGCCCCTAAAATAGCGGAGCATGGGATAATCCAGCGATAGTCCACTCCGACCAAGAATCGAGTGACATGAGGGATCACAAGCCCGATAAAACCAATAGAGCCTGCTACCGACACGGCAGCACCCGTTAAAAGAATAACAACCAATACGCCAAGCACCTTGACCGTTTTCGTATACTGTCCAAGTCCTTTCGCCAATTCTTCACCTAAGCTCAGAACCGTGATCGAACGGGCAAGGATCATTGCAATGATTAGTCCTGCAATGGCAACTGGAATGATGATATGAATGTTGCTCCAATTCACACCTGCCACTCCGCCAGCATACCAAAAGCTCATATCTTGAGCGACGTCAAAACGAATGGCAATGGCTGAAGAAATTGAGCTCAAAAGTGCTCCAACCGCTGTACCAGCTAGTGCGAGTTTAACCGGAGTCAGTCCCCCTTTTGACATAGTACCGACACCAAATACAATAGAGGCACCGAGTGCGGCTCCAACAAATGACCAAAGAATTAATGTGAAAGAAGATTGGCCAGGGAAAAATGCTAATGCAATGGCAATCGCAAAAGCGGAGCCATTTGTCACACCCATAATCTCCGGTGACGCCAGCGCATTTCTTGTCATTCCTTGCATAATGGCACCTGATACGGCTAAAAAGGCACCGACGAGCGCGGCTCCAACTGTGCGCGGCAGCCTCAATTCCCGAATGATTTGATGTGAAGTTTCTTGTGGATCAAAATGAAAAACGGCTTCCCATACAGTCTGTAGATGAATGTTTGCCGCTCCTAATGATACCGATAAAAAAAGACCAAATGCTAAAGCGATGATTCCTATGATGATAACAGCTGCTGTTCCAAAAGGCTTCGTGACAATATCGATCGTATCATCGCTGGCTGGCAGCTGTTTATTCGATTGTGAGCCCAAAACCAGTCTCTTCCTTTCCGTTCATGTTTATTCTTTATTAGTGATAATGATTATCAATCTCGAAGTCTAGTATATCACTTTCTTTTCTTTTTGAAATCATTGTTCTGATAAATTTCTTTATTTTCATCAAAAAACTGTGAGAATTTCATCATTTTTCTTTAGGCCTAAATTAGCCAATGCATTTTTGTTCCTATCATGTTACGATAAAAAATGAAATTGAGAATCATTATCAAGGAAAAATGAATAGGAGAGAACTTTTGTGAAAAAACGAACTGGATTTCTTTTGATTTCTTTATCGATTCTTATGATCTTTACAGCCGCTTGCGGCAGCACTTCAAATAAACAATCTGCAGCGAAAAAGAATGACATGATGACATATCAGGATGCAAAAGGTGAAGTGAAGCTTCCGAAAAATCCGAAACGAATAGTGCTTCTTGCAGAAAGCTATTACGGGGACCTCGTCACACTCGGCAAAACGCCAGTTGCTACAACATCACCCATCTTTAAAAACCCTTTTTATAAAGGGAAAACAGATGGAGTGGAAAATCTCGGAAGGACCCCATCGGTCGAAAAGGTAGCCGCTTCGAAGCCAGATATGATTATTGCTTGGGGGGAAGATGAGAAGTTTGATCAATACAAAAAAATCGCCCCAACTGTAGCGGTAAAATACAATCAATATTCTTTCAAAGACCAGCTAAAAGAATTCGGTAAAATGACAGGTACACCAAAAAAAGCAACAGAATGGATCACAAAATGGGATACCAAAATTGCTGAGGTGAAACCAAAGGTAACCAAAGCTGTCGGCAGCAAAACGGTCTCGATCGTATCGCCATTTGATAAAGGCATTTATATCTTCGGAAACACCTTTGCCCGCGGGGGCGAAATCATTTATGACGAACTGAAATTAAAAGCACCGAAGGCGGTTAAAAAAGAAGCGATCGACAGCGGCGTCGGCTATGCGAATATTTCTCTTGAGAAGCTGCCAGAATTCGCAGGCGACTATATTTTCACAGGTCCATGGAGCGGCTCAAAAAGTAAAGGTGAACAAGTGTATCAAAGCAGCATTTGGACATCACTTCCTGCCGTCAAAAATAAACATGTATTCGAAATAGATCCAGTCGGTTTCTTCTTTAATGACCCAGTGTCACTAGAAGGTCAGCTAGAATTTATTGTGGACCGATTGACATCTGCATCATAAAAAAACGTTTCTCCAGAAATGGAGAAACGTCTTTCTTATACCGTTCCTTTGGCAAATCCTTTTGACATGAATGGATAAAGCAAAATACCTACTAAGAATAGACCAATTCCAAGACCAAAGGTTTTCAAGTCGGCTGTTCCTGAAATAATGACCCAAGCTGAATACCCCATCGCAACAAGTGCAATGATGCCGTCTCTCGTTCGATTTCCTTTTTGAAGCTCATACGTGTCACCTTGCATAATGACCTTAAAGCTGTAGATGGAAGACACAATATACGGAATAAGATACGCAAGTGTCGCTGATGTAGTTAAAAAGGTAAAAGCTTCATTAATCGTACGTGACATCACAGAGAAGATAAACAGCTGTGACATAATATTTGTAACAGTCAAAGCGAAAGCAGGGCTTCCTTTTTTGTTTGTTTTTGCAAATACTGCTGGAAAATCACCAGCCTTTGCTGCTTGATACGGCACTTCTGAACCAAGTAAAATCCACCCAAGCATTGAACCAAACAAGCAAATAATCGCCAGCAGAGCCATGACAATTCCGCCAGCTGGCCCAATAATAAGCTGAAGCACGTCTACGAATGGTTTGTCAGAGCCTTGCAATTGATCGTGCGGCAGAACGCCCATTGTAATCAACGTGATAATCATGTAGATCGAAAGTGCAATTAAAAGACCTGTAATCGTCGCACGCTTCACATCACGCTGTGAGGATGCTCTTCCTGATAAAATGACAGCTGATTCAATTCCAATAAATGCCCATAGTGTGGAAATAGCCGCATGATGAATTTGACCTCCAAGGCCAAGCACTCCTTCGCTGCCTGTTTCAACCGGGAAGTAGTAATGTTCAAATAATGCCGTTTGAAATGCAAATAATCCCGCAACAATAAAAAGGACAAATCCAAGCACCTTTGAAAAGGTCGTAATAAAATTCAATTTACTAGCAGCACTTAAGCTTGTAATTAAAATGGTATGTGTTCCCCATAGAAGAAGGGTACATACGATAAACGTCATGAGCTGACCAAGCGTGACCGATTCTTTTCCAAAGGTAAAAACTTCAGTCTTCACGGTGAGAATCGGGAAAAAAGTCGTTAAATAACCAGCAAGACTTGTAATAATTGCGACATTACTAATCCAGCTTGCCACCCAATATCCCCAAACCATTGTAAATCCAGCCGCTTTCCCTTTTTTCGGATCTTTAAAAAGCGCCCTTGCATAACTTTGTGGTCCAGCCGTCAGCTGCGGCTTATGAATGGACAAATGCCCAAATACAAGCGCAATCATCAGCACACCGCCGCCTGTGACAAGCCATGCCATCGTCACACCTAAAGGACTTGCGTGCTGGGCAAGCGTACTTGGCAGCATAAAGATGCCTGAACCTACCATATTTCCGACGACAAAAGCCGTCAATAACCAAAAACCCCATTTTTTTGTCTGTTCCATTTCCGTACCTCCGTTTTATTCACTTTGGACCAGACCCGGCAGTATCTTCATTGATATATTTGTGAAGCAATGACTTGCATTCTTTATGTTCATAATGAATTGCTTTTTAACAGCATACCCTTATTTTTGTGACTCAGAACATAAAAAAAAGCCTGAACAAAAGTCCATGCTTTTCAAAACATACACCTTGATCTCCGGATAGCCCTCCACGCTTCAAAGACGTGGCAGTCCTGCATTTATTCAATGCAGACCCAGCATAAAGAAAGTTGGAGCTCTCTCTACACTTCGGCGCTGATGCCTTTTTTCTCATGATCTACGATTCCATCTCTCCTATGAGTGACTCATCATCCGCGCAACCTCTACCTCACTGAGACATAGCGTGAGGATTTCTATTCATTTTTACTACACGAAGGTTATCAAACATTCTCACATCTGTCAAAGGGAAAAACATAGAAAAAGGGCAGAGATTCTTTTCTCTGCCCTTTACCTGCTTATTGTTGGTTATTTTTCTTTTTTTGTACAGCTTCCTGAAGCGGATCGCCTGCTAGCTCTTTACTTGCTTCCTCTAACAGCTGATCTACCTGCTGATGGTTTTTCTCACTTTTCGCTTTTTTATCCTTTTGGAAAAATGACATCGCTGTTTCCTCCCTTTTCATAAAATGCGGTTGCCTGTTTAATTTGTGCTACAGCGCTCAGCATTATACAAGGGAAGAGGCTCAATCATCATGAAAGGTCTGTCTCATTTTTTGCAAGTACGTCAGAAAGGTTTTTAAATCATCCTTTGTGAAGTCTGACATCATATGCTGAATCACCTTTCCGAAAAGACGTGTATGCTTTTCATAAATGGCCATCCCTTTTTCCGTGACTTCTAAACGGACAAGTGACGAATCGTCCTTGTCCCGTTCTCTTTGAATATAACCCTGCTCACATAATTTATTGAGTGCAATAGAGGCTGCACCAGGGTTTAAAGAGAGTCTTTGCTTCAGCTCTTCGGCATGTGATACTTTGCCTTGTATCAAAATAGAAAGAGCATATATCTGTGGGGGCGTGATGTCTTTCTCTAACTCAAGTAACTTGCGGTTTAATTTACGGCTGACTTCATAATGTACAAGAACAATTTCTTTTAAAATGTCTGCATTACCCATCCGAATCGCATCCTTATCGTTAGTATCAACATGACTTCCTCCTTATTATAGAATGTTTTTCCATTCAGCCAACCTTTTTGGCCTCTTTTTCTTTAGAAATAAGCCTTGCTGAATGAATCGACCCTTGATATAGTGAATACTTGAACTAAAGATAGAACAGGAGTACGCATCATGACAGGAAAAACACACATCATGGGCGGAATTGCCGCCTCCACAGCCGTTGCCTACTACTATGGATTCGACCCAGTGACGATGGCTGCTGCTGGATCAGCAGGTGCTCTGATCCCTGATCTTTGCCATACAAAAAGTAAAATCGGCAGAAAATTCCCGCTGCTCTCGACACTGATCAGCAGTGTGTTCGGTCATCGCACGTTTACACACAGTTTATTATTTTTGCTGATCATTTATTTTCTAGCAACAACATACATTCCAAATGACAGCCTAAGTATCGGTTTACTAGTCGGGATGGCAAGCCATCTCATTCTGGATGCAGGAACAGTGAATGGGATTAAATTTTTATTTCCGGCTTCCATTAAAGTGCGTCTTCCCTTCTATGTCAAAACAGGCAGCACAGGAGAACAAGTCGTACTAGCTGCTCTCACCGTTGTTACCTGCTATTACATCGCTGTCCTCTGCGGCATCTCAATCCCATTCTAATGAATCAAAAAGAGTTTTCCGAAAAACACAGGATATGAATTGATCATTCCTCATTTTTTTAGTAGGTTTAAGATAAGTGTTTTTGCCTTGCAGCTGAATACAGAATGGTGAGGAGCTACATAAATGAAAGCGTTTTTCAAAATTCACTGGTTTTTAGTGTACTCCATCCTCTTCATGTGGATGAAAACATACATCATTTATCAATTCGGATTTCACATACGAACGGCCAATCTGTTTCATGAATGGCTGCTTTTGATCAATCCACTTAGCTTTTTGCTCCCTTTGTTTGGGATTGCTCTTTTTTTAAATGAAACGAAGCAAAAGGTATTTTTATTAACCGCAAACTTGATTTTGACGGCGATTCTCATATCGAATACGATCTTTTATGGATTTTATATTGATTTCATTACGATCCCTGTATTATTCCAAGCGAAAAACATGGGAGATATGGGCAGCAGTATGACAGAATTGTTCCACCCGCTGTTTTTGCTGATGCTCATTGATTTCGTGGTTCTGGCGTGGCTGTTAAAGCGCAAACCTTTAGCACCAAAAGCATCTTTCAAGACGATCAAAACATATTATGCGGTGTGCTGCAGCTTTCTAGTGTTTCATGTCAGCACAGCCATGATGGATCACCCTCGCTTTCTGACAAGCTCTTATGATCGAGAAGTGATCGTACGAAATCTTGGGCTGTTTCAGTTCCATCTGTATGACGGCGCTGCCCAAACGGCGCGTATTGGACAAAAGGCCTTTGCAGATGAAGATACACTTTCAACCGTAGCAAACTACACAAAGGCTGATTACAGTGCACCAAACGAAGAGTACTTTGGACTTGCTAAAGGCAGGAACGTTGTGTTCATTTCACTCGAATCAACACAGCAATTTGTCGTTGATCAAAAGGTGAATGGACAATACATCACCCCCTTTTTAAATCAACTTGCTAATAAGAGTTTTTATTTTGATGAATTTTATCAGCAGACTGAGCAAGGAAAGACATCGGATTCAGAGTTTATTGTCGCAAATTCCCTCTACCCATCTAGCAGCGGCGCTGTCTTTTTCACAGCGAGTGACAACGAATACGACACGTTATACAAGCAGTTGAAAAAAGAAAACTATCAATCCGTCCAATTTCATGCGAATAATAAAACGTTTTGGAATCGTGATGTGATGTATGAATCGTTTGGGATTGACCGTTTTTATGATGTCGATTCGTATCAGGTCAATGAACAGAATTCAACTGGCTGGGGCTTAAAGGATATTGACTTCTTTGACCAATCCATTGATTATTTAAATAAGTTGAAGGCGCCTTATTACAGCACGTTTATTACCTTGACCAATCACTTTCCATTTGAAATCGATCCAAAGGATCAATTGATTGATGAATATGATTCGTCCAGCGCGATTTTAAACCGCTATGTGACGACCGTCCGCTATCAGGATGAAGCCATTAAGACATTTTTTGACCGCATGAAAGAAGAAGGACTGTATGACAATACGATGTTTGTCCTCATGGGGGATCACTATGGTATCTCCGAGGCACACCATCAGGCAATGGCAGAGCTGCTTAAAAAAGATGAAATCACACCGTTTGATGCTGTGAAATTGCAGCGGGTGCCCTTTTTAATTTACATTCCGGGGGTCACAGATCAAGCACCGCAGACAATTTCTGAAACAGCTGGGCAAATCGACGTGAAACCGACACTCCTGCACTTACTCGGTATTGAAACGAAGGATGCCATTCAATTTGGCAATGACTTATTTTCAAACGAACGGACGCCTTTTGCTGTTTTGAGAAACGGGAACTTTATTACAGATGATTATCTCTATACAAAGAACACCTGCTATGATCAAAAAACAAAAGAACCTGTTGAACAGGATGAGGTGTGTCAGCCTTATATCGAAAAAGCCAATAAAGAACTTTCCTTATCAGACAAAGTGATCAATGGGAATTTGCTGCGTTTTTATCAGCATTAAAAAGTCGCCATCTGGCGGCTTTTTCTTTTCTCTTTTTACTGAAAACCTATGAATGGTCAAATAAGTTTGCTTATAATAAAGGATACATATGATATTGAATAATAAGAGGTGTGAACATGAAGTATGCGTTCTTCCCCTTCATCGCCATCTGCTTGCTCCTGAGCGGGTGTCAAACAGAGATGAAGTCATCGGATACAAGCAAAAAAACAGAGCTTGTCATTTCAGCAGCGGCAAGTCTTCAGGATGCACTAAAGGAAATTGAATCCGCCTTTAATGATGAGCATCCGAATGTGACATTAACAAATAATTTCGGGTCATCCGGCGCATTGAAGCAACAAATTGCGCAAGGGGCAAAAGCAGATCTCTTTTTCTCAGCAGCTGAAGCGCCCTTTGATGAGCTTGTGCAATCTGGAGATATCGATCAACATTTTATCAAGGATGCCATCCAAAATGAGCTTGTACTCATTGTGCCAAATGATCATTCTTCCTCTATTAAAAGCTTTCAAGACGCCCAGCACATAAAAGGGAAGATTGCTCTTGGCACACCAGAATCCGTTCCTGCTGGTACATACGGCAAAGAGATTTTCACAAAGCTGAACATCTGGGATCAAGTGAAAAAGAACGCTGTATACGGCAAGGATGTGCGGCAAGTTTTAAGCTACGTAGAAACAGGAAATGTGGAAGCTGGTGTTGTGTATAAGACAGATGCCCTCGTTTCCAAAAAAGTAAAGATTGCGGCTGAAGCCAATCAGGACATGCACTCCCCGATCATTTACCCAGTTGGAATCGTCAAAGGGACAGAACATGTAGAGGAAGCCAAGTCCTTTTTTCAATTTCTTCAATCAGAAACAGCCAAATCAATTTTTAAAAAGTACGGCTTTCAAGTGAATTAATGCCTATGATGACTGAAGAATTTCTATCTCCTATTTGGCTGTCCGTTCAGGTTGCTTGTGTGAGCGGGCTGCTTGCCACTGTTTTTGGCACAACGATTGGCTTTTGGATGGCACGAAGCTCGTTTAAAGGAAAAATGATTGTGGAAACGCTGTTGATGCTTCCGCTTGTCCTCCCACCAACGGTTGTAGGTTTTTTATTGCTCGTCATATTCGGAAGGCATAGCATGATCGGGAGCGCCATTGAATGGATCTTCCACCAGCCAGTCATTTTCACGTGGTGGGCGGCGGTCATTGCATCGACGGTTGTAGCATTCCCGCTTATGTATCAATCAGCAAAAGCCGGATTTTCAACCATTGAATCAGATATTGAAGGCGCTGCAAAAGTAGATGGTGCTCATTCATTTCAAGTCTTTGCCTATATTACAGTACCACTTGCCCTGCCTTCCCTCTTATCAGGCAGCATCCTCAGCTTTGCCAGAGCCCTTGGAGAATTTGGGGCGACCTTAATGTTTGCCGGCAACATCCCAGGAAAAACGCAAACACTCCCAACCGCTATCTATGTGGCGATTGATTCCGGACGAATGGAGCTTGCTTGGGCGTGGACAATTTGTATTGTGATCCTATCTTTTATCATGCTGTTGGCTGTGCGCCGAAGCAGTACGTAAAAAATCCCCTTTCTCACATGAGAAAGAGGATTTTTTTATTTATTCAAACCCAACCGTCATCGTCTCTGGATTCGAGCCGACGCGTTCGTTATTGTTTAATGCATCGATTTTTTCCATGTCTTCTTTAGAAAGCTCGAAGTCAAAGATGTCTGCATTTTGTTTAATACGTTCTTCATTGATTGATTTAGGAATTGTCACGACACCGCTTTGTAGATCCCAGCGCAAGATGACTTGAGCAACAGATTTGTTGTAGCGTGCAGCAATGTCTTTCAAAACGTCATGATCTAATAGCTTCCCTTGCATCAGCGGAGACCATGCTTCAATTTGAATGCCTTTTTCCTTTGCATATTGACGCAGTTCAACAAGTGTCAGTTTCGGATGAAACTCCACTTGGTTCACAGCTGGAACAACCTCAGCATCTTTTAACAGCTCTTCTAGATGCTGAATATAGAAGTTGCTGACGCCAATGGCTCTCACTTTCCCATCCTTGTAAAGCTTCTCAAGCGCACGCCATGTGTCTTTAAATGTTTCTGCATTTGGACCAGGCCAATGGATCAAATAGAGGTCTAAGTAATCAAGACCTAATCGGTTTAAGCTTGCGTCAAACGCCTCAAGCGCTTTATCATAGCCTTGATCTGTGTTCCATACTTTAGACGTAATAAATAAATCTTCTCGTTTCACACCAGATTCTTTAATCGCTTTTCCTACGCCTGTCTCATTTTTATAAACAGCTGCCGTATCAATGCTGCGATATCCGTTCCGTATGGCTGCTTTTACGGCATCTACCACTTGATTGCCGTCCTCCACTTTGAATACACCTAAACCAAACCAAGGCATTTCTACTCCGTTATTCAGTGTTACGGTATCATTCAAGCTTTTGACCATTTTAACAACCACCTTTTTCATAGATTCCATCTTTTTCATTATCTCACGTTGTCCTTCAAAACTCTATTATCAGGCGTTTCTCTTCGCTTCGATGGCTAAGAGCAGCGCACCAGTCATGCCAGCCTTGTCCTCAAGTCTAGGGGAGACAATGTATGTATCAAGCGGCGGCAGGTCTACATAATCATTGACATAAGCAGCTAGCTTCTCTCGAATGAGTGGGAATAGCTGCTTTTGCTTCATGACGCCTCCGCCCATGATGATGCGCTCTGGGCTTAAAATGAGCGAGTATTGCATAAGCGCCTGCGCTAAATAATCCGCTTCAAGTGCCCAAACCGCTTCATCCTGCGTCAGCTCTTTGGCAGGTTTCCCCCACCTTTTCTCAATCGCTGGTCCAGCTGCCAGTCCTTCTAAGCAATTTCCATGTGTCGGGCAGACACCTGCAAATGGGTCAGATTCATGCTGCCTGACAAGGATATGCCCCATCTCAGGATGTGAATGACCGTGTAGAAGCTCATTTTTCACAACAGCCCCCGCACCAATGCCTGTACCGACCGTGATATACAAACAGCTGCTTAGCCCTTTGGCTGCCCCTTTTGTTAATTCACCTAGTGCTGCGGCATTGACATCGGTTGTAAAAGATACGGGGACACCTAATTGCTTCTCAAGCTCAGGAATGAACGGGTATTGCTTCCACTCCACTTTCGGTGTGTTCATGATATAACCGTATGAAGGATCGTCCTTTTGTACACAAATGGGTCCAAAGGAGCCAACCCCTAATGCTGCAATGTCATGCTGCTTGAAAAATGGAATGAGCTTTTGTATTGTTTGATCCGGGTGCTCTGTCGGAATCGTCATTTCCTCTAAGATGTCTCCATGCTCATTACCGATTGCACAACAAAATTTTGTACCCCCAGCTTCAATTGCTCCATAATAAGCCATCATTGATCTCCCCCTGCTCGTTCTCTTTCTTCATCATAAAACATGGGGGAGAAGATGACAACATCACGTATTAGTGAGCAGAACAGCTTCCATGTCATTGATATACTCTCTTAAATGATGGGCAATATCACGGTTGATCTCACCATCTTCATATAAGGTTTGTATTTCATTTCGAATCGTCTGTACAGCTTGGAAGTTCAGCTCTTTTTTCTTCCGGTCAAATGAACGGTCTTTTTGCTGGAAGAAGCTTGGACCGTGTTCACAGCGGTAAATCACTTGGTTGTAAAAACCAATAACTTGGTGGCACGTTTGCTGGTTTTCATCTGTCATATGCTGTTTGATCGAGTCTACCGCAGCCTCAGCCGTTTTCTTACGGATTTGTTTGTACGAGTCCTCTTTTTCTAAAATACCGTTTGAAATGTGCTGATTCGGCCGCCATAATTGCAGCCATTGAAGCAAGCGGAGAAACTTCACCTTTGAAAAACGAATTTTGAATGAGTTTGAGTACAGCATTTCCAGCTCATGAAATCTCTCTTGCAGCTCATAAGCTTCTTCCTTATCAATTTTCTCATCATCAATTAATTGTTGAAGTTTCATCTGTTCTGCTTTGATGCCATGCAGTCTGATTTTTCGCTCTTGTCTTCTCATCCCGAATTGGTACGGCTCACGCTGGATATTTCTCAGCTTTATTCGGTAATCATTGATGAGTGCAAGGGATACTTCTCTGTTGTCCTCATTCATACCTTCTTTTAAGGTTTTAATGGCACTTCTCAGCAGCTTCCGTTTCGCATGCTGAATCTTTGTATCCAAGTCCACGTCGACTTGCTTGTCTTTTTTCTCAGATAAAAGAGGCAGTAACACACTAGCTAAAATGAGTGTACATAAAATCACGCCTGCTGCGAGGAAAATAATCAAGTGCCGCTCAGGAAATGGCGATCCGTCCGCAAGCGTAAATGGTATTGAAAAGGCACCTGCTAATGTGACAGCACCACGAACACCAGAGAATGTCATCAGCATCGAAGCCCGCAGCTTCGGTTTTTTCACATTCTGCTTTTTCGTTACACTCCAGTTACCTGCCCAGAACAGCCATACCCATAAGAACCGCAGCACCATGAGACATAGCGTAATAATTAAGATATAGCCAATGACCTGCATATTATTAAATGCTTCATCCTGGAAAATGACTGTGGATACATCAGGAATCTGCAATCCAAGTAAAACGAAAACAAGTCCGTTTAAAATAAATAAAATAATATTCCATGTGTTTGATGAAGCAATTTGCAGTTTGGCTAAATTCGCTTCCATTCGATCTTGCTCAATGGCATGTGTCACACCGCCAGCCACAACCGCTAAAATCCCAGATACACCGATTTCTTCCGCTGCTAAATAAATCACAAATGGTGTAAGGATTTGCAGGATGATGTGCATCGTGACATCGTCCATTCCTAAACGGCGGAGAAAATAGCGAAAACGAATGATAAAAAAGGATAGAATAAATCCAGTCAATAAACCACCTGCGGCAATGAGTACAAAGCTAAAGGATGCCTCAGCAATTGAAAAGGCTCCCGTCACTGTTGCGGCAATGGCAAATTTAAAGGCGACAAGTCCTGATGCATCGTTCATCAGCCCTTCGCCTTCCAGCAGTCTCATGATGCCCTTTGGCATATTCACACGGCTGGATAAAGCACTTACTGCCACCACATCTGTCGGTGATAAAATCGCTGCAAGCGCAAATGCGGCTGGAAGCGGTATGCTTGGAATCATCCAATGAATGGTATATCCCGCTACAATCACGGTCGCAAACACTAAACCAAGTGCTAAAAGAAGAATAGGTGCTCTTAATTTCCATAGCTCGTCCCTTGGGGTACGCTTCCCGTCATTAAATAACAGCGGCGCAATAAATAGAACGAAGAAGAGTTCAGGATTTAAAGAAATATGTAAACCTGAAGGAAAGGCTGCCACCAATATTCCTAAGCCCACTTGAATTAACGGAACTGGAATAAAGGGGACAAAACGATTGATAATATTAGATGCTGCAATGAGTGCCAGTAGTACGAGCACTGCTAAAAAAATCTCCACTAGTACATGTCCCTCCTATGTATATTTTTCGTCAAGTTTTGCTTACATGCAAAGATGTGTTCATTTTATCCATCCGTCCGATCAGAAGTGCTTCTTTAGTATTCCGCAAAAAGTGAAACCAACACATAACAATCCATCTAGGCAAAAAAAGGCTGAATCCAGATATTCAGCCTGCTGACAAAATTTTCATCATATGTATTGTTCAAATGATGAACAATAGACCCTGCTTTTATTTTACACGAAAACTCCAACATCTGCTGACATTCAGCTCTTATTAAACACAAAAAAAGAGCAGAATCGCCCTTTTTTCGTTTCACCCTTTATTTAAAAAATAAGACCTGGCGGGAAGACGCCATTTGAATAAGTAGGAACAAACCCTGCATACGACGAGGATGACAAACAGCAGATATAAAGCTAGCTCGCCTTGCGCTAAGCCGAGTCCGACGAATAAGCCGCCAAGAGCTGCCCATACGGCGTAAATTTCTGCTTTTAGCACAAGCGGCTTTCGTCCTGCTAATAAATCACGTACAATTCCGCCGCCGCTTCCAGTCAAAATGGCTGCCACAATGACCGCACTGAGCGGGAGTTCTCTTTGCACAGCAAATAGTGCGCCTTGAATCGCAAACGCTGCTAAACCGATCGCATCCGAGAAATTTCCCCATGTGCTCCAGTGCTTGAGCAAAAGCTTTGGAAAAAGAAACACAATCGTAATAGATACAAGGGCAATCGTAAACATTTTGCCCTGTGACCATAAAGCAGACACCGGAAGACCAATTAATAGATTTCGAATCGCTCCACCGCCAAATGCTGTCACAATCCCTAAAATGTACACACCAAGAATATCGTACTCTTCCTCCATTGCCACAATCGCACCACTAATGGCGAATGCGACAATGCCAATGATACTTAAGACTTCCCATGCCATTTTCCGCTTATCTCCTTACCATTATCTAATCATCTAATACTACACCCTTAATGTATATCTGACACAGGCGAAAAGCAATACAAATTTTCTTTAAATTTTATCTTTTTGCAAAAATAAAAAATAGCCCGCTTTAGTAGCAGGCTATCTCTTTCAATCTTCTTTTGCATTTAACAGCAGCATACTAATGATGATGAGAATAAATGCAATAAGGGCTAGTAGTGGAATCGTGATAAAACCAAACCAGTTCAAATAATCAACAGAACAAGGAATACCGCTCAGGCAAGGGCGAATCGATGCAAAGCCAGGTATCTTTTGTTCCATATAATGATAAATAGAAAAACAAGCGCCTATCACAGCCAAAGGCAGGACATAATATTTTATTTTGACATCGCCTCTGAATGTCGCAATTCCAAGTAAAAGCACAAGCGGGTACATGAAAATGCGCTGAAACCAGCACATATCGCATGGGATAAACTTTTTTACTTCACTTAAATACAGGCTGCTCATCGTCGCAACGATAGAGACGATCCAAGCACTGTATAAGTAAACAAGCTTATTCTTCATGATTTTTTCCCTTTGAGCTCTTGATCAATTAATTCTTTAATTTCATCATAGTCATAAAAGTTTTGGACTTGTTTATTGTTAATGAAAAGAGTTGGTGTTGCATTCACTTTATATTGGTTCACAAGCTGATCGTCTGTGTTCAGCTGCGGCTGATATGTTTTCTTTGATAGGTTATCTTTAAGCTTGTCCGTATCTATTTTTGTTGTCTTTTTCGCTAGCTCCGTCAGCTTAGCAGGCGTAACCCATTCTGCTTCACTATCTGGCTGTGCTTGATAGACAGCTTCATGAAATGCCCAAAAGTTTTTCGGATCTTCTTTCCATACTTCTTCAGAAGCTAGTGCTGCTAATACAGCGCCATCTCCATGAACAGGAAGTGGTAAGTTAATAAACGAAAATGATACATCGCCTTTATCTATGTAGTCCGCTTTCAGCTTTGGGAAAATGTCTGTTTCAAATGATTTACATGAAGGACATTTATAATCCCCAAACTCGACAATTTGCACGGCTGCATTTTTATCTCCCATAACAGGCTGACCTTTAATAGAAGGTTTACTGTCAACTGTTTGAGCTTCTTCGCTGTTTTTATTCCCAATCACAACAAATAGACCGATGAGAAGAGCTGCAATGATGGTTAAAATGACAGCAAATTTAATGGATGAAGATTGATTATTTTTTTTACTCACATAAGCACCTACCTTATCTTTTTCATTCCTAAAAAAAAGAAAAAGGATAATAGCTTAGAATAATGCCATTATCCAACTTCTTCTATTTTAACAAGAGAGGATTCAATATGAAAGATGGTATTCATGAATTTTTCCTTACAATTTTATTTCATCACCCTCATGGCATTTAAAACAGCGAGTACAGTCACACCAACATCCGAGAAGACGGCTTCCCACATGGTCGCAATACCAAATGCACCGAGTAATAGGAAAACCCCTTTAACCCCAAGAGCAAATGCAATGTTCTGCCATACAATTCTTCTTGTTCGTTTAGCGACAGCGATGGCTTCTGCAACTTTTGACGGCTGGTCTGTCATAATGACGATATCGGCCGCTTCTACCGCTGCATCTGAACCAAGTCCGCCCATCGCAATACCTATGTCTGCTCTTGCTAATACCGGTGTATCATTAATGCCATCCCCAACAAATAATAATTTTTCTTGAGGCGCTTTTTTCTGATCAATTTCTTCTAATTTTGCTACTTTATCCTGCGGTAATAATTCTGCATGCACTTCATCTATACCAATTTGCTGAGCGACCGCTGTTCCGACTTGCTTGGCATCACCAGTCAGCATGACAGTTTGAATGCCAGACGCTTTTAGAGCTGAGACGGCTTCAATTGCATCATCCTTCAACTCATCTGCAATCAAGATCGATCCGGCAAACTCACCGTTAATCGCCATGTACACAACCGTTCCGCTTCGTTTTTCTTTTTCATATGAAATGCCTTCTCGTTCCATCAAGCGGTGATTTCCCGCTAAGACTTGTGAACCACTGATGGTCGCTTTAATTCCATGTCCTGCAATATCCTCATATGCTTCAATCTGGCTTTCGTCAAGCGGCGAACCATATGCTGCTTTAATTGATTCAGCAATCGGATGTGAAGAATGAGCTTCTGCTAAAGCTGCAAAAGAAAGCAACTCCTCTTCTGACCACTTTTCGCTAGTTGTCACGATATTGGTCACTGTAAAGTTTCCTTTTGTGAGTGTGCCCGTCTTATCAAATACAGCATAGCTCACAGAGTTCAGTGCTTCTAAATAGTTACTGCCTTTTACAAGGATGCCTCGTTTAGATGCTGCCCCAATTCCCCCGAAGAATCCTAATGGGATGGATACGACAAGCGCACACGGACATGAAATAACAAGGAAAACGAGTGCCCGGTAAACCCAGTCAGACAATTGTGCTGATGGAATGAGAAGCGGTGGCACAAAGGCAAGCAGTAATGCCAATACAACAACAGCCGGTGTGTAGTATTTTGCAAACTTTGTGATAAAGTTTTCTGTCTGTGCTTTTCGGCTGCTCGCATTCTCAACCAAGTCTAAAATTTTCGTCACTGCCGATTCGCTTAGACCTTTTTGCACTTCAATTTCAAGAATCCCGTTTTGATTCACAAACCCTGCAAGAACTTCCTTCCCTGCTTCTACATCCCGCGGCACAGACTCCCCTGTTAATGCGGAGGTATCCACGAGTGAAAAGCCTTCAATGACGAGGCCATCGAGTGGAATTTTTTCGCCCGGTTTCACGACGATACGATCACCGACTTTTACTTCTTCCGGCTTCACTTTTTTCGTTTCATTTCCTACTTTGAGATTCGCATATTCAGGGCGAATATTCATTAATTCACTAATGGATCGTCTTGAACGATTCACTGCTGCCCCTTGGAACAGCTCTCCAATTTGGTAAAACAGCATCACTGCCAGTGCCTCTGGATATTGCTGAATCACAAAAGCGCCAGCTGTTGCAATGGTCATTAAGAAGTTCTCATCAAATACTTGGCCGCGCACGATATTTTTCAGTGCTTTAAAAACCACATCACCGCCGACTAGTAAATAAGCTGCGAAAAACGTGATGAATTTTAGTAAGCCATCTTCTGGTATAAAATAAGCTGCTGTTCCAATGACTGCACCGCCAATTAATTTCAGCACAATCGCTTTTAAATTCTTTGTCCCATGATCATGATCGTGATGATGGCCTTCTTCTTTTGGTGATACACTCACATGAGGTTCGATGGACTGAACCGTTTTTTCAATACGCTTTGACATCGTTTCTTGCTTATCTGCATGTGTGACAGTCAATGTCCCTGTCGCAAAATTAACGGAACAAGCTTCAACGCCATCCATTTTGCTGACACCTGTTTCAATTTTACGTGCACAGTTTCCACAATCAAGACCGTTTAATACGTATTCATCCTTCATTTTTTTCATGTTCTCACCTTTTTTCTATATGATAAGTAACGTTCCCTGGATCGATGAAACCTATTAAAAATCAAAAACTTTATATATGAGCATATATTCATATATTGGATTACCTTTATTATATGAGGAGTTCTTGTCTTCTGTCAATCATTTATGAAGAAATAATTGGTTTTTTTGTGTCCGATTCTGTCATACGGATTTTCAATAAATCAAGCTCATGTCCCCTGCTCCCCGCATAACATAAAAACGATCGTTTTCAGTTTTTCTCTTTACAAAAGAAGGACAGACGCTTAGAATAAAATAAAAGTTTCCCTTAGGAAACAAATTAGCATTAGGGAATCATTTCATCCTTTAGTCAAAATTATTTATTTTATGCATATATCTTTAGGAAGTGCAATGATGATTGAAAGGGGCCGCAAGAGATGTCAAATGCTTTAACAATCGACCGTCTTCATGTCTCATATCACGGACAGGATGCATTAGAGAACGTCTCTCTTTCCATACAGGAAGGGACAATGACAGGAATCATCGGTCCAAATGGTGCTGGTAAATCGACGTTACTCAAGGCATGTTTGGATTTAATTGAAAAAGACCAAGGGGATATTCGTTTTTTTGAACAGCCCTTTAAACAAGTGAGAAAACAGATCGCCTATGTACCACAGAGAAATGATTTAGATTGGACGTTTCCCATTCATGTACTGGATACCGTACTACTTGGAACATATCCGAAGCTCGGACTAATGAAACGTCCAAAAAAAGAAGACCGGGCATATGCGTACCACTGTTTAGAAAAAGTCGGGATGCAGGACTTTGCCAAAAGACAAATCGGTGAGTTATCCGGCGGGCAGCAGCAGCGTGTCTTCCTTGCAAGGGCACTTGCTCAAAACGCACAGCTCTTCTGTTTGGATGAACCGTTTGTCGGGATTGATATGGCAAGTGAAGAAACGATGGTGAGCATTTTGAAGGAATTACGAGATGAAGGGAAAACCATTTTGGTTGTCCATCACGATTTGAGTAAAGCAGATGATTATTTCAGCCATCTTGTTCTGTTAAATAAAAAACTCATCAAAGCAGGGCCTGTACACGACATCCTTCGCCCAGAGATCATGCTGGAAGCATATGAAACACAGCTGCCATTCTTAAAATCAGCAGGAGGAGACGTGTAATGGAATTTTTAACCGGACTCTTTGAATATGCTTTTTTACAAAAAGCGCTATTTACATCCGTCATGGTAGGCATCATTTGCGGCGTTATCGGCTGCTTTATCATTTTACGCGGCATGGCCCTGATGGGAGACGCCATTTCACACGCCGTACTGCCAGGTGTCGCCATCTCTTATATGCTTGGAATTAACTTTTTCTTCGGTGCCGTTTTAACTGGCGTGTTAACAGCGATTGGGATCGGTTACGTAAGTCAAAACAGCCGCATAAAAAATGATTCAGCCATCGGCATTGTCTTTACAGCCTTTTTCTCAATCGGGATTATTTTGATCACATTTTTGAAAAGTTCAAGTGACCTATATCATATTCTATTTGGAAACGTACTAGCTGTTCGGTCATCTGATATGTGGATTACACTTGGCATCGGTATATTTATTTTGCTAGCCGTCATCGTTTTCTACAAAGAACTGCTCATTAGTTCATTTGATCCGGTGATTTCTTCGGTTTACGGTTTACCAAATCGCTTGATTCATTATTTTCTCATGACCTTATTGACCCTTGTAACCGTTGCATCACTGCAAACTGTTGGGATTATTCTTGTCGTTGCCATGCTGATCACGCCGGCAGCCACCGCTTATCTCTTGACTGACCGGCTCTGGATCATGATTTATTTATCTGCTTTTTTCGGTGCTGTTTCTGCTGTCATAGGCCTAGGGCTTAGCTTTACGTATAACTTGTCATCTGGTGCTTCCATCGTGCTGGTCGCCACCATTTTATTCGGCAGTGCCTTTATCTTTTCACCAAAGCAAGGCATTCTATGGAGATCATTAAAATCTAAACGAAAACGAACGCACTTAAAAAAGGAAGCGTCTATGTAAAAGGAGGACATATATGAAGAAGGTATTTGCAATCCGTTTGACCGCAGTATTCATTGCCCTTATGATCATCGCAGGCTGTTCGACCCAGCAAAGTAATTCCGGTAAAGATGACGGCACATTAAAAGTTGTCACGACCTACTCCATTCTTTATGACATTGTGAAGGAAGTAGGCGGGCAGCATGTCTCTATTCACAGCATTGTTCCCATTGGTACAGACCCACACGAATTTGACCCACTGCCAAAGGATGTTCAATATACGACGGATGCAGACCTTGTTCTATATAATGGCTTGAACCTTGAAACAGGAAACGGCTGGTTTCAAAAGCTGCTTGAATCGAGCGGCAAGGACGGGGATGATGCACCTGTAGCCGAGCTGAGTAAAGGCGTCAAAGTGAAGCATTTGTCTTCAAAAGGGCTCGAAAGCCAGCAGGACCCCCACGCATGGCTGAATGTTGAAAATGGGATCCTTTATGCCCAAAATGCTCGAGATGCGCTCATTCAAGCGGACCCTGAGCATAAAGAGGATTACGAAAAAAATGCAGAAGCCTATATCAAAAAGCTTCAAGCGCTTCACGATGAAGCAAAAGACAAGTTTGATCAGCTGCCAAAAGACAAAAAGCTCCTTGTCACAAGTGAAGGAGCATTCAAGTATTTTGCAGAGGCGTATGGACTGAAAGCCGGCTACATTTGGGAGATCAACACAGAAAGTGAAGGAACACCAGGACAAATGAAGCGCATCATTCATTTTGTAAAAGATCATCAAGTTCCTGCTCTCTTTCTTGAAACAAGTGTTGATAAACGAAGCCTTGAAAGCCTCTCTGAGGAAACCGGGGTTCCAATCAAAGGGAAAGTCTTCACTGACTCTATTGGAAAAAAAGGTGAAGATGGAGACAGCTACTATAAGATGATGAAATGGAATATTGACACCATTTACAAAGGGTTGTCATCATAAGGAAAGACAGGTGGAGTGAATCCGCCTGTCTTTTTTGTCAGCCTGCTATATTTTCTGGGTGTTTTTTCGGCCAAATGACGTAGCTGATGCTAATGACAAAATCAATGGCTAAGATCATTCCCCATGTATTGACAAGCTGCGTCAGCGCTTCCGTCCGCTCTGGTGCTTGGATGAGATAGGTCAAACCATATAACAGCCCCGCTCCGATGACATAAGAAATGACATGCCGAGCCCAGCCGACCATTTCATACATAGACCGCTCTTTACCGTACTTTGGTTTTCCCTTTGGCTTAGGGCCTCCTGCAAAACGATAAGCAAACTTAGCATCTGCCCATTTCACCATTTGATGTCCAAAGGCCAGACTCACACCAATATAAACAGCCGCAAGCCCGTGGATGAAAGTCGCCACAGCACCCTGTCTTAAATCTATATAAGTAGCCGCAAGAAGGATGAGATCTAAAACCGGCGTACAGACAAGAAAGAAAGCACCCCACTTTTTCTGTTTAAACACATAACGAAGCGTTAAACCCATTAAAATAAACAGCCAAAAACCAATTTCACATGCCACAATCAATAACCCGACCAATTTCCCCACATCCTTTTTAATACAATTGTATTAAATAAAAAATAACACAGATGTGTTAAAAAAACAACAGCTATGCTAAAATCAATGTATGCCAAAAATCGTCGATCACCATAAACAAAAACAAAAGGTCGCTCAAGCTGCAATGAGAGTGATTAAACAAGAGGGATTGGAAAGCGCTTCTGTACGAAAAATAGCAGTAGAAGCTGGAATTTCAGCCGGCTCTATGCGTCATTATTTTTCCACACAGCAAGAGTTGTTTATATTCTCCATGAATTTAATTCAGGAAAGAGTCAAGGAGCGGATTACAGGGCTTCCATTAAACGGTTCAACGGAGGAAAATGTCATCACTTTATTGGAGCAAGTTCTTCCACTTGATGAAGAACGAAAATTTGAAATGGAGGTGTGGCAGGCTTTTTCAGTCAAGGCACTGACTGAACCAGATCTACAGCCGCTCAATGCAAAGATGTATGACGAACTTTTCCAAACCGCCCAATATTGTTTAATGAAATTGAAAGAGGATGGGCTGCTGCTAGATGATATCGATCTTTTATTAGAAACTGAGCGGCTTTATGCGGTTATCAATGGGCTTGCATTGAATGGAATTGTACAGCCTCATCGGTTACCTCCTCAGCTCATACGCTCCGTGCTGCAAATGCACCTGCAATCCATCACAAAAAAAGACATGTCTCCCTAATTGGAGAGCATGTCTTTTTTAATCTTCCATAAAAATACGTTTTGCTTCGTAGTAAAGCACCTGCACAAATTTCTTCACATTGATACGGGTGTGTTCTTCTCTTCCGCTCATCTCTTTCGTCAATTCACTCATTTTCTTTCGCACGATGGTGAAATCGAAAAATTTTGATGCGTAATTTTCAAATGTTGGATGGGAAAAATCGGTTAGCCCAAGTGATGCGATGTGTTTCAATGATTGGTTGATCGCACGTCTTACCCGCTGTTCGGCTGCCTTTGCTTCTCTTGCGATGTCTGCCGATGTGTATGGCTCACTTAATTTATCCTCCGTAATCCCAGTGAAAATGATCTTTAAAGAAGGAAAGGAATCGTGATGATCAGCATGCAGCGCTAAATACTGGTCTGTAAACAGGATCATATCTAATAAATCTTTAGACCCCTTCTCACCAACAATACCAAGCTCCGCCAGCAAAAACTGCCCTGCCTCTGCAAGACTTTTCCCCCGCTGCTTCGTTTTCGTCTGACCGCGCTGCTGAAATTGCATGACCGATTTAAGTGAGTGCTGAATATTTTCAATTGAATGCTCTAAATGAAGACGTTCAATCATGAGATGGAGGACGCTTAAGACCTCTACACGATTGATCGGCTTTGTCACATAATACTCGACGCCAAGCGTATACGCCTGTCCGATTAATTCCTTTGTTTCAACCTGTGACAGCATTAAATATTTCCCGTGAAACTCATCCTTGATTGCTCGAATCGTTTCAAGCCCGTCTCTTTCCGGCATCAATAAATCAATACATAAAATATCAATGTGCAAATCATTTAAGTAGCTGGCTGTTAACTCTGCGCCATCCTCTGCTTCTCCGGCCACAATACCAAGCTCTTCATCTTCAATGAGCTGAGCCAGTGAAGAACGAACGGCTTCATCATCATCAACAATAAAAAATCTCATCTCCCAATCCCCTCTTTTCTACTGACTTGATCTACTGGTATCGTTAATGTGAAAATCGTTTGCTTATTTGGGATACTCTTCATCTCAACACTTCCGCCAAGCTTCTCCGCTGTATCCTTTACATACGCAAGCCCGATACCGCTCGATGGATTCCCAACCTGGTCGTATTTTAAAGTGAAACCCGGTTTAAAAATAACATGATGATTACGTTCTTTTATGCCAGGCCCGTTGTCGCTGATTTGAAAAATCACCTGGTTCTCTTTCTGTGAAATAGAAAGTGACACTTCTCCATCTACAGGAATGGCTTCAACAGCGTTGGATACGATGTTATTTAACAAAGATAGAATGGTATACACGTGATAGGCGGGGTGTTGCCCATCTTCATCATAATGAAAGACAATGTTTTTTTTAAGAGATTCAGCATAATTTTCATGAATGCGAATGACAAGCCCAGCGATATGAGAAGGACTCTCATAAGCCTGGAAATTTTCCTCATGAATCAGCTTTGATAAGGCAGAAAAAATCCGCTGGTTATCTTTTTTGATTTCATGCACCTCTCCTGCAATTTGCAAGGCGGTTTTACCGAGCTTTTTCAAATCCAATGATTCCGCATCCTTTGCGTGGTGAAGAGATTGATACAATTGATAGGATGTAGCCGTAATGTGCTCAGCATGTGCAAGTGTTTTATGAAAATATGTAGATTCCGTGTAAAGGTTGGACAGGAGCATCAGCAGATGTTCCTTTTCCTTTTTCATCTGACGCTCTCTCGCCTGCTCTTCATATAAGCGAATCATTGTATAACAAGCCAACACGAAAAAGCTTCTGAAAATCGCCAAAACAAATAGTTGAAACAGCGTCCGCACCGTTAAAATTTCATCCATGGTGCCTCGAAGTGCGATGATCTCAACAATGCTTGCGCACAGCTCCATGATGATGCCTGTTGCTCCAATCAGCCAAGGCTGATCACGGAAACGTCTGACCTTCAATAAATAAAAGAGTGTGCCATAGACAACATAATAAAGCAAGGAAGGAAATCTTAATGAAACCGCCTCTTCCAGCGGAAGATGCCCTGTCACGGCTGTATCAAGCAGCACGCGAAACGCAAAAACAGATATCCCAGCGATGATGCCGCTTGCCCATGCAGGGAATCTTTTCATTTGAAGCAGGATAAAGAAAAAGACAACGGTTCCAAAGCTGACCCGAAAGCTGTCCTCAAATGGATAAAATTTAAACTCTCCGCCAATCGGCGTCAGTACAATGAGCAGCACAATTAAATAAGGCTCTGTATTCAGCCATTTTTTCAGTAGATTCAAACGCAGTCACATCCCTAATAATTGACGATAGTATACTATGTGAGCTTAAGAAAAACAAACCTTCATGAAAAAACGCACACCGGAACTTTGCCGGTGTGCGCTTCTCATGATGCCGCTTAATCTTCTAAACGATCTTTTTCTAAAAGTGATGCGCCAGCAATACCTGGTTTTGTCATTTCAAAAGGATTTAAGATGACATCAAGCTCTTCCTCTGTTAACACATCATTTTGCAGACAAAGCTCACGTACAGATGCGCCTGTAAGGATGGCTTCTCTTGCAATTCGTGCAGCCGCTTCATAACCAATATGCGGGTTCACCGCCGTCATGACACCGGCACTCTTTTCTACATATTCTTTTAATCTAGATTCATCTGCTTTTAGGTCACGCAAGCAGTTGTCCACGAAGGACTCGAATACATTTTTCATCATGCTGAGAGATTGAAGCAGGTTGAACACCAACACTGGTTCCATAACGTTCAGTTCAAGCTGGCCAGCCTCTGATGCAAGACAGATTGTGTGATCGTTCCCAATGACTTGGAAAGCCACTTGGTTCATGACCTCAGGCATAACTGGGTTGACTTTCCCTGGCATGATAGATGAACCTGGCTGTCTCGGCGGCAAGTGAAGCTCACCAAAGCCTGCTCTTGGACCAGAAGCCATCAGACGAATATCGTTCGCCATTTTGGACATATTCATCATACATACTTTAAGCGCAGCAGATACTTCTGTATAAGCATCTGTATTTTGCGTTGCATCGACTAAGTCTTCAGCACCAACTAACGGTAATCCGCTAATATCAGATAGATAGCCAACCACTTGGCGAATATATTTAGGATCTGCATTCAATCCAGTTCCGACTGCTGTTGCACCCATATTGACTTCATATAAATGCTGTCTAGACTGCTTGATACGTTTAATATCACGAGCAAGAACTTTTGCATACGCACTAAACTCTTGTCCAAGTCTGATTGGAACAGCGTCCTGAAGATGCGTACGTCCCATTTTGATGACATGATCGAATTCCTGCGCTTTTTCGGTCATGACTTGATGCATGTTTTCCATCGTATAAAGTAGTTTTTCAATCATATTCAATGTTGAAATATGAATCGCTGTTGGGAAAACGTCGTTTGTTGACTGCGACATGTTCACATGCGTGTTTGGACTTAGCTCAGTATAAGCGCCTTTTTCCTTTCCTAGTAGTTCAAGCGCTCTGTTTGCAATGACTTCATTGGCATTCATATTCATTGAAGTGCCAGCCCCGCCTTGAATTGGATCGACAATAAATTGATTGTTCCATTTTCCTTCGATGACCTCATCTGCGGCTTCAACAATTTTTTCTCCAAGGCCAGAATATAGTCGCTGTGTATCCATATTTGCAAGTGCGGCTGCCTTTTTGACAATCCCTAATGCTTTGATGAGTTCCTCATGAATACGGTAGCCTGTAATTGGAAAGTTCTCCACTGCACGTAATGTTTGAATTCCATAATATGCTTGAGTGTCTACTTCCTTTTCACCTAGAAAGTCTCGTTCGATTCGAACTTGCTTGTCCTGTAGCTTCGTCATTTGAAAAGATCTCCTTTTTTACGCTGCTTTTGTTTGTTGTTTCAATTCCTCAATATACTTCTTCGATTTCTCTTGATCAAATACTTTTTCCCACTTAGACATGACAATGGCTGCAAGTGAGTTACCAAATACGTTCACTGTTGTACGAACCATGTCAAGAAGTCGGTCGATCCCAACGATGAAGGCAAGTCCTTCAAGCGGCAGTCCCATAGCACCAAGAGTTGTGATGACAACAACGATCGATGCACCTGGTACACCAGCCATTCCTTTAGATGTCAGCATTAAAATTAATAGTAACGTAATTTGCTCATAGATGGAAAGCGGCATGCCGTACATTTGTGCAACAAATATCGCAGCAATGGATTGATAGATGGCACTTCCATCTAGGTTAAAGGTATAGCCTGTTGGAATAACGAACGACGTGATCGCTTTCGGGCAGCCGAACTTCTCCATTTTGTCCATTAATCTAGGCAGTACAGCTTCTGAACTTGCTGTTGAGAATGCAAGAATGATTTCTTCTTTTAATACTCTAAATAGTGTAAAGACGCTTGTTCCAGCCATTTTAGCAATAATGCCAAGTACAACAATGACGAAGAATGCCATTGTACCGTAAACGACAAGTACCAGTTTACCTAGCGGGAGAAGCGCTCCGACCCCGAATTTGATCACCGTCACACTGATGAGCGCGAATACACCAAATGGTGCAAACTTCATCACTTTATTGGTCACCCAGAACATGGCTTCGAGTATACCCTCAAAGAATCCTAATACTGGTTTTCCTTTGTCTCCTACTGCGGCAATTCCTAATCCGAATAAGACTGTAAAGAAGATGGTTGGTAATAGATCACCTTCTGCAATAGATTGGAAAACGTTTGTTGGTACAAGATGAACCAACGTTTCAGAGAAAGTCGCTTTTTCAGAAGAAGCCTTAGATGTCTCTTCATATTTAGAGATATCGCCTTTCTCCATGTTGCTCATGTCAATTCCTGTACCAGGATGGAAGACGTTTGCTGCAAGCAGTCCAACTGCTAATGCAATCGTTGTCACAATCTCGAAGTAAAGAATTGTTTTTCCGCCGAGTCTTCCGATCGTTTTCATATCCCCTACACCTGCAACTGCTACAATCAATGCAGCAATAACAATTGGAAGAACGATCATTTTAATTAAATGGATGAATATATCGCCAATCGGCGTTAACACATTAATAACGGTTTCATTTTGATAAAACAGCGCTCCCACGACAACACCCAGAACAAGTGCAATGAGTATTTGAGAAGCTAACCCTAACTTTTTCATACGTGAACCCCCTTTTTTTGATAACGCTTTCTTTGTTGCTTAATCGCATCTTAACGACGAACCTACAAAAAACGACAAAAAGGAACAAAAAGAAGTGAATTTTTTATGAAAAATCTTTAAAAAGGTGGGTTTTTCCACAATATTGTTAAAAAAAGACTTCGCTTTTGGCGAAGTCTTAATGATTTTGCATCTGTTCACTTGGTGTATCTTGTTGTGTAGAAAATCTATCGTACATCGCATATCCAATGAGGACAAGAACAACATAGAACAATGCACTAATCGTCCAAACCCATTTGACATTCAGCTTCATTCTGCCACTCCTTCTCTGACTGGCTTCAATCGCTGCAATCTGAGCGCATTCAACACAACGGACACGGAGCTAAAGGCCATTGCCGCTCCTGCAAGCCATGGCGCAAGGAAACCAAATGCAGCGATCGGTATCCCAATACAGTTATAGGCAAGCGCCCAAAATAAATTTTGCTTAATGTTTCTCATTGTTTTTTGACTAAATTCCAGCGCATCTGCAATCGCATGGAGATCCCCCGTCATAAGCGTAATATCTGCTGCTTCCATGGCAACGTCTGTCCCTGTTCCCACAGCCATCCCAATATTCGCTGTTGCAAGAGCTGGGGCATCATTGATACCGTCTCCGACCATAGCGACTTTTTTTCCTTGTTTCTGAAGCGCTGCAATATGAGCCGCTTTTTCTTCAGGCAGCACTTCAGCAATGACATGATCAATGCCCGCCTGTTTCGCAATCGCCTCTGCTGTTAGTTTATTATCACCTGTCATCATCACAACATGAATCCCCTGCTCTTTCAGACGAGCGATGGCTTGAGGAGAGGATGATTTGATCGTATCTGCGACCGCGACAATGCCAGCGACTTCGCCGTCAATCGCGACAAGCATAGCCGTTTTTCCTTGCTCCTCCAGCGTTGTGACGGATGATTCGACTTGCTCATATGGGATATGATGTTTCTGTAATAGCTTACGCGTTCCAATCAAAAGCTTGTGTCCTGCTGCCTTTGCTTCAATTCCATGACCTGGATCTGCTTGGAATGCTTCAACCTCGACCGCTTCAAGACCTTGTTCCTTCATACCGTCTGTGATCGCCCTGGCAAGCGGGTGTTCCGACTGCTGTTCTGCCGATCCTGCTAGCTGCAGCAGCGTATCTTCTGTCCAACTGGCATATGCCAGCACATCTGTCAGACTTGGCTCTCCTTTTGTCACAGTACCTGTTTTATCTAACACCACCGTGTCGAGTGATTGAGTCACTTCTAAATGCTCTCCGCCTTTAAACAGAATGCCTGATTCAGCCGCACGGCCGCTGCCAGCCATAATAGAGGTAGGTGTAGCAAGTCCGAGCGCACATGGACATGCGATAACAATGACGGCTATAAAGGTTTCAAGTGCTGACGTCACATTCCCAGGGTCGACAAAGAAAAACCATATGAGGAATGTGAGCACAGCAATTCCTACAACGATGGGAACAAATATCCCTGATATTTGATCTGCCATTCTTTGAATCGGTGCTTTTGAGCCCTGCGCTTGTTCTACGACTCGGATAATCTGGGCAAGCGCCGTCTCTTTTCCGACTTTTGTCGCTTTTATTTTGATAAATCCATTTTTATTCATCGTTGCCCCGATGACCATATCTCCTGTTGTTTTATCGATAGGCAGACTTTCTCCTGTAATCATGGACTCATCTATTGCGGTTGTCCCCTCTATGATCTCTCCATCTACCGGCACTTTTTCCCCGGGTTTGACAAACACAAGATCATTCACTTTCACGTCAGAAATAGGCACAGTCATCTGTTTGCCATCTCGCTCGATAACTGCTTCTTTCGCTTGTAAGCCCATCAGCTTTTGAATCGCTTCTGATGATCTTCCTTTTGCTCTTGCTTCCATTAATTTTCCGAGCACGATCAATGTAATGAGGACAGCACTTGTTTCATAATAGAGGGCTGCCTCATGTGTGCCTCGAATCGCTGACTCGATGCTTTCATATAAACTATAGAAAAACGCGGCAGATGTCCCAAGTGCGACAAGAACATCCATATTGGCGCTTTTGTTTCTTAAAGCCTTATACGCGCCTACATAAAATGGCCAGCCGACAATAAACTGCACAGGCGCTGCTAACGCCAGCTGAACCCATGGATTCATGAACGCTTCAGGCAGCCATATAAAGGATGTGAAAGAAAAATGACTGACCATTGCCCAAAGAAGCGGCAGTGACAAAATCATTGAGAATAAAAAGCGTGCCGTCTGCTTCTCTATTGCTGCTTGGCGGTGATCTTTCTTTCCTTCCTCTGCTTGATCTACGGCTGGTTCAATTAAAGAATACCCTATAGACTGCACTGCATTTTTTATATCATTTGTAGACATTTGGCCCGGATGATATGTGACCTGAAGTGTCTCAAGCGCAAAGTTTACAGACCCGTGATCGACACCGTCCATTCGGTTAATTTTTTTCTCGATTCGGTTTGCACAAGCCGCACACGTCATTCCCTCGATATCAAATTCTGCTTGCTCCATCACCACATCATAGCCAAGAGATTGAACTTTTCGCTTCAAATCATCTGGTGTTAACTGCTCTGATTCGTAGATGATATGGGAAGTTTCAAGCGCCAAATTCACACTGGCATCCTCCACACCTTCCAGCCTGTTCAATCCCTTTTCGATGCGGCCTGCACAGGCAGCACAAGTCATCCCCGTAATTTGAAAATCAATTTCCTTTTTCATTGATCTCACCTCTCCACATACTCCATGGGGGTATTATTTTTTGAAAAAAAGACGTGCTGTCATGCAGCACGTATGTTCATTTATACGACATCATATCCCTGTTCTTCAATCACATCAGAGATACGGTGTAACGTGACTTGATCCGGGTGAAATGAAACCTCCACCTGTCCTTTGTCTAAATGGACTTTTACAGATTCAACACCTGCTAATTCTCCTACATTTCCTTCGACTGCTTTCACGCAATGTCCGCAAGACATGCCCTGCACTTGAAGTGTTGCTTGTTCCACTTCTCATCGCCTCCATCAATCATTTTCTACAACTTACTATACCCTAGTAGGGTATCAATGTAAACATAAATGCTACGATTTTGTTAGTTTCGTAAAGACCGTCATTAACTCTTCAATGGCTTCATCCCCATTGCCGCTCTTGATAGCATCTGCTACGCAATGATGTGTATGCTTTTCCATCAAATGCAGACTGACTTTTTTCAAAGCCGCATTGACTGCGGAAATTTGATTCACAACATCTATACAGTAACGATCGTTTTCAATCATTTGTTGAATCCCGCGAACTTGTCCTTCCACTCGTTTCAAGCGATTGATCAATTGGTCTTTTTCCTTCTCGGCTCTTGGCGAAGCCATATGTCGTTCTTCATGTTCTGTCATGTGATCACCTTTTTCTATTATGACTTGTCATTACCTAAATTAAAGCATATCTCCACCGGAAAAGGCAAAGATATGCTGAGCATCGCATATAAAGCTATGTTTGTCCTAATTTGTTAATTGTTCGATATCCTGCAAAAGATTGACGGATTGTTGAAGCTGTTTCATCAATCCCTGCTGATCCTCCAGTATGGAGGCAGCATCAATATCGCCTGCTTTCAATTGCTGTAAATACGTTTGGATTTCCTCTGACAGCACTTTATTTTTTTCAATGATTTGTGCATGCAGGTCTTCTGCCATTTTTGGCGCTGTGACTTCATTAAAATCTTGAATATCTGACTTCAATGATTCAAGCTGCTGCGTTAATTCTGCTTTTTTGGCGGCATTTTGCACAGCTTCTTCAGCGAGTTTTGGAAAGTCCTCTGTAAATTGTTGAATGTCTGTCACATAGTCATTTGCCTCAGTGACATATGTCGTTGTATCGTTGACCTGATCAAGCAAGCCGGAGCACCCGCTTAATACAAGCGTTGCGGAAAATAGGAAAGCCAGCACATATTTTTTCAAGATCGATCATCCTTTCATCTATAGGATTAAAAGCATCATTTGTTCCGCTTCTCTATCACACAGATGCAAAAAGACCTTAAAAATAGCCAGACCTTTGCCTCATGTGTGATAGGCAAAGGTCTGGCTAACATTGTTCATGCCGGAATGGCCGAGAAACAACGAATGTTTCTGTAATGACGACCAGACCGTAAAAGCTACTCCCCTTTAGGAAACCGTTCAAATGTTATGTTTATCATATCGAATGTCGGGACAACAGTCAATTCGGGAGATCCTGCTCTTGATACAGCACATGACCCTTTCCAGTTGATGCATAAATCCGGTTCCGTCCTTGGCGTTTTGACATATACAAGGCCTGATCCGCTTCAAATAGAAGTGTTTCTAATACACAAGGATCATTGGCTGTATGAGCAATTCCAAAGCTCGCTGTCACTCGCACTTTTTCCTCATCATTCGTAAAGAAACTCGCTTCAAACGAATGTCTTATTTGTTCCGCGATATGACATGCCTCTTTAAATGACTGATGCGGCAGACAAATGGCAAACTCTTCTCCCCCATATCGTCCAAATAAATCATCCATTTGTAAATGCTCCTGACAAATAGAGACAACATGACGCAGCGCTTCATCTCCAATATGATGTCCGTGTGTGTCATTAATTTGTTTAAAGAAATCAATATCAAACAGCATAACCGCCGTATCCTGTACATCCTCTTCCAAAATCAGCTGCGTTCGTTCGATGAAAGAAGAACGATTGAAAATATTCGTCAAACCATCGATATACGCACGACGTTCCAGCTCTTCCTGCAGCAAACGCTGCTCTGTTACATCACTGATCACTATTTGCCTGCCCTCGATCTCTCCTCTTTTATTAAATAGAGACGAAGCGGTCAGATGATAATAGCAGGACTGGTCTTTTTCCTTTTTCCACATTAGATCATATTGCGAATGATCCTGCGGAGAGCGCAGCCACTGAATGAACGCTGAATCTTTGATGATTCCTGAGAAAATATCGTCGACTTTATAGCCAATCCCCTTTTTATTCGCAAGTGTCGGAATGATCGATGCTGCAGCGGGGTTGTAATCAATGAGTGTCCGATATCGATCTAAAATCAGAACCCCTTCAGACATATGCTCAAACACACGCTCCATTGCAATGGGAGAGATTTTAAAAAGCTGGAACGACATAATCGCCCATAAATAGAGTGCGTTAGTCAAAAACATCACCACAGGGACCGGATCAATATGAAAAGGAGTGACACCTAATAAATAGATAAAAGAAGTCATAATGGGTAATAACATTCCCACTAACAGTATCAGAATCTGCTTTAAATATTCTTTTTTTGTGACACGTAAAAACCAAACCAGCATAAAAATAGCGAGCATCGAACAGCCAAACGTATAAACGCCATGGATGATATACCAATAGCCAATCGTAAAATCAGCCAATAAAAAACCATCTACTGGATTTATCGTGATGTCTCGATAAAAGAGCGAATGTAAAGAGTTGGTGAACACTAAAATGGTTGTGAGAGTTGGAATCAATAAGATGAGAAGCACGCGGCGCTTTGTGAAATATTGATGGAATCCCGTAAATTGCAGCACAATCAGCAGACTGAGCGGTGCGATAAACGGAAGACCTATGTATTGAAAACAAACCCAGAACATGATTTCTCCAGGGGTACGAGCCAATAATTCAAACGTATGCCCAAAGATATAAATCGCAGTTGCTCCAGACATGTACATAAACAATTGACAGCCAATATACCGATGGCGGTTTGCATGAGCAATGATTGATAATATCACGGACAGAATGCCAGAAACACTCATGATCACAATAAAATGTAAAACAATCGAATCCATGTAAACGCCCCAATTTCAGTCATTTAGAACTAGTCTAATCTTACTATATATGAGGAAGTCTCAAATGGGAAGATGTGATTTTGAATTGATTGGAGGTTTTTTGTAAAATTTCAGGCGTTACCTGTTCGTGCCCCCTCATTTTTTCACTACTTTTTGCTTAAATTGAGGGAGAAGTATGTTGCGCCAAGAAAAATATATGTACAATGTGGGGATCAATGGAGAGGAGACTCGAAAGCAATATGACTTTTTGGATGATCATGATGGGGCTGTTTCTGCTGATTCTTTTGGAAAAACCGTTTGAAAAGAGAAGTTCTGGATTGTTATTTTTGATCAGTTACTTGCTGCTGATTGCGATTTATGTGATTCAGACAACATTTGTGGAACTTGTGTCAGATGAATTTTTGATGATGTTTGCGGTGGTTGTCGTTTTTCCTTTGTTTGTTCAGTTGGTGGTATCTTCTTTGAGAAACCGTACATAAGAAAAGAGATGCCAGATCTGGCATCTCTTTTTCTGCTGTGAATCAAGTTTGGTGTATCTCCCTTATTTCAGCATCATTTTTTAAAATCAAGATTTTGATTTGTCCTTTGGTGTATCTTTAGCTTTCTCATCTTCAATTTTACTAATTTCTGTTTTTGCATGATCCATTTCTTCTAATGCTTTCTTCATTCTAGCATTTATGAAATTTAAATCATCATCAACGACCTTATCTTGTTTTGTAACCTTTAAGATATCTTTTAAAAGCGGTTCGAATTTGTCATCTGTTTTTACTAAGTAACTATTTACTTCTTTATAGGTATCAGGAACTTTGTTTTCTTTTTCTTTGGCTTCGCTAAGTAATTCACGCATGCTATTGATTTCCTTTTCAAGGTCACTAGCCCACTCTTTATCATAAACCTCATCCATTGGGACTAATGTTAAGATAAATGTCATAAGTCTATCTTCAAAACGTTTTAGATACCCTTTATACCATGATGCATATTCTTTATCGGTCATCTTTTCAATTTTTTCTTGTTTTGCCTGCGCTTTATTTGACGATGAACCGTTTGCTGTTTCATTTTTACCGCATGCTGTGCTCATCATCAATGTAAATACTAGAATAAATACTGAAATCATTGTCCTTTTATTTGTCTTCATGTGTGAATTACTCCTTATCCTTTGAGACTTTTTCTACTTCTTCATCTGCTTTGGCTGTTTGATCGTATGCTTTGTCGAGTCTTTTCGAAATGTTATCCAGTGATTCAAGATCAAGATTTTCAAGTGCTTTCGGTGTTTCTTCTACGGCATATTGATATCCTTTGTTTGCTTTTAGCAAATACTCATGTGCTTTTTTATAAGCACCAGGAACGTTTTTCTTTTCATTGCCCTCATCAATGACTTTTTGTACATCAAAAAGTGACTTCTCGACAGATCCAAGCCATTCATCATTACCTGCATCAATGGCCACCATCTTTTTAGCAAACACGAGCATTGTGTCTTCGATATCACTTCTGTAGTTCTCATACCACTCGGCATATTCTTTTTCTGCTTTTTGGTTGCTGCACGCTGTACCGAATACCATCAGCACAGCAAGCATGATCATCATTGCGACTAGTGATTTAGTCTTTACTTTGTTCACTAAGATAAACTCCTTCTGCATTCCTGCTGTTTTTTCAAGCTTTAATTTCAATAAAATTGCCACTTGTATATGGTGTAACATTCCTACATTTCATCGGTTAAATAGTGGTTATATTTAGCTATTCATTCAATTTATTAGTAAATACATCCTCATTTGGCTTTTCTGTTAAAAAATTATAAAAAGGATAAAAAAAAGACGCTATCATTAGCGTCTTCTTGTATTTAATCTCAATTTTCATGATGCCAGCCCCACATCAAGGGCTTTCAAACCCTTGATACGACTGCATGCTGCAAAGGATGATGATACAATCAATCAGATAGCTGTATTTTGGAAAGCTCCTTATATAGATGAAGAGGAAACAGTGGCTAAATTCTTGAACGAACGTTCGGTGGGAACAAATGAAAATTACCGATAAAGTATCTTCTTTAATATGACCCTTCAAGTTGAAGGGTTTTTATTATCTTTTTGTAGAAGGGTACGACGTGACGGATCTTGATAAAGAGAAGCATACATAATCAGACATACATCGACATATTACGCCCACAAGTTTAAAGATAAAAATGAGAGAAAATAAATTACCATGCCTAACATTACAAAAAATTTAAGGAAATTTTCGTACTTTGTGAGAGGTCGCTCTTTTTTTGTTTTGATTAGTTTCCAATAAAGAGCGTATCCAGAGAAGAAAAGAATTAATTGACCAAGTCTTGAAGCGTCCTCTAATATATCTATTCCATTCATTATAGTTCACCTCCCAAATCACAGAAAAATCAAACATTCTACACATCTATTTTTCATGTATATCCAAGGTAATTTCAATTCATTATCTCAAATTTCCTTTCACCTTCCAACATTTATGTAAAAATAAGTAATAAGAAGAATTAGACAAGATAGATGTATCCCTCCTTTCTTTAAATGTTTTTTTGATATTCCAAAAATACGAATGATAAATAGGTGGACTTGAAGTAAAGAATTAACACAAAAAAGCTCCTCCAAAAAAATGGAGGAGTTCTCAATTTACTTTTGTTTTACCTTAACATATTTTAATGAAGCAGTGATGTATAATCCTGATTTAATTTTATACATTTTCGATCCGTTAACGGTCACCTAATCAAGCGTAAATGCTTCACCAAGCTTTATTTCTTTGTGTTTCATAAAACATGCCTAATATTTAATAAATAAAAATTGCAATCCTTTTGTGCTAACCAATCGTTTTATGGCACTCAGATGTTGCAGAAACACTAAAAAATTATAGCCACATATACCCTTCCAAACAAAAGGAAGTTGTAGCTTTTATGAAAGAAGAAGTTTTCTAAAATGTTGCCAGAATGATGCCAGCCCCACATCAAGGGCTTTCAAACCCTTGATACGACTGCATTCTAAAAGTTTTGATGGAGACGGTGGGAGTCGAACCCACGTCCAGAGACATCGATTACTTAAGCGTCTACGAGCGTAGTCAACATATTTTGTGTTCACTCATCCTCATGCCTGCTGACGGGCGCTTGGAGAGCTAGTCTGATGGATCTCTTCTTACGTCCTCAGACGGAAACGTAAGCGTAGCCTACTTCATTGGGCTCCTCACAGACACATAGGCGATGTCAGGAAGAGCTCGCTGCGCTTATTAGGCAGCTAGTGCTAAGTTTTGGTTAAAACTTTTAGTTTTGCCAGTTACATTTAAGTGCGTGTTAACGAGATCGCCTCTCGGCTCGCAGCCTAAGCTCGAACCATCCCTGTCGAATCCGTAACGTCCCCTTGTAAAAGGGATATACGGGATGGAAGTTCAGCTTAACTGCTTCCGTATATAACTATTATAACAATCTTATCGCTCGAAACAACTGGTGGTTTCTGTAAAAAAGCGATGATTGTTTTCTGCATAACATATTGTAGCATAATGCTTCCGCTCTCAGCAAGCCATCTGCATCAGGCTAGAATTGCTTTTGACGATCGCGGAAGGCACGTTCGATTTCACGTTTTGCATCTTTTTTCTTCAGATCTTCACGCTTATCGTATTTCTTCTTCCCTTTTCCGATTCCGATCAGCACTTTGGCAAAGCCATTTTTCAAATATAGTTTCAGAGGCACAAGTGAATAGCCTTCTTCCTTTGTCGCACCAATCAATTTGCTGATTTGCTTGCGATGAAGCAGCAGCTTTCTCGTTCTCAGCGGATCATGGTTATAACGGTTCCCCTGTTCGTATGGGCTCACGTGCATGTTGTGAAGAAACACTTCTCCTCGCTCGATTTTGGCAAAGGAATCTTTTAAATTCACTTTTCCAGCACGAATCGATTTGATTTCAGTTCCTTGTAATACAAGGCCGGCTTCGTAAGTTTCTTCTATAAAGTAATCATGATTTGCTTTTTTGTTTTGGGAAACAACCTTTCCCTCTCCCTTTGGCATTGGCGTACACCCTCCTTTTGACACAAACACGGTCCAAATCGTACGGATTATTTTATCAAACAATCCACCTTTCGACAATGCTGACGCCATGTGGTCAAAAAGCAAATAGAGCGTGATGCCCTATTTGCTTTTTGGCACGTTACTTTTTCTTTTTGCGTTTTTGTTTCGGTGCGTTTTCAAATACGCGTTTTTTCTTTTTTTTCTTCTTACGGCTTGTGAACCAGTCACTTCCGCTTTTATCCTCTTTGCCTTTTTCCCCAGAGGCTTTTTGACCTCCACGCCCTTTTTTCGCTGGTGGATCTGTCCGTTTTTTGAACTTGAAATCTTTTGGTGATTTACGGCGCGTGCCCTTCATACCTACGATTTCAAAATCAATCGAGTGCTCATCTTTATTGACATTCACAACTTTAACAGTGATTTCATCACCGATTCGGTAGACATTTCCTGTACGTTCACCGATCATGGCAAAGTGCTGCTCATCAAAGCGATAATAGTCGTCAGTCATGTAGCTGACATGGACAAGACCTTCTATCGTATTTGGCAGTTCAACGAATAGTCCAAAATTCGTCACGGAACTAATCATGCCATCAAACTCTTCACCGATTTTATCTAGCATAAACTCTGCCTTCTTCAGATCATCTGTTTCACGCTCTGCATCGACTGAGCGGCGCTCCATCGTAGATGCATGATCTGCGATTTCAGGCAGCAGCTGGCCCCACTTTTCTAGGGTCGCTTCATCTGTCTTTTTCTGAATCAAATAGGTTCTAATCAGTCTATGCACGATTAAATCCGGGTAACGTCGGATCGGTGATGTGAAGTGTGTATAGAATTCCGTTGATAATCCAAAATGGCCAATGCTTTCTGGATCATACTTTGCCTGTTTCATAGAACGAAGCATCACGGTTTGAATGACGACTTCTTCTGGTTGATCCCTGACAGCATCGAGGACACTTTGAAGTGCGCGCGGGTGAATATTCGTTGACGTTCCTTTTACAATGTAACCAAACGTCGTCACGAACTCTAAAAAGCGCTGAAGTTTCTCTGGATTTGGTTCTTCGTGAATTCGGTAAATGAACGGAACATTCATCCAGTGGAAATGCTCTGCAACCGTTTCGTTTGCAACAAGCATGAATTCTTCAATTAATTTCTCTGCAACGGAACGCTCACGAATGACAACGTCTTTCGCTGCTCCTTCATCATCTACAAGTACTTTTGCTTCCTTGAAATCAAAGTCTACAGCTCCGCGCTCCATTCGTTTGTCACGTAGAATCTCTGCAAGCTTCTCCATCTCTTGGAACATCGGAACAAGCGGCTCATATTTGTTTAGAAGCTCTTCGTCTTGGTCGACTAAAATCTTATTTACATCGGAATAGGTCATTCTTTCTGTCGTTTTGATCACACTTTGGAAAATCTCGTGTTTGACGACTTTTCCGTTTCGATCAATGACCATTTCACAAGACAGTGTGAGACGATCGACCTTTGGATTTAATGAACAAATACCGTTTGACAAACGATGCGGAATCATCGGAATGACGCGGTCGACGAGATACACACTCGTTCCACGTTCATAAGCTTCCTGATCAATCGGGGAATTCTCTGTAACATAATGAGAAACGTCTGCAATGTGCACGCCAAGCTTATATTTGCCATCCTCCAGCTTTTGCACAGTTACGGCATCATCTAAGTCCTTCGCATCTGCACCGTCAATCGTCACAATCGTTTCATTGCGCAAGTCGCGTCTGCCTTCAAGGTCCTTTTCATCAATCGTTTCCGGTGTGTCCGCTGCCTGCTGAAGCGCTTCTTCTGGGAACTCACCTGGCAGACCGTGCTTATGAATGATCGACAAAATATCAATGCCAGGGTCATTTTTATGACCAAGGATTTCAGTCACTTCACCCTCTGCACTCATTCTTCCTTCAGGGTAGCTTGTCAGCGTCACAACGACTTTATGACCTTCGACCGCTCCATTTTTAGCGGATTTCGGAATGAAGATATCGTTTGTGATTTTTTTATCATCAGGAATAACAAAGCCAAAGCTTTTCGTTTCAGTATAGGTACCGACAACCGTCTGAGTATTGCGCTCCAGAATGCGGATGACAGTTCCTTCTTTTTTCGTGCCGTTTGATTTGTGGCTGACACGAACCATGACGGTATCGCCATTCATCGCTGTGCCTAACTCATTTGGCGGAATGAAAATATCATCCTGTCCAAACTCTTCAGGCGTCACAAATGCAAATCCTTTTGCATGAGCAGACAGCTTTCCTTTTACCAAGTTCATTTTTTCCGGTACACCATAGCGGTCGCTGCGGGTACGGACGATAAGTCCCTGATCCTCTAATATCACAAGTGCTTTGACGAGCTCTTTATAATCATCTGGATTGGTAATTTCCATCATGACTTCTAATTCCTGTACCGTTAATGGTTTGTACGCCTCTTCTTGCATAAACGCAAGTAATTCATCCATAAATTCTTCTTTTTGCACACTCTAACCCCCTATATATTTAAATTGACCAAGCGAGTGATTCTAAGAATGCATATACATCCTGATGAACCTTCTCCCGCTCTTTATCAAGCGTGATAACATGGCCCGATTCTTCATACCACTTTAAATGTTTTTCATCTGTCTCTACTTCGTTATAAATAATGTTTGCACTGTCTGTATTAATCATATGATCATGACGTGCCTGAACAACAAAAGTAGGTGAATAAATCATGTCAACATTGTTTCTGACATCTGCAATGAGTTCTTGCAGGCCTTTGAGCGTACCCATTGGTGTTTTCTTGAACTCTTCCATCTCTTGCTCAATTTGATCCTCAGACTTACCCTCGAATTTTTTATAGTTACGGGCATAATCTAGTACACCCTGATACATGACTTCTTCACTTTTTATGTACATAGGTGCACACATAGGTACAATTCCCTTTACAGGTACAGTGTAACCTAATTTCAATGAAAAAACTCCTCCGAGGGATAGTCCGCAAACCGCAATCTCCTCATAGCCCTCATCTTTTAAGAATTGATAGCCTTCTTCCACATCTTTCCACCAGTCAGACGGGCCTGTATGGACAAGCTCTTCTGGCGGCACACCGTGTCCTTTATATTGAGGTGCATGGCATGTATATCCTCTTTCGTTCAAATAACGACCAAGCATTCGAACATCGGCTGTATTCCCAGTAAAACCGTGAAGAAGAAGCACCGCCTTTTCTCCACCTTTAAATGTGAATGGTTTTGGTGTAACAACTTTCATGATGTGACTTCCTTTCCTTCTGATATGGTTTATATTTTCCACTTGTATGTATGAAACAAACACAAAAGAGTGCTGATAATAAAAAAAGGTCTGAAAAAAGATCAGACCTTCTGTTACTCGCGCTTTACACGCCTAAATATGCCAATGCAAGTGTTAAGATGAAGAAAAGCACTGACAAAATAACCGTTAATCGGTGAAGAATCAAGTCAAGGCCTCTCGCTTTTTGTTTACCGAAAAGCTGCTCGGCTCCACCTGAAATAGCGCCTGACAGTCCAGCACTTTTACTTGATTGTAGTAATACAACGATGATAAGTGCGATACTGACAATTACGAGTAATGTGATAACAAATGCGTGCATGAAAACACCTCCAGACAAACTGGTACACATAACTTTATTTTACATGAAAACAAGGTGCATGTCACGAAACATCAAAATAAAGATTTCCTATATATTGTCGACTTGATTCGTTATTTTGATACAATTTCGTTCCAAAGTGCTGGTTGCAGCATTTTTATATGCAATTTTTCGGTTAAAAACTTATTTTTAATGAGTTGCTTCTTCCTTCAATAGCTGTTTTAATTCTTCTAACAAACGTTCAGCTCCTTCAGGACTCAGCATCACGCTTCCATTTCCATAACTTTTGTTGTACTTCGTCACTTGTCCCGTTAGCAGGCAGCTCTTATCTGCATCATATTTTTTCAGCATAATGGTTTGATCTTCAATGAAAATTTCTAACAGCTGCTCTTCTTTAATATTGAGTACCTTGCGCATTTCTGAGGGCAGAACAATTCTGCCGAGAGAATCAATGTGTCTGACCATCCCTGTCCTTTTCAATGACATTTCCTCCTTGGTGATGATATCAATTATTGACTTTTGTCAACATTTTCATAGTAAAATAGATCTTCAAATTTTTTATCAAAGTAATGAATCATTTTGCCAATGACAAGCTGTCCTGGTTTCCGGTGACCATTTAATACCCTGCTAAGTGTGGCAGGAGAGATGCCAATTTCATCAGCGAGCTGATTTAAAGACATATCGTTCTCGATCATATACTGCATGACAAAAGCCCGCCTGATCTGAATCTTTTCGACCATCATTACAACCTCCTATGGAATCAATATGTACAACATGTAAGGCTCTCACATCAAGCAGATTCATTAACTTATGTCAACACTTTTACCCCTCTGCTATTTCCTTTGGTCAATGATCATACTAAAATAAGTCATATACTGAAATGTGAGGTTCGATGTCATGAATCACTTTGGTGAACAATTACGCATTTTAAGAGAAAATAGAAAAATGTCGGTCAATCAACTTGCCATGTATTCAGGTGTAAGCGCTGCTGGTATTTCTCGTATTGAAAATGGAAAGCGCGGTGTGCCAAAACCTTTAACCATAAAAAAATTAGCACACGCCTTGAAGGTGCCTTATGAGGATTTAATGCTGCTTGCCGGTCATATTGAACAGGAACAAGTTCATGAAATGAAACCGAAATATGAGTCCATGTTAAAAATCTATCAAACGGCGCTTCAAAAGGATGTAGAACATCTTCCCATTTTTGACGGGGACAAATGGGAAAGGCTCTCCGCACAAGACATCAGCCAGCTGAATGAATACTTTCTCACGCTCATCAACCAAAAAAAGGCGAACAAATAGCGGGGCATAAACCTAATGTACATCCACCATTAACTAATGTCAATATTTTCATGGTATACTTATTGCCAATAGTCAACAAATCAAGTAAAATAGACATATCGAATCTATAACCATGTGAGGTTTTGCGTTGATGAACTTTGGTGCATATTTAAGAGCATTACGTGAAGAAAAGAAGCTGTCAGTGAACCAATTAGCGATGTATTCTGAGGTCAGCGCTGCCGGTATTTCTCGTATTGAGAACGGAAAACGCGGCATTCCGAAACCTCCTACGATTAAAAAGCTAGCTGGCGCGTTAAAGGTACCTTATGAAGACATGATGCAGGCTGCGGGCTATATTGAGGAAGTCTCTCCTGTCCATCAGATCAAGGAAGAGGATCTGGCTTTATCCAAAATAAAGGAAGCCGCAGCGCAATATGAACTTGATGATCTCGAAATATTTAATGGTGACATATGGTCGACCCTTTCGAAAAAAGAAATAGAGGACCTCAACCGCTATTTGTTATTTATGTTAAACAGCCGGTCGTCCTCATAAATGTTTTCATCATTGACAAGCTTTTTGCGCCGATTTATGACAGATGTACGGTATAATGGGTTCAGATTGGAGTGAAGGAAGATGAATCAATCTGACATGTGCCCGCGGTTTGAAAAAGCAGTTGAGTTATTGAGCAAACGCTGGGTGGCACTGATTGTTTTTCAGCTTCTCTCAGGTCAGCAGCGCTTTAGTGAAATTGAGGCGGCTCTGACAAATTTAAGCGGAAGAGTATTATCTGAGAGATTAAAAGAGCTGGAGGCAGCAGGTATTGTAAAACGGGAGGTTTTTGCTGAAACACCCGTGCGCATAGAGTATTCTTTAACAGATATGGGGCGTTCACTTGCACCCGTTTTTGAAGAAATTGCGAAGTGGTCCTCTGAATGGATCACGCTTGAATCATAAAATACATGCATGTGAACTGTCTGATCATCATAAAACAACCTCCCTTACAGATGTAAGGGAGGTTTTGTCTTTTCAACCGCTTAAGCAGATGTGATGTTTTTTTCAGCCAACGCTTTTCTTTCTTTTTTCTTGTTTGTCGGGCTTAAATAGCGTTCGAGCCAGCCCATGACAAGGTCAGCAATGATAGCCATGAGTGCCGTTGGGATCGCACCTGCTAAAATGATGGCTGTTCCGTTTGTGGCGTTTGATCCTCTGATGATGATATCACCAAGACCTCCCGCGCCCACAAATGTTCCAATCGCTGTAATACCGATGGCGATGACCAGTGCGGTTCTTAAACCTGCCATAATGACTGATAAAGCAAGCGGTAATTCAACCATTCTCAGCACTTGCCATTTCGTCATGCCCATCGCTTTACCTGATTCTAAATAGGCATGTTCAATGCTGACGATGCCTGTATACGTGTTTCGGATGATCGGCAGAAGCGAATATAAAAAGAGTGATAGGATGACTGTATTTGCGCCAAGACCTAATACAAGCATCAACACAGAAAGCATCGCTAATGCCGGTATCGTTTGAATGACGTTGGTAATGGCGAAGACCCAATTGCTCAGCTTGCGGTAATGCGCCACAAAGATGCCTACTGGAATCCCGACAATCGCCGCAAACAACACCCCGTACGCCGACATGAGAAAATGCCGATAAAATTCTTCTAACACATATGAACCGTTCTGCTGATAATACGTCCATAATTGCTGCAGTGTGTCCATCAGCCGTGACACCTCCCCATCTTACTCAAAGTAATTGTGTTTTTTCAGGAAATTCTTTGCAACGGTTGCTGGTTCTTGAAGCTCGCCGTCGACTTGGTAGTTCAGCTCTTGCATTTGTTCTGTATCGATTTTTCCGATCAGCCTGTTGATCACCTTATTAAGTCCTGGATTTTCTTTTAAGACTTTCTCCGGGACTACTGGCGATGCATCATATGGCGGGAAGAACCGTTTATCATCTTTTAAGATTTTGAGGTTATAGGCCTTGATTCGTCCATCTGTTGAATAGGCAAGCACAATATCCATTTTTCCATTTTTTAATGCATCATAGACTAAACCAATTTGCATCGGAAATGTGCTGCCAAATTTAATTCCGTATGTTTTCACAAACCCTTCATAGCCGTCGCCTTTCTTTTTGAGCCATACGTTATCGACACCAAAACGGTAATTGTTCGCATTCTTTTTCAAATCAGAAACCGTTTCTAACTTGTTTTCCTTCGCCATCTTCTGCGTCACGGCAAAGGCATACGTATTATCAAATCCATAAGAATCAAACCATTTGTAATCATATCGTTTCTTAAATTCTTTTTGGACGATCTCCATCGCACGCTCCGGGTCTTTTTCTGCATCCATTCCAAGCGTACTTGTTAAATCCGTGCCTGAATATCTTGTGGCAGAGATGTCAACGTCTCCGTTTTCCATTGCTTTCTGCTGCACAGTGTTGGAACCTAGGTTTTTCACAATGGTTGTCTTTTTATCTGTGTAATGTTCGATCATATCGCCAACCATATAGGCCATAATTTCTGATTCGGTAAAGTTTTGTGCTCCGATTCGCAGCGTGCCCCCTGAGGAGCCGGCTAGTCCAGGAAGTGAACAGCCGCTTATCAATAGCAAGCATCCGGCAAGCAGTGCACTGATCCATTTTGTTTTTCGATTCTTCACATAAGCCAACTCCTTATGAAACTTCCTTCAATCCTTTTAAGCCTTCTGGTGTTACTTTTTTCTCCAGCTTCATTAATGATAGGTCGATGATGACTGCTAAAATCGTGACTGGGATCGCACCTGCAATAATAAATTCCGGCTGATACAGCTGAAGTCCAATCAAAATGTAGTCACCTAGACCGCCTCCACCGATAAAGGCTGCAAGTGTTGTCCAGCCAATCAAATAAATCGTTGACGTTCTGACACCTGCCATAATGACCGGTACAGCAAGCGGGAGTTCAACAAGACGAATTTGTTCCCATGTTGTCATCCCGATTCCTTTACCGGATTCAAGCAAGTTTTTGTTCACACCTTGGACCCCGGCATACGTATTTCTTAAAATAGGTAAAACCGAATAGAAAAAGAGAGCAACGATTGCAGGTATTTTCCCAACCCCCAAAATAGGAATAAAAAAGGCAAGAATCGCTAAACTAGGGAGTGTTTGAAAGATATTCACGATACCGATGATAAAACCTGCGCCTCGTTTCATTCGTGTGAGAAGCACACCTAAAGGAACGGCAACAAGAATACCAAGCACAACAGCAATTAAGGAAATATATAAATGCTCCCACATTTTTGTGAGGAGTTCCCCACCATTTTTCTCTAAAAAGTCGATGATTTGATCCATGTGTACACCTCCCTTAATTCATTTCAGTGACAGCCGCCGGCGTATCGTCTCCCCAAATGGAGTCGTACACAACATCTACAAGACTTGCACGTGTCACAATGCCTTTTAAGTGCCCTTCTGCATCCACAACCGGTACATATTTAATGCCGCGTATTAAGATTTTCCGGACAGTGTCTCTTAGAAGTGCGCCTTCTTGTACGGTATAGAACTCTGTATTTAAAATATCACCAACGAAAGCTGCTTTTCTGCGGTTCGCATCGATTGTTTCAATATCGATATAGCCTTTTAGCACATGATGTTCATCTACTACAAGCAAGGAATCGACCCGCTTTTCTCTCATGATGTAGATGGCATCTGTTAATGTTTTTTCAACTGTAATGGTGACTGGTGACGTGTTCATCATTTGTTCTACACGTTCCATGTTCGGGTTCGATTGAAGCAGTCGTTCTTTGCCGATGAATTCTTCTACGAATTCATTGGCAGGGTTCCGCAGAATATCGTCAGGCGTACCTACTTGGACAATCTCTCCATCTTTTAAAATCACAATTCGATCAGCTAGTTTAATGGCTTCGTCCATGTCATGTGTGACGAATACGATGGTTTTATTTAACGTTTTTTGCAGTTTCTTAAATTCTTCCTGCAATGAATCTCGTGTGATTGGATCAAGTGCGCCAAACGGTTCATCCATGAGGATCAGAGGGGGTTCCGCTGCTAGTGCGCGAAGAACACCGATGCGCTGCTGCTGTCCTCCGCTGAGTTCATGAGGGTAGCGCTCTAAATATTCTGGTCCCATGTCGACAAGCTTCAGCAGTTCACGTGCCCGTTCTTTTCGTTTTTCTTCCGGCCATTTTAACAGCTTTGGAACAAGTGAAATGTTTTGTGCGATGGTCATATGGGGGAACAGTCCAATTTGCTGAATCACATAGCCAATTTCTCTTCTTAATTGAACTGGATCTTTTTTCATAATATTTTCTCCCTCGATGAAGATGTTTCCTGAGGAAGGTTCGATGAGTCGGTTGATCATCTTCATGGTTGTTGTCTTACCACAGCCACTCGGTCCAATAAAACAAATAAATTCTCCTTTTGCTATTTCTAAATCAATATTTTTGACAGCCTTTTTTCCGCCTTTATACGTCTTAGATACATTCTCTAGTTTCAGCAAATGAGACACCTCCAATTAGTCGGATCAATATTTTCAGAAAATTTACACCTTATTTATTATAGTGCAAACTTTATAAAATAAAAAGTTTATGATGTGTTTGTATTGCATAACATTTATTTAAAATTTTCAGTTAACGGCCTGCTAGATAGAGATCTCTCCTTTTTCCTCCAAATTACGAGCAAATACTCAATATTTATTGTTTTCATCAACAAACAGGTATATGATATATTGTGTTACAAATTGTCAGTCGTGAAGGGATGAAGCGGGGAGTGGACAAGCAAGCGTTAGGCGCCATTCAAAAAGCACAGGATCATTATATTGAAAAAGCTGCCGAGAACATGAATGCCTTTGGTCTTTCTTCTACAGTAGGTAGAGTGCTTGGTATCATTCACATGAACCGTAAACCAATGACGCTTGGAGAGCTATCAGAGGCGACAGGCATGAGCAAAACGAGAATGAGTCAAGTCGTTCGAGAAATGCTCGATTTGAATATTGCGGAAAAGGTTTATGAAAAAGGAATACGTAAAGATCTATATGACGTTGAGCAAGATCAATACCAAACGTTTATTTCCTTGTTTGCAGCCAATTGGTCCCGAGTTGTCAGCAAAAACCGCAAAGCACATAAGAAAACGTGCAAGGAATTGCTGGAATTGCTTGCACAGGACGACCTGCCAGAAGAGACAGAGGATAAAATCAATCTGCTTCTTTCAGAAATCAAGGAAAGTCTTGATTACTATGATTGGATTAGCCGCTTAATTGAATTCTTTGAGAGTGAAGAAGTATTTAAGCATGTGCCGAAACCTTAAAAAAAGCTGTTTTATTTTACATCATTGTAGAAAAAAACAGCTTTTTTATATACACTTATGACATAAACATCGGAAACATCCCTTTTAAGCCCGCGCCAATCATTTCAACTGCCACTACAGCAAGAATTAATCCCATTAAGCGAGTCACGACATTCATCTCTGTTTTCCCCATTTTTCGCATAATGAAACTTGAATAATGAAAGGCATAAAAGGTCATCGCCAGTACGATGACAATGCCGATTAAAATCGCAAACATGTGAAGCATCCCTTGACTTCCCGGGGTTAAGCTCATCACTGTAGCGATTGTACCGGGACCAGCGATGATCGGAATCGCCAGCGGCGTAACGGAGACATCCGCCTTTTCTTTGCTTTCTGCCTTTTCCTCAGAATGAGGATTTTGGACATGTGACTCCTTTGCATTCAGTAAATTGTAAGCGATACCAAAAATGAAAATACCTCCGGCGATGCGGAGAGCATGAATATCGATCCCAAACAATTTGAAAATGAGCCTCCCTGCCAATAGAAAAGCAACCAAAATAATGAAAGAGACCACAATGGCTTTTTTGGCTGTTTGGGAGCGTTCTTTCTCTGTATATCCCTCTGTTAAGGTAATAAAAAGAGGCACGTTTCCAATAGGGTTAGATACAGCAAATAATGAGACCACGACATGAATCATAAAGGAAATCAACAGACACCCTCCTTTTTTCATAGTGTCTGCCAATCTGATGTGAATATTCCCTTGTGATGTTAAAACCTGTATATATTTAACCGATGATAATAAAGGTTTAAAGAAAGGGGAATGACACATGAAGAAAACGATCACCATCATCCTTCTATGCGCTGTGGTTTTAGGAGCAGCCGGCTGGATTGTTTGGCAGCAGCAGTCCATCCAAGCAGCAGAGGAAAAACTTCAGCAAGAAAGCAAAACGAACACTGAGCAGCTTTCGAAGTTAAAATCAAATCAAGCAGATTTGAAGCATAAAAACGAAGATCAAAAAAAGAAACTGTCTACCATCACGAAAAAGCTCAAAAAAGAAAAGAAAGCCTATCAAAAAGAAGTCCAACAGCGTAAAGCGCTTGAGGCAAAAATCGACCAGCTTCAAAAAGAGCTGACGTCAGCGAAAGCCACTGCTCAAGCGAATAAGCAGACTTCACAGACTCCAAGGAAAACAACTGTCAAAAAAGACCCAAATGTCACCCACAATCCGCCCTCACAATGGGTACAGGATCAATATGATTGGGGTGTGAAACAAGGATATATTAAAGAATAGAAAGGATGAAAAACATGATACAAATTCGGCCATTGTCAGGTGATCATTCTGTCCCTATGGATCTTTTACTCTTAGCTGATCCTTCAAAGGAAAAGGTACTTGAATATGTGCAATCCGGTTCTTGTTATGCCGCTTATCATGAACAGGACGTGATTGGTATCTATGTGCTTTTATCTCTGTCTCAGCAGACAGTCGAAATAATCAACGTCGCCGTGAAGGAATCATGGCAAGGAAAAGGAATTGGAAAGCAGCTGATCCGCCATGCCATTTCTGAAGCGAAAGCCGCCGGCTTTCACACGATTGAAATCGGCACAGGTAACTCGAGTATCCAGCAGCTCGCACTTTATCAGAAATGCGGCTTCCGCATGACATCTATTGACCACGATTTCTTTCTTAAACATTATGATGAACCGATTTTTGAAAATGGCATTCAGTGTATGGATATGGTACGGCTCTCACTCACTTTGCAAGCAGACTGATGTTTTGTTCCGTCTGCTTTTTTTATGTTCTACGCTTTTTCACCACATGCTTCACATATTGAATAAAAAAATAGAGCACGGCGCCAGCTAAAAAGCAGACCACACATCCAAAGAGCGTCGCCTCTGAACTGAATTGATACTCTTCAATTTTCATGATATAAAATGGCATGCCAAACATTGATGGACTTGATTCAACATGATTGACCTCTAGCAGCAGTAAAAAAACAGGGGTCATAAACACAGCAAATACATACAGCATCGCAAGTGTTAAACCGCTGGAAAACGAATGAAATACTTTAATCATCTCTTTCTCTCCTTCATCTCTTTTAAACTGGCTGTGATATTTTTCCCGTCTGGGCAAGCTGGATGCAGCATCACCGTATTTAGTAAAGAAAAAAACAGCAGTTGATGACTTACCGGATGCTTGCATATCATAAAAAGCACAATCGAACAAAGCACCGGAAAGAGCGGGCCTGCAAGTGCCACCATCATATTGAAGCTCGGCCGGACAAATTTCTCATGGACCAGCGCCACATGCTTCCAATCAATCGTTATCACAAAATCAAAGAGCGGCCTTTTTTCGATTTTGTTACACACCATGATCATCAGCATATGACCGAGTTCATGTATCAGCACAACCAATAGGAAACTACACACAAGCTCTATCATCGCAAGACAGGCCTCTTTAACATGACCGCATATATACAGCTAAAAAATGCAAGTGAACCTAGCAGATAGGCGGTGGTGAGAAGATACACATCTGTTGAAAGCCACTTCAATAAAAGCATATCGATGAAGCTGAATACAGCAATCATCATTACGATGACAAACAGTTTATTAAACTCACTGATCTTCACGATAAATCCGGTACAGGCCGCCATGGCAGTGATCAACAAAATGGACAAACTTGCAAGGACATGGCCTTCACTTTCAATGCCTATCACTATAGATGCAAACCCAATAAACACAAAATATAGCAACAAATTAATAGCGTAATAAAATAAAATTCTCGACAACAAATAAGCGCCCTTTGATGTATTTAACATAAAGATGGCCCTTTGATTCATATGATATTCTCTGCCAATCATCAGCGGAAGCATGATCAATATTTCCTTTAACGCATACTGAACAATAAAGGCATACAGCCAGCCGATTTCTACCGGTGTAAAAACAAAAGGCAGCCCCGCCGTCAAACAAACGAGAAATAAAAACAAAATGCCCTGTTCTTTAAAAACAGATGAACGGCTGAAATAGACCAATTCCTGCCGCAGGTGCGTCAGAAAGGAAGATTGCGTTCTGATTTTCTTATAAGAAAACGACTTCACCTCTGTTTTCAGCTGCAAAAACATCCAATGGACATAAGAAGCCGCTAACCCCTTCAGCCATAGCCAGCCAGCGCTTAGAAGGATCATTAGAAATATGAGATAGACTGATGGCCATACGCGGATCATCTCCATTGCTTTTTGCAAAAGGAGAAACACCAATAGATTCAGCACCGCAAAGCCGAGCGTTTGCAGCAGCAAATGCTCTTTTGTTTTTGATACGAAATGGCTCACAGCAATCCGCATCACCATCCAAGAAGCGAGTGCAAACAGAGCCAGTACACAGCAAGTCATGCATACAACCGTTATCCAATAAAGAGATGGCGTAACACCGCTGATCAAAAGGCCTAATACAATCGGTAAAAAAAGCAGTCCAACCACGAGGAAACAAAAGAGCATCGGAAAGAAATATACACAAAGGACAAATGGCACACTTTGTATCGCACTATTCAAAAAGTAGAATTGATATTCCTGGCGCTTTAATTTATTGCGGGATAACACAATGCCTGCGCTTAAAAGTAAAAGCGTCATTTTCATCAATTGGAGGTATAGAGTAGCCGGCTCGCTTTCTCCTGCCTGCATGAAAAAGCGCAGGCTGATAACGACGTATATCGCATACATGAGCAAGAAAAAAGCCGCGGCTGCGAGAAGCTGTATTGGGTACTTTTTTGCGAGCTGCTTTCCTTTTGCTGTCAGCATCCCCCATTCTATTTTATGAAGAACGTGTCGTGTCCAGATCATTGAGTAACCTCTCCACCTGCATATAGTAATCTCGATTCACTTCTTTATAAATCTCTTCAAGTGCCTGATGAGGAAATGTCTGATTCGTTTCTTGGCGGGACATATCCAGCTTGACGTCACCATTTCTCAAGATCATGAGATGGTCATAAAGCGTATCACCAAAACTCAAATGATGGGTTGAAATGAGAATGCCAGCGCCTTGCTCTCTCAGCTTCATGAGCACCTTTTTTAAGATAATCATCATATCTGGATCAAGTCCGTTCGTTGGCTCATCAAACACATAATAATCACATGGCCTGAGGAGCTGTGAAATGATCTGCGTTTTCTTTTGATTGCCATGAGACAGCTGAGCGATAGGCTGATCCATATACGACCCCAGCTCAAACAGATCAATGAACGTCTCTTCCCGTGTGACATCTTGCTCATTTGGCAGCTGAAGTAATTGAAAGTATTCCCTCGGCGATAAATAATCGAACAACGAATGGTCATCAGGAATATAGGAAACATGTTTTTTAAACAAGGAGATATGTTCTGAGGATTGAAGGTTCAGCTGTTTACCATGTAAAGTGACGCATCCTATAAATGGCGTCAGCCCAAACATGGATTGGATCATCGTCGTCTTTCCCGCACCATTATGCCCCAAAAGCAGCAGCATCTGCCCTTTCTCGACACTTATTTGAATATTGCGGAGAGAGAAGGTGCGGCTATATGTTTTTTCTTTTAATTGTAATGTCAGCATCATATCCCTCCGTTTGATTCAGATAGAACAGATGACCTTGCATCTGTTCTCATCCCTGTTAATAACCACACTGGATTTTAACGTACATGCCTAATAATTTGAACTCTCCTAAAAATTTCGAGCCCCGTCCAAAGGTCTTGCATGCCCAAATCAATGCTCCAAGTGAAATAATGCCCAATATAGCGGCAAGGACATAAATCCAAAATGCGTTTTTCTGTACATTCTTAGAAGTTAGAATTCGTTGCTTCCTTTCATCATATGCCGCCAACAGGTGAAGGACATACATATACACACCTACTGGAAAACGAAGGCTAAAAGGATTCAGCATCTCATCACCCCCTAATATATGTAAAATGATACCACTCCCTTACAGAAAGCATAAGTTCATTTCAGATCATATTTTTAGACGAATTTTCATGATTTAGTGCTTATAAATGGAGGGGATTTTGACTTTGTCTCTAACTGAAGGAGGAGGTTTTACAGAAATAGGATAAGTCAAATGAATTAGCCAGCGGATTTCGCTCAACAAAAAAACGCTGCGTCCCGCTCTCATGAAAGAGTGGAACGCAGCGCATAGCTGACATTATTTATTCAAGTTATAGAATGTTGCAATGCCGTGATATTGTGCTGTTTCAGCCAATTGATCTTCGATGCGAAGTAATTGGTTGTATTTCGCCACACGGTCCGTACGAGACGGAGCACCTGTTTTGATTTGTCCAGCGTTTGTTGCAACAGCGATGTCTGCAATAGTGCTGTCTTCAGTTTCACCAGAACGGTGAGAAATAACAGCTGTGTATCCTGCGCGTTTTGCCATTTCGATTGCATCAAATGTTTCAGTTAATGTACCGATTTGGTTTACTTTGATCAGGATTGAGTTACCGACACCATTTTTAATACCTTCAGAAAGCTTCTTCGTGTTCGTTACGAATAAGTCATCTCCTACTAGCTGAACCTTGCTGCCAAGGCGCTCAGTTAATAGTTTGTGACCTTCCCAGTCGTTTTCATCAAGGCCGTCTTCGATAGAGATGATTGGGTATTTCGATACCATATCTTCATACCAGTCAACCATTTCAGCAGATGTTTTCACAACACCTTCGCCTGATAAATGATATTTACCGTCTTCTTTGTTGTAGAACTCAGAAGATGCAGCATCCATTGCAAGTTTCACTTCTTCACCTGGTTTGAAGCCAGCTTTTTCGATCGCTTCAACGATAGTTTGAAGTGCTTCTTCGTTAGAACCAAGGTTTGGAGCGAATCCACCTTCGTCACCTACAGCTGTGTTTAAACCTTTTGCGCTTAATACAGATTTCAGGCTATGGAAGATTTGAGCGCCCATGCGAAGTGCTTCACGGAAGTTTGGAGCACCTACAGGCATAATCATGAATTCTTGAATGTCTACGTTGTTATCCGCATGCTCTCCACCGTTGACGATGTTCATCATCGGTACTGGAAGCGTTTTGGAGTTGAATCCACCAAGGTATTGATAAAGTGGAATTTGTAAGAAATCAGCAGCCGCACGTGCTACAGCGATAGATACGCCAAGAATTGCGTTTGCGCCTAATTTCCCTTTGTTTTCTGTTCCGTCAAGTTCGATTAACATTTTGTCGATCGCTACTTGTTCTGTTACATCAAAGCCTAAAAGCTCTGGTGCAATGATTTCGTTTACGTTGTTTACAGCTGTCAGAACACCTTTTCCAAGGTAACGGTCTTTGTCTCCGTCACGTAGTTCTACTGCTTCATATTCACCAGTAGAAGCACCACTTGGAACAAGCGCACGGCCAAAGCCGCCAGATTCTGTGTAAACTTCTACTTCAACTGTTGGGTTACCGCGAGAGTCTAATACTTCGCGTGCATATACGTCAACAATGTATGGCATTTTTAATTTCTCTCCTTTTGAATCAATTTGTTATTTTTGAATCAATGATGTTCCTGTCATCTCTTTTGGTTTTTCAAGACCAAGTAAGTCTAAAAGCGTTGGAGATAGATCGGCTAAAATGCCGCCTTCTCTAAGCGTCGCACCTTTTTTCGTCACGATGACTGGCACAGGATTCGTTGTATGTGCAGTATGCGGCTTTCCTTCTTCGGTAATTAGCACGTCTGCGTTACCGTGGTCTGCCGTGATGATGGCATGTCCGCCTTTTGCCAGGATTGCGTCGACTACAGCTCCTAAGCACTCATCTACTGCTTCAATAGCTTTGATTGTTGGCTCAAGCATACCTGAATGACCAACCATATCCGGGTTAGCAAAGTTCAGAATGATCGCATCATGCTTGTCAGCATTGATGTCTGCAACAAGTGCATCCTTTACTTCATAAGCGCTCATTTCCGGCTTGAGGTCATAGGTTGCCACATCTGGTGAATTGATTAAGATGCGGTCTTCACCAGGAAATTCTTCTTCACGTCCACCGCTCATAAAGAACGTCACGTGAGGATATTTCTCTGTTTCAGCAATCCGCAGCTGTTTCAATCCGTTTTGAGCAAGCACTTCTCCTACTGTGTTATCCAAATTCACTGGTTTGAAGGCAACATAGCCGTCAACCGTTTCACTGAAGTGTGTGAAGCAAACGAAGTGTAAATTCTTCGGATGAGCTTCTCCGCGGTCAAACGAGCGGAAATCTGCATTTGTGAAAGTGTTCGAGATTTGGATGGCACGGTCTGGACGGAAGTTATAGAAAATCACAGAGTCGCCGTCGTTTACTTTGGCAACCGGCTCACCATTTTCTCTCGTAATGACAGATGGAATAACGAATTCATCGTAGATTCCATTTTCATAGGAGTCATCAACGACATCATAGATGTTTTGATAACTTGGGCCTTCACCATACGCCATCGCGCGGTACGCTTTCTCCACACGATCCCAGCGTTTGTCACGGTCCATTGAGTAATAGCGTCCAGAAAGTGTTGCCACTTCACCGACACCGATTTCTTTGATTTGTTCTTCCAGCTGTTTTAAGTACACTTTGGCTGTCTTCTGACCAACGTCACGTCCGTCCAAGAAGCCATGAATGTATACCTTTGTTAAGCCTTCTTTTTTCGCCAGCTTCAGCAGGGCAAAAAGATGCTGGATATGACTGTGCACACCGCCGTCTGACAAGAGACCAAATAAATGAAGCGCCTTGTCATTCTCTTTTGCATAAGTCATTGCCTCTAGGAACGTTTCGTTTTTCTCAAATTCCCCATCACGAATGGCAACATTCACTCTTGTTAAGCTTTGATATACAATGCGCCCTGCACCGATGTTCAAATGCCCCACTTCAGAGTTCCCCATTTGACCTTCTGGGAGACCTACTGCCTCACCTGAAGCCGTTAAGGTTTGATGCGGAAATTCGTTCCAGTAGCGGTCAAAGTTCGGTTTTTTTGCTTGTGCGACAGCGTTACCGACTGTTTCGCCTCTTAAACCGAACCCGTCTAAGATGATTAATGCTGCTGGTTTCTTACTCATATTGACCTTCCTCCAATAATTGAACGAAAGACTGAGGTTCTAAGCTTGCGCCGCCTACCAAAGCACCGTCAATATCGGATTCTGCCATATATTCCTTAATATTTGCCGGCTTCACGCTTCCGCCATATTGAATGCGAAGGCTGTCTGCCGCTTCTTGACCAAATTCGCTTGCAACGGTTTGGCGGATGTGTGCGCAAACGTCGTTTGCATCTTTCGCTGTAGAAGATTTTCCTGTACCAATAGCCCAGATTGGCTCATAGGCAATCACAGATTCAGCAACTTGCTGCTTCGTTAAACCAGCTAGTGCTTTCTTCACTTGATCAGCGACAAGTTCATTTGTTTTGCCAGCTTCACGCTCTTCAAGCGTTTCACCAACACAAATAATTGGAACGATGCCATGCTTGAATGCAGCATGTGCTTTTTTGTTCACTGTTTCATCTGTTTCAGCAAAGAATTCACGGCGCTCTGAATGCCCAATCACTGAATAGCCGATGCCTAGATCTTTTAGAGCAGCAGGGCTGATTTCACCAGTGAATGCACCATTTTCTTCAAAGTGCATGTTTTGTGCACCAATTTTAAGGTCTGTTCCGTTTGATAGGCTGTTTAGCTTTTCAAGGAAAAGAGCTGGCGCACAGACAATGGATTCCACTTTGTCAGGAGATGGAATAGATGACTTAACTTCTTCAACAAAGCTGACTGCTTCGCCAAGTGTTTTGTTCATTTTCCAGTTCCCAGCTATAATTGGTTTTCTCATGATTGACACTTCCTTATAGCAGTTTTGGTCTTATTTATCGTTTAATGCAGTAACACCAGGAAGTTCTTTGCCTTCCATAAATTCAAGTGAAGCGCCGCCGCCTGTAGAAATATGGCTCATCTGATCGGCAAGACCAAATTTCTCAACAGCTGCTGCTGAATCTCCACCGCCAATGACAGAATATGTATCTTTTGCTTCTGCCAGTGCTTCTGCGATTGCTTTTGTTCCTTTAGCGAATGCATCGATTTCAAATACACCCATTGGTCCGTTCCAGACAACAAGTTTGCTGTTTTTAATAACGTCAGCATACTTTTCTCTTGTCTCTGTTCCAATATCAAGTGCTTCTAGATCACTTGGAATTTCAGAGATTGGCACAATGCTTGTATTCGCATCATTTGAAAAATCGTCGGCTACCAGAACATCTGTTGGAATCAGGAAGTTCACGCCTTTTTCTTTTGCACGGTCCATAAAGGATTTCGCTAAATCGACTTTGTCTTCTTCTAATAGAGATTTCCCTACATCGTGGCCAAGTGCTTTCACAAATGTGTAAGCAAGTCCGCCGCCGATGATGAGGTTGTCTACTTTATCAAGAAGACTTTCAATGACACCGATTTTATCCTTTACTTTTGCGCCGCCGATAATCGCAGTAAATGGGCGATCAGGATTTGAAATGGCTTTTCCTAACACCTCAAGCTCTTTTTGCATGAGGAAGCCTGAAACAGCCGGAAGATAAGCTGCAATTCCTGCTGTCGATGCATGTGCACGGTGTGCAGCACCGAACGCATCATTGACATACACATCGGCTAAATCAGCAAATGCTTTTGATAATTCCGGATCGTTCTTTTCTTCACCAGGATAGAAACGAACGTTTTCAAGCACTAGCACATCTCCTTCTTTTAAGTCAGAGATTTGCTTTTTCACGTTGTCGCCGTAAGCTTCATCTGCTTTTTTCACATCTCTTCCAAGAAGCTCTTGCAGACGTTTTGCCACAGGTGTCAGACGCAGTTCTTCAGTAACTTGACCCTTCGGACGACCCAAATGACTAGCTAGCAGTACCTTTGCGCCTTGTCCTGTTAAATACTCAATCGTTGGTAATGCTGCGCGGATACGAGTATCATCCGTCACTTCTCCGTCCTTCATTGGAACGTTAAAATCTACGCGGCAGAACACAACTTTACCTTTTACGTCAATGTCTTTTACTGATTTCTTATTCATGCTCGTCAGGAGATCCTCCTTTATTCTGGTTTCCTTACGCATTGGACAAGACTCTCTTTATCCTTTTCCCATTTTGCCCTCATCAAAACGAGAAATCGTGCAGAACGGATAAAAACAGAGAAAAAGGGAAAGGGATGCTTCCCCTTCCCTTGTCCGTCTTCATTATATCGTGTCTCTAGGAAAGAACCAAGTGAGTTCCTTCAGTGTGAGAAATTAAAGACCTTGTTTTGCAATGTAAGCTGCAAGGTCAACAACGCGGTGAGAATATCCACTCTCGTTATCGTACCAAGAGATCACTTTCACCATGCTGCCTTCCATCACCATTGTAGAAAGAGCATCGATTGTTGAAGAGTTTGCATTACCATTGTAGTCACCAGATACTAATGGCTCTTCGCTGTAGCCAAGGATTCCTTTAAGTTCTCCTTCAGCTGCTTCTTTAAGTGCTGCATTTACGTCTTCAGCTGTTACATCTTGGTTTAATTCAGCAACAAGGTCAACTAAAGAAACGTTAGGTGTTGGAACACGCATAGCGCCACCGTTTAATTTACCTTTAAGTTCAGGCAATACAAGCGAAACAGCTTTCGCAGCACCTGTAGAAGTTGGGATGATGTTTTCCGCAGCTGCACGAGCACGACGGTAGTCTTTGTGCGGAAGGTCAAGAATTTGTTGGTCATTTGTGTATGAGTGAACAGTTGTCATCATACCGCGTTTGATACCAAATTTATCGTTAAGTACTTTTGCAAATGGTGCTAAGCAGTTTGTAGTACAAGATGCATTAGAGATGACATCGTGGCTAGCTGCATCGTATTTGTCTTCGTTTACACCCATAACGATTGTGATATCTTCTTCGTTAGCAGGAGCAGAGATGATGACTTTTTTAGCGCCAGCTTCTAAGTGTTTCGCAGCGTCTGCACGTTTTGTGAAGAATCCAGTAGATTCAACAACGATTTCTACGCCTTGTTTACCCCAGCTTAATTTCGCAGGGTCACGCTCAGCTGATACTTCGATTGTTTTACCGTTCACTACTAAGTTTGTACCGTCTACAGAAACCTCTGCATCTAGTTTTCCGTGAACAGAGTCATATTGTAAAAGGTGTGCAAGCATGTTAGCATCTGTTAGATCGTTAACCGCTACTACCTCAACTTCAGGATTATTTAATGCTGCACGAAATACGTTACGTCCAATACGTCCAAATCCGTTAATACCGACTTTTACTGCCATGATGTTTCCTCCTTTTATAGGTCACAATGTTTTATATTGAGGGATCAATTGACTCCCTTAATAACTCTTTTGCGGCTCCTTCGTCTGTGACGAGAACCGTTCGGCGTGGTTTTTTGAAATAAGCTTCAATCGCCCCCGCCTTTGATGATCCACCTGCAACAGCAATGATGTGTGGAATGCTTTCTAGATCATCTAGCTGCATGCCGACGGAGTGCACTTTGTGTACGACCTCACCATCACGATTAAAGTAATAGCCAAAGGCCTCTGTCACTGCGTCATGCTCATCAATCTTTTTTAAATCTTCAGCTGGTGTATTTCGTCTCATCGCCATTGTTTTTGCTTCACCAATACCATGAATGAGCATCGTGGACGATTTAATCGTTTGAAGCACTTCTTTGACGGACGGCTCTTCAATAATGGAAGAGTATGCACCTTCTGACAGCTGTCCTGGAACAAACAGCAGTTTGTAAGTACCGGAAGCTTTTTCAGCCATGTGGGCACAAATGGTGTTTGCCTGATTTTTTACATTCTCCCCAAGACCGCCTCTAGCAGGGACAAACATCATATCGCGGTTTTTGGCATCAGGGGTCATCATTTCGGCAACGGCTTCCATCGTCGTTCCGCCAGTGACGGCGACGATATTATTTCCAGTAAACCTTTTTTTCATACATTGGACAGCAGCTCTTCCCATTTCTTGCTTCACCCACGGGGATTCGTCACTGTCACCAGAAACGATAATGACTTCTTCCAGGCCTAACTTTCTCTTTAATGTATTTTCCAAAAAGGTTAAACCTAAAACGTCCTTCATCATTCCTTCAAGCATTTCAAGCAAAGCGTGACCCTCACTCGTCAGCATCATGCCGCTCGTTTTGACATCCAGCAGATTTTGTTCTTTTAAAAACTGAACTTCAGCACGTAAGATACGCTCACTGAGACCAAGACTCGTCGCAAGACTTCTGCGGCCAATTGGTTCAGCTAATCTGATGTACTGCAAAATGTCGTAGCGTTTTTGCATAACAATGAGAAGATCTGGCAATAATTTTTTTTGAGCTTCCAATAAACGATTCATGGCTAACGACCCTTTCTTTTCACGTTGGACTAAAAACGTCCCACTGTGACAAAAAACGTCCCGCCACAGCCAAAAAAAATCAATCCCTGCTTTCTTTAATTATTTTAACAGGATAATCTTGCATTTTCAACTCTTAGAAACACATTTAGACAAAAAATAGACACATTTTCACCGAAAGCCTGCTTGTCATCAAGGTTCTTGCGATGATATTTCTTTTCAAAATATTTATTTCCTTTATATAGAATGAATATACGATTGAAAATGTGCATGCTGGTGATATCAGCATGCACATTTTTTTCAGGACCTGCTTATGTTTTTGTGATGGTTCCAAACTGTTTTGCCTCTTCCTTCGGTTTGATTTTAAGATAATAAATGATGTAGCAGGCGGCCATGAACGGGATTCCGCAATAAAGGCCGATCCGCTGATCCTCGATAAAAAATAAGCTGATGAGGACGATGCCAAATGCGATAAAGCCTGCTAATGGAACAAATGGATAGAGCGGTGTTCGGAAGACGAGATCCTTTACATCTCCACCCTCCTTTATGAATTGTTTTCTAAAGAAATACTGAGACAAGCAAATGGACATCCACACCACAACAAGGACCATACCAGAAATAGAAATGAGCCATACATACACCGTTTTTGGTGCTACAACACTTGTAAGCAGAGATAGTGCAGATACACCCATTGTCACCAATAATGCATTGATCGGAATTTTACGCTTGGACAGCTTTTTCGTAAAGTCGGGACCTTTCCCGTCTTTCGAAAGCGCCCAGAGCATACGTGATGATGCATATAACCCAGAGTTTGCTACAGATAAGACGGCTGTGATGATGATAAAATTCATGATATCTGCAGCATATGGTATCCCGACCTTGTCCAGCACGACGACAAACGGACTGTCGACGGTGCCTGCTGTCTGCCACGGAAGAAGTGCGGCCAGAACCGCAATGGATAAAACGAAGAAGACCATCGTTCTCCAAATAATATTTCGTATAGATCGCGGTAATGTTTTTTCAGGGCTTTCACTCTCTCCTGCAGCAATCCCTACAAGTTCTGTTCCTTGAAAGGAGAAATTGACCGTGACCATGGTTAATAAAATAGCAAAAACGCCGTTAGGAAATAGTCCGCCATGATCCGTCAAATGACGAAATAGAGGGGCTGGTTCTCCATCTTTCAGATGAATCATTCCGAAAATTGCGCCAATTCCAATGATAATAAATAATAGGATGGCAGCGACCTTAATGGCTGAAAACCAGAACTCGGTTTCAGCGAAGCTGCGAGCTGAGATGGCATTCACGGCAAATAAAATCACACTAAATGCAAGACACCACAACCAAACAGGGATATCTGGGAACCATCTTTGGAGCAAAATGCCTGCTGACGTAAACTCCAGTCCAATTGTACATGCCCAGCTAAACCAGTAAAGCCAGCCGATCATAAAGCCTGTGGACGGGCCTATATATTTGGTTGCATACTCCTGAAAGGAACCCGCTGTCGGCATCGCCACCGCTAATTCTCCAAGACAGAGCATCACCAAATACATTAACAATCCGCCAATGATAAAGGATAGAATAGCTCCCCCGGGTCCAGCCTGATGGATAATGAGTCCTGACCCAAGGAAAAGACCAGTACCAATGACGCCGCCTAAGGCAATCATAAAGAGATGCCTGCTTTTCATGGAACGTTCTAGTTCATTATGCTGTTCTTGCTTCAAATCCGTTTCCCCACTTTCACTCTTCTATTCATCATCCTTTGACAAAATTCGCTGTTCGTGGAAAGAGAAAGGGAGAAAGTGAAGGTTTCTCCCCCTTTGACATTTATGCTTGAAATAATGCTTCAATATGACCAATCGCCCAGTCTAAATCTTCTTTAGATATCGTGAGCGGTGGTGCAAAGCGGATGACGGTCTCATGAGTTTCCTTACATAACAGTCCTGCTTGTTTCAGCTTCTCACAATAAGGTCTCGCTGCTTCTGTCAGCTCCATGCCGATAAATAATCCGCGGCCGCGCACTTCCTTGATAACAGGACTTTGAATGCGCGTGAGTTTATCTTTTAAGTATTCGCCAAGCTCCATAGAGCGCGCTGCAAGGTTTTCGTCGATTAAGACATCTAGTGCAGCCAGCGACACCGCACACGCAAGAGGATTGCCGCCGAAGGTAGAGCCGTGAGACCCAGGGTTAAACACGCCTAATATATCGCGGTTTGCTACCACACATGAGATTGGGAATACACCGCCGCCTAAAGCTTTCCCAAGAATCAGCATATCTGGCTCAATGTCTTCCCAGTCACATGCAAACATCTTGCCTGTTCGCGCTAATCCGACCTGAATTTCATCTGCAATGAACAGCACATGTTCCTGTTCACAAAGCGCCTTCGCTTCCTTCAAGAAGCCCTCTGGCGGCATGACAATTCCCGCTTCCCCTTGAATAGGCTCAATCAGAAAAGCCGCTGTTTGTGGTGTGATGGCTTCACGTAACGCTTCAATATCTCCGTAAGGAATCAGTTTGATGCCTGGAAGCATTGGACCAAAACCTCTTTGATATTCTGCTTCAGAAGAAAGGGAAACAGCCGTCATCGTTCTGCCATGGAAATTTCCGACGCACGCAATGATTTCTGCGCGATTGTCTTCGATTCCCTTGACGTCATAGCCCCATCGTCTTGCTGCTTTTACAGCTGTTTCTACCGCCTCAGCTCCAGTATTCATCGGAAGTGCCATCTCTTTATTCGTCAGTTGACAAATTTTTTCATACCAAGGGCCAAGCTGATCATTGTGAAAAGCTCTTGAAGTCAGTGTCACACGGTCTGCCTGTTTTTTGAGCGCCTCAATAATGCGGGGATGGCGATGGCCTTGGTTCACTGCGGAATACGCACTCAGCATATCCATATATCGATTGCCTTCAGGGTCTGTCACCCAAACTCCTTCAGCCTCTGAAATCACAATTGGCAGCGGATGATAGTTTGCCGCACCGTATTGTTCCGTTTGTTGAATCACTTCATTTGTCTGTGTCATCGTCTATTCCTCCTTCTATAAGCTAGCCTTTTTTAAATTAAGTTCATCTACACACATATGATATGCAAGGATCGTGCCAACTTTCTGCCTGCATCATGGCGATGATTGTACAGGTTATTTATGCAAAATATATTTGCACATGCCAAATTTTTTAGAGGAAACCGCAAAATTTTTCGTGTAAAATAGAGGTAACGTCTGGAGGTGTAGCAATGAAAGAAGATTCATATACTGCAAAGCTGATAAATGAGATTGATCTGTATAAGCAAATGCTCGATTTAATAGATGTCGGGGTTCATGCAATTGACGAGAATGGCAATACTGTTGTTTATAATAAAAAAATGATGGAGATTGAGTCTTTGAAACGCTCTGATGTTCTCCATAAAAATGTATTAGACCTCTTCGTCTTCCAAGACGAAATGCACAGTACGCTCGTCCAAGCGCTGCGAACTGGGAAACAAACCGTTCATGCAAAGCAGACGTATCATAATTACAATGGAAAAGAAATCACAACGATTAATCATACATACCCGCTCGTTCGAGATGGCCTCATCCAAGGAGCGGTTGAAATTTCGAATGATGTGACCAAGCTGGAACGGCTGATTCACCACAATATGAAGAAAAAAGGAAGCACACGCTTTACCTTTGATTCCATTATTGGACAAAGCCCTGCGTTTTTAGAGGTGATTGAGCATGCAAAACGAGCAACACGCACCTCTTCTTATGTCCTCATTGTGGGAGAAACAGGGACAGGAAAAGAACTATTTGCTCAAAGCATTCATAACGGCAGCAGCCGGTCATCTGGACCATTTATTACCCAGAATTGCGCGGCACTGCCTGATAATCTCATTGAAAGTCTGCTCTTTGGTACACAAAAAGGGGCTTTTACCGGCGCAACTGATCAGCCCGGTTTATTTGAACAGGCGCAGGGTGGTACACTTCTGCTTGATGAGATCAACTCATTAAATCCTGGTCTTCAAGCAAAACTGCTGCGCGTATTACAGGAGAAGCGGGTGAGAAGGTTAGGCAGCACAAAAGAAATCGCTGTTGATGTAAGAGTCATTGCCAATATGAATGAGGACCCTGTGGATGCTATCGCAGGCGGACGCATGCGCAAGGATTTATTTTATCGGCTAGGTATTGTCACCTTATTTATTCCGCCGCTTTCTGAGCGAAAAGAAGATATTCCTACGTTTGTCAGTCATTTTATTCAAAAATATAATGAGCTGTTTCAAATGGAGGTGAAGGCAGCAGACGAAGAGGTACTAGCCCTTTTTCAAGCGTATGATTGGCCGGGGAATGTACGGGAACTCGAGCATGTGATTGAAGCGGGGATGAATATGATGATGGATGAGGATTACTTAAGCATGCATCATCTTCCATATCATTTTAGATTTAAACAACATAGGGAAGGCCGTCCTGCAGCGCAATTACAGACGAATCCTTTACAGTATACCGCAGCAGCTGACACGTTTATTTATACAAGCCCAGAACATACGACTGATTTCCAAACCCAGATGGAACGATTCGAAAAACAATACATCGTCCATTACTTAGAAAAAATGGACGATAATATTTCACAGACTGCAAAGATATTGGGCATGAGCAGGCAAAGTCTGCAGTATCGCATGAAGAAACTGCATATTTCTCGTTCATAATAGAGCTGTGCCCTCATTCGGCACAGCTTACTGTGGTTCTGACTGTCCTGCCGGTTCTTGACTCACATCACTCAGCAGTTTTTCTACATTTTTTAGATGCGTGAGCATCGCTCTTTCTGCTTCTTCTGGCTGTCTTGCCATAACAGCTTTGTAAATGTGTTCATGTTCTTTGTAAAGCTGCCGAATGGAGGCTTTCCTTGAAAACAAGACGACTTTTCTCGTTTCCCGCATTGTTTCTACCAGCAAGGTGGAGACCTGATTCATTAACGCCTTTAATAAATCATTCTTTGAGGCTTTGGCTAAAGCAAGATGGAAGGAGAGGTCTGCCTCTTCACCAATTTCTTTATGCGCTTCTGCAAGTTTCATTTGTTCGAGTGCCTCATGCAGCTGATGAAGGTCATCGTCCGTTCGCAAAAGCGCTGCCTTTTTGACAGCACCCGTCTCAATAATGGTTCTTAATTCAAGGAGCTGCGTGATATCATGCTGCTTCATCAAAAATGCAGAAGACAGACTAAATGTGAGCTGCTCAGGATCGAACTGCTTCACATACGTGCCTTCCCCTTGCTTCATCTCTATTAATCCGATCGCTTTAAGAGCAGACAGTGCCTCTCTTACAGCGGAACGGCTGACTTGAAAGCTTTCTGAAAGCGCTTGAACCGAATCTAATTTTTCCCCTGGAAGAAGCTCACCTGTACGAATGGATTCAATTAATGCATCCGCAATTTCTTCATATATTTTTTTCGTTTTGATTTGTTTATATTTCAATTGGTCTCACCTCATCACTGTTGTCTATCCCTATCGGCTCATGCCCTATCTTATACTTTACCCCAAAATTTCAGATCACACGTCTCCCCTCTTTAATTTTCAAGAAATCTATGGGCTGCCTTGCTTTCAACAAAAAAAAGAAGCACGCGCCATGTTCTGGCAAGTACTTCTTTTTAATCGTAGCGCTTCCTCAGCGTAGAGGACGGAAGATTCATTTGTTCGCGATATTTTGCAATGGTTCTGCGCGACACGCGGATGCCAAAGGTTTGCTGAAGCAGCGTCATGATTTGCTGATCTGAATACGGTTTTTTCTTATTTTCCGTTTGAATGAGCTCTGCAATGTGCGTTTTGACTGTGTAGCTGGACGTCTCTTCTAGCGAATGCCCTTCTAATTTTGCTTGGAAAAATTGTTTCATTTCCATGAGACCATAAGGGGTTTGCACCATTTTCCCTTTTACAGTACGGCTGACTGTTGACTCATGGACTTGCAGTATTTCTGCGATCCGCTTCATAGTAAGCGGTTTCATTTTATGTTTCCCTGTAAGGAAAAAATCCGTCTGATGTGAGATAATCTCACGAACGACATGAGTCATCGTTTGCTTTCTTTGCCTCAGCGCTTGGACAAGCCAATTGTACTGTTGCTCTTTTTCCTTTAAATACGTGTATGCTTCGTGCCGCTTTTGGTCTTGAATCATGGCGAAATAGCCTTCATTCATTTCAACGTCTGGAAAAGCGCGCTGATTCAGCTCAAATGTGATGTGATCCTGCACCACAGTAATCGTCACATCAGGCTCGATATACACATGCTCTTCATCATATGAGAAATGAAGGCCTGGTCTTGGTTCAAGCTGAGACACTTCATCTTGTACCGCTTGGAGTGTTTTCATTGAAACACCAGTTTTCGCCGCAATTTCCTTCCAAGCCTTTCTGGCAAAAAGAAAGAAATGCTCTTCGATGATCAGCTCGGCTTCATACCAGCGCTCCTTTTTTCTTCTCAGCTGCAGGAGGATGCATTCCTGCAATGATCTTGCGCCAATCCCGGCAGGCTCTAGTGATTGCAGCTGATGAAGGACGGCTTCTACTTCTTCAGCTGGCACCTTTAAGACAGCTGCCATTGCGTCGATCGGTTCATTTAGATAGCCATTGGAATCAATGGACTCAATCATAAAATGAAAGATTCTTTGATTCTTTTCACTTAAATTCAAATCAATCGCCTGTCTTTTTAAAAACATTTGCAGGCTTTCTTTTTGATGCGTTCGATACGGCTCTGTCATTCGTTCTTGTGATTTTTTATGATAAACTGGTTGATAGCTGTCCGTGTCTTTCCGCTCAATCAGAGGGTTCTCAAGCGCTAACTGGTCAAGATACTCGCCGAGCTCTGCGCAATTCAGCTGCAGCAGCGTAATGGCCTGCCTGAGTTCTTGTGTGAGCACCTGCTTTAATACCTGTTCTTGTTGCAGTTTAAGGCTCATTGTCTCCCCTCCCTCTCATCATTTTACATGAAGATTGACGGACCGTATATACGAAATAGGAGTGATTTCTATGTCTGAACTTTTTTCCGTTCCATACTTTGTCGACAACTTGAAACAGCACATCGCCATGAACCAAAATGAAGACAAAGTTCATGCGATGAATGCCTATTACCGCTCAGTGGTATCAACACTTGTTCAAGACCAATTGACCAAAAATGCGGTTGTATTGAAGCGAATTCAGCATCTTGATGAAGCCTATCAAAAGGTGAAAAAAGAAAGCGAATAAACGAAAAAGAACACCCTTTGTCAAGATGGCAAAGGGTGTTTATCATATGCGAAAAGCTTCTGATCCAGCCGCGATTTATACATCATCAAAAAACCAGACCGCCCTACAGTATAGATGATAAAGGCAAACCATAGACCATGATTGTGCCAAATGGGCGTGACCGCGGTTTGAACTACGATAAACAAAATCATTGCAAACAGCATCGAATTTCTAACAGGGGCAATTTCTGTCGCACCTGTAAATACGCCGTAAATGACCAAACCGAAGCAAGCCGCAAACGGATAAAGAACAAGCCAGTCTGCATAGCGTAATGTCATGTCAAGCAGCTGAGGGAGATTTGTAAACAAGCTCAATATCGGCTCTTTAAATAGAAAATAAACCGCCGCAATGACACATGCCATAACAAGTGCCCACTGCCTTGAAAGGGTTAAAGTTTTTTCATAAAGAGAACGGTCATTTGCACCAACCGACCGCCCAACAAGGATGCTGGACGCATTGGCAAAACCATCGAACAAATAAGCCATGATGTAGTGAATTTGAAATAAGATAGCATTAGCTGCCAGCAGCTCCGTACCAAAAGAAGCACCTTTTGCCGTAAACATGTTGATGACCACTAGCAGACAGATCGTACGGATAAACAAATCTTTATTCACATGAAACATTTTCTGCACTGCCTGTGTATCCATGATCTTCTTAATGGAAGGCATCTGGAATCCGTTTGACGAATGCTTCATGATGATCCATGCCCCCAACACAAAAGCGGTTAATTCAGACATCAATGTCGCAGCCGCAACTCCTTTGACCGCAAACGAAAACACATGAACAAGCAAAAATGCAAGCGCCATATTCATGACATTGATCAAGATCTGTAAAGAAAGGGCTTCTTTCATTTTTGCCATCCCCATCAGCCAGCCCAATATGACATAATTCATTAAAGTAAATGGCGCTCCCCAAATGCGAATATGAAAATAGTCTGCGGCAAATTGACGGACATCAGCATCAGGAGAGATCACTAGAAAAGAAGATTGAATAATTGGCCATTGCAGGGCAATAAAACAAAGTCCGACGATGATGGCGACGAAAAAAGGTCTTAGAAAAGCAAGAACACCCTGCTCCTCATTCTGCGCCCCGTTTGCCTGAGCAGCAAAAGCAGATGTACTTACCCGCAAAAAACCAAACAGCCAATATAATGTACTGAAAATGAGACTGCCGACCGCAACGCCTCCAATATAAGCAGGATTTGCGAGCTGACCGACAACCGCTGTATCAACAGCTCCAAGTAAAGGAGTGGTCATCGTTGAAATCGTTAAAGGAATGGCCAAAGCTAAATACGCTCTATGGTTCACGACGCCACCTGCCTTTCATGAAAAATAGCCTCTTCTACAAGAGGCGTTGATAATAAAGCTTTACCGAACCGGTCTGCCAATCGTTCTTGACAAAGGATGGTCTGCAAGCATTGCATCTCTCATTTTCCGCACCGCTTCCTCTTCTGATGAAAAGAATTCATCCTTTGATTGAAATTGGGCCACAAGCTCGCCTTGATCAAGAATCGCCAATTGATCACTTAAGTGATAGGCTGCTGTCATATCATGTGTAATAAATAAGTAAGACACACCCAGCTCCTTTTTTAATTCTACTAATAAATCTAAAATGACAGCCTGTGTGACCATGTCTAAGCTGCTGACAGATTCATCAAGTACAATGAGCTTTGGCTGGAGCAATAAAGCTCTAGCAATGTTGATCCTTTGCAGCTGGCCGCCGCTGAATTGGTGCGGATATTTAGACAAATCCTTTTCACCGAGCCCGACTCTTTCAAGCCAGTGAATCAGCACGTTTTTACGTTCCTTTCGGCTCATGGTTTCATAGTTTTCAAGCGGTTCAGATAAAATTTGTTCAACTGTCCATCTTGGATTAACCGCCGAATAGGAATCCTGAAATACCGCTTGCACATGCCTGCGAAAATGCTTACGTGTTTGCTGATCTGCACGATAGACATCCTGACCTTCAAAAAGAACCTGTCCAGCTCTTGGTTTCTCTAAACCAAGTATGATGCGGCCAAGTGTACTTTTCCCTGCGCCGCTTTGTCCCAGCAGCCCAAGGCATGTGCCTTCTTCAATGTTCAAATCGACGCTTTTCAGGACAGGGGCTGCGCCTTTATTTCTTATTAGAAACGACCGGCTGTTGTATGCATGACTGACTGCTTTTACTTCTAATAAATGCAAGGGCCTTCTCACCTCAAATCGGGCAAACAGCTGGGATGGATGGACGAGCTGCTAGTAGTTTTTTTGTATAATCATGCTTTGGTTGTTCAAAAAGTTCAAGAACTCCTGCCTTTTCCACAATTTCTCCTTGTTTCATGACGACAACTTGATCTGCCATTTCAGCAATGACACCAAGATCGTGGGTAATGAGTAAAATGGCCGTTCCATAGTCATGACGAATTTGGTTCAGATGCTGAAGCACCCGTTTCTGATTGTGTACATCTAAAGCAGTTGTCGGCTCATCTGCAATGATGAGGGGCGGGTGCATACAGGCAGCCATGGCGATCATGACACGCTGCAGCATCCCTCCGCTTAATTCAAAGGGGTATTTGTTGAACAGTTCGTCTGGCTGCGGCAGATTCATTTGTGCTAATGCATCTATTGCCTGTGCTCGTGCCTGCTTTTTACTAACAGCAGTATGCCGGCGGATGGTTTCAACCAGCTGATGGCCGATTGTCCATACCGGCGTAAAGCTGTTCATTGGATTTTGCATAATATATGAGATGTCTTTGCCTCGAATGGACCGCATATTCTTTTCACTTATACCGATCAATTCTCGTCCCTGTAATGTGATACTGCCAGTGACTTCAGTTGTTTTTCGATCAAGCATACGTAAGATCGACATACTTGTCACTGTTTTCCCGCAGCCGCTCTCACCAATTAATCCAAGGATTTGACCGCGCTCTACTTCAAACGATACTTCTTGAATAAGAGGGGTTGTCCCTTGAGGTGTTTTCGTATGCACATGCAGGTTCTCTATTTGTAAAATGGGCTCTTGCACATTGATCATTCCTTTACACACGGCGTTTGATACCATATTTCTCTGAAAGGGCTTCTCCTAGTAAATTAAACAGAATCACCACAGTCATGATCACAAGACCCGGGTACAGCATCAACTGAGGATTCGTTTGAATATACGACTTCCCTTCATGAATCATTGCTCCCCATTCAGGCATAGGAGGCTGAACCCCTAATCCGAGGAAAGACATCGCAGAAATGTCCATAATCGCCCAGCCCATTTCGAGTGTTCCAATGACTGCTAAAGGCGGCAGGACATTGGGAATCATATGCTTTCTCATGATGTTCCAGTGCGAGGTCCCACTGATTTTTGCAGCTGCAATAAAGTTCTGTTCTTTTAAACTGAGCACCATTCCACGGAAGACGCGGGCATAATACACCCATTGCACAAGCATCAAGGCAAGTACGACTTGAGAAAGTCCCGGACCGAAGATGCCGACTAACCCAAGGATCAGCACCAAGTTTGGAAATGCCATGACACCGTCACAGATTCTCATCAAAACATGATCAATCCAGCCGCCTTTGTATCCTGAAAACAGGCCGACAATTAAACCAATGAATAACGAAGAAAGAAAGATTAATAACGCACAGCCAAGCGAAACACGCGCACCATATAAAATACGAGATAAATTGCACCGCCCTAATTGATCTGTTCCAAGCGGATACTCCCACGAAGATCCCTTTAGCTTCATCGCTAGATTAACAGCTGCCGGATCATGTGGAGCGATCCATGGCGCACATATTGTCACAATCAGCAGGAGACCGAGCAGCAGGGCGCAGATCGAGATCATCTTTTGATGAGAGAAGAGATGTTTTACTTTTGTCATCATTGCTGGCGGCCTTCCTTTCTAGAAATACGAGGGTCAATGATCAGCTGAATCAAGTCAACCATCAAGCTGCTCAAGATAAAAATACAGGCTGACATGAGGACATAAAATTGAATGACTGGCAGATCCCGGTTAAAGATCGCTTCAATAAAAAAGCGGCCAAACCCTGGCCATGAGAAAACGGCCTCTACAATAATGGTTCCGGTTAACAGCTTGCCGAGGTTCACCCCAAGACCGGTCAGCATCGGCGATATCGCAATTCTGAACACATGCTTGAACATGATCGATTGTTCCTTCAATCCTCTCATTCTCGCATATTGAACGAAAGGTTCTTGAAGCGCCTCACTCACACTTGAACGTAACAGCCTTGTATACGTAGCAATTAAAGGGACTGCCAGTGTGATCGACGGCAGGATGAGATGCGCCCATGTTCCGACCCCTTCAACTGGTAAAAGGTCTAGCTTCACTGAAAAAAAGAAGATGAGCAAATACCCCAAAACAAACGTTGGGATAGATGCTCCTAAGAAAGAAATCAGCCGGCTCACATGATCAACGGCACCATTTTTCCTCATGCCGCTGAAAAAGCCGAGCGGAATGCTGACACAAATAGCGATCAGCAGACTGGTCAGTGCCAATTGAATCGTTGCCGGTATTCGATACATCACCTCATCAACGACAGGCTGATTGGACATATACGACCGGCCGAAATCAAGATGAATGACTTTTTCAATGGTATGAAGATACTGCATATAAAATGGCTCATCTAAGCCGAATTCACTTCGTTTTTGCGCTAATATTTCATCCGTAGGTTGGATATGAGCCGCTGCTAAATATGCCTCAGCCGGGTCAACTGGCGAAAGGTGAATCATACCAGTTGTGAGCAGTGTGGCTAATAAAAATACAGGAATAATTGATAGCAATCGTTTGACGATATAGCGGCCCATTTCCTTACCTTCCTTCTGTTACTTCAGCTTAATGCCTGTGAAAGGTTGTTCATCACGATTCGCAGGGAATTCAAAGTCTTTCACAGCTTTTTGATAAACGGCTGTCTTTTTAAAATAAGAGATTGGCACAATTGCCCCTTGATCCTGTAAAGAGGATAAGACAGACGAATACAGTGCTTTACGTTTCTTTTCATTTGTTGTTGATGGAATTTCCGTCATTTCTTTGATCAGCTTTTCCTTATTTGGGTAGGCTGAAATGGCTTCTTTGAATCCAAATCCATCTGATGAGAGAACGTTCATAAACGTATGCGGATCATACGGCGCTCCGTAGTTGCTAAAGAAGTTCATATCAAACTTATTGGCTTTAAAGCGCTGAACCTGTGTGGCCAAATCCACACCCTCAAGCTTGACGCCGACACCAACGGCTGCCCATTCGGCTTGCAGCGTTTCTGCCATCGCTTTTTGAATCGATTCTGCCGAGTCATACATCATGCTGAACTCAAGCTTTTTCCCATCTTTTTCACGAACGGATTTTCCTTTTGGAAGTGTCCAGCCCGCTTCATCCAGCAATGCTTTGGCTTTATCCACATCATATTTGAAAGACTTCACCTGAATGTTTGACGTATACGGCATGTTTGTCGGCAAGATGTGATCTGCTTCATCCTCTAAACCAGAAGTGACCCCTTCTACCATTGATTTTTTATTGAAGGCATATTGAAGGGCATGACGCACTTTCTCATCTGACAGCTGATCCACTTTTGTGTTCATGACAAGCTGTCTCGTTGCAACAGGCTCTGACATTTTCGTTTCATACTTGCCGCTTGCCTCTAGCTGTTTGTAGGAATCAAGGCTAATGGTTCCTTCTCCGTAAAGTAGATCCACATCACCTTTTTCAAATGCCATGACTCTCGTTTCCGCATCTGGGATAACCTTTACCTTGATTTCTTTTACCTTTGGTTTTTCTCCCCAATAATGATCGTTTCGTTCGAAAATAGCATAATCATCTTTCTTATATGTTTTTAAAATCCAAGGGCCTGTCCCCACTGGTTTTTCAATTCCTTTTGACGTATCTCCATTTTTAGGGAAGCCTGCTTCACCTAAGAAACGAACTGGACGAACAACGGCTAATTCTTGAACAGTTGGATAATATGGTGCTGTTAATGTGAGTTTAAATGTCTTTTTATCAACGGCTTCTGTCTTTTTGATTTTCTTAATGACACCTAACCAGCTATGTAAATCTTTATTTTTTAAAATCGTATCAAAGTTCTTTTTAACAATATCCGCATTAAATTCAGAGCCATCTGAGAATGTTACTCCGTCTCTTAAATGGAACGTATACACCTTGCCATCCTTTGAAACATCCCATGATTTCGCTAATTCTGGTTTCAGCTTTCCATTCTTTTGATAGCTCACCAACGGCTCATAAATCATTGATTGTGCAAACAATTGTGATGGGTTGTATACGTGTGGATTCATTTCACCAATATCTCTTGGCCACGCCATAGTGATCATGTCAGGGTGATCCTTGTTTCCATCCGCTCCATTGTTTGTTTGAGAGCATCCTACTAATAAAAAGAGAATAAGCAGGAAGGGTAACACAGTATTTATTTTAATTTTTGGAAAATTATTCCAAATAGTCATAAGTTGCTCCTCCTAATTGATGCTGATAATCATTTTCATTTTAAGGAGGAAGGGAGCCCTTGTCAATATCATATTTGAAACGACATGACAATACTTATTCCTAATTATTCCACAAATTGAGGAATTTGATAGAAAGAGAGGAAGGCTGCTTACGAATGAGCAGCCTGTGAAGAGGTAAATGTTTTTTCTCGCAGCATGTCATGAAGTATATGGATGATACGCTCCTGATCTGCATCTGTCATGCTCGTTCCAGACGGGAGACAAAGCCCCCTCTCAAATAACAGCTCGGATACAGGCGTTCCTTTTTCCGCAGTATAAAAAGGGCAATGACGAAAGAGCGGCTGCTGGTGTAGCGGCTTCCATACATGCCTTGCTTCGATTTGTTCTTTTTCTAAAGCAAGAATGATATTTGCTGGAGACAATTTTGTATCACAATCAATGGTCAATGCCGTCAGCCAGCGGTTGGATTTCGTTTCTTGATATTCTGGCATCAAATGAAGACCCTCCGCTTCTGATAAAGCGTCCTGATAACGCTGGAAAATACGGCGCTTTTGATCAACACGCTCGTCCAGCACTTCCATTTGAGCAATCCCGACCCCTGCTAAGAGGTTGCTCATGCGATAGTTGTAGCCCATCTCTTGATGCTCATAGTGCATGGCTTGTTCTCTGGCCTGTGACGCAAGAAAGCGGCATCGTTCAATCGCAGCTTCATCATCACTCACAAGCATTCCGCCCCCTGATGTTGTAATGATTTTATTTCCATTAAAAGAATAGATACCGAACCTGCCCATTGAGCCGCTTTTTCTTCCTTTATACAAAGCGCCTAACGATTCAGCCGCATCCTCAATAACTGGTACATCATATGCATCACAAAGCGCCATGATCTCGTCCATTTTTGCACTTTGTCCATATAAATGGACGACAATGACCGCGCGTGGTTTTTTCCCAAGACGGGCTGATTCAACAAAGGCTTTTTCTAAAGCAAACGGACACATATTCCACGTCTCCCTTTCAGAATCAATAAAAACGGGCGACGCTTGTTCATATAAAATCGGATTTGCCGTTGCAACAAACGTGAGGGTGGAACAAAAGACAATGTCTCCTTTTTGTACACCTATCAGCTTTAAAGCAAGGTGAATCGCCGCTGTTCCTGAGGATAAAGCCGCTCCTGACTTCACTCCTGCATAGTCCGCCACTGTCTGCTCAAATTCATTCACAAGCGGTCCAAGCGGCGCAATCCAGTTGCTCTTGAAGGCTTCCTCTATTTTAAGATACTCTTTTCCGCTCATATGCGGAGGAGATAAGTAAATTCGCTTCCTTTCTTTCATGACTTCCCACCTTCTTTCCGATCTTTGATTTCCATTGCAGGAATTCCTACAGCGACCTTCTGATCATGTATATCTCTTGTCACTGCCGCTCCAGCGCCAATGACCGTCCAGCTTCCAATCGTTGTACCCGGTGTCACCACGGCACCTGCCCCAATATGGGCACCCTCCCGCACGGAAACACCGCCAGTCAGAACCGCGCCTGGTGACAGGTGCACAACCGATTCGAGTATGCAGTCATGCTCCACGATAGATCCTGTATTTATAATCGCATGCTCACCGATGACTGCATCTGCTTGAACCACTGTCCTTGCCATCACGACAGTCCCCCTTCCAATGACAGCTGACGAACTTATGACCGCCTCTGGATGAATGAGTGTGGCGTACGCTGTGTTTTCAAATGAGAGGCGTTCCTTCATGAGCTGTCTGATCTCATTTTGTCCGATCGCAATCAGCCATTTCATATGTGGCATGGTCTTTCTCAGCTGCTCACTCATTGAGATCGGTCCATACAAAATCCCGCTTTGAGTGACCACCTCTTCAAATTGATCATCTAACACCGCACATAATGAGTAATCGGAATGTGCAGAAATGAGATCTTGGATGACTTTGCTATGTCCTCCAGCCCCAATTAAACCAATGGTTTGCTTCTTACATATCGGTTCCTTTGAATTTTTCAGCTGTGGCATGATCCGGCTGCTGCACCCCCTCTGTTTTCATGACTTTCAGCAAGGTCATCCATAGAATTTTCATATCGAGCCAAAACGATTGATGCTCGACATACCAAAGGTCATAGGTGAATTTCTCCTCCCAGGAAAGCGTGTTTCGGCCGTTCACCTGTGCCCATCCTGTTATGCCGGGCTTTACAAGATGACGCCTTGCTTGTTCTTCTGTATACATAGGCAAATACTCCATCAAAAGCGGTCTTGGCCCGACGAGACTGAGCTCTCCTTTGAGTACATTGACAAGCTGCGGCAATTCATCAAGACTAAGCTTTCGAATCAAGGCGCCGGTTTTTGTTAAACGCAGATGATCTGGCAGAAGCTCCCCATGTTCGTCGCGTTCATCGGTCATTGTCCGAAATTTATAGAGCATAAAAGGCCTGCCATACAGACCAGGCCGCTTCTGCCGAAACACCACAGGCGTTCCAATTTTCCATCTAATCAGTCCATAGATGAGAAGAAAAAGAAGACTGCCTGCGATGAGCAGCGTCAATGCCACCATCACATCGATCATTCTTTTCATCATTGCATCTCCTTTTCATATTAGCGGGAGACCGCATGTTTTACCTTACGCATCAGCTGCATCCGCTCTCGTTTCGTTCCTGCAAACACATACAAGTAGCCTATATAGAGAATGAAACAAAGCCCGCCAATACAAAACAGCTCCCACCATGAAGTCACGTTATATACCACTTGAATTCCTGCGCAGACGCCCCAAATAAATAGCGCTCCTGCAAGCGGAACCAGCGTATGCTTGTAAAAGATGGTGCGTTTCTGATTCGTGATGCTAGCCGTATAAAATGGCAGAAACACAATATTTTTGATCAATAAAACAATTGCCCCCGCGGATGCAATGCCATATAAACCGAGCTGCAGCATATGAGTCAATCCATAGGCAAAAAGCACATTAGACACACCTAATATAAGGGTGATAACCGCAGGAACTTTAAAACGATTAAACACGGTTGGCACATATGTGAGCGGTAAAAACATCAAGGTCAAACATAAATAAGCCGCATGAATCATGAGAAGCCATTTCAGCTCCTCAAAAGCAGGGCCAAGCCATAGAAGCATGAGCGGACCAGCGAGACCTCCTAAAAGCGCGGCTGGGAACGCAACAAATAAGCCGCTCCACTTAATAGCATTTGCAGCATATTGAATGAGCCCCTCTTTGTCGTGATTCGAATAAAATTTCGTGATTGTTGGTGCAAACACAACGGCCAGTGTCCCTGCCAGTGTGCGTAATAATAATGGAAACTGTAAAATCGCCGCATATTTGCCTGTCGCTTCAGCTCCAATGAGCAAGTTGGTCATCAATAAATCAATTTGTAAAAACAACAAAATCCCCATTTGCTCAAATGAATGCCAGACCCCTGATCGAACAAGGGTGAGACTAGACGATAATGAGACATGCCGCCACTTAAACGAAAACCAAGGGATGAGTTTTTTAAAATAATAGATACCGATCCCCATAGCCGCTAAGCTTCCAATGACGGCCGCAAGTGGAATATGCCAAATGGCTGGTGTCGTCCATGTAAACAGGATGACAATCATCAGTGCTCTCAGAAACATTTGAATTGCCTGTCCAACACTTGATACATAGAGCTTATTCGCATAAAACGGTGCAGCCCCAATGCCAGACATGACGAAATTGAGCATAAATAAAAGACCCCCTAAAATAAAGGCGGTCTGTGTGTCTTTTGCGAGATGATCGGGCACATGAAGCCACTCAACCAGCTGATGAGATATGAAAAGACAAAGCAAAAAGAGACTAATAGATAGTAAAAACGAACTGACGAAATAGGAAGCGAGATAGCGCTGCGCCTTCTCCATCTCTCCTTTATGAGCCGCCACAGAAAAAAAACGCACAACAACCGCACTTAACGAAGCAGTAATGACCGATAAATAGTTGATCATATTTTGCGTCAGATGGATTAAGCCGAATGCTTCCACTCCAAGCGTATGAACAATATAAGGTGTTAAACAAACAGACATGAGCATCATCAGGACAAATGTGATTAAGTTCGCACTGGCATTATAAAGAAACGCTCGATTCATTGTGCTTTCACGCAGCGTTTAAGAGCCCTCATCCAGCTTCCTCTCCCTTTTGACCGTTTGTTTTCATCAGCTGATGAACGGCCTCTTTCACAGCGGCCTCATTTGGTTCTTTTAAAAGGGTCATAAACGGAAGGTGAGCCACCCACTCAAATCCCTCCATCACCTTATGATCAAACGATCTAAGGACAACACACGGTGTATGAGTGATCGCACAAAAGATCATGCCATGCAGACGATCTGTCACGACGACCTGTGCTTGTTTTAACTCCGTCCATAAAGCCGTTAACTCCTCCAAGCGAGTTGTTCGATCGACCCGTCTGCCAATTGTCGTTGTGATCAAACCGACTTGATCATATGTCTCTTGGATATACTGCTGCAGCTGCTGGCGCTCCTCCTTTGTGAGATATGCTTCTTGATCCTCACGCAGACAAAGCAGAACCCCTTCACGTGTTTCATCCTTTGATGATTCGTCTAATGACAGCACCATATCAGGCTGTTTCCACACATCTTGATCAGGAAAATGCTGCTTCATCCATTCATAGGTTGTTTGATCTCTTGCCATGAGGAGCAGTCTTGGGTGCTGCTTATACGTGTGTATGGCGCGGCGCTCCTCCCTTTTCCCTTTCTTTGTTTCTGTAAAATGAACAGTAGCAGGCAGCTGGATCATGGGATAGGACTTGAAGGTCTTGATGATAAATTGTCTCGTCCATTCTTCGTACCGGTATAAATCCCCCATATTGCCCCCACCGATCATACAGACGATGTCTTCTGGGTGCCGGCTGCGCTTTAGCGGACGAGCGAGGCGATAGATCTCTTTCATGTCCACTTCTATGATGTCATAGGCTGGAAAGTGTTTCTTTAAAAAACAATAACTCGCATAGGCAATCGCATGATCCCCTAAATTATCATGGCCCGGCAGCAGCGTGAGAATGATTTTCTTCTGATGACTCAGCTCTGGCAGCCTTTGGCGGCTCAGTCTATACTCAAGCGGATATTTGACCTTTAAGAGCAGCCACTCTGCGGTTTTTGCCTTCATTTGCTGCACTGTCAATCCCATCACCCCTATTTCCTTGTCTGATATTCGATCCATTTTTGATAGCTAGATGCCGCGGCAGAAAGCGGATAAACCAATCGGCACTTAGCAAGAAATAAAATCATTCGCTTTCGTACTGTGAGCTTCGATGGTTCCACTTGTTTAACGGCATGCTGGAAAGCATCGTGTGTCACCATTTCCCGCATGTGATCAAGCTTTTCCCGAATGGAGAGGTCATTTTGGCTCTTCCATTCGTTGAGCATACAATGAAGCGTATGATTGACGATAAAAAAGTCTAATGCTTTCTCATACAGAGAGATGTCATCATACTCTTTTAAAAACGAGTGCTGTGCATGATAATAGGTCAGTCCATGATGAAAATACTGCTTCTGATATCGCTGCACAATAGATGACAGATGAACCCTGTAGTAATAAAGGGGCTCATGAACAAAAGCGATGCTGCGTGATAAAGAAAAACAGCGCAGCGTCACATATTGATCTTCAATGTTCTCAAGCTCCCCCCGCAGCGGAAATCGAATGTGATGTTCTTCCATGAAGGCACGCCGATACAGCTTATTCCATGAGAATCCAGTTAAGTTTCCATGTAATAACGCTTTGATTAAATCCGTTTTTTCAGCTGACCGCTTGTCTAACAGCGTCGTTGGTATCGTTCGCTTTGACTGTTCAAATTGAATCCAATACTCACTCACAACAAGATCTGCCCCGGTCATTTCGGCTTTTTCGTACATGGCTTCACAGTAATGAGGAGCGAGAATATCATCTGAATCCACAAAGGCGAGGTACGTCCCTTTCGCTTCCTCGATGCCCCTGTTTCTCACAGCGCCTAACCCTTGATTGGATTGATGAATCACCCGGAAACGCTCATCACGCTTAGCAAACGCTTCAAGCCATTCACCGCTGCGGTCGGTCGATCCATCATTGATAAGAATGACTTCTATATCGGAAAAGCTTTGATCTGCAATTGATTGAAGACATTGCTCCACATATTGACTCGTATTGTAAACTGCGACCAATAGACTGATAGCTGGCATTACAGCATGCCCCACCTTTCTTCAAATCTACTTTGTAAATATCGTTCTATACGGCAAAACCGAAGAATCGAACGGCATCAGCATGATGCTGTACAGAATATAGCAAACAGCAATCCCTACATACATAAACACATTAGACCGCTGATCAAAAATACGTGTGAAATATGGCAGTAAAATGAGCTGATACAAGCCAAAATAAATATGAAATCTTGCATAAATGACATCCTTCGTTGCAAGGATGCCAAACAAGAAACCAAGCAAACAAAAATTCACAATGTAATCACTCTCAGGTGTCAGCTCACGAAGTCGTTTTCGATAAAAGAAAGCGAGCAGAAGCGGCAAAATCAAGACACCGATTTTTGTCACATTCATTCCATTCGTATTCGTTGTGAGCCATTCCTCGTAATGACCATATGAACTTCCTTGCAGCATCACGACAAACACTGAGACAAAACGGTCATAAAGCGCGGTTAAGCCTAAGAAAATCAGGCATAAGAACAGCATCATCCAAGACCAAGCCTTTGTCCTCACAATAAAATACACAGGAATCATGATGAGAGCCGATGAATGAAACAATGAACATACAAGGACGAGCGGAAAATACAATTTCCACTGACCATTGATCACCAACCGGATGGCATAAAAAAGAATCGCTGCCACCATATACTGACGCATGCCATTAAATGACGCATAATAATGAAAGGTCCCAAGAAAAAGCAGCATACTGAGCTCAAATGGACGGCCATATTGAATAAGCGTCTTGATAATAAAAAAATAAGTAATGGCTCCGACTGAGATATACATGATTTGCGGATCATGAGTCAGTTGATTAAGCATCCATAAAATAAACGTAAACCCTGGATCCGTTGCGGCTTTATCCACACCGAATCCAAATATATGCCAAGGCTTTTCATAGTTAATGGAGAACTCATACATCTGTCCATATGTGACAAAATCGGTTCCTACTTTATACCGAATACCAGACACGATACAAAGAAACAAAAACGGAAAAAACACAAGAAGCTTGTTAGGCCGCCATCCGCTTTGAATGGTATCATCACGTCTGCCGTAAAATGCGGCAAAGCTCGACCATAAATAGACCATGATCATGTTCACCAAATAAACCGCCATCTGCCATTCCTTCCTTACAGTCCATATAGATTCATCACACGTGTAATATTCTGTTTCACATCAAATCCTCTTTGTTCAAGCTGTGAGGTAATGGTCTCTTGAAGAGGAGGTTCTGCATGATATGCTTCAAGCACCGCCTTCATCCATTCATGCGCGGAATCTCGCAGCGACATCCTTTTCACAAGCCCGCAGCCTAAATCTACTTCCTCTGTAATATGATCTGAAATCACACAAGGCAGCCCAGATGCCTGTGCTTCCACTAATACAAGCGGAAGACCTTCAAACAAGGAAGGCATCACAAAAACATCAAATGCTTTCATATACTGTGGAACGTCTGATACGACGCCTGTAAAGACAATGTCCTCCATCAAGCCTGCCTTCTCCGCATATGATTCGACTACTTGCTTCAGCGGTCCATCTCCTACGAGGACAAGCTGAAATGAAACGCCTTGCTTCTTTAAGATCTGGGCCAGCTCCATAAAAAAAACATGATTTTTTTGCTCATGGAACCGCCCAATATGACCGATGACCATGCTTTTTTCGTGAAGATGGAGCTGCTTTTTGATCTCCGCCTTTTCGTCTGGATCAGGCTGAAAAAAAAGGGATAAATCAATCCCATTTGGCAGCACCTCAACTTGCCCGTTCTGCATTTTTTTCTGTCCAAATAAAAAGACTCCGGCATCCTCGCCGCATGCAACAAGCTGTGTAGAGAATGCAAAGATCAGCTGGCGAAACCCTTTGAGCATCATATGATCCAGCCAGTTTGGCGACTGCTTCCACGCTGTATTATGCGAATGGCAAATGCGCACCTTCACACCCGCTAGTTTTGCAGCAAGTGCGGAGAAGCCTGTCTGAAAATCCGTATGTGCATGCACGGCCTGATAGGGTCCTGTTTGCCTAATTGTCTTTGTCAATGTTTTCACAAAAGCAACCGGAGAGGACGCCCCAATACTCGGGACATAAAAGATGCGTCCCCCAAGCTCGCGAATTTCCTCATCATAATCACAGACGTCCTGCCGGTGGGTAATGAAATCAAATTGAAGGACATTCCTGTCGAGTGCACGATAGATGTTCATAATCATCGTTTCAGCTCCGCCGCGGTTCATCCCGCCCACAATATGAAGCACGCGCTTTGGCTCACTCATCCCGAACAGCCCTCCTCTTCAGCATAGACGACGCCAGCTTCCGGCGATGATAAAGCTTCATGACCTTCGGTGACAAGCAGGCACGGACCACCGGTTTTAGAGCAAATAAATAGTCAAGCGGTGATAGCTTTAATAGCCAGCATGCTTTCAAAACGAGCCAGGCATTATCCATCGAATATCGAAACTTTCGCCGCTGAAAGGCTGCTTCATCCTCTCTCACAAGATATAACGGCTCTTGTAAATTAAAGCCTTTCCTCCCAGCAGCAAAAAAGCGGATCCAAAGATCGATATCTTCCATCCGCCTTGTTGTTTTCACAGAGCGATAGCCATTTAAAGCTTTGTAAGCAGAATCCCTCATCATAATGGTCCCATGACAAAAAGGAGTCCCTCTTGCCATCACCTTCCGATCAGGCTCTGAAACAAGTGCCCGCACACCCTTTGTTCCCGTTTCATCAAAAACCGTCATCGCCGTACCGACCACATCGTATTCAGGATATGTATCGAGGAAATGAACCTGTTTTTCTAAACGAACAGGCACCGATAGATCATCGCCATCCTGCCTTGCAATCAACTCTCCCCTCGCTTCAGCCAGACAGCGATTGAGACTGGCAGCGAGCCTTTGATTTTCTTGATTACGGATCAGGCGAATTCTTTCAGGATGTCGTTTTGTATAAGACAGCACCTTCTCATAAGTGCCATCTGTTGATGCGTCATCACATATAATGAGCTCCCAGTTTTCATATGTTTGATGAAGAATGGATTCAATACTTTCTTCTACTGTCTCTTGGCAATTGTAGACACCCATGATAATAGACACCTTTGGTTTACGCATGCTGTATCACCTTCTCTGCTTGATCCATATAAATTGTATAAATTTCTTCCATTGCACTGACCGTCTGCTCCTGTGCAAATGCATGAGCGATAGATCGTCCCGCTTTTCCCATGAGAAGCAGCTGATCCTTTTTGTCATAGAGCTGCTGCAAGTAATCAGCTAAACCATTCACATCTTGCGGTTTAACTAAAAAACCATTGACGCCATGTTTGACAAGCTCACAATGCCCTCTATTCTCCGTTGCAATCACGGGTTTTTCTGCCGACATCGCTTCAAGCAGGTTCATGCCGAGCCCTTCTCTCAAGCTGGCGGAAACACACACATCGCTCATATGTATCCATTCCTCCATTTGTTTGCAAAACCCAGCAAATTTGACATGCTTTTCAAGCTGGAGCTGGCGGGTAAGCTTTTCATAGTTTGGCCTCATTGTCCCTTCCCCGGCAAACACGATCTTTATATTTGGTATTTTCCTAGACAGCTGTGCACATGCTTTGATGAGCATTCCTTGATTTTTATTCATGTTTAATTCGCCAGCACACAGCACGATAAAATCTTCCGCAGAAAGGCCGTAGGCTGCGCGAAGACGCTGCTTCTCTTTTTCATCGACTGGTGCGAACCGTTTCATATCCACACCCATACCGGGCACATAATAAACAGATGTCCGCTCTTTTGATAGACGGTCTGCTCTTTTAAAATCCTCTCCATTAATGGTGATCAGTGCGTCTGTATAACGGGCAAGAAATCTCTCAATCGGATAATAGAGCAGCCAGTTTTGAAGCGGCGCCCCCTGCCAAAAGTGAAAGCCATGTGCCGTGTAAAGAACCTTCGTTCCTTTTTTGCGCGCGCCTTTGGCCGCAAGCCTGCCAATGACACTTCCCATTGGTGTGTGGCAATGGATGAAATCATAGTGCTCTTTCGCTAACAGCTTCTTCAGTTCTACATACGCAAGCCGGTTGCGGACATGAAAAGGAGATCGCTGAATCGGAATCGAGTGAGCTTGATTCACATAGGGCAGCTCCAGCTGGCCATTTGCCACTGTATGCACTTCCCATCCTTTTTCCTGAAACCACCGGAAATATGGAAGATGAAAGGCCTTAAAGTGATAATCAACCGTTGCGCAAAACAAGACTTTTTTCTTCATTGGCAAGCGGATCCTCCTCTCGTTTCATCTGTTCGGACAACATATCATGCGACTCAATGGCAGCAAATAATGCTTGTCTCATTTGCTCTTCACTCATCATGTCAAATTCATGGATAAAGCGGTTCAACACATATGGGTCACCATCCAGCGCATGGCCGATATGAATTTTCGGGAAGATTTGCTCCTGTGCTTTTTCATGCTGGTTGAGTAGTTCTTCGTACATTTTCTCCCCAGGACGAATGCCTGTGAAAGTGATCGGAATCTGGTCTGTGGTGTAGCCTGAGAGGTGAATGAGGTTTTCTGCGAGGTCTACGATTTTCACTGGCTCCCCCATATCTAAAACAAAAATCTGTCTTCCTTCTGCCAGTGCACCTGCCTGAATCACAAGCCTTGATGCTTCTGGGATGGTCATAAAATATCTTGTCATGGCTGGGTGCGTAACCGTCACCGGCCCGCCTTGCTCGATTTGTTTCTTAAAAATAGGGATGACGCTCCCCCTGCTTCCAAGTACATTTCCAAATCGAACGGCGACAAATTTTGTTTCGCTGCTTGCCCCCATTTGCATAATCAGCATTTCAGCAAACCGCTTAGTGGCTCCCATCACATTGGCAGGGTTGACTGCTTTGTCAGATGAGATGAGGACGAATGTTTCAATGCCGTGCTCATGCGCGGCTTCTGCGACATTTTTTGTCCCGATAATATTGTTTTTCACGGCTTCTTTCGGACTGATCTCCATGAGCGGAACATGCTTATGTGCCGCGGCATGATAAATCATATCTGGTTGAAACTGACCAACGATTTCACTCATTTTCTGTTTATCTTGAATATCCGCAATTTGTGGATAGAGTCTGATGCTGTCTCCATATAATTCTTTCAGCTCTAGTAAAATAGAATGAATGCTAAATTCTCCATGTCCCACAAGTACAATCGCTTGAGGAGCAAACACACAAATTTGACGGCAGATTTCTGACCCAATTGATCCGCCTGCCCCTGTGACCATGATCGTTTTTCCTTTTAAATGTACAGATAGACGGCTCGTATCTAATTGAATCGGTTCTCTCCCTAGTAAATCCTCTGGCTGTACATCCCGTAATTGATTCAGCGCATGGGTTCCCTTTAGAATCTGATCCATTTCCGGCATGATCTGTGTTTTGACTCCGGTCGCTACACACTCCTTATACAGCCCTTTTAAGGTGTGGCTGCTTTTGGACGGAATGGCGATGATGATCTTCTGAATATCCATCATCACAACAGCTGTTTGAATTTGTTCTTTTCCTCCTATGACAGGCAGACCCATAATTTCAAGCCTATGTTTCGTCTTGTCATCATCGATGAAGGCGACTGGCTCAATATGTACATCACTCGATTGCTGTAGCTGACGAACGAGCATGGTCCCCGCTGATCCGGCACCAATGATTAATGCCCGCTCCTTTTCTGCCTGAAGTCGCTTTGCCCCATCATGAAATAGTCTAGAAGCCATACGAGATGCACCGATAAATAAGACATGAAAAAGCCACACGATGAATAAAAACCGAAATGGCCATGTCTGCACGAAAAGGTACAGCATCGTCATCGAAAATAAAAAAGAACACACAAAGGTCTTCATTAAAGAAAATAACTCTCTTACTCCCGTATAAGCCCATACTTGCTTGTACACATGAAATATGCAGGCAAATAGATGGTGCCCAATGAGCAGACTGAGTGAAGAAATGGCGAGCATTTCAAATGTATAAACGGTTAAAGCCGCCTCTTGGACAAATTGAAAACCAAAAAAGACGGCAACTAAGATGAGATATGAATCTAGTGCTACGATGATTGATAATCTTTGGGCGTAAGTCAACGCTCCTCCCCCTTTTTAAAGCATCACTATTCTTACGTAACATGGGCATCAAACCCGTCCTCACACCCCACTACTGATGACGAGCATCTAAGGCACCGGTTGTGCCCACAGCAGGATCGAGTGCCTCCATTGTTAAAGATTAGGAGACATCACCTATCAATCTTTTTAATACATGTACAGCCTGCCCTTTTTCTCTTTCTTGCCATTTAGCATAGCTCCAAGCAGTTTACTTGTTGTTCCCTCTAATACTTCTTTTGATTTCTTCACAGCAGCAATCTTTGTTTTGCCGCTTAAGACAACGAGAATGCTCCCATCCGTCCGATTCGCCAAGATCTTTGCATCTGCAACTGGCAGAAGCGGCGTGGAATCAACAATCACCATGTCATATTGCTGTTCAATCTCATAAAATAGCTGCTTCATCACAGAAGAGGAGAGCAGCTCAGCTGGATTCGGCGGAATGGTTCCGCTCGGAAGCAGCTCTAAATGTTCAATCGGTGTAGGTAAAATAGCTTCTTCCAAGCTGCAATTATTTAATAGCACATTTGTCAAACCGGTGTGATGACTCAGGTCAAAATATTCATGAACGGCCGGCTTTCGCAAATCAGCGTCCATGAGCAGCACCCGCTTGTTCTGCTGTGCAAAAACAGCTGCTAAGTTTGCAGCCGTAAATGATTTCCCTTCCTTCGGCAAGGAGGAGGTCACTAATATCGATTTCAGCCTTGTTTGGATCGATGTGAATTCGATGTTTGTTCGGATCGTACGGAATTGTTCCGCAATGACAGAGTGAGGATTTAATACAGAAATACAGGATAAATCTCTCTTTTCTCTCTTCTTCCTCTTAAAGATCAATGTTCTGTCCTCCCGTTATGACGGACTGCTTGTCTTTTTTGGCCCTCCTGTCTGCCTGCATCTGATAGACACTGCCTAGGGACGGCAATCCGATCTCTTCTCTTATTTGATGTGTTCGTTTTACAGTATCATCGAGTAAATTCATTAAGAAAATGAGTGTCATTCCTCCTAATAAAGAGGCGCCTAGTGCCAGAACGATATGAACGAATTTCCTCGAATTCATCAGAATCGTGTTGGACAGCTTGGCTTCAGACAAAACATTAATGCGATCCATATTCATCGTTTTTTTGATTTCTTCTTGCAGCACCTCTGTTGCCGTATTCGCAATGGCGACTGCCTTCGCGCGATCCTCATCTTGTACAGAAATATTAATGACCTCAGACTCATTTTCTGTACTTGTGGCAATTTTGTGTTTTAGTCCTTCTGCTGATTCTGTGAGATGGAGTGTTTCTTTTACTTTTTCAATGACGATTGGGCTTTTTAATAAAACTTGAAAGGTACGTGTATATTGAAGGTTCATCTGAATATCGTTTAAATCTGCTTGTGCGTCATTGCTGCGTTTATGAACAAGAATTTGAGTGGTTGCCTGATATACAGGAGTCGAGACATAGAACTGATAATAGGCTGAAATGCCCGTTACGATCAGGACAATCAGGATCAGAAGGGCCATTTTCTCTTTAATGACAGAAAACAGCTGCTTAAAACCTATATTCTCATTCATAGATACCTCCCGATTTCATCATAAAAAGGTTATATATGGTTTCTTTTTGTTAATGATTGGATTATAAAAGATAATACCCGCAAAGAAAAATGTCATAATAGGTCTTATAGTTCTTTTTAAAGAACGAAATCGTTCGTTTTCTTTTGTTTACTTCCTGATTCTTACGTTTTTGAATTTTATAAAGAACAATTTATTTCTTATAATGAACGAAAAGGTCGCAGAACTATTCGCCGGGGAGAAGGGAGATCATTGATCGAATGATAGGCAAGGTGATACGCATTTACCGAAAGAGAAAAGGATACTCGATTCAGCAGCTGGCTGAGGATGCTCATGTCTCTAAGTCATATTTGAGCAAAATTGAGCGTGGTGTCCACAGGAATCCATCTGTCCAGTTCTTAAAAAAGGTATCCTCTTCATTAGAGATTGATTTACAAGAGCTGTTTGATGCAGAGACGATGATGTTTCATTACACTGAGGGTGATGAACACGAATGGCGGGAGCATATCGTCAATGCCGTCCAAGCCGGGATGCCTAAAGAAGAGCTCTATCAGCTGCTCCAAACGTACCGAAAGGAGCAGGAAGAAAAGTCGATACATGTCACCCATAGAAAGCTGACTGACTCAAATATCGCAGAATGGAAGCGTCTAATGAGTGAAGCGAAGGCAATTGGCTTAAGCATTGAGGAAGTAAAAGCTTTCCTCAACAACATGGGAGAACGCCGGGCGTAAGCCTTTCAGGAAGAATGATTGCGGGGAGAGGCGTTTGACGCTTCGATGAAAAAGAGCCTTTGATTCATGAAAGGCTCTTTTTTCTCTTATTCTTCTTTTTTTGTTCGTGCTTTTTTCGTTATATCATTGTTTTTCCAATAGGCCCATAATGATGTAATCCCCAGAAAGGCCAGCGTGATGAATTGCTGAATGCCTTCTTCATCAATAGGAATTGGGCTTTTTCCCGCAGCGGTTAGCGCACTGTTAACAAGCGCCAGTAAAAGCAGCACAAGCCTTGCAATGGTACCTGCACTAATTTTTTGAACCTTCAACTGTAACCCCTCCCTTTCCTCTTCTCACGGGCGGTATTGCTCGTTCTCTCTCATATGTATGCAGCAGCCGAATGAATAGAAGAACGAATCAAAAAAAGAGACATCATTCCTATACGCGGAATGATGTCTGATTTCATTTGCTATTTATTTAGAAAACATCTCTTTTGCTTCATCCAATGCCATTTTATTGCCTAGAGCTGAGTAATCGAGCCATGGCTGATCAGCAATCGGATAGACTTGGTTTTTCTTCACTGCTTTTAGACCCTTCCAAATCGGAGTCTTTTCTAATTGCTTGAATGCCTGCTGCGCTTTATCATCTCGGTTGACGACAACAAAGATAGCATCAGCATCATAGTCAGGAAGAACCTCTTGAGAAATCACTTCAAATGGGCGCTTGCTGTCCAGCTTTTTCACACCATCGACAGGTGTCAGGCCTAAATCATCGTATAAAATAGGACCCATTGGGCGCTTCATGCTAAATACGCGTAGCTCCTTTGCTGTCACGCGGATCGCCATGACTTTTCCGTTTCCAATCTTTTTCTTGATGAGCGATTTGACTTCTTTTGCTTCTTGATTGTAATTCTTAATATATTGGTCCGCTTCTTTTTCTTTATTGACGTGTTTGGCGATTTTTTTCAAATGATCACGCCATGTGCCATCATTTAAATTAAACACTTCTGTTTTGGCGATCTTCTTATATTTCGATAAATCTTGTCCGGCTAATTCTTCATCAACATAAATGACATCTGGTTGTAACGCAAGCAGTGATTCCATATCTGGATCAGATGCAATACCGAGCTTCTTTGTCTGACTCAGCTGCTTTTTCGCATGTGGAAGGAAATCTTTTAAGTCTCCTCCTACAACAGAGCCCGCTGGTTTAATACCGAGGGCTAACAAGTCATTTGTTAAATGAATGGACAAGGAAGCAATCTTTGGTGTTCCATTGGTCTTTTCATTTGTTGTATTCTTTGTTTCCTGTTGTCCGCAAGCGGCAAGCAGCAAGAAACAGAGCGTTAATCCAAACACTAGTAGTTTTTTCATGATGAGTTCCTCTTTCATGTTTATTTCGTTTTAGTTAATAAATAGAGAAAATACGGGGCACCGATAAAGGCCACGACCACACCCGCTGGTATGGCATTTGGAGCAAAGATGGATCGCCCGATTGTATCGGCACTGACCAAAATCAACAAACCAAGCAGCGCACTAACTGGTAAAAAATACTGATGCAGTGACCCGACAAGTCGTCTAGCCAAATGCGGGGCGACGAGGCCAATAAAGCCAATACCGCCTGTCATCGAAACACTTGCACTCGCGAGGCCAACCGCTAATGTCAGCAAAAGGAGACGTTTACGCTGGACTCGTACACCTACACTTGAGGCGACAGCGTCTCCTAATGTCAATGCATTGAGCGTGTTTGACTGCATCAGCGTAAGCGGCACAAGGCATACAATCCAAGGCAGAAGTGCCAGTACATGAATCCAGTCTCTCCCCCATACATTGCCCACAAGCCATCTCGAAGCAAACGTGTATGTATCTTCATCCAGCTTCAATGACAAATATAAGGTGAGTGCACTAAATCCCGCAGCAACCGCAATGCCAACTAAGATCAGACGGATAGGAACAAGCCCCTCATGCCGGTCATATGCAAGAAGCACAATAACCGCCGCCGCAAGCAGTCCGCCGCCAAACGTAAAGAGCGGAATAAGAAGAGACGGATTGCCTTCAAGTGCATGAAAATATGTCACAAACACAATTAAGCCAAATGCTGCCCCTGCATTCAGTCCAATGATTCCAGGATCAGCCAGCGGGTTACGGGATAAGCTCTGCAAAATGCCACCAGCAATGCCAAGACCAATACCAGCTAACATCGTCACCACGATTCGAGGCAGACGATAGTCAAACAGCACCGTTTCACTTTGGAAATCTCCAAAGCCAAATAACGTCTTGACGACCATGACAGGGCTGAGTTTCAGCGTACCGGTATTTAAACTATACAGAACAACAGCCGCACTCAGGCAAATCAAAGCGACTGTCACGGCAAGAGCACGCTGTTTCTCTCTCATGACAGGTTCCTCCCTTCTTTTCGGGCAATGTATAAGAAGAAAGGAACACCAACAAGTGCCACCATCACACCAATGGCAAGCTCTCTTGGCGGATTGACTGTACGGCTGGCAAGGTCTGCAAAGACAAGCAGCATTGCGCCTAATATCGCTGACATCGGAATAACGAAACGATAGTCTACACCAACAAGCTTTCGTGCAATATGCGGGATGACGAGACCGACAAACCCAATCGACCCGACTGCTGATACAGAAACCCCTGCTAATAACACAGCAGCGGTCATGCCTAGTATTCGCACTTGTCGGGTTTTCACCCCTAAATTCGCCGCTGTATCTTCACCGAGCGATAGTAAGGAAAGTGACCGGCCTAATAGTATTGCCCATACGATCACAATCAGAATGACCGGAGCAAGAATCGTCAGCTGCGGCCATTTCACACCAGCTACCCCGCCTGCATACCAAAAAGCCAGATCCTGACTCAGGTCAAAATAAATCGCGATCCCAGAGCTGAGCGCATGAAGCAATGCGGCGACAACCGCTCCTGCTACAGTGAGACGCAGCGGTGTCAATACGCCGCCAGCCGCCCCAATCGCAAAGATCAGTAGCGTACTGAGCACAGCACCAATAAAGGAAAAAAACATCAGTGCCGAATAAGGCATTCCTGGGAAAAAAGCAAAACAGAGAGCGACCACAAACATCGCACCGCCATTAATACCCAAAATCCCCGCATCTGCCAGTGGATTTCTAGTGATGCCCTGCATAAGAGCACCCGCTACGGCAAACGCCGCTCCCACTAGAGCTGCCCCTAAAACACGTGGAAGTCTTAATTCATGGATGATCTGCTGCTCTGTGACATTTGACTGATAGTCAAATACAGCTGTCCAAACCGTTTGCAGAGACAATGTTTTTGCACCGTATGACACAGCAAAAAACATGGCAGCCGCTAAACCAATAACGGCGAGAAAAAATATTAAAAAGAACAGAATATGTGATGATCGCTTTTGTTGAGGTTTTCGCTTATCCTGCAAAATCGGTGTCATCCTTTTCTTCATTAAAAGTCAGTTTGAAAATGAGAATCATAATCAACAAAATTATAGCCGCCAGCCTCTAAAAAATCAATGTACACCCTATTTTTTAATTAATGAAGGTATGTGCGGAGCAGAGAAAGGCGGGGTTCTTTTTGCCTCACAGAACGACCTATCATGTTTTCTCATATTTTAATAGGAAAATAGTTGACATTTTGCATGAATATCCACTAAAATTACAAAAGTAAGTCAAATGTTATAAAAATATTACAAACAGATGTCAAAATAATAAAGAATGACCCGTCATGAGAGGAGATTTGAAAGTTGTGTCAGTAAAGGGAAAATGGAGTATCGTCCTATTTGCGCTTGCAGTCGTCATTGGAGCAGTTGCTTTCTTTCAAAATCAACAAGCAAGCGGTACAGAAAAGAAAAATGTAAAGCAAGATACGAACTATAAAAACGTGGAAATTGTCACTCTCGTAAATGACGGGAAATTTATGAGATATGCAGTCAACTATCCTCTTTTTCATCAAAAAGAGCTAGATGACAAGATTCAAAGCTATGCCAATTCAGCATTAGAGCATTTCAAAAAAACATTCAGCGAAGCAAAGGATATCGATGAACATAAACGCTATGAACTGAATATTGATTATGAAATGGTGCATTATGCAAAGCAGTCTGCTGCCATTCGCTTTACGACCTATACGTATACTGGTCAGCAAAATGGAACCACCAATCATCTCACGATTAATTTTGATTTTCAGAAAAAAACCTTTCTTGACACAAAAGATCTATTCCTGCCTAAAACCAATTATTTAAAGAAATTATCCTATATTACATATACGGAGCTTCGAAAGGATAAAACCTTATCTAAGGATCAGCCTCTCCTTCAGAAAGGAACAGCCCCTGATGCTCAAAACTTCAGTCAGTTTGCCTTGAAAGACAAATATGTAGAATTTTATTTCCCTGCATCTCAAGTAGCCGCAGAGGATCTTGGGCCGCAAACACTTGCAATCAAAAAGACATTGCTGAAGGACATATTAAAGCCAGAATATATGGATAAAATCAAAAATAAAAATGAAATGAAAGAACCGAACCCAAAAAGAAAAGCCGTCAAGCTTCCGCAAAAATCAAAGCTTGACCCGAATAAAAAAGCCATCGCACTCACATTTGATGATGGACCGAATCCAGCGACAACATCAAAAATTTTAGATGCGCTCAAGAAAAATAAAGGACATGCCACCTTTTTCGTCTTAGGCAGCAGGGTGCAGTATTATCCTGGAATGCTTGCCGACATTCTAAAAGGCGGGAATGAGATCGGAAACCATTCCTACAATCACCCTTTATTAACAAGACTGCCTTTAGAAGAAGCCGTGAAACAAGTGAAGGACACCCAGCAGCTGATTGAGAAAGCAAGCGGATATACACCTACGCACTTTAGACCGCCATATGGCGGTACAAATCAAGACATCAATGAGGCGATTGGGATGAAGGTCACTTTGTGGGATGTTGATCCTGAGGATTGGAAAATCCGCAACAGCCAGCAGATCACAAACCGCGTTCTCTCACATGCAGCAGATGGCAGAACAGTGTTAATGCACGATATTTATGAAAGCTCAGCTCAAGCAGCAGTAAAGATCATCCGTGAACTCACCAAACAAGGCTACCAGCTCGTCACAGTGAGTGAACTTGAACAATTAAAAAAAGAACGACATGAACAAACCCCTGTAAAGTAAACAGGGGTTTTTGTTTTATGACTCCAAAGACTTTTTTTGCTTCAATAATGCTTGAAATCTCTCTTCAAGCTCTTGCGACGGCTCAATACTTAAACGACTGAGTACTTCAGACAACTCCATATCAATTAACAGAAGCTCCTCTTCTCTATTTGTCACAGCAGGTTTTTCTTCCTTTTGTTTATATGCTTCATATGTGCCGTCAAATCCTTCAATACGTTCCTCATGAATATGGAAAATACGAGTGGCAACTTCCTCAATCAGCCTGCGATCGTGGGAAACAAACACAACGGTACCTGGATAATCCTTCAAGAGACCTTCAAGTGCTTCAACTGCGGCCAGATCTAAAAAGTTCGTCGGTTCATCCAGCATGAGAACATTGGCATCACTGACAAGTAAGGACGCAAGCATCGTTTTCACCCGTTCTCCCCCGCTTAATACGCCAACAGGCTTATGCACATCATCCCCTCTAAATCCTAGTCTCGCCAAAACCGTTCGAACCACTGTCTCTTCTTGAACCGCCTCTTTCAGCGCATTTTGTAAAATCGATTCATCTACCTTCAGTCCTGAAAGATCCTGACGGAAGTACGCTAGCTTGACGGCCTCTGAACGAGTAACTCCGGGATATCCATTCACTAACATACGGAGAAATGTCGTTTTGCCGCTCCCGTTCTTTCCGATAATAGCAACCTTGTCTCCGCCCCTCACTTCCACATTCGCCTGCTTCCAAAGCACTTTATCGCCCGCCTTGCCATCTACATTTTCCACGCGCAAAATGGTACGGCTTGCTACTTCCTTCATCGTATGCTGAGTCATTTGGATCGGCTGAATGTCCTTTACTTTCTCAACCTTTTCTAATTTCTCCATCCTGGTTTCAATGGATTTGGCTGTTTTTTGCAGCTTTTTTTGCTTATTTGCATAGTAGGGCTTTGCAATTTTAGGTCCTGAGGATTTCACCTTTTGGGATGGCTTTGTCGCTTTGTCCGCCTTTTTCTTTTTCTTTTCCAGTGCATGCTCTAATTGTTTTTTCTTTTGTGTATAAGCTTCGTACGCTTCCACCTGCTGACGATGTGCCAGCTCTTTTTGCTGTGCAAAATGTGTGTAGTTGCCTTTGTAATGATGAAGCTTCCCATGATCTAGCTCCCAAATCTCCGTACATATTGCATCTAAAAAAGCACGATCATGTGAAACAACAATGAGAGCTCCCTGATAATGACGCAGCTTATCTTCCAGCCACTCAATATGCTCTGTATCCAAATGAGTTGTCGGTTCATCTGCTAATAAAAGGGCTGACGGCCGGCTTAATGCTCTTTCAATATAAGTCTGGGTCATTTCACCGCCACTCTGTCTGCCATCTCCTTGTTTCAATTGTGGAAGCAGGGTACAAGTCGCAGTGGCGGCCACCGTGCCGCTGTCTGGTGTTTCTTGCCCCGCCAGCACATGCAATAAAGTCGTTTTGCCGCTGCCATTTGTCCCTACAAGACCAATGCGATCATCTTGATGAATGGCTAGTTCCTCAATATCAAATAACAAGCGATCTTTTCGAAATACCTTTAACTGATTGGCTTTTAATAACATCCAATCCTCTCCTTTCATATCAGGAGACATGAAAAAGCCTCCCATTCTCAGAATAGGAGGCAAAATGGTGTACAAAAATAAGCGGATTGATCCAGTATGGTGTGCCGTTCCAATTTGAACACACACATCCCACGTATCAAACACCTCATTCTTTGATTCCCAAGCTGTACCATCCTATTCCGAAGCTAAAAAATGAAAACGCAGCAAACATGGCAAACCGATCGTTTGCTCACTGCCTTCGTTCATTCATTTTGCTTACAGGTCATAGGATTAGTACTTCATTGCATTGGGTCACCCTTCCGTCGTTTGTTACGTATACGATAAAAGATTGGTTATTTTTTGTCAAGCTGAAAAGGCATAAGTGAGTCGATTAACTGGAGTGTAAATGGATGGGACACTTCAAACAATTCGTCCTTTTTGCATTCCTCCACTAGGCTTCCTTCATGTAAAAATAGAAGACGGTCACATAGATACACCGCTGCTTCTACATCATGGGTAATGAGAAGGATCGTCATGTCTAGCTCTTGTTTTAATGTCTCAAGCAACTCCAATATTTGTACTTGAACAGAAACATCCAGTGAACTCAGGACTTCATCTAGTATGAGAATGGATGGGTGCGTTGATATGGCTCGTGCGATGCACACTCGCTGAAGCTGACCGCCGCTTAGCTGATGAGCATATTGATTCAGTACAGACGAGGGCAGCCTGACTTGCTGAAGTAATGACAAAACTTTCTGATCCAGATTCTGATTCTGCTTTAACAAACGCATCGGTTCTGCTACGATCTCTTTCACCGTAAAGGAGGGATGAACAGAAGATAGATAATCCTGAAAAACAACACTCATTTTCCCCCGATTCACCCTCCGCCACTTGTCAGCTGGCATGCCATCAATCTGTACCTCGCCTCTATCTATTTTTTCTAAACCGAGCAGGATACGTGCCAATGTACTTTTGCCACTGCTGCTCTCACCGACTAATCCGGCACATTGTCCTTTTTCAATTTGAAACGAAACGTTTGATATGCGGTCTTTTGGTTTCTTTTGATGTGAAAAAAGACCTTTCTTCTCACCGTGTTTGACTAGATTTATAGCTGTGATCAACATGGAAACGCCTCCGCTCTCTTCTGCTGCCGCAGTGCTTTAATAGGAGCAGATAATCGAAGCCTCGTCTCCAGTAAATGCTTTGTTTGGGGATGCTCGGGTGATGTGAACACTTCCTTGGCTGACCCATGCTCAAGCATCACTCCTTGGTGCATGACCATCAACTCATCGGCGATTGCCTGAACGACGCCTAAATCATGCGTTATAACGATCAAGGTAACACCGGTTTCTTCCTTTAGCCTGTGTAATTGTCTGATGACTTCACGCCGATTAAAGGCATCAAGCGATGCAGTTGGCTCATCTGCAATGATCACGTCAGGAGAAAGCATCAACGTGATGCCAATCATCACACGCTGAAGCATTCCTCCAGACAGTTCATACGGGTATTTTTTCATCAAATCATATGGATTTTTTAAATGAACACGTGCAAGCCCAGCCATAGCATGTGCTTTTGCTTCTTTCCCGCGTAAGCCCAAATGCTGCTGAAATGTTTCCAATATTTGATGACCAATCGTTTCGATGGGATTGAATGCATTCATAGCATCTTGTGAGATGAAACCTATTCGTTTCCCCCGCCATTGATGTGCTTCTTGATTTGTCAATGTTTTGCCGTCAAAAATGATCGTTCCTTCCACTTCTAGCGAAGGGGCGACAAGGTCAATTAACGCTTTTGCGAGAGTTGATTTTCCACTGCCACTTTCTCCAATGACGGCTAAACAGCGTTGTTGGTGTAAAGAAAATGTGATATTCGTCACTATATTCTTTTGCTGCTGCGGATCATGTACGGACAGATTTTTTACGTCGATTAAAGGCAAATGGCCTCACCCCTTTCTTTCTTGCATGATGCATGGCAGGATTCGCGGCATGCTGAAGGCTGTCTCCTAAAAAGTTCAACGCCATGACCACAAACAAGATGGCAAGTCCAGGCGCAAGCATATGGGCAGGATGTGTCACCATGACATTCTTCGCCTCGTTGAGCATCATACCCCATTCTGGTGTAGGTGCACTCACACCTAACCCAAGAAAAGACAGTGCTGATATATTTAAGATTACCCAGCCCGCATCAAGTGTCGCAAAAACAGCAATTTCTCCTGAGATGCGAGGAAATAGATGTCTCCTCAATATGTAAAAGGGTGTGCCGCCAGACACCTTCGCAAACTGAACAGAAGGTTCATTCGCATATTGAAGGACAGATGAACGAATCATTCTTGTATACCAGGCCCATTTCGCTAGGACATTCGCCAAAATAATATTGAATAGTCCAGGTCCGAGGATTCCCACAACCGCAAGGATCATCACCTCTGCTGGAAAGGAAAGCATGACATCACACAGCCTCATCAAAACCCCATCCACCTTTCCTCGAAAGAATCCCGCCATGAGTCCAAGTACACTGCCAATGAGCATCGTGATACACATCGTCAGCATGGCCGCAAGCATTGTTGTCCGAATGCCATATAAAAGGCGAGACAATTCACATCTCCCTAGATGATCCGTTCCTAGTGGATAAGTAAGACTGATACCGGCATATTTTTGAAGAATGTTCGTATTTGTTGGGTCATGTGGTGCTAACACTGGTGCAAACAGTCCAGCTAATGCGACAAGTGCTAACAGCCAGATTGAAAGAATCGCCATACGGTCTTTTCTTAATTGATGCCACCCTATCATCGTTGTCAGACCTCCTTTCGCAACTGCGGATTCATGGTCATTTGGATCACATCAGCGATGAGATTGCACATAACAAACAGGAACCCCATCACAAACAAATAGGCTTGAATAATAGGGAAATCAGCATGGAAAATAGCTGTTACACACAACCGGCCAACCCCTGGCCAAGCAAAAAGGTTCTCAATAATAACAGTTCCTGCAATGAGCTTTGGAATAGACATGCCAAGTGCTGTCACCGCTAATTGCAGGGCATGCCTCATGACCTTCAGTTGAACGGTTCGTTCCTTTAAACCACGTGCTCTTGCGTAAAAAACAAAGGGCTCGTGCTGAAATTTTAGAATTTGATTGCGTATCAGTCTCACATAGGTCGATAAGTAGCCAAATGATAATGTGACAGCTGGAAGAAGAATCGATTTGAACCCTTCCATTCCACTCGTATTGACCCAATTGAATTTGACAGAAAAAAGCCAAATCAACAATATCCCCAGCCAAAAACTAGGCATTGAAGCGGCGATAAACACAAAGGCTCTCAAGATCCGGTCCACCCAGGAATGAGCAGCATATGCACAAATCACCCCGAACAACAAACTGAGCAATATGATCAAAAAGAGCGCTGCTCCTGCAAGCTGCAATGTAGCAGGCAGCGCCTCCATGATAAGATTAAAAACCGGCTCCTGTGTGACATAGCTCTTACCAAAATCACCTGTTAATCCATCTTTAAGCCATGTGGCATAGCGGATGAAAAACGGCTGGTCTAAACCTAACTCCTGACGCATCGATTCAATCATTTCTTCTGTTGGAGTGACTTGATTCACCCGCAAAGCGACCTCAGCTGGATCACTTGCCCGCATCGTCAGCAGGACAAAAGCAAAGAAGGTGATGAAGATCATAAGCGGAAAAAGCATCAGTATTCGTTTTAAGAGATAGCGAGTCATGTCTCTACCTCGTTTTATGACGCAAAATACATACGGTCAAATGGGATTTCATACTGAGACACATGAAAACCTACGCCTTTCAGGCGCTTATTATAAACGGCCTTTGTCACAGAATAAGAGATTGGGATGTAGACATTTTCATCATGGATATACGTCAATATTTCTTGATACATTTGTTTCCGCTTTTGCTCATCTGGTTCTACTAATACTTCCGTAATCGTCTCATCCAGCCACTTTTTCTTGTTCAGTCCTAATTGGGCTTGATAATCAGCATGGGATGCTACACGGAATGAAGAGACATAAGTTTGTGGATCATATGGGAGTCCCCAAGACAGCGAGTACATCAGATCGAACTTTCCTGTTTTTTGGCGATCTAAAAATGCCTGTTTTTCTTCTCCTCTAATATCCAGCTTGATCCCCACCTGCTTGAAATCTTGTTGAATTGATTCGCTGATCGTTCTTTCCCCTGCATTATCGGAATTATAGTAAATAGCCACACTCAGCAGTTTGCCATTTTGATAGCGATACCCGTCTTCTTTCATCCTCCAGCCTGCCTCATCCAATATTGCCTCTGCTTTCTTCTTTTGATAAGTTTTCTTTTTCAATGGAATATTTGCGTAAGGGACAGAAGGAGCAAGCAATGTGTGTGCCACCTTTTCCGTTCCATTTAAAATGCCTTCTGTGATCATGTCCTTTTGAATGGCGTATTGAAACGCTTCTCTTACTTTCGGATCTTTTGTGATTGGCTGGTTTGAATTAATGACTATCGATCTTGAACCAACAGGAGGACTCACGGTTACACCATATTGACCTGCTTCTTTTAAAGCCTGGAATGAGTCTCCATCGATCATGTCACCATCTGCTCCAAATAAAAGATCTATCTCTCCTTTTTGGAGCGCAAGTAAGATGGTCTGGTGATCCGGCATGACTTTCCATTTCACGGTTGAAATTTTCGGCTTTTTCCCCCAATAGTGGTCATTCATTTCAAAAACGGCATATTGATTTTTCTTATGTTCCTTTAGAACATAAGGACCTGTACCTGCATAGCTTTTGACTCCTTTTGCAGTCGTTCCATCAATGAAGCTTTTTGGAGAAATAAAACGGAAGGGGCGTGTTAAGCCCAGCTCTTCTAACGTAGGATAATAAGGCTCTTTCAACGTGAGAACAAATGTATCGTCATCTAACGCCTTTGTGGATTTGATTTCGGATACGAGATTAAGCCAAGCGTTCTTTTCAATATTTTTGACGACAGCATCAATATTCAATTTCACTGCCTTTGCATTAAAAGGCTCACCATCTGAAAAAGTCACACCTTTTCGAAGATGAAAGGTGTAGGTTTTTCCATCTTTTGAAATGTCCCAGCTTTTCGCTAAGGCAGGCTGAACGCCCTTCTCTGTATTGACGACAAGCGATTCAAACACCATATTTTGAGCAGCCATCTCTCCGCCGTATAGATGGGGATTGATGTCCCTGATATCTTTTGTACTTGCATACACGAGCTCATCTTCTTCTCTATCATTCATGCTGGAAGATGCTTTGTTTCCAGAGCATGAGGCCAATAAAAAACAAGCCATCACTGAAAACAGCATCAAGGTGTATGTCACATAGGGATGCTTTTTCTCATATTTCTTCTTTATGTAAACAGGTTGATCACTCATATGTATTTCCTCCAATTCAACATTATCGTAATCATTACGATTATTAATCGAAATGATTACGAATTGAATATTAGCATACAGAAATGGGAAATACAACGTCTTTTCATAAAAAAACAGACTCATGATTGAGTCTGTTTCGCTTGTATGAATTGATCGATCACCCTTAATGCTTTTTCTGTTCCACCTGCTGCTTGGAAGCTTTCTTCAATTTTCTCAATCCCCGCCCGGTACGTATCACTGCCTAAAACCGTCTCAACGGTCTCTCTTAGCTCCTCTGCTGTCAGCTGATCTTTATCAAGTGCACAGGCAGCAGATAATTCGGTCACTCTTTGTGCCACCATCGGCTGATCTTTGTCGACTGGAATGACGACCATCGGAACGTGGTAATGAATACCTTCATTGACACTGTTCATTCCGCCGTGCGTTACAAACACATCTGTCAATTCGAGCACCTCAAGCTGCGGCACATAAGGCTCGATCAGAAAATGAGCAGGCGCCTCTTTTAAGAGAGAACGATCTACTTTTTCACCTGTTGCGATGATTACTTTTCCGTCAAAGTCTGCGAAGGCATCTATACACATATTAAAAAATGCTTCTGTATCCCCAAGAACGGTGCCCATGGAAATAAAAACGACTTTTTCTTGCTCAAGTGCTTCCAGCGGGAAATCATGCTGGTCGGCTCTTTTTAGAAAGCTCGGTCCAATGAAAACAAACGAATCGTTTAATGAATCAACAGAAGGCTGGAAATATTCACTTGTATAAACGATATTCAGTTCTCCACGGTTTTTCATAAATTGCATCAAACGCGTTGGCTGAACGCCAAAACGCTCTTGTATTTTTTCTAACAGATGATCGGCTTTCTCATCCTTTCTGTATAGCGGTGTATCAAAATGCGCCTCTTGCAGCACAAAAGATGGGTTGGATCCAATGCTCGGAATGCGCAAGTAATCTCGAACAAGCTCCCCTGCCCCAAACATATCGAAGTAGACCAAATCAAATGAATACTTATCAGAAAGTGTTTCCACTACCTCTAAAATATCATATGATGTTTGCAGCATGGCATGAAAGAACGGCTGCATGGAATCTAAATCTCCTTCTTCCACATGTAATGTCCGAATATAGTCTGGATGTATATGTACGTGAGCGCCTAAGCGTTTGATTCGTTCCTCATAATGTACAGTTGTGACCGCATGCACTTCATCGCCTCGATCCGCCCAAGCTTTAATCATTCCTAACATAGGGTTCACGTGTCCTTCAGCTGGAAACGTAATCAATAAAATCTTCGCCACAAGAAATTCCTCCTCATTGTCAATTCCCTTCCATGTTAATCATATACAGCAAGCCGGCTCAACAAATACGCCTGAAAAGGAGAGAAATGAGTCTTATGTCCAGTATTTCATGATAAAGTGGCAGAAAAAAAGACAAAGTCTCCTAATAAGCACTTTGTCTTTTTCACATTATGATTTGAGCAGCATTTTTTTAAATACATCAGACTGTTTTTCAATGGAGATCGGATCTGCATAGATAAATTCCTTGATTGAATAGTACAGGACATGCCCTTGCTTCACCGCTTGATTTTTCTTCCATACACCGCTGTTCGTAATATCAAGATTTGGCTCTTTTCCATCCTTTGTTGGTACAAGTAAATAGTCTCCTGTATACTCATTCATTTCTTCTAATGAAATTCCAAGATAGCCTTCCTTTGGAAGTGCCTTTTCTGCCTTTTCAGGTAAGCTGAATCCATAGCCTTGATAGATGACTTCCCCGCCGCGGCCAAAGTCCGTACCAAATAAGTACACTTGCTTTGGCTGGACATCCATAATGGAGAATGTCTTGTCATCACCAATTTTCGCTTTCACTTCTTCTCCGTCTTTCTTCAGCTTCTCGTCCATTTCTTGTATTTGTTTTTTCGCTAACGCTTCTTTTCCAAGAATCTTTCCAATTTCAATATGCATCTCTTTGAAGCTATGTTCACTTGTCGTAAACGTGATCGTTTTGGCAATCTTTTTATACTTTTCAATCTGTTCGTTTTGTGAATAAGCAATGATTAAATCAGGCTTCAGCTTTGCAATCGCCTCCACATTTTCCATCGGCACCCGCTTCACACCTGTTTCATCTAAAAAGGATGATTTAGGATAAACATCTGTCATGCCAACAGGTGTCACACCTAACTTTTTAAAGTTCCCAAGCTGCGCTGTTAACACAACAATCCGCTTCGGCTTGGCAGGAATCGTGATCTTTTCACCCGTTTCCGTTGTATATGTACGCGTACTTGCTGCTTGCTCTTTATTCTCTTTCTGCCCGCATGCTACTAACAGCAGTGCCAGCAGACTGACTAGCCAAATCATTTTTTTCACTTACAAAACCACCTTTAATTGAGAATGATTATTAATTATAGCATAAATAAACATTCATAGATGAAACGTTTTAAAAGTGAATCATACATGAGGCGGAACAAAAAAACCCTCTCCAAAGGAGAGGGCTTCGTTGAGACCATTGTCTATCGTAAACAAGGTCAAGTACGCGCTCGGAGAGAGTATAATATATGTGTTTGAATACTGTTGTAACAACATTTCAAAATGATTCCGTGCAAAATTTGTGCAAAGAATATTTCTATTCTCACTTACTTTAATAAAGTATTACCAACATACATATTTTAAAAACTTTTACCAGATGGGGTAATTACCTTTAAATTCTCGCCAATTACCGTTATCATCATAATTTAAAGAACCTCGAAACCCACAATGATTCCATATCAAATCATAGCTCGGTTTTAATAGGGTTTCTAGTCTATCATCCCAAGAATTAATAATGACCGTTGGTAACTTTAAGGTGGATTCATTTATTTTCTCTCTTGGTGATTTCGGGTTTCCAACAAAATAATCTGAAATGTTGAAAAGGGTAATACTAAGAGCTATCGGTAACTTAATATCTACACTCTTGATGACTTGAAGATACTTATAGGTGTAATTAAATATATCTTGTTCAAATTTTACGATTGGTATAAATTTCTTTCCATCACTTTCCGCAAGAATACCCGCATCAACGGATTCAATTATTCCATTTCTAAAGAATTGTACGTATGCATGGGGTTTTTCAGAATGTGACCACTTTGCAAATGTACAGTATCCATATTTATTAAATTTATAGTCCCAGCCTGATGTAAAGAATGGTTTCAGGGAAGTGGGATGCTCTAATTTACTTGTAGGTAAGCTAATATCCTTAGCAATAGATTCAAACGGCACTAAGTGTACAGCAAATTTTGCCCCTTCCAAAATATTCTCAGCAAAATTATTTTCCTCAAGTTCTTTTATTCGAGACTCTAACCATTTCTCATAATACTTTTCTTGGATTAATTCATTTTTTTCGCGCATCGGTATCTTTCCTGGAAATGGGGGAGGAGACGTTGGTTTTTTCCGTTCAGTTGAAACTCCTTCGAGTATTGCCGCCTTAGCCTCCTTCTCCTCTTTACCAACTAAATCTATGTATATAATTTGTGGCAAGAGTCCTTCCAGTTCAATATCTTCAATTCTTACAGGCATTAACTTTTGATTTATTCCTGTTGGATCTGAAGCGAATGCTGAAGCCCATTCCGGTTGTGTATACAAAGCATTCAAATAGTTTTGGGAGAGTAGCGCTAAGGTGTGTTTAGCGCATTCGGATCCACGCTGCATTTGAAGAATAAAGTTGTTCCCAGTTTTAAAATCCCATTCTTGAAAAAAAACTTTATGTCCAGCCTCCTCTAACATGTACGAAATCCAACTAGCATAACCTTTATCATTGCCATTGTAGCTAATGAAAAAATCATATTCTTTTTCTGTCATGTTTTTCCCCTCTTTATCAAATATACCTTTACTATTACTATACCACTAATTCTTTGAAAATAAGTAATTAAAAAGGACTACATATAAACTTGACCTTTTTAGGCCAATGGTACAACCAGAGGATTAGAGTTAAGGGAACTGAAAAACAATATTCTAAGCCATACACACTTAAAACTTCTGCAAAACTCAAACCTCCTATCTGCTATTTGTTTTTTATCCATTCCAAGTCCTCTTTTGTGTCCCTCTTGGTAAGCCATTCTGGAATGGATCATCTGCATACACTGGCTTCAAAAAGAATCTCATCAAATTCTTTCGTTTCTGAATACATATGAACGTATAGCTCTAGTCGCTGTTGCACATTCACCATAACGAGATTCACACTCATAGGCTGTGATTTCAGTTTCATGCCATCTTCCCCTTATAAGACCAAATAGGTCTATAAAACTTACGACCTCCATCCAAAAGGTCATAAGAGATTCTTTTATCTTTCTCCCCGACCCGCTCATCATCAAACAGGTGACCTGATCTTGAATGGAAACGGATTCGGGCATACATATGAGCGTAACTTTTTTACAAAAAAAATAGCCGCTCTTATTGAACGGCTGCTAAATTTAATATTAAAAATCATTTCAATCCTGTTGATTTGAAATATTGAATGGTTTATCTTCTTTAGCTAATTCATTTCTTAGCATTTCACTAATATTAACAGTTGGCAAAATTACTCCTTCGTTGCTCCCTTTACTCGTTAAATCCGTTACTAGAGATCTTATATAAGGATAAAGAATTGCTAAACCGTTTACTTGCAAGAGTTCTTTTTTGTTTTCATTAGATATCTCTTCTTCAGACTCAAATTCAAAAAGACCTGCAATCTGCGCATAAACATATAAACTAGTTTCTTGAACTTTCTTATCTCCAAATTCTATGCTTAATTTTATGAATGCATGATCCTTTTTAGTTAATCTAAGAGTAACCTCAAATTCAGGGTTCAACTCTTCAAACTCTTTATCATCTAATGCAGGATTATGCTTATATACTGTATTCAAAACCTTGTAATCTACAAATTGTAAAATAGCTTTCACGATACTAACGCCTCTGACATATGGAAAAATTTGTTATTCATTGATTTAAAACTAATGTTTTTTCTTTTAACAGGTTGAATAGACTCTACTCCATGGATAGAAAATTTACTATCATCTTCTTTTTCCGTAAATATTTCTTCTTTATAAAAGAATAGATTGGAATCAACTTCAGGGAATACATCTTTTAGAGATATTTTTTTCTCAATTCCACCTTCCGAAACAAAATGACCGGGATTATCAGAATTAAATTCTAATTCAATGTCTAACTCCTCTGCGATTTTATTCAACTTATCTAGACTAAAGTTTATATTCATATTACTCACACTCTTTCTTAAGAGTTAAATTAATTTATTTTTTCTCTATTTTCATTATTACCATAACTAAGTTTATTTAAACTAATTTTATCAAAATCGATAATACTTTGATCTCTTATACATAATTGAACACCATTCAGATGCATGTTTACTTTTTTTAATCTCTTTAAATTGTTTAATCTCTTTGAAGTTGTTTTAAATGTTCTTTGAATTGCCTTAATTTCATCTGTCAAAAAATTGCAATAAAAATTCATCAAAACGTTATGGCTATCTTCATTGTTTTTATGTTTAAACTTAATACCTTTTGTTTTTTCATCAATGATGCTGATAAATTTTTGAAAGTATTCAATTCCATCTCTAGAATCCAAATTCAAAAAATAGTCCGAGTTCAATGATAAATCAGCTTTTATAACAGCACAGTTCTTTTCTTCATTTTTTATTTTAGCCCAGCTCATTGCCTGTTCTGGATCATCTCTAAAAAAATAAACTCCTGTACCTAGCCAATGATTTTTTCTATTTTTCACCTCGAATTTTTTTTGTGAAACAATTTTCATAGCATTTGTGTGAGACGTGCCATGAAATGCGTAAACAAGTAAATTCAATCCTGAACGATTAAAATCAGCCATTTCCCAAACACCTTTTAGGTTTTTTTCCGAAGAATCAACTCTTCCTTATTAATATTCTAGGTTATTATTGGATATTAAACAAGACTTATGCCTAATTTTTCTTGTCAGTAGAGCCGTTTTAAATATAACTCAATACAAAACGTTTTTATTAATTAGTGGCATTTGTAAGACCAAACTAGAATCAATAAATTTTTCGTATTATTAGCATCTCTACTAATTTTTTTGCTCCAAATCATTTATTCGTTTGGAGCTGATTAGACCTCATCTTTTTTAGATTGGAGGATGTATAATACTCAACCCTAGAAATCAACACCATATTATATGGCCGATGTAAATTTATTTCTTATTTATCCATTCCATGTCCTCTTTTGTCCATCCCTCTGGTAATCCATTTGGGAATGGATCATCTGCATACACTGGCTTCAAAAGAACCTCGTCATATTCCTTCGTTTCTGAATCCATATGGGCATACATATGAGCGTATAACTCTAGTTGCTGTTGCACATCCACCATAACAAGATTCACACCCAAAGGCTGTGATTTCAGTTTCATGCCATACTTCCCCATATAAGACCAAATAGGGCTATAAAACTTACGACCTCCATCCACAAGATCATACGTGATTCTTTTGTCTTTCTTCTCGACCTGTTCATCATCAAATAGGTGACCTGTATGACGCTCAACGTTTATATGCGGAAGCTCATACGTAATGTCATACACTGATGTTTCGCCCTTCATTTCACTGCTGTGCTTCGTTTCTTCCATTTCAACTAAAGAACGGTTTCCGCTTTTCTTGTATGTCAAATAACTATCGACCATATTAGTCGGGACTTCAAAATCAAATGCAGGCGCAACCTTTCCTCAGATGTCTTTTATTTAGATATTATGCTCATGTTATGAAGGAGTTTAGAGAAGAAGAGACTATAAGTACTTTAGATTTGTTTCAAAATGTTAGTACTCGAAAGTTACACAAGTGAAAAATTTTTGCAAAACCAATCTAATTAATAACGTTTACTTACATATTTCAATCACATAAAAAACAAAGAAAAACCCTTTATTCAAAAGGGTTTTCTCATTTTTCACAATTTATTAATCGAATCCTATCAGATACTAAGTACGCGCTCGGAGGGATTCGAACCCCCGGCAGACGTGGTACCGGAAACCACCGCTCTATCCAACTGAGCTACGAGCGCACGATATGTTTTTTGAACGTCAGCATATCAAATTATAAGGGAAATACTGCGAGAAAGCAATGATTAATCATTCGTCATGATGATGTATTTTCTTACTTTGGATACATAAACTAATATGATGGTTTGAAGTGGAATGATTTTGGGGAAAATGGATAGGGGTATTTGAATTTAGGTCAGCGTTTTGTTTGACCTTTATTGACCAAAAATGTATCATTGAATTACATACTTACCTAAAAGGTGAAGGAGGAACATTATGAATTTAATACCTACAGTCATTGAGCAAACAAATCGTGGGGAAAGAGCTTACGACATTTATTCTCGTCTTTTAAAAGACCGTATTATCATGCTTGGTTCTGCGATCGATGACAATGTTGCCAACTCCATCGTGTCACAGCTGCTTTTCTTAGAAGCTGAAGATCCAGAAAAAGATATTTCTATCTACATTAACAGCCCTGGCGGTTCAATCACAGCTGGTATGGCCATTTACGATACGATGCAATTTATTAAACCAAAGGTATCAACTATTTGTATTGGTATGGCTGCATCTATGGGTGCGTTCCTGCTTGCTGCTGGTGAAAAAGGTAAGCGTTATGCTCTTCCAAACAGTGAAGTCATGATTCACCAACCACTAGGCGGAGCCCAAGGTCAAGCAACAGAAATTGAAATTGCGGCAAAACGAATCCTTTCTTTACGCGATAAACTGAACCAAGTACTTGCTGAACGTACTGGTCAGCCAATTGAAGTCATTGAGCGCGATACAGATCGTGACAACTTCAAAACAGCGGAAGAAGCACTTCAATACGGACTCATTGACAAAGTCTTGACCCGTAATACAGAAGACCAAAAATAATGATCACAACACAAACCGTCTGTTCCTTGAACAGACGGTTTTTTGTCATTTAAACATACTTTAAGACAGCTCCGTCCATTTCTGCTGAAGAGACGGTGTTTGATAAGAAGCCATCTGCGTGATTAATTCCTCCGGTTCGCTCGAAGCATGTAACAATTGAAGGTGTGATTCATTTGAAAAGCCTTCCTGTACACTAAACTTCACCATGTCCATAAGCGGGTTGAAATAGTCATTCACTTGATACAATCCAATCGGCTTTTGATGGATACCGATTTGTGCCCAGCACAGCACCTCAAATAATTCTTCATATGTACCAAAGCCACCTGGCATCGCGATAAATCCATCGGCCAGCTCGCTCATTTTCGCTTTTCGTTCATGCATGCCTGTTACCTCAATTAACTCTGTCAGCTCTTGATGCACGACTTCTCCTCTAAAAAGCCCCTTAGGCATGACCCCGATCACTTGTCCGCCATGTCTCATGACCTCATCGGCAATCGCGCCCATTAACCCAATACGCGATCCGCCGTAAACAAGACGAATGCCCTGCTTCGCCATATAAGCCCCCAGCTCTACAGCCTTTTGTTTGTAGACATCATTTACACCTGGATTCGAACCAGCAAACACACAAATCGTTTTCATCAAAACAGCTCCATCTCTCTCTATGATTTCTTCACTCATTCTACTATAATGATTTGTAAAAAAACAGCCGTTTCTTCTATATATAGTGTAAAATCAAAAGAGTGAACACCATATAAGGAGCTGTATAGAGAGAATGCAAACAACTGAAATGGAGAAGTGGATCAAGGATTTTTATCAAATGAGAAACTGGACAGAATATGGACCGTTTATCCGGTTAGGCTTCTTAATGGAAGAAACGGGAGAACTCGCTCGTGCTGTTAGAGCAATAGAAATTGGACGAGACCGGCCTGATGAGCAGAGACAGGAATCATCTGAGCTGAAGAAAGAACTCATTGAAGAAATGGGAGATGTCTTAGCAAACCTCCTCATTTTAGCGGATCTCTATGACGTCACAGTAGAAGAGGTCTTCAGCACTCATCAACAGAAACTCACAAAGCGTTTTTCTGGAGAAAAAGAGTCAGTAAAAAACACGTGACCAAGCTGTCACGTGTTTTTCTAAGCCTTAAAGATGCTGTGGTGAGATGTCATCTGTTCGTTCAAAGAAATGCTGCTTTCCGATATGATGGAAAAGACCTGTTCGATGCAAAAGCTCCTTAGGCTGTGATTGAAGCCCAACGATCATCAGCTTTCCATTATGATGCTTTAACCGATTGGAGATATTCATGAGAACCGCTTCTGCCGACGTGTCCATATAATTGACTTTATTCATAAGCAGAATGAGTGTTTTCGGTTTTGTTTGAACATGGTCCAAAATCGAATTTTCCAATGAATCTGTTGTTCCGAAGAAGAGCGGCCCTTCGATGGAATACATACTGATCCCTTTCTCGTCTACCTGTTTTTCTAAAGCAGCTGCTGTTTCCATCTGAGGAACAGCGACATTTGTATGGATATTGGTCGTCTGGCTCATTTTTTTGATAAAAGCGATAAACGCTAAAATGAGACCAGCGGTGACGCCAATAATCAAATCACCGATCACTGTGAGCAGGAAGGTCACGACAAGTACAAGCGAATCGGCATTTTTCACTTTCACAATATTGATAAATTCTTTTCTCTCACTCATATTCCAAGCAACAAACATTAAAATTGGTGCCATTGCAGCAAGTGGAATCATTGACGCATATGGCGCAAATACCATTAAAATTAACAAAACGACAACGCCATGCACAACACCAGAAATCGGACTTGCTCCGCCATTTTTTATGTTCGTTGCCGTGCGGGCAATAGCGCCCGTCGCTGGAATTCCTCCGAAAAGCGGTGCCGCCATATTGGCAATTCCTTGCCCAACAAGCTCTTTATTGCTGTCATGCTTAGAGCCTTTCATATTATCAGCAACCATTGCGGATAAAATCGATTCCACGCCGCCCAAAAGTGCAATGATAATTGCTGGAGGCAGGAGGTATATCATTTTTTCAATCGTCAATTCAGGAAAAGCGAAGGTTGGCAGCTGACGAGGGATTTCACCATATGCAGAGCCAATCGTTTCAACTTGTCCTTGAAAGAAGAGAACGGCGAGAAACGTAGAAGCCAATAGACCTAATAGAGCACCAGGTATTTTGGGAATGTATTTTTGTGCCGCCAAAATCACGATGAGCCCGGTGACGGCTGTGATGATGGCGAGACTGTTTGTGGTACCGAGATGGACCACGATTTCTCTCATATTGAGGAAAAAGCTTTCATGTTTTTCAACACCCTTTAATCCGAGGAAGTTGGCAATCTGTCCTGAAAAAATAATGACAGCAATGCCAGCAGTAAAACCGATGATAACCGGACGAGGAATAAATTTCATGAGCTTTCCTAGTTTGAATATTCCGAATAATACAAGCATACAGCCTGCCATAAAACCGGCAATAAGCAAGTTTTCAATACCGTACTGGCTGACGATCCCGAATAAAATTGGAACAAACGCCCCAGTCGGCCCGCCGATCTGATACTTTGAACCACCAAACAATGAAATCAAAATGCCGGCAACGATGACTGTGTATAATCCATATTCTGGTCCGACACCAGATGCAATGGCAAATGCCATGCCTAAAGGAATTGCCACAACCCCCACGACAAGCCCAGCGATTAAATCGCGCCTAAACTTTGATGAATTGTACCCTTCAAATCTTCCATAAAAACGCATGGTATGTGTTGGCCTCCTTTAAGTATGTGTAGATGATTTAGGTATACTGCGGGTCAATCAATTTATCTTTCACAACGACATCCAGCTTTCCTGTTGCTGGATGAATCACCAGTCCATGAACAGCCACATCACTTGGCATCAGTGGATGCTCTTTCACTAATTTCACACTTTGGGCCACGCTCTCTTCAACTGAATCAAAGCCTGTCAGCCAGCCCTTTAAATCGACTCCTGAGTTTTTTACAATGCTTAAGCATTTCTCTTCGATTCCGCGTGCTTTCGCCTTTTCAAGTAAAGGATCCGCCGCAAGACCTGCCATTCCGCATTCATGATGACCTACAATGCATACTTCCTCTGCCTTTAGCTCATAGATAGCTAGCAGGATACTCCGCATCACACTGCCGAACGGATGTGTCACGATGGCGCCCGCATTCTTAATGATCTTTGCATCCCCATTGCGCAGCCCCATAGATTGCGGCAATAATTCCAAAAGACGGGTATCCATGCACGTTAAAATGACCAATTTCTTCTCAGGGAATTTCCCCGCTTTGTAAGGCTCATAGTGTCTCTCATTCACAAACTCTGAATTGTGCTGAAGAATCTGTTCTAATTTTGATCCCATTTTGCCATCTCCCATCTTTTTTAAGTAACGTAAGCTCGTGCCTGTCCCCCTTTTCCTTCTCGTGTTCTCAAGAATAGAGAAGAAAAATGATAGAAAAAAAAGAAAAAAATGAGAAAACGATGAGAAGAAATATCATTATTTTCTCTATTTTACGCTGCATCCCAACGGATTCGCGGGTTTGTTTTCAATCTATTGTTCTCATCACACTAAAAGACAATAAAATGGTTTAGTAGAAAATGACCATCCCGTTTAATACATTTCAAATATAATAAATTTTCTATCAAAAAGTCTCGATCTATTTTCCAGTTTGTCAGATAACCTCTCGTAAAATCTTGCAAATTCACATGTCTCCTCTACCATCCAATTATTTTTATATAGATAAAAAATGCATCAGATGGCATATGAATCTACTTTTTCACTAAGAAAATGTCTTTCTTTACCGTTATTTTAGTATATTAAATATTGAGCTGCTAACATTCAAACGTGTTCTGCCGAAATGGTTGCTTTATAATAAAAGGAGTAAGATGACCATGTGAAAGGAGCGAATTGACTGTGATACCACACATTTTTGTCGCCAAACCCTTACCTGCTTCTTTTGAGGAAATGCTAAAGGAACATTGTACATACGAGGTTTGGCAATCTAAAGACCCTATTCCAAGAGACATTTTGTTTGAGAAGCTGCAGCACGCTGATGGTCTTTTAACGTCTGGGACGAAAATCGATCAAGAGCTGTTAGATCACGCACCAAAACTCAAGGTAGTGAGTAATAACTCTGTCGGCTATGACAATTTCGATATAGAAGTGATGAGACAAAGAGGCGTGATTGGTACGCACACCCCTTATACGCTCGATCATACCGTGGCTGACCTTGCCTTTTCACTCATACTCTCCTCTGCGAGAAGAATCGCCGAGCTTGATCGTTTTATCCGTGAAGGAAAATGGACGAAATTCGTACAGGAAGAAGAGGTCTTTGGCATCGATGTACATCACCAAACGCTCGGTATTATTGGCATGGGTCGTATTGGAGAACAAGTTGCCAAACGGGCAGCACATGGTTTTGATATGAATGTTCTTTATCATAACCGAAGCCGGAATGAAAAGGCTGAATCGGCGTATGGCGCTGTCTATTGTGTACTTGATGATCTTTTAAAACAAGCTGATATCATCGTGTTGATTACACCGCTGACCGAGGAAACGTATCATATGATTGGGGAACGAGAATTGAAGTTAATGAAGCAAACGGCTTTATTTGTAAACATTTCCCGCGGGAAAACAGTGGATGAAAAAAGCCTCATTCAAGCACTTCAGGAGGGATGGATCAAAGGCGCTGGTCTTGATGTGTATGAGCAGGAGCCGCTTCAAGAGGATCATCCTTTCAAAGAGATGAACAATGTCACCCTAGCCCCTCATATCGGTTCCGCTACTGAAACAACAAGGGATCTCATGCTGAAACGAGCCATTCATAATGTGATTCATGGAATAGATGGGAAGGCGCCTGTTGATGTTGTGAAGGAGCTTGCTTCATCTTGATCAAATAAGACGCAGGGAACTGAACTGCGTCTTTTTATTTATTTCTTTAAGAGGCTTCAGGAGAAAAGTCTCATTTTAGCAAAGATCCTGATTCTTTACATTTCCTTCATGTTCGGGTGCTATAATATGAGGTAGACAAGCATCAAGAGGACGGCATCGGATTTCCTTAATAGGAGGATGAAGATGAAAAGATTGAGTTCAGTTTTGACTATGTTCGCTCTGATCGCTGCTATTCTGTTTTCTGGATTTATCCCGCAGCAAGTTCATGCAGAAACACCTCTTACACCAACAGCCACAACTGAAAATGCTGCTATTCAGCTTACGTCAGATGTACGTACCCTTGCCGTCATTAATACGTTTGATGGTGTAGCAGATTATTTAATTCGCTACAAACGACTGCCTGATAACTACATTACGAAATCACAAGCAAGTGCTCTCGGATGGGTGGCATCTAAGGGAAATCTAGCAGAAGTGGCGCCAGGTAAAAGCATCGGTGGAGATATTTTCTCAAACCGGGAAGGACGTCTTCCTTCAGCAAGCGGCCGCACATGGCGTGAGGCAGACATCAACTACGTTTCAGGCTTCCGCAATGCTGACCGTCTTGTGTATTCAAGCGACTGGCTCATTTACAAAACAACAGACCATTATGCGACTTTCACACGTATTCGATAATCAATAAAAAAGACAGCCCTGTTTCATCTGGGGCTGTCTTTTAGTATGGTTTACGGTATAAGCTTTTTCACGTAATCCTCAAAAGGAATCGGAAGCGGCTTTTTCGACACTTCTTCATGTTCATGTGTGGTGACATGATCCTCAGTAACGATCACACGTCCTGTTGGCGTGAGCTTTGACGCAAGCGGTCTTTTGTTAAAAGGAGAGGATTCATTTTCATAAATCTCGTGTCTCAATTGGACCAATGCAGCCTCGTCCACCTTGTTCAATGTGAAAGCATAGCCTGTTTCAGCACCATCTCCCTTATCTAACTGAAGCAGATGTGTCCCTTTTTCGGTTTCCTTTGCTTTGACGCGAAACCGAATAGACGCTCCTTCCACCCAATCTTCTGTAAAAGGCACAGGCTGAAGAGGTAAATTCACACCAAATCCCGCATCAATGAGAAAGCGTTCGTTATGATGCTTCAACATGATGGCTACATGCGTGCCATCAATGGCCCACGTGTCCGCTTCTTTGATATACACTGTCCCTTGAAGAAGCTGTACAGAGAGCCCTGCCTCTTTTAACACATAGTATAAGAGAGGATTGAGATCGTAACAAAGACCTCCTCTGTTTTCTTCAAGAAGATGCTGCTTCAACCCTTCTTGATTCAAAGCGTAGGATTGTTTGTTCAGAACAGATCTATTTTCGAACGGAAAGGTATAGGCCATTTTTTTTAATAATACAGGTAAGTCATTAAAGGTTATGGACTGACCTTCATATCCGATCTTCTGTAAAAAAGCTGATTGAATCATGACATTCCCTCCTAAAAAAACTGAGCCTTTGAAGAGACTCAGTTTTCTTGATTGATAAAATCTGTTAACGCCTCAATGGCTTCTTGTTCGTCCGCACCATCTGCAATCAGTGTGACAGTAACCCCAGAGCTGATCGCAAGACTCATGAGACCCATAATGCTTTTCGCATTGACTTTTTTCCCGTCTTTCTCTAGAAAAATATCAGCTCCAAAGCGATTGGCTTCTTGTACAAACAAAGCAGCTGGACGTGCCTGCAAGCCTGTTTTCAGCTGGATGGTGACCGTTTTTTCCACCATATGATCTGCCTCCCTTTTTCATTCTCCTATTTGAGTGTAACAGCTTGTCCATTTCGTAATTGTTCTGCAATTTGATCTAGCTTTCTTAAACGGTGGTTAATCCCTGACTTGCTAATCTTGCCGCTTTCCACCATTTCTCCAAGTTCCTTCAGCGTGACTTCTTGATAGTCGACTCGCAGTTTGGCAATTTCACGAAGCTTATCCGGCAGGGCATCAAGTCCAATTTTTTCATCAATAAATTGAATGTTCTCAACCTGACGCAGTGATGCACCAATCGTTTTATTCAAGTTTGCTGTTTCACAATTGACGAGCCGGTTGACGGAGTTCCTCATGTCTCGGACGATTCGCACATCTTCAAAGCGAAGCAGTGAATTATGAGCGCCCACAACACTTAAAAATTCCGTGATTTTTTCTGCTTCCTTCATGTACGTAATGTACCCTTTTTTGCGCTCAAGTGTTTTACTATTGAGATGAAATTGATTCATCAGCTCACAAAGGGCATCATTATGTTCTTTATATAGTGAAAAAATCTCAAGGTGATAGGAGGACGTTTCTGGATTATTCACAGAACCGCCTGCTAAAAAAGCACCTCTCATATAGGAGCGCTTGCAGCATCTTTTCTTCACGAGCTCCTCTGAAATATTGCGCTCAAATACAAATTGCTCACCTAATATTTTCAAATCCTCTAAAATGGTTTTCGCTCGTTCTACCAGTCTGACAATATACACGTTATTCTTTTTCAATCTCATTTTTTTACGGACGAGCAGCTCGACTGTCACATCGTATTTCTTTTTGAGCAGCGTATAAATACGTCTTGCAATGGCTGCGTTCTCTGTCTGTATATCTAAAATCAATTTTCGATTAGAGAACGATAATGAACCGTTCATACGGATGAGGGCAGAAAGCTCTGCTTTTGTGCAGCAGTCCTTCACGTCCAGATTAGTCAGCTCTTTTTTTGTTTCGGATGCAAATGACATCCTTGCCACCCCCATTCCTATTTTTTCTGATGCAGTAGATCGACAAGCAGCGAGGCTACTTTCAGCGTGTCATGACGAATGACATGCTGGTCATATGTAATGATTTCTCCAGGAATCACTTCTAGTCCCATTGCTTTCAGTGCATCTGTGTCGAACTGGACAGGCTGTGCCTGTTCTTCTGCATATTTTGCTTTGATTTCTTCTGGAATTTCTTTATTGTTCACAAAAATCGTATCGATAAATGGACGAGCCATATGATCATTTAATGCCTGAACATGATCAGCAGCACTGTAGGAAAGCGTTTCCCCTGGCTGCGTCATGACATTGCAAATATACACTTTTTTCGCCTTTGAGCGAATCACTTCTTCTCCAATATGCGGGACAAGCAAGTTTGGCAAAATACTCGTATACAGGCTGCCAGGCCCAATGACGATCAAATCCGCCTCACGAATGACTTGAATAGATTCTGGCAGCGGTTCAATCGTATCGGGTGTGAGGAACACTCGTTTAATTCGCTCACCATAGGTGGGAATTTTCGATTCTCCTGTCACCATTTGCCCATTTTCTAATTCCGCATGAAGAACAACACTTGAATTTGCTGCTGGCAATACTTTTCCTCTCACATTTAAAACCTTACTCATTTCAGTAACGGCATGAAAAAAATCACCGGTTATATTTGTCATGGCCGCAAGAATGAGGTTGCCGAGTGAGTGGCCTGTTAAGTCATTCCCTTTGTTAAAACGGTGCTGAAATAAATCTTCTACAAGCGGTTCAACATCAGAGAGAGCCGCAAGAACATTTCGAATATCACCTGGAGGGGGAATATTCAAATCATGCCGCAGTCTGCCTGAGCTGCCTCCGTCGTCAGCAACCGTTACTATAGCGGTAATGTCCACTGGCTTCGTTTTTAGCCCTCTGAGCAAAACAGATAAGCCAGTGCCACCGCCAAGAATGACCACCTTTGGTAGTGTCGTCATCTATTTTCTGCTTCTCTTTTCAATGTCCCGGTGAGTGACATGTGTATAGTAATCGTTTTTAAAATACTCCGATAAATAGTTGGCCAGCGTCACAGATCGATGCTGCCCGCCTGTACAGCCGATGGCGATCACAAGCTGGCTTTTTCCTTCCCTCTTATACGACGGAAGCATAAAGCTGAGAAGATCGATTAATTTCTCTGTGAATTTTTGCGTTTCACTCCATTTCATCACATAGGAGCGCACTTCTTCATCGTTTCCAGTCTGTGGACGCATACTCTCAATATAGTAAGGATTAGGCAGGAATCTCACGTCAAAGACAAGATCAGCATCAATCGGCAGACCGTATTTAAAGCCAAAAGACATCACGTTTACTGTAAACACCTGTCCTTGGTTTGTGGCAAAGTGCGTGACGATTTTTTCTCGCAGCTGTTTTGGTTTTAAATCCGATGTATCAAAAATCATTTGAGACCGGCCTTTTAACTCCTCTAACAGCTCGCGCTCCATTGCAATTCCTTCAAGCGGCAAACCTGTTGTCGCAAGGGGATGCGAACGTCTCGTTTCTTTGTATCTTGAGACAAGCACCTTATCATTTGCATCTAAAAATAGAATTCTTGGCGTGATCCAGTCAAGATCACTCATTTCATCTAAAGCCGCAATTAAGCTGTCGAAAAATTCGCGTCCGCGCAAATCCATCACAAGAGCGACCTTGCTCATCTTGGAATTCGATTCCTTCATGAGCTCTAGGAATTTCGGTAAAAGTGATGGCGGCAGGTTATCAACACAAAAGTAGCCTAAATCTTCAAAGCTTTGAATGGCGACGGTTTTCCCCGCACCTGACATTCCTGTAATAATCACAAGCTGAATATCTTCTTGTTTGTGTGTATTCATGCCTGCTTCCTCTCCTTCTTTATGAAAACGGTTCATGTATTATTCTCCCTGAGGATCTAACCGATAAGCAATCAGCTCAAAATCGGGTGTATACGTAAAAGTGCCGTGCAGAAGTCCTTTTCCTTTGAGCATAAAATCAAGAATATGGGAATCTCCTGGAGCCATCGGCAAATGAGGCACATCCTTTACGTCATGCCATTTTAAAATGCCTTCCTCTGACTCTGTTACATTTTTTCCGGTAAATGAATCTGCCATAAAGGTGAACATCATCCACTCTTGAACGATTTGATCGCCTTCTTTTATGATAAAGGTAAAAACACCTTTCAGCTGCGGATTTAAAATATAAATACCTGTTTCTTCTCTATATTCTCGAACGACTGAATCCTTGACCGATTCTCCGCTTTCCATTTTGCCGCCCGGTGCTACCCACCAGCCCCGTCTTGGCTTTTGCAGCAAGAGAACTTGATCTTCGTGATGCAGCACACAATTGGTTACTCGTTGCATCAGCTGTCACCTACTCTTTTATGTCTTTAACTTATTATACAGGTTCAACCTGACTCCCACAATGAACATGCCCGTTCTTCCCCGAAAACAGACCGGTTTTCGTTTGAATGATGTCACGGGCAATTTCTCTACTCTTTATTTTACAGCATCTAACGGTTCTCCATGCGTCATTTGTGAACATCTGGTGAATTTCTGATTTTAGGCAAAAAAAAGGACACGGATTCACATCCGTGCCAAACATGTATTCCTTATAAAAGGGGGTCAATTACTAGTTTTATCATAACGGAAAATTATTTCACCCGTGTTACATTCCAGTTAAAAGCCCATGACGCTATATTAAGGATTTACGACAGCCATTTATTTCGTTGCTTTGAGTTTTTCAGCAAGCTCTTCTACATAATGCTGTGCGCTTTGTGCTGCAATACTTCCGTCTCCTGTTGCTGTGACAATTTGACGAAGTGTTTTTTCACGAATGTCACCCGCTGCGAAAATACCTTCCACTCTCGTTTCCATTCTTTCGTTTGTCTCGATGTAGCCTTCTTTATTTGTAATGCCGAGATTTTCAAATGGTTTAGACAGTGGCAGCATTCCGATATAGATAAAGGCGCCGTCTGTTTTAAACTCTTCTTCTTCACCAGTCACCGTATCAATCAATGTCACACTGCCGACTTTCCCGTTTTCTTCATTGATCTGTTTGACGGTTTTGTTCCACATGAAGTCAATTTTTTCATTATCAAAGGCACGCGCTTGTAAAATGCTTTGTGCACGAAGCTTATCGCGTCTATGGATAATCGTTACTTTAGAAGCGAAGCGTGTAAGATACACACCCTCTTCTACAGCAGAATCTCCGCCGCCAATGACGACAAGCTCTTTGTTTTTAAAGAATGCTCCGTCACATACTGCACAATATGATACACCGCGGCCGCCAAGTTCTTTTTCACCTGGTGCACCGATTTTTTTGTATTCAGCCCCTGCCGCGATAATGACAGAGCGTCCTTTGTATTCTTTTGAGCCGGCTTTGACGATTTTGTACTCTTCACCGTTCACGATTTCTTTGATATCGCCATACGCATACTCTGCACCGAATTTCTTCGCATGCTCAAACATTTTATTTGAAAGTTCCGGCCCCAAAATGCTTTCAAAGCCAGGATAGTTCTCGACATCTTCCGTATTCGCCATTTGTCCGCCTGGAATTCCTCTTTCAATCATTAATGTTGAAAGATTTCCCCGTGATGTATAAACAGCGGCTGTCATTCCGGCAGGACCCGCTCCAATGATGATCGTATCGTAGATTTTTTCTTCTGACACAACTGTCACTCCCTCTTCAATTGCTGCTCGCATTTCTTATTAGAATGCCCTTGGGTGATGCTTCCATTCATGACAGAGAGCATCATTTCCACTCTTAGCTTTTATTCCTTACCCATATCCTATTAAATCTGCGGGGAATAAGCGAATCATTTGCTCATATCTTCAAAAAAAGAAAAAGCTTCCTTAAACTGCTGTTTAAGGAAGCCTGTTTACGGTTATATAAAAAGTAATGATTTATTCAACGACTCTTCTTACAACGCCTTTGAATGCTTTTTTCCAGTATACGTTGCTCATTGAGTCAACTGAAACACCGCGAGAGCTGTTATCGTTCAAGAATGTACCGTTTCCTAAGTAAATACCAACGTGTCCATTTACTTTATACGTATCAAAGAACACAAGGTCTCCGCGTTTCATGTCAGATGCACTTACAGCTCTTCCTTTACCTACAAGCGAATCTGTTGTTGTACCGCCAACTGGTCCAAGGTTGATACCTGCTGATGCAAATGCCCAGCGAACGAATGAAGAACAGTCAAAACGACGTGCGTCAATATCGGCTTGTGATCTGCCGCCGCCCCATTTATATGGAGATTGTCCAACAATAGTAGAACCTGTGCTGATTGCACCTTCAATTCCGCCTACGTTACTGCTGACAGGTGATCCACCGCCAGTAGATGGCTTCTTGCTTGGTGAGCTGCTGTTGCTGTTATTGTTATTGTTGTTATTAGATGACCCGCTGTTACTCGAAGACGGGCTGCTATCGTTATTTGAGCTGTTGTCTTCCGCTTGAACACTAGCTTGACGCTGCTGCTGTTGTCTTTGCGCTTTTTCTTCTTTTGCTTTTTGAGCTGCTTCTCTAGCTTCTTTTTCAGCTTGTTTTTGTGCAGCTACTGTTGCGTCTTTTTCAGATGCAATGCTGTTAGCCTCACTGTTTAACTCGCTGATTTCTGAAAAAGCACTTCCTTTTTGCTTTTTCACTTGCTTGAATAGCTTGTCTTTTTCATCAAGCTGTTTATTCAAGTCTGATTGAAGTGTTTCAAGCTTTGCAAGTGTGCTTTGCACATTTTCAAGCTTTGTGTTTAATTCGTTTTCAGACTTTTGAAGCTCTGCTTTGTCTTTTTCCTGCTCTTTAATGATTTCACTGTCTGCGTTGATCAGTGTAGAAACTGCACCTGCACGACTGATGAAATCACTAAAGCTTTTTGCTCCTAGTAATACATCTATGTATTTCGTAGAACCGCCGCTCTCTTGAAGGGCACGTACACGCTTTTTCAAGAACTCGTTTCTTTCTTCAATACGTTTTTCTGTATCAGCAATTTCTTTTTTCAGTGCTTTGATTTCTTTTTTAGTTTTTTCATTTTCTTTTTGTTTTTCTTCGATTTGATCACTTGTTTTTAAAGCTTTCTCATCAATATCTTTAAGCTTTTGTGCAAGTGCCTCTTGTTTTGCTTCAAGCTTTGAAAGCTCTTCTTTTTTCTTTTGAAGATTCTTGTTTACCTCAGATTGTTTGCTGTCTAGTTCTTGTTTCTTTTGTTCAAAGTTCTGTGCGTTTGCTTCATGTGTAAATGGAATAAATAAACCGCTCGCTCCGATCACCGAAGCTAAACCGAAAGTAATAAACTTTTTCACGAATAGTTCCTCCTTTGACAATTTCCCAAGCGACATTAGAAAGCAGCAAATTCTCTGCGACCAATCTGTGCTCTCTATGTCTTTCTTCCTGATTGTTCAGTCAGATGTTGACCAGATTGTTTCTATCACTAGGTGTTTCATTATGTATAGTAAAATATTTAAATATCTATCTTTGTTTTAATCCACGATTTTCATTATACATGAGACATCGACAAAATGAGCTAATATTTTTATTACATTTATGTTTCAAAAACATGTCGTGATTGTCATACTTCGCCAATTCCTTGCAAATCCCACCTTTTTATCCAAGAAAAAAGCATGACCTTTTCGGCCATGCTGGGACGTTCTCAATCTATTTACCTATTTAATCAATTAACGTACAGATTTCTCGTTCGTATTTTGACAGTGTTTGAACACTGATTTGAAAAGCAGACGCAATGTCTTTTTTGCTGACAGCTGATTCTTCTTGTTCATTCATCCATAGATAATAGGATGCTGCTGCCCAGGCAGGCGCATTTTTCTTATCAATACCAGAAGCACGTGCCTGCTGAATAATATGGAATAACCAAAAATAAGGCATATGGCTGTCAGGCTGAACGGCTTCCTCCAAACTAGATGCCGCCTGTTTTGCAAAAACTGCATCTTCTGAAAAAGACTTTTCTTTCATTTCATCTTCATACAAAAGCAGTTCTATGAATTGCTGTTCAAAGGCCGTTTTCGCTGCGCGTGCATCAAGGACAGACTGCAGAACGTCACGTTCTCCTTTTTGTTTACTGACATAATACGCAGTCAGCCGTTCCTCAATCGAGACCATTGGCTCAGTCACCTCAGGTTTATCCTGCCAAGGCTTGATTTCATCTGCGTCGATGTCTTCTTCGACCATCTTATCCCAAACCGTTTGGGCGAGCGTCTTGTGACCTGTATGATAGGCTGCGCTTGCAAGCCAGTATAAAAATGTACTATCTCCCTGAAAACCTGTTTTGTACAAAGAATAAAGCCATTTAAAGGCCCATTCAAATTCTCCTATAAGGGCAAATGTTGCACCAAGCTTATAACGCTGTTCACTTAGTATTGGATACACGTGCGTTAATTGCTTCGCTAACTTGTTGACCTTCTCTTCTTCTTTTTCATAATGGTAGAAGACTAGCTGATTGCAAAGGGCATGCAGATTACCGGGATTTTCATGAAGGACCCGGTTCAACATTTCTTTCGCCTGATGGATTCGACCAGAATAAAAATAGGCCAAAGCGAGATTATTATACGCTGACCAAAATTCTGGATACTCAACAATCATCTGTTCTAGCATCTCAATGGCTTCATCGAGTCTGCCGCTTTCTAGCAAATGGTTTGCTTGATCCTGCTTCACAATCAGGTCATCCTGATCATAAGGAAAATCTTCGTCCTCTTCGTCGCTCATATCGAGCAAGTCAAGAAGGTCGTCATTTTCATCCGCAAATTCCCCGTTCTCTTCCAGCGCGGCATAAGCAGTAGCTGATTTATATGCCTCTTGAAATAGTCCGAGATTGGCATAATTATTGGCTTTAAAGTAGTGACACTCAGACATGTTTTCATCGATGTGTTCAAGGATGAAATCAAGCAGTTCATTTGATTGTTGGTAATGACCCATTTCAGTATAAATAATGGCAAGCTGTGACAGCATTTCTACATTTTCAGGCTCAAGTACGATGGCCCGCTGTATTAGCTTACTTGCCCTAGACAAATTTCTTTCTCTATATGCTTTAAGACCTTTATGAAAAAAGTAATGCCCATCTTGAAAAAGCTGGACGACTTGTGTGTGATTATTTTGAGAAGTGTATTTACTCACCGATACCCTCCATTTCGAACAGTGTACCGTGTGTAGTATAACATACTTCACCAGTCGTCACATAGAACAAAAGGAAAGGAAGGATTTGTTTTTCATTTAAAAATAAAAAGCCTGGGATATCCCCCGGCTTTTCATTCACCTTGATGACGCTTTTTTAATACCTTTAATACATCATCAAGCGGCAATTGCTGTTCACGTAATAGCACAAGAAGATGATAGAGGAGGTCCGCTGTTTCCCATTTCAATTCTTCTTGATCTCGGTTTTTCGCTGCAATGATCACCTCAGACGCTTCTTCCCCTACCTTTTTCAGGATTTTATCGACCCCTTTTTCAAATAGATAGGTAGTATAAGCACCTTCAGGCATTTCCGCCTGACGCTTTGCAATGACCTGTTCAAGTTCATTTAATATCGCAAAACGATCCTGCTCTTCGCTTTGGCGCTTTACGCCTTCTTCCGAAAAACAGCTATAGCTGCCAGTATGACAGGCTGGGCCGCTTGGCGCGACAAGGACAAGCAGAGCGTCCTTGTCGCAGTCATATCGAATAGAACTCACTTGCTGGGTATGTCCAGAGGTGGCGCCTTTGTGCCAAAGCTCGTTTCTCGACCGGCTATAGAACCATGTTTCGCCTGTCTCCAGCGTTTTTTCATAGGACTCTTGATTCATATATGCCAGCGTCAATACTTCCTTACTTTGAGCATCCTGTACAATCGCAGGAATCAGGCCTGCTTCATTAAAAGTTAATTCATTTGCCTGTTTCATCTGACCTTCACCCCGTGTTCTCTCAAATATGTTTTCACCTCGTGAATAGAGGTTTCTTTATAATGGAAAATGGAGGCTGCTAATGCTGCATCAGCTTCTCCTTTTGTAAATGCCTCCAGCATATGCTGGGCATTGCCAGCGCCGCCAGAAGCGATAACTGGCACAGTGACTGCCTCTGATACAAGCTTTGTCAATCGATGATCAAAGCCTGTCTTTTCACCATCGGCATCCATACTTGTCAGTAAAATCTCTCCTGCACCTCTTTGCACAGCTTCCTTCGCCCAGTCGCTAACCTCTAAATCTGTTTGACGGCGTCCTCCGTGTGTATAGACCATATATGCTTTTTTCTCTTCATCGTATTTTGCATCAATTGCAACAACGATACACTGGGAGCCAAAAAAGTCAGCACCTTCTGAAATCAGTTCTGGCCTTAACACAGCTGCTGTATTGACAGATACTTTGTCTGCACCCGCTCTTAATATACGCTTCATGTCATCAAGGTGGTTAATTCCGCCTCCTACCGTAAATGGTATGGCAAGAGTGGACGCGACTTGTTTGACCACATCCACCATCGTTTTCCGGCCTTCATGCGACGCAGAAATATCAAGAAAGACGAGTTCATCCGCCCCTGCCTCATCATAGATCTGCGCTAATTCTACTGGATCACCAGCATCCTTTAAGCCTAGGAATTGCACTCCTTTGACAACACGCCCTTCCTTCACATCAAGACATGGGATGATTCGTTTTGTCATCATATGCCGTCAAGCCCTTCAAATGCTTCCGCTAAAGTAAACTGCTTCGTGTAAAGTGCTTTTCCAATGATCGCACCAGACACACCAGTCTCTTTTTGCGCTGACAGCTTTTGAAGATCAGCTACCGCGCTGACACCGCCTGAAGCAATCACTTGTTTGCCGGTTGCTTCTGCTAAGCGAACCGTGCTTTCCACATTGGGACCAGACAGCATGCCATCCATTTGAATATCGGTGAAAATAAAGACCTCTGCGCCTTCCTTTGCCAATTCCCTGCCGAGCTCCTCTGCCTTCACTTTAGACGTTTCAAGCCACCCTTCAGTCGATACAAAGCCATTTCGCGCATCAATCCCAATTGCGATTTTCTCTCCATATTGCGACAGCATTTTTTTCACAAAGGCTGGGTTAGATACAGCTGAGCTGCCAAGAATCACTCTATCGACGCCGTTACTTAAATAAAAGGCAACGTCTTCTTCTGTCCGAATACCGCCGCCAATTTGTACCTTCACATCTAAGGAAGAAGCAATCGCCAGCACATGCTCATGATTGACACGTTTCCCTGCTTTTGCACCATCCAGATCCACAAGATGAATCCACGTCGCTCCATCCTTCGCAAATTTCGCGGCCATGTCGAGCGGTGAATCTCCATAAATGGTTTCCTGATCATAATCTCCTTGTACAAGACGTACACATTTGCCATTTCTCATATCAATCGCTGGATATAATGTAAACTCACTCATTTGCTCACCCTCTGTTCGTTTGCTAATAGAATAAATTGTTTGAGCAGCGCCATTCCCGTTGTACTGCTTTTTTCAGGGTGAAACTGTGCACCAAGCACATTTCCCTTGCCAACGATTGCTGGTACTTGAACACCATAGTCCGCGCTTGCTAATTGCTCATCTGGGTTCATATCACTCACATAATAAGAGTGAACAAAGTATGCAAATCCTTCTGGTACACCGTCAAACAATGGGGAGGGCTGATGAAATGTAAGCTCATTCCACCCCATATGAGGTACCTTCAGCCTTTGCCCGTCCTGATCACGATCTTTTAAAAGAACGACACGCCCTTTTAACAGCCCCAATCCTTTTGTGTGGCCTGCCTCTTCGCTTTCTTCAAATAACAGCTGCATGCCAAGGCAAATGCCGAATAACAACTTTCCTTCCTGTACAACTTGATGAATAAACGCCTCAAGTCCAGTCTCTTTTAACAGCTGCATTGCATCACGAAACGAACCAACTCCGGGCAAAATATAAGCATCTGCTTTTTTCAGCTCCTCCACATCAGAGGAAACGATATAGCGGGCACCTGCTCGTTCCAATGCTTTTGATACGCTGAACAAATTTCCCATTCCGTAATCAATGACTCCGATCATTAGAGCATCCCCTTTGTCGAAGGAATTCCTTTCACACGTGGATCAATGGTTGTTGCTTCATCTAAGGCACGTGCCATCGCTTTAAAAATGGCTTCAATCATATGGTGTGTATTCGTTCCGTAGTGAACAATGACATGAAGGTTGATCCGGGCTTCAAGTGCAAATTTCCACAGAAACTCATGTACTAACTCTGTATCAAAGGTACCTACCTTTTGACTTGGAAAGGACGCTCTCATTTCCAAATGAGGACGATTGCTTAAATCGACCACGACCTGGGCAAGTGTTTCGTCCATCGGAACAAAGCTTGAACCATACCGCTTAATTCCCTTTTTATCGCCTAACGCTTCCTTAAACATTTGCCCAAGCACAATGCCGATATCTTCTGTTGTGTGGTGATCGTCAACATCCGTATCTCCTTTCGCATCGACGGTCAAATTAAAGTGTCCATGCTTCGTAAATAAATCAAGCATGTGCGTCATAAAAGGGACGTCTGTTTGAATATCCGCTTTTCCTTCTCCATCAATTTCTAGCGCTAATGAAATGTCCGTTTCATTTGTTTTTCTCGCTGTTTTCGCCTGTCTCATTACGATTCCTCCCGCTTTCTCGCTTCAATCGACCTTGCATGCGCTTCAAGCCCTTCTAATCTGGCAAAAGCGGCAATGCTTTCACGGTGTGTTTCAAAGGCCTCTTGACTATATGAAATAATGCTCGTTTTCTTTTGAAAATCAGTCACACCAAGCGGGCTGGAGAATCGAGCTGTTCCGTTTGTTGGCAGCACATGATTCGGTCCTGCAAAATAATCGCCCACCGGCTCTGGACTATAGCGTCCTAAGAAAATCGCGCCCGCATGCTTGATTTGACCAAGAAGTGATTCTGGATATGCTGTCAGCACCTCTAAGTGCTCTGGTGCTAATTGATTGACGACGTCTACTGCACGATCGATTGATTCTGTCACGTAAATATGGCCATGATCTTGAATGGATTGTGCTGCGATTGATTTTCTCGGCAAAGTATCAAGCTGCTTTCTGACTTCAGCCTGCACGCTTTCAGCAAGTGTCTTAGACGGTGTTACCAAAATACTAGATGCCAGCGCATCATGCTCTGCCTGCGAAAGTAAATCCGCCGCTACCTCATGCGCGACTGCTGTTTCGTCTGCTAGAACTGCAATTTCACTTGGACCTGCAATCATATCAATATCTACCTGACCAAATACTTCCCGCTTTGCCAGCGCTACATAAATGTTCCCTGGACCTGTGATTTTATCAACAGGCTTGATGCTTTCCGTTCCATAGGCAAGTGCCGCAATCGCCTGTGCACCGCCCATTTTATACATCTCAGAAATACCAAGCTCCTTCGCCGCAGCTAAGACAGCGTCAGAGAGACGTCCATCTTTCCCAGGGGGTGTCACAAGAACGATTCGTTCAACGCCAGCAACTAGCGCAGGGATCACATTCATTAAGACAGATGATGGATAGGCCGCTGTTCCGCCTGGGACATACACACCTACCGCATCAAGCGGTGTCACCTTTTGACCAAGCATTGAGCCGTCCTTTTGGTGATAAAACCAAGAGGATGTCAACTGGCGCTCATGGTATGTGCGAATATGCTTGATAGCCGTTTGGATAATCTGAATCATCTCTTTGTCCAAGCGGTCACAGGCTTTTGCCATTTCATCCTCTGTAACAAGCGGATCTTCAATCAACACACCGTCAAATTGCTTTGTAAAAGACCGTACAGCTTCATCACCATTTGTTCTCACTTCTTGTATAATGCGCTGAACAGCCTGACGCTGCTCTTCTGTTCCTGTATCTAAAGACCGTTTGAGTGAGAGAGTATCTGTCTCACCTTCTTGTATGCAGGTGATGTTCATGATGATTCCTCCCCTTCTCCTTCAATAATTCTTGCAAGACGCTGTGCCATTTCATCGATCACCGTATCCTTCATCCTGTAGCTCACAGGATTGACAATAAAACGTGACGTGATATCACAAATATGCTCCGTTTCCACAAGTCCATTTTCCTTTAGTGTTTGACCTGTAGAGACGATGTCTACAATGCGATCGGCAAGCCCAATGAGTGGTGCTAATTCAATGGAACCATTCAGCTTAATGATCTCCACCTGCTCCCCTTGCTCTCTAAAATAGGACGATGCGACATTTGGGTACTTTGTTGCCACACGCGGTGCGACACCACCCCAGCTCGCTCCTGGCAAACCAGCAACAGCTAAATGACATTTACTGATGTTTAAATCGAGCACTTCATACACATCACGAGCTTCTTCGAGCATGACATCCTTTCCTGCAATGCCAACATCCGCCACACCGTGCTCTACGTAGGTGGTCACATCCATTGGCTTGGCTAAAATAAAGCGGAGGTTTTCTTCTGGTACATCTATGATTAATTTTCTTGAATCCTCGAATTCCTCTGGCAGCTGGTACCCCGCCTGTCTTAACAGCCCGGCTGCTTCTTCAAATATCCGGCCCTTTGGCATTGCCATCGTCAACACTTTACTCATTTCACTCTTCCTTTCTAGCGCCGATAAAATAAGTCACCTGTTCAAATGCCTTGGTCATCGCGTCAATATTTTCAATCCCCGCTAAGTCTTGCAGGACGATCTTTTTCCCTTTTGAGCGCTCCTTTTCTGCAAAAGCAAAAGCTTCAAGTCTTTGTTCTTTGCTAAAAATCACAGCCTCCTGCGGCTCATTGATCTCTTTTGCATCGAGCGCTTCAAGAAGACGGTCTAGTCGAAGCCCGAACCCTGTAGCTGGTGCGGGTGCATTAAAATGAGCAAGTAATTGATCATATCTACCGCCACTTCCGATGACCGATCCAACATGATCAGCAAATACTTCAAACAAAATACCCGTATAATAGCTCATATGACTCACCATGCTTAAATCTAAACGGATATATTCTGTACAGCCGTAATCTTCAAGTGTCTCCCATAGCGACTTTAACTGTGCGAGCACCTCTTTTCCTTCTTGTGAAACGACGATTTCCTCTGCCCGCTCTATCACTTCTTGGCCGCCTCTTAACTCTAAAAGCTGTAACAGCCTCATTTTATCGATGGAGGAAAGCGGTAATTGTTTCACATGCTGACGGTATCCTACATAATTCTTTTCATATAAGAAGCGGCGAAGGACGTTTGCACGCTCTGTATTTCCGAGTACATCGACAAATAACGTCTCTGCTAAAGCGACATGCCCGATCGCGATTTTGAAGGATCTTAGCCCGGCATTTTTTAAGGCAAATACGGCAAGTGCGATGACTTCAGCATCTGCACTAATCGAACCATCACCAATCAATTCAATTCCGACCTGCTCAAATTCTGATGGCCTTCCGCCTTCTCTTTCCTGCGCACGAAACACATTGGCTGCATACCCAACACGAAGTGGATACGCCTGTTCATGAAGCTTAGAAGCCGCCACCCTTGCAATCGGACCTGTCATATCAGGTCTCAGTACAAGGGTTTGCCCGTTTTGATCAAGGAGCTTAAAAAGCTGTGTATCAGTAATCGCCGATTGCACACCGACTGTATCGTAAAATTCAAGCGTTGGTGTCTCCATTAAACGGAAACCCCAACCATTCATGATCTCTGTTAAAGAATGTCTCACTTTTTTCTTCGTCTCATACAATCCAGGTAATGAATCCCGCATACCATATGGTTTCTCAAACATAAACATGTTCTTCCGCACCTCCAACACATTAAAACAAAAAATTCCGAATCCTTTAGTTCGCTAATATGATAATATGCTAACAAAATAAAGTAATTAAATCAATCATTTTTATTTCTCCCTATTTTCATCAACATATTCTGGAATTATTACATTCAAGTGACACCTGTGCCTTTTCTGCATGTTCGGTGAAGGAACGTGCTATAATACTTAAAAATATTGAATAACACAGGAGATTAACAGTGAAGTTCATCCAGACATTAATCTTAACTTTGTTGTGCGCATGTCTTGTTTATTTCGGCTTTATATACGTTTCACAACTCGACCAAGTCAAGAAAACAGCATCGCCGCAAGAAGCAGCAAAAAAAGAAAACGAAACGGCACTCTCGGCTGAAGAAACTCGTTCAACAAAAAAAGCAGAAACCACACATCATTCACTAAAAGGAAGCAAAAAAGCCATGGACGTCATTCTCTACAATCAAATGGATGCACCAAGGCTTTATAACGGATGCGAAGTCACGAGCTTAGCGATGCTGCTTCATTACAGCGGCTATGAGCACATAACGAAAAACGCATTGGCAAATGAAATCAAACGTGTTCCGCTCAATTATGAAAATGGCTTAAAAGGTGACCCTCATGACGGGTTTGTAGGCGATATGGAGAATGGACCGGGTCTTGGGGTTTACCACGAACCGATTTATCAGCTTGCGAAAAAATACGCGGGCGATCAAGTTGTCGACTTAACCGGAAAGCCTGTTAAAAAGGCCATCTATCAGTCACTTGAAAAGGGCTATCCTGTCTGGGTGATTACGACATCCACCTTCGACAAAACCGATAACATCGAAACTTGGGATACACCAAATGGCAAAATAGATGTAAGCTTTAATGTGCATAGCGTAGTCATCACAGGCTATGACAAGGAGCATGTCTACTTGAATAATCCATATGGAGAAAAGAATCAAAAGGTCGACCGTGATCAATTTGAAGATTCTTGGGAACAGATGGGCAGTCAGGCGATTATCATTAAAGCGTAAAAAACAACCTCTATCCGCATAGAGGTTGTTTTTAAATGATTTATTTTTCTAGAAATTCCTTTAGGCGGTCTTCAAGCTTTTCAGCCGTCATTGCACCTCCGCCCAGGCTGAAGTATTCATCCCCTCTTTTTAATATAAGTGTAGGATAGCCATTCACATGAAGTTGATGAACCTTCGCAAAGTCAGCATATGCATCATTGATCGCTTCTTTTGTTTTCATACGTTCAATGACTGCGTCAGGATCAAGATGATGCGCCAAAGCGATCTCCCGATACGTTTCCTCATCACTCAGACTTTTTCCGTCTTGATAAAAAGCCTTTTGCATCGATGAAGCCAAGTACAATGAACGCTCAGGTGCGATGGATCTTAATGCAGAAAAACCAATGGCCGCAGCCTCAGAGTCTAAAAGAAACGTTCCGTTTGCTAGCAGCTTCTGATAACGTTCACCAAACTCGACACCAGTCAGCTGACTAATACGCTGATTTGCTTCTGGAATGTGCGGATAATCCTTTATCGGAAGACTCCTTTCCCCTACAAATAAACCACCCGAAACAAGTGTTAGTGATATCTCCGGATGATTTTCATGCAAAGTGCGGATACTGTTTGAAAATCCATAACACCAGCCACAATACGCATCCCATACATAGATGAAAGACAATTCTTGCTCATTCATACGTTAGACTCCCCATTTATCATTTTTAGGCGGCCATGAAACTGCTTATTCAGCTTCAGATACAACGGTAAAACGTTCTCCAACATGGGCTGCCTGCTCCACTTCATCAACCAGCGCAATGGCATAGTCAGCATAGCTCACATAGCTGTCACCTTTAGAATTGACAATTAGATTGTCTTTCCCTTTCACATAAGAACCCGTACGTTTGCCAGTTGGATTAAAGAATGCAGCGGGGCTGAGGAAGGTCCATTTTAACCCCTCTGACTGTTGAAGATCTTTTAGATTTTCTCCTTGCTGTGAAGCAGTAGGCACATACTCCTTCGGAAATTCTGGTGTGTCAACAAGTCTTATTGTTTTCGCCTCATCTACAAATAGACTTCCAGCTCCGCCCACAACGATTAAACGAGTCTCAGGTGTTTCTTTTAAAATATCAATCAGCTTTTTCCCAGCTTCTACGTGAAGATGCTCCTGTCCAGCAGGTGCGCCAAATGCATTCACAATCACATCAAAGCCTTTGATGTCTTCTGCTTGCAAGTGAAACACATCCTTCTCAAGAACAGCTAGTGATGAATCAGTCACTTTTTGTGCATCACGGACGATTGCCGTTACTTCATGTCCTCTTGATTGAGCCTCTTTCACAATTTCTTGTCCTGCTTTTCCTGTTGCGCCAATAATTCCAATTTTCATGTTAACTCCTCCTGCAATATGGTTTTATGTTGATAAAGAAAGGTGTAACTAATTCAGTTACAACAGAGGTAAAAAAAATTGAATAGATCATCCAATTTTTTTGATTAACACATGCGTTAGTTCACTTAATTTGATCTCAGCAAGTACTTGCTCCATCGCACTTTGAGCGCGGCATAAAATTAATTCAAGCACCGCTTGAATATTTGCACCGATCGGACAGTCAGGATTTGGGCTTTCATGAATTTGAAACAATTCACCCTCATCTACGACTTCAACCGCTTTATACACATCGAGCAATGTGATGTCGTCTTCACTGCGGTTCAGCTGAGAACCACCTTTGCCAAGACTCGTTGAGATTAGGCCTGCTTTTTTTAATTTACTCATAATGCGGCGGATGACCACTGGGTTTGTATTCACACTTCCTGCGATATCCTCCGATGTCTGTAAAGATCCTTTTTCAAGTGATAGCAAGGCCAGAATATGGACAGCGACAGTAAATCTGCTGCTGATTTTCATGTTTTCTCACCTCTGTTGTAATCATTATAGTTACACCATGTCACATTGTCAACAAAAAAGTCTGCCGAGCTACTCAGCAGACTTAGATTGACGTGCTTCCATTTCTTCCTTCGTATAAATCATGCGCATTGGATTTCCTCCAACAAATGAGCCTGCTGGCACATCCTTATGAACAAGTGTACCAGCCGATACGATCGCTCCATCCCCAATAGTCACACCAGGTAAAATAGTTGAATTAGCTCCAATTAAGACTTCATCACCAATATAGACTTCCCCAAGTCTGTACTCTTTAATCAAATACTCATGGGACAGGATGGTCGTGTTATAGCCGATCACACTATTTCGACCGACAGTGATTTTCTCAGGAAACATAATATCAACCATCACCATTAAGGCAAACGCCGTATCCTCGCCAACCTTCATACGAAGAAAGGTACGGTATATCCAATTTTTCATTCCCATAAAAGGCGTGTACCTTGCCATTTGAATAAAAATGAAGTTTTTCACCACTTTGAAAAAGGGAACTGTCCGATAGACTTGTCGCAACGAATTGACCCCTTTTACAGGATAACGATCTGTTTTTCTCAACTTAATCAGCTCCAACAATCGCCAGGAGATCACTCATTTTCTTCAGCATGAAATCAGGGCGATGCTTTAAAAGGGCCTCTTCTCCCTTAATAGACCAAGCAACACCTGCCGTTTTTGTCCCTGCCGCTTGACCAGACAAAATGTCGTGATAATTATCACCGACCATCACCGCTTCATGCGGATCACTGCCAAGCTTTGATAATGCCAGTTGAACAGGCTCCGGATGCGGCTTCTCATTTTGTACATCATCGAGCGTCACAATGACCTCAAAGAACGGCTCTAAACCGGTCAGCTTCAATCCCATCAAAACCGTATCCCGTATTTTCGTTGTGACAATACCGAGCTTAAACCCTCGATCCTGCAGGACTTTCAATGTGTCGATAACGGTCTCATATTCAGTCACAAGCAGATCATGCTGCTGATGATTAAACGTGCGGTACATCTGAATCATGTCATCTGTCAAATCAGGGTCCATTGCAGAGAATGTATCAAACAAGGACGGACCAATGAAATGAAGAATATCCTCACGGCTGTACTGACCAGGGTAATAATGATCCAGCGTATGCTGAAATGAAGCAATAATTAATTCATTTGTATTGATTAATGTGCCATCTAAATCAAATAGCACTGTGTTGATCGTCGATTCGTTCATATGGCTTCCTTTCTAACAGCTGCAAGCTCCCGCTTCCGCCAAATATAGCTAATAGCAGCTGTCAATAAAATTGCAGAAATCAGACGGATGACAAGAAGCGGCCATACTGGAATACCAAGTGGAATAAAAATCAGCGTATCTTCGACCACCGCATGGCAGGCAACGAGAAAAATAAAGGCAAGTGTTAAGTCCTTTTTACTCACACCGTCCTCTTCCACTGCCTTCATCATCACGCCAGCTCCGTACGCCAGACCAATCGTTAATCCAGCCACCATCGTCATAGACGTATTTTCTTTCATTCCAAGCATTCTAGTAAAAGGTGACAGCCACTTAGACAGCGTATGAAGCCACCCTAAATCTCTCATGAATTGAATGATGATCATGAGAGGGATGACGATACAGGCGAGCTGGAGCACACCGAGTACAGCTTTTTGTAAAGCAAGAAGGACGATCATGTACCAGCTAGAAGGCACATCAGCCGCCTGAGCTGCCGTCAGCAGTCCATATTGCGCCGGCTCCTCGCCTCCCTGCCAAACGAGATGAATGACAATAGCCGAAATCACAGCAAGACTGATTCTGACCAGTAAAATCACAGACACTCTCAGTCCAACCTTTGCTGCCACTGTCGATTCGATGATCAGGTTATGGCAAAAGGAAAGCATCACTGCCAAAATAAACACTTCCTTCACAGGAAGCTCTAATGTCAAAATAGCTGCAATCCCCGCATATAAGTTCAGCATATTACCTAAAACAAGCGGAATAGCCGCTTCTCCCGAAAGACCAAACAACCCCATAAATGGCCGAATGAATTGTATGATCCAATCCATTACAGGCGTATGCTGCAAGATACTGACGAGAATGGTAACTGGAAAGATGACTTTGCCAAGTGTCCAAGTTGTCGATAGTCCTGCTTTCAAGCCGTTTTTCCATGTCTCTCCCATCTCTTTTGATCCCCCCTGCTTAATTCGATGAGTTGTTCTCTTTATACGGAATCGATGCGTATCCTTTCATTCTTCTAAAGAAAATCAGTAGAACAGCCACTACGAATATCGCAATCGAAATCATCTGTGCGACTCGAAGATGCTCTGTCAGCATTAAGCTGTCTGTTCTCATCCCTTCAATGAAGAAACGGCCGATTGAATACCAAATTAAATAAGACAAGAAGATTTCGCCTCTTCGCAGCGATGTTCTGCGTAGTAAAATCAAGATGACAACACCGGCAAGATTCCATAATGATTCGTATAAGAACGTCGGATGATAATAGGTACCATCAATATACATTTGATTAATGATAAACTCAGGCAGATGCAAATTTTCTAAAAAGGCTCTTGAAACCGCCTCACCATGCGCTTCTTGGTTAATAAAGTTCCCCCAGCGCCCAATTGCCTGCGCTAGTAAAATACTAGGTGCTGCGACGTCAGCTATTTTCCAAAAGGATACCTTTCTCACTTTTGTAAAAACGATGGCTGTCAGCACGGCACCGATCAGCCCGCCGTGAATCGCAATTCCACCATTCCAAATTTTAATGATTTCGTTTGGGTGCTGCTGATAGTAATCCCATTCGAAGGATACATAATAAATTCGTGCACAAATAATCGCTATTGGAATGGCAAATAAGATTAAGTCAATAAACATATCTTTATTGATTCCTCTTTTTTCACATTCTCTCAGTGCGAGCCAGAGTCCAAGCAAGGCCCCGACCCCAATGATCACACCATACCAATGAACCGAAATAGGTCCAAGCTGAAAAGCAATCGGATCAATTGGCTGAATTGCTTCGTTCATATAGTCAACTCCTATTCATCCTGGCCATTGTCTTCAATGACATCGGCAAGTTTACTTGTAAATTGTTCTGCTGCATTATGTCCCATCCGTTTCAGCCTGAAGTTCATCGCAGCCACCTCAATGATGACAGCTAAGTTTCGACCTGGCCGTACAGGAATCGTCAGCTTCGGTACATCTGTATCGATGATTCGCATTTTCTCTTCTTCAAGTCCTAAACGATCATACTGTTTGCCTTGTTCCCAAAGCTCAAGGTTCATCACAATCGTAATTCTCTTATAGCTTCTGACAGCGCCTGCTCCAAATAAGGTCATCACATTAATAATGCCTAACCCGCGGATTTCTAAAAGATGTTCAATCAGCTCTGGTGCGCTCCCAACTAACGTATCCTGATCCTCTTGACGGATTTCCACGCAATCGTCTGCGACCAGCCGATGTCCCCTCTTCACTAATTCTAAGGCTGTTTCACTTTTTCCTACTCCGCTTTTCCCAATTAACAACACACCTACACCATATACATCTACGAGCACACCATGAATAGCAGTCGTTGGTGCAAGTTTACTTTCTAAAAAGTTGGTCAATCGACTCGAAAGTCTTGTCGTTTTTAGGCTAGATCGTAAAACGGGCACGCCATTTTCATTTGATGCTTCGATTAATTCCTTCGGGACATCACGATCTCGTGACAAAATAATGGCAGGGGTAATATCTGTACAAAGAGACATCATTCTCTGCTTTCGTTCGCGTTCTGGGAGCTGTTCAAAAAAAGAAAGCTCTGTTTTCCCTAAAAGTTGAACTCTTTCTTTTGGGTAATATGTAAAATAACCAGCCATTTCAATACCTGGTCTGGAAAGATCACTGATTGTAATGGGACGATTAATCCCTTCTTCCCCACTTACCAGTTCAAGATGAAATTGTTCCATTATGTCCTTCGTACGAACTTTCGGCACGCTTCTTCCTCCTTTTATCACAGGCGATTCAGAAATACAGCTCTATTTTATCACTTTCAATGATGAACCCAAAACAGTATTTTATCCTGTTCCTGTTTCACCACCCTAACTGGTATAGACAACTATACTTAAAAAGAGTAAACTTAAAGCAAAGATAACGAATAAGGGGGCTCAAACATGAGCGGTTCTTTATTGCTCTCCAATATTCATATTGTGACAAAGTCACAGGTCATTGAAAACGGTTTTGTCGGTTTACGCGATGGCAAGATTGACTATATTTCAACATCACCACCGACAGGAAATTATGAAAAAGTATATATTTCCCGGGAAAACTTTTATTTACTCCCCGGAATGATTGATATTCACATCCATGGTGGATATGGTGCAGACATGATGGATGCGACGGCAGAAGCGATGAATACACTCGCTGACAACCTACCGTCAGAAGGAACGACAAGTTTTTTAGCGACAACCATCACACAAAACCATCATGAGATTGAGCATGCACTTAAAAATGTCGCTCAGTGGAAACAAAGTAATGAAGCACAAGCAGGAAATCAGGCACAATGTATAGGAATCCACCTCGAAGGTCCATTTATTTCTAAAGATAAGGCAGGGGCACAGCCTGTTCAATGGATTAAACAGCCGGACATCCCGCTTTTTAAAAAATGGCTGGATGCTTCTGATCAGCTCATTCGAATTGTCACGTTTGCACCTGAGGAAGACACAGATTTTGCATTTCTTTCCCTATTACAGGAAAAGAACATTATCCCTTCCATTGGACATACGAATGCCCATCATGACATGATAAATTTAGCTGCTAAGCATGGTGCACGCCATGTAACGCATCTTTATAATGCAATAAGTTCGTTTCAGCACCGTGAACCGAACGCTGTAGGTGCTGCTCTTACGAACGAGAACCTATATACCGAGCTGATCACAGATGGGATTCACTCCCACCCTCTTTCCATCAAGCTTGCGTATTTGGCAAAAGGAAGTGATCGTTTAATCATGATCACAGACTCGATGCGTGCAAAGGGACTCGGGTATGGAACGTATGAATTTGGCGGTCAGACGGTCACAGTCAGCGGCGAAAAAGCATTGCTGGACGATGGTACACTTGCAGGATCAATTTTGCGAATGAAAGACGGCGTCAAACGGATGAAACAGCTCACCGATTGTGAGTGGACAGAGATTGCGAAGATGACCTCAACCAATGCGGCCGCTCAACTGGGACTTGATCAACAGCTCGGTTCCATCGAAGTTGGAAAACTAGCAGATTTGGTGATTTGGGATGAATCTGGTGAACTGATGATGACGATCTGCCGTGGACAAATCGTCTTTGAAAAAAAGGAGGCCAACCACTAATGAACATCATCGAATTTGAAAGCAAAGAGCAATTAGGAAAAGAAGCAGCTACGATTATTGCAAGGACAATTGCTGCTAAACCCGACACCGTACTCGGCCTAGCAACGGGCGGTACACCTATTGATACTTACAAAGAGTTAATTCAACTTCATCAAGCGCGTCAATTGTCTTTCAAGCAAACAAAAACAATCAATTTAGATGAATATGCAGGACTTGATCCAGAACACGAAAATAGTTATATGACCTACATGAAACGTCATTTATTTGATCATATTGATCTCCCTCACGATCAGTATTTTCTTCCAGATGGCAATGCAGCTCATTTAGAAAAGGAATGCTTAAGATATGACCAGCTCATTGAGGATGTAGGCGGCATCGATCTTCAGCTCCTTGGAATCGGTCAAAATGGACATATCGGTTTTAACGAACCTGGTACCCCTTTCAACTCAAAGACTCATGTCGTGCAGTTAGATGAAAACACGAGACAGGCCAATGCAAGATACTTTTCGTCTATCGATGAGGTGCCTACACATGCTATCACGATGGGAATTGCGAGCATTCTTTCAAGTAAAAAGATTCTCCTTCTTGCTTCAGGAAAATCAAAAGCGAAAGTGATACAATATTTAGAACAGGCAGAGATTCATCCAGACTTTCCAGCTTCAGCACTGAAACTTCATGAAGATGTAACGGTTTTGATTGATCGAGAAGCTGGATCACTACGCTAAAAACGAGAGGATTTTCACATGTTTATTGATAAGCAGTCACCTATTCCGATGTACCATCAGATTATGGAGAACCTGAAAAAACAGATTGAGGATGGAACATTAGCACCTGATACACTCATTCCTTCTGAAAGAGAATATGCCGAACGCTTTGGTATTAGCCGAATGACTGTCAGACAAGCCTTATCGAATCTTGTGAACGAAGGATATTTGTATCGACAAAAAGGAAAAGGCACCTTTGTTAGCCGAAAAAAATTTGAACAGCCGCTGCAAGGCTTAACAAGCTTTTCAGAGGATATGCGCCAGCGTGGACTCAAAGCATCAAGCCAGCTGATTGACTTCAAAAAAACTACATGTCCAGAGCACTTGCTGCCAGTCTTACATCTGTCAAAAAGTGATGCTGTATTTGAGCTCAAACGGATACGCCTTGCAAATGATGAACCAATGGCGATTGAAACGAGCTATATACCTGAAAGATTTGCCGAAGATTTAACAAAGAAACATTTAACTGGCTCTTTATATGAATATATAGAAACTCACACTGGCCATGTCATTGCTCATGCAAAACAGGAACTTGAAGCCAATGTTGCCTCAAAGGAAGAAGCAAACTTGCTGTCTATTTCAACAGGCGATCCTGTGCTTTCCATAACAAGAACGACTTTTTTTCAACAAGACGTTCCATTTGAGTATGTTGTTTCCGTTTATAGAGGGGATCGTTACAAGCTCATTCATACAATGGAAAGATAAACAGTGCCCCTGACACGGAGCACTGTTTTTTTATTTCCTAAGAAATTTTGTTTCATCATCATTTTTTGTATGAATTTTCCATATTGGTGAAATGGTTTTTCCTTGGAAACGATCTTTTGCTACAGTGTACCAATAATAATCTTCATTTGGCTTTAAGCCCTTCCACTCAAAGCTCGCTTTTTTGCCGCTTTTTACGCCGCGCGCTTCTCCTAGAAGAACATTCGTATACACATTGAGTTCAAAATAATTGGTTTTGACCGATTTCATTTTCGGTGTCAAATCCACATCGATTGAAAATTCATCTTGATCTCCATACGTTTTAGGATCGTAAAAATGCTCTTTATTCAAGTAAGGTGAATATGTCGTAAAATGAAGCTGATTTTTTTCTTGATCGGCTGTTATGACCCTCATAAACCCTTGCCCACCTTCAGGTCCTGACTGATAATCGGCGAGTATTTGATATACTTTCCTATCTGCTTTTCCATCATGGTCATCATCAAGCTCATCTACTTTCCTGCTGGCTCCATGGTAGTGGCCGCTAAATACCGCCACAATATTAGGATGGCGTTTCACCACTTGGTGGAAGATGAGATCGCCAATCGGGCTTCGGTTGCCGCTCACTAACAAATACTCATGGAAATTTAAAATGACAATACGATCTGGATGCTCAGAAATCACGCGGTTTAACCAATCAATTTCATCTTGCTTAATCCCCCAGCCCATGTACACCATCATATAATCATTGCCGCCGGCAGAGATGAGATCATAATGACCTTTATTGTTTCGATAGGATTCACCATAGTAAGGCTTATCAGCAAAGCGTTTTTCCCCGAAATATTTCCCGTATTCCGCATATAAACCGTCCTTGTGTCTAACATCATGATTTCCTGCTAAAACACCATAGGGAATGTGATTCTCATCTAATACACGCATAAATGTATCAGCACGGTGCCATTGCTTATCCTTTGAATCATCCACAATATCGCCTGTATGGAACACATATTGAATGTTTAATTTCTCCCTCTGATCTCTGATCCATTCGACCATTTGTTTAAAGATATGAGGATAGCTCTTTGCATAATATTGAGTGTCAGACATCCACACCATCTTATATGGCTTTTGCGATTTGCTGATTTCATCCTGTACTAGCAAATCAAACGTTTGATTCTTCATGTACTGTCTCACTGACAGCAGCCCTTTTAGGTAAAATTCCTTTTGATCCTTCGCAAAGTGATGAGTGATTTTATCCCACTTTTCCTGGTGGTGATTCCATGCGTACATTGTCACCTTTCTCCCTGACAGTGAACTCCCTTTCCATACAGCTTCGACGACATCCTTTTCGCGCACATCATGATGAACCTTAATTTGAAAACGATGATAAGGAAAACGCTGTAAATCCTTCGTTTCAACTGCCTTCCCATCAACAAATGCAATGCGGTTCCTTTCTTGATCAGAAAAAATCATTTCTCCTTTTTGGAGAAAACTCTTTGGCGGCTCTGTCTCTGCTGCATACTTAAAAATCTTCATTGAAGGATGCAGCGATGTATATTGATAGGCACGATAAAAAGAGTAATCTAACTTATCATTGGTTGGATCCTTGGTTAGCACAGTTTGCTTTGATGATTTCATTTTCGTCTTATCTGCCACCCGTTCTGGTGTTTCTGGATGCTCATGTACCGTCTTGAACTCTTTTTTCAACGTCGACATGTTCCCAGCTGCATCTTTTGCTTTGACCATAAACGTGTGCTTGCCAGGCTTTAATTCACTAGAGGACGTCTGATATGGCAAAGAAACTGGTTTGCCATCTACATACGCCTTCAACTCTTCTATATCACTCCAACGATCCGTTACTTTTGCTTTTAATGTAAAGGCGCCTTTATATTGATCCTTTGCTTGTACGTTGGTCTTAATTCTCGGCCCAGTGTTATCAACTTTCACACGTACTGAAGCATGCTCGTCTGAGGTTTTCGCCTCAATTAAGTGCGGCCCTTCTTTCAGCCTTTTTGTATCCCACTTTATATAGGTTGAGACATAAGCCTCTTTTGGAATCTCAAATTGAAACGTTCTAACCTTTTTTGCGTTCCCGCTGTCTCCCATTCTCCATTCTTTTTGAGGCTTCGCATTGATTGGATGAATTTGTGTTCCATTCGATAAGATCATCCTGACGTTTTTCAATTCAAAATCATCATGATTCTCTCCAGGAAGCCGGTCTATCGGAGAAGACTTTGTGCCAGCGTGGAATGAGATCGTTTGGAGACCTGCCTTTTTTATCTCTTCTTCTGGTATTGGCATTGTATAGGTACGATACACTTTTGTCGAATCATCAAAAACAGAAAGTAAACGCTTACCTATAGATACACCATTTTTAAAATATAAATTTGTTCCTTTCACATCAAATGCAATATATGGATCTGCTTCAAGGGCAGCGGATACTTGCTGATTCCGTTTTCCATCTATCCGTAATTCGATGCTTTTTTTCTGATCAGACGTTGCCTTTAATGAAAATAACCCTGAAACCGTATCTCCCTCTTCAACATTGAATCGGAGACCGTGGGCTTTGCTAACCTGCTCCACATCAACCGTTTTTTTCAAAGTCTTGGCTTCATTTTCGCCATCTGACGCTTCAAGCTGATATTCCAATTGTTCCTTCCCAATCAACTCAGGTGAATAAATAATATGATGAAATAACCGGTCATTTTGGTCTTTTTGAAGCAGTATTTCCTTGAACGCTTCTTTTCGATTCGTTCGATAACGCAGCTTGACGGTTTTCACGGCCTGATCATCCTGGACATCTGCTTTAATCTCTACACTTTCAGTTGGTTTCACCGGTTTCCTTATCGTCATATCTTCAATCACAGGTTTATGGATATCTTGAGAAATTTCCTTTTTCTCAGATGGAATTTGTGCTTTTAGCACTTTACCTGGAGTGGGCTCTTCCTCAATTTTCGAAATCAGCTTCGTCTGCGTCGTACCATCCATTGGATACTTAAACAGCAAGGATTTATGCTCGCTAAACCATGATGGCTTCAAACGAAATGCGGCAGAAGAAATCTCTTCACCTATATTTGTTGTGATCGAAACAAGACGAGATTTAGAGTTGGACAGTCCTTTGCTCTCGATAATGGTTAGATGCTCGCCCTCTTTTAATTGGCTTTTGTACATGGCATTAAAGTCTGCTACAGTTAAATGCTCCTGCCCTTTTTTTCTCAGCCAAAAAACATAAGGTTTTCCAGGTGAAATGGTGATTGGATTTTTATGAAAGGAATATACATCATCCAATTCGATGCCCTGCGTGGGATTGCGGTAGCGGACCTGATAATGTTTAAGTGAGATAGGCGCATGTGTCGTGTTATACACTTCGATAAACTCAAAAGCATCTTTGCCTTTTCGGTTTTTTGAATTAACGACAATTTCTGTGATGAATAAGTCCGGAATATGCGAAAGATCCTCTTCAAATCCATTTAAATGAACCGATTTCTCTGCTGTTTTGATCACTGATTTTTGCGTAAGGAACTCTGTATAGTAATGAACGGTTGGATTCCATAATTGATCTGGCGGAATTTTCGCTGTAAATTCTGGCTTCATTCCGGGCAGCCGTTCCATTGGAATCAAGCGATACCCCAGTTCATCACTTTGTTTATAATACAAGTTCGCAGACAAAATCTGTTCTTGGTCACTAATGGACGCACGAAACTGAAGGTCATGGCTTTTTCCTTGAACCGGGCGGACATCCACATGAAATTGATCAAAGATAAAAGGCGAAAAAGGCTTGTCCGGTACATTCACTTCTGTTTGAAGAAAAGGCCCTGCTGAAGCAGGCTGACTGAAACAAAAAAGAATGATAAAAAAACATAAAAGCATGATTTGTCTGCTCACGTTCACCATCTTGCACCGCCTCCCTTCGGATATTGTGTCTCCTGAAGGTGGTTTTTATGTCAGATGGAACGGAGAAACGATACAAATTTGCACAAAAAAACCGTTAGCTTTTTTTCGCTAACGGCTCTACGATTCCTTTTTGTATCAACAGATGGAAAATGGACAAAATGACAGCCATCCAAATGGCCGTTCCGAATCCATCAATGTTAAAGCTATCTCCCATAAAGCTCGATGTCATCATGAGTGTAATGGCATTGATGACAAATAAGAACAATCCTAGTGAAAGGACGGTGACTGGAAGCGTTAAAATGATCAAAAACGGCTTCACTAAAATATTGAGCAAGGACAAAATGATACTTGCCACAATGGCTGCGCCAAATCCTTCAATATACACGCTCCCGAGCCCAGGCAAAATGCCTGAATCAAAATATCCAGCAATGACGATTAAAAGTAATGCATTTACTAAAATACTGACGATCCATCTAAGCATTTATTTAGTGCCTTCTTCCGGAACAACAAAATACCATATGAAGTAGATCAGGAAGATCGGCATAAATGCTGTCAAAAATCCGATGATGACGGTTAAAATGCGAAGCAGCGATGCATCAACACTTAAATATTCCGCAAGTCCACCAACAACACCCGCTATTTTTTTATCTGTTGCTGAACGATAAAGCTTCTTCATGTAGAATCACTCCTTGTCTGATTGGTGCTTTACTTGTATTGAGCCTGTTTTTGTTTCTGCAAAAATTGATATACTGTGTGCCGCTTGTTGATTGGCTTTGATCATTTTCTCTTTTTGTAATGTTTCATTTTTTTCTTTAATCATCTCTGCATCAAGTAAATCGTGAGAGATAGACCCGAGATTGCTTTTCAGCTCAGCGGTCACTGCACATGCGCGCGGGATCTGAACGTCCACACTGCCTGTTGTCGTTTTCGCATAGATGGAACGGCACTTTTCATCTGACAGCTGAACCGCAATATTTCCGTTAAAGCTTTGTGCATCAATTGATTCACTTTTCCCGCGCAGGTCTATGAGCCCATTGATGGTTTCTACTTCAATCATACCACACTCGTGATCTGCCAGTTTGATTTGTCCGTTTGCTGTTTCAATTCCGACTTTTTCTGCCTGTAACGAGGCAAAAGAGACAACACCATTTGTGGTTTTCGCGGCAAGTTCTTTTGTCTTTAGCTTTTCCCCACGAATCGGCCCATTAAACAGCTTGACCTTGATCTTATCGTATTGGATACGCGGTACGTATAAAGTAACATTGACTTTCATCGTCTTCTTTTCGGTTCGAATAAAAAATTTATCTCCTTCAAGCCCGCAGTCCAATTGATTGAGAAATTGCTGTCTTGCCTGCTCTCCATCCTCTGCACGGTAGATTTTCGCATGACACTCTGCTCGAATATCTTGATCGTCCCAAGGCATTACATTGAGGCTGCCGTTCGCTAATTGAATATCTAAATGAGAGAGCGAGGCGTCTTTGAACTGAAAAATATGCTCAACATCAACGGACTGTCCAAAGTTCAAATCAAGATCCACGTCTTTTACCTTTTTCACCGCAGTATCTAGCCAGCCAAACAGCTTTGCCCCAAGATTTTCGGTGCCGTTTCCTTTACTCTCTGCTCCAGCTTTTTCTTCATGAAAGGTGTGATCAGTCGTAGACTTTTCTAATGAGACGGACTGACCTTCTTCTAATTTTTCTAGCAGCGTAATTGCTTCTTTTGCTGATAATACCCCGTCTTCTACTAATTTTAAAATTCGTTCTTTTTCATTCATACAAAGCCCTCCTAAGATTTGATGGATTGAAGTACTTTAATACCTTGAATGATATTCCAAATGACAGAGATCAAAAAGCCAATGACTACTAAAAAAGACAAGATGAACACCGTCATGACTGGAATGAGCGAGTCGCCTGCCTGTGTCGCCAATAAAAACGGGATAGACCCAAAAACCAATACAATGCATGCTGCGACCGGTAAAAGATGTGACCATAATGCCCGCATCGCATGCCGTTTCGTTTCCTTTTGGTCTACTACAAAAACCGCCACGATCGGTACGATAAACGGCATAAAAAATACACTAAAGTAACAAATAGAAGCAATAATCGACTGATCTCTATTCATATATATTCGCTCCTTCATAACGAAAATTCCTTTCTAACTCATACGTTTATTGCGTATAAAAAGTTTCAAAATCATTCGATTTACATATGACCTTAGACACAAATTATTTCTTTTTGCACCTAAGAGTAGATTCTTCACAGATTACCCTTTAAAATATGTTGAAAAGATGGTGATTATCATTATAGGGGGTAATTATTTTGACAGATCATCATAATTCAAACCATACGGCTCAAACGCTTTTAGACCTTATACAGAAACAGAAAAGCATGAACAGTGATATGATCAGGGAGCTTGAGACCATTCATCCGTCTCATCCAAAGTATGGTGATATCCGTTATTTAAAGGTACTGCTCGACAGCAGCAGCACGCATATTTTAAAGGATTTAACGCACCTCAGTAATTTAATGCCGAAAGAAGATGTCCAATAAAAGAAAAACCCCTCTTATCGAGGGGTTTCAGACTGTTGACAAAGGGCTAAAATGATCTTGATTTTAGCCCTTTGTCTTCTTTTCAGCGTGATAGAAAACCTTTGCAGTCTAGGAAGGACGAGCATCGGAGCGGAGCGAATTTGACATTCTTGAGCACCGAAGCGCAGAACTGACAAAGAATGCGAGGGTTTGTCTACACGCTGAACCCCTCATATCGAGGGGTTTTCTTTATGAAGAAGTCACACTTTCCGTTTCTTTAACCAACTGTTTCATACGCTTACGGTCACGCTCTAAAATAGGCTTCAAGTATTGACCTGTGTAAGATGTTTCTTCTTTTGCAATGTCTTCAGGAGTGCCGGAGGCAATGATCGTTCCGCCGCCTGCACCGCCTTCTGGTCCGAGATCAACGAGGTAATCAGCAGCCTTGATAATGTCAAGGTTGTGCTCAATGACCAGCACCGTATCACCGTTCTCAACCAAACGCTGAAGCACTTTTAATAAACGGGCAATATCATCCACATGCAGACCTGTTGTCGGCTCGTCCAAAATGTAAAGAGACCTTCCGTTTGAACGGCGGTGAAGCTCAGATGCCAATTTCACGCGCTGCGCCTCTCCTCCGGACAATGTCGTTGCAGGCTGTCCAAGTGTAATGTATCCAAGCCCCACATCATAAATCGTTTGAAGCTTCCGCTTAATTTTCGGGATATTCTCGAAAAATTGGAGTGCGTCCTCCACCGTCATTTCCAGCACATCAGCAATGTTCTTCCCTTTATATGTGACCTCAAGAGTTTCACGGTTATAACGTTTCCCGTGACACACTTCACAAGGTACATACACATCTGGCAAAAAGTGCATTTCAATTTTAATGATGCCATCCCCACGGCACGCCTCACAGCGTCCGCCTTTGACGTTAAAACTGAATCTGCCTTTTTTATAGCCTCTTACCTTTGCTTCGTTGGTTTGTGCAAACACATCCCGCACATCATCAAAGACACCTGTATACGTGGCAGGGTTCGATCTTGGTGTACGGCCAATTGGAGATTGATCAATATCAATGACCTTATCCAAATGATCCATTCCTTTGATTTCTTTGTGCTGACCTGGCTTCGCCTTCGCTCTGTGCAACTTTTGTGAAAGTGATTTTAATAGAATTTCATTCACAAGCGTACTTTTCCCTGAGCCGGATACTCCAGTCACAGCTGTAAAGACGCCAAGAGGAAACTTCGCATTCACGTTTTTCAGGTTGTTTTCTTTTGCACCTTTTATCTCAATATAGCGGCCGTCAGGCTTTCTTCTCTCAATTGGCAGCGGAATAAATTTCTCACCAGATAAATATTGCCCTGTTAATGATTTCGGGTCCTTCATGACTTCTTCTGGCGTTCCAGCTGAAATCACTTCTCCTCCATGAACTCCTGCTCCAGGTCCAATATCTATTAAATAATCAGCGGCTAGCATGGTATCTTCATCATGCTCGACGACAATCAGTGTGTTCCCGATGTCGCGCATGTTTTTCAACGTCCCAATCAACCGGTCATTATCGCGCTGATGCAGACCAATGGATGGTTCATCTAATATATAAAGAACACCTGTCAGCCTTGACCCGATTTGAGTCGCCAGGCGAATCCGCTGCGCTTCTCCACCTGATAGTGTGCCAGCTGACCGGCTCAAATTCAGATAATCTAATCCCACATTATTTAAGAAAGACAAGCGCTCTTTGATTTCACGCAAAATGAGCTGGGCAATCTGCAAATCTTTCTCAGACAACTCGATTTTTTCATAGAAATCAAGGGCATCAGAGACAGACAAATCGGTGATTTCTCCGATATGCTTGCCATTGATGAGAACCGCCAGCGTTTCTTTTTTCAGACGATATCCTTTACATGTCGGACATGGCTGATTCGCCATATATTTTTCCATTTGCTCACGAATATAATCAGAGCTGGTTTCTTTATAGCGTCGTTCAATATTACGAAGAACACCTTCAAACTCAATTTCATTTTCACGTACCTGTCCAAAATCATTTTCGTATTTAAAATAAATCCGTTCAGATCCGCTTCCATATAAAATTTTATCGAATAAATGCGATGGGATATCTTTCACAGGAATGTCCATGTCGATGCCATAATGTGTACATACGGCCTCAAGAAGCTGAGGATAGTATTGCGAGCTTTGCGGCTCCCATGGTGCAATGGCATGCTGACGTAAAGTCAGATCCTTATTAGGAATGACAAGCTCAGGGTCGACTTCTAGTTTGGAACCGAGCCCATCACAGCTCGGGCAGGCACCAAAAGGACTATTAAATGAAAACATTCTCGGCTCAAGTTCACCAATAGAGAACCCGCAATGCGGACAAGCATGATGTTCGCTGAATAACAGCTCTTCTTGTCCAATCACATCAATCATCACTCGGCCTTCGCCCAGCCGCAGCGCGGTTTCAAGTGAGTCAGACAGACGAGCAGCCACGCCTTCCTTCACCACAATTCGATCAATGACTACTTCAATGGAATGCTTCTTGTTCTTTTCAAGGTCGATATCTTCTGAAAGGTCTTCCATCTCTCCATCGACTCTCACTCGCACATAGCCCTGCTTCCGAATTTGATCAAGTACTTTCACATGTGTTCCTTTGCGGCCGGAAACAACTGGGGCAAGCACTTGTAATTTCGTTCTTTCAGGATACTCTAAAATACGATCTGTCATCTGCTCAATCGTTTGTGACGTAATTTCAATCCCATGTATAGGACAAATCGGTTTTCCGACTCGAGCATACAAGAGACGCAAATAATCATAAATCTCAGTGACAGTACCAACTGTTGATCTAGGGTTTCGGCTCGTCGTTTTCTGGTCAATACTAATCGCCGGAGAAAGACCTTCAATGGCATCTACATCCGGTTTATCCATTTGCCCAAGAAATTGGCGTGCATACGCTGAAAGAGATTCAACGTACCTGCGCTGACCTTCTGCATAAATGGTATCAAAGGCAAGCGACGATTTTCCTGAACCAGATAATCCCGTAATGACCACTAGCTGGTCACGCGGGATATTCACATCAATATTTTTAAGGTTGTGGGCTCTAGCACCTTTCACCTCTATTCGTTCCATAGCCATCAGGCAATCATCCTTCCGCTTTTAGCTCTAGCAATAGATCTCTTAATTCTGCTGCTTTTTCAAAATCAAGCGCTTTTGCTGCATCTTTCATTTCCATCTCGACTTTTTCGATCACTTTTTCTCTTTCTTTTTTGCTCATTTTCGAAAGCTTTGGTGCTGCTTTTGTTTCGTATTCTTCCGAATCCTCATGTATCTTTGTTGCCTTAATAACATCTCGAATTTTCTTATGGATCGTTTGTGGGGTAATCCCAAATTTCTCGTTATATGCTTCTTGCTGTTCTCGTCTTCGCTTCGTTTCTTGAATCGCAATGTCCATCGATTTCGTCATATTGTCTGCATACATAATGACCCGACCTTCTGCATTTCTCGCTGCACGGCCAATCGTCTGGATGAGGGATCTTTCAGAGCGCAAAAAGCCTTCTTTATCCGCATCTAAAATGGCCACGAGCGACACCTCTGGAATATCCAGTCCTTCACGAAGAAGGTTGATTCCAACAAGCACATCATATTTACCGAGACGCAAATCACGGATAATCTCAATCCGCTCAAGGGTCTTAATTTCTGAATGCAGGTAATTTACCTTGATTCCGATTTCTTTTAAATAATCAGTAAGATCCTCAGACATTTTCTTCGTCAATGTGGTCACGAGCACACGCTCATTTTTCTCAATTCGTGCATGAATTTCTCCAATTAAGTCATCAATTTGTCCTTCAATTGGGCGGACTTCAATAATTGGATCAAGTAATCCTGTTGGACGGATAATTTGTTCCACAACCTCAGGCGTTTTCTCAAGCTCGTATGGACCAGGCGTTGCTGATACATGCACGATATGATTGATATGCTTTTCAAACTCATCAAAGGTGAGCGGTCTGTTATCAAGTGCTGATGGCAGGCGGAATCCGTGATCAACCAACACTTGCTTTCTCGCTTGGTCCCCGTTGTACATGGCACGGATTTGCGGAATCGTCACATGCGATTCATCGACAACAATCATAAAATCATCTGGGAAATAATCAAGCAGTGTGTAAGGTGTTGAACCAGGAGGACGCAAGGTCAGATGTCTTGAATAATTCTCGATTCCTGAACAAAAGCCCATCTCTCTCATCATCTCAAGGTCATATCTTGTCCGCTGCTCAAGGCGCTGCGCTTCAAGCAATTTTCCATTTTCGCGAAGCTTTTCGAGCTGTTCTTCTAGCTCTTGTTCAATATTGATAATTGCTTTTTCCATTTTTTCTTCTCTTGTGACGAAGTGAGATGCTGGGAAAATGGCCACATGATCACGATCACCAAGTATTTCTCCAGTCAACGCATCCACTTCACGAATACGTTCAATTTCATCACCGAAAAACTCCACTCTGATACAATGCTCATCTCGTGAAGCAGGAAAAATCTCAACGACATCTCCTCTGACTCGGAAGGTTCCGCGCTGAAAATCTATATCATTACGAGAATACTGAATATCCACCAGCTTACGAAGGAGCTGATTGCGTTCAATCTCCATTTCAGTGCGCAATGACAGCACAAGCTCTCTGTATTCCTCTGGCGAACCTAAGCCATAAATACAGGACACACTGGCAATGATGATGACATCCCTTCTCTCAAATAACGAGGACGTAGCCGAGTGTCTCAGCTTATCAATCTCATCATTGATACTGGCATCCTTCTCAATAAATGTATCGGTCTGAGGTACATATGCCTCTGGCTGATAATAATCATAGTAACTCACAAAATATTCAACAGCATTATTCGGGAAAAATTCCTTGAATTCGCTGTATAACTGACCGGCAAGTGTCTTATTATGCGCAATGACAAGAGTCGGTTTGTTCACTTCTTTGATCAGGTTGGAGACAGTAAAGGTCTTTCCCGTACCTGTAGCACCTAACAGCGTTTGATGCTGTTTCCCCTGATGGATCCCCTCAACAAGCTTTTCAATCGCCTTTGGCTGATCTCCTTGGGGCTGATAGTTAGAAACTAATTCAAAGCGGTCACTCACATCAAAGCCTCCGTTTCGTTACGAAAATCTATCTAATGAATATATTATCATAAAAGAACACAAAAATACGAACTAAAGTTCGGCTCTCACTTGATTTTTATTTCCAATACAGTCATACCCTCTCTCCCTTGGCAAATAACCCTCTTAAGAAAACCTTCCTTTCAGTATGGAACATTTTGGAGTGAGATATTCGATGAGCAGAAAAAGAAAGCTGCGCTTACTAGAAATCGTAAGCACAGCTCTTGTTTAAAACATGTCAGTTTTCAGCCATCATGCTCTTGATGGCGATGACATCATTGATTTTCTTCAGCTTTTTCTCTTTTTTCGATTTCTTTCTTAGCCATAAACAAAGCCCCAGCTACTAAAGAAATAATATCTAATCCCACAATAAAGTAGGTTTCTGTATAGCCCTTCATATACGAAGCAAATAAAAGCGCTGCTGTTAACGCAATGCCCACGTAATGATTGTAAGTAACCTTTGAAAATAAAATAACGAGCAAGAAAGGAAAAACTAGTGCAAATATGGCTTTTGTAATCACAAAAACCCTCCCTCTTCATGGTCTACTTCCTTGATTATAGTAAAGATTGGCATATTGAACAATTCACAGTTTTCAATTTCGCCGTTTTTTTTCATGTTCGGAGACTTTTGTTTTAGAAATAGAAGGAAATTAGTGAGATTGTCCCCTTTGTAAAGATAGGTCTTTCTGTCTTTGACAATAACATCCAATCAATCCTATGATTAAAATGATAGTGCGCACTATCATTTTAAAAAAATAGAGAAACATACAAACCATTGGCTATTTGGATAAGGGGGCATTCCCATGTATTCAGTTTTATTTCATGCGGCTGAAGAATCCGCATCACTCGCAGGGGCAAAAGGCCTAAATTTAATCAAATTAAACAATCACGGCCTGCCAGTCCCAGATGGATTTATTATTAAAACCAACAGCTTTGAAAGCTTTCTTTCATATCACAATCTGCAGCCAGCAGAACAAAACCTTTCTCAAAAAATCAAAGAAGCATCGTTTCCTTCACAAATGGAAGCAGAGCTACTTTCGTCCTTTCAATCATTGCGGAAGACTTATCCCTCAGTTGCAGTCCGCTCCTCTGCTGTTGCTGAAGATCTCGAAGGCGCCTCATTTGCAGGACAGTACGAGACCTATTTAAATATCAAATCAAATGAAGAATTTTTACTAGCTGTCAAAGAATGCTGGTCTTCTTATTTTGCAGCGAGAGTCACAGACTATAAGGAAGAGATGTATGAAAACGAGGAAGAGATGCCGCTTATGGCCGTTGTCGTTCAAGGATTGATCCATTCTGACGTTTCCGGTGTCATCTTTAGTGAGAATCCCATATCGGGAAAAACAAATGAAATGATGCTGACCGCAAGCTACGGATTGGGAGAAGCAATTGTCTCCGGTCTTGTGACACCAGACACGTTTATTGTAGATAAAGAGAACTTTTCGATTGAAAAAACACTTGGGGCGAAAGAGCTACAAATTGTTCCTTTCCAAGAGGGTGTCATCGAGGAACCAGTAGCGGAGGAAATGGCTGGCCAGTTTTGCCTAAACGATGATCAATTAATAGAAATCGCACAAATCACAAAACAAGTAGAAGAACTTTACGGACATGGAGTCGATATCGAATTTGGTATAGCAAATGGGTCGTTTTATTTACTTCAAGCAAGGCCGATTACCACAGCTCTCTCAAAATCAGCAAATGAAACAGCAGGTGCTTCTTTTCTCATGCAGCCAGAAGAGCTGCAAGATTTCTGGATTTCAATGGACGATCATATGCCTGGTCCAACAAGCCCTCTTTTCTCAAGCCTGATCATACCAGCCTTAAAAAGCGGGATGAAGAAAAATGGAGAAAAGTATCAAGTACCTGATATGAACATCAAAGATATTAAGCTTTACAGGGGACACCTATACTCTGCACCGGAAATGTCTCAAGCGGGAGAGACAGCTGCACCCGTTTTTAATGAAAGTATGTTTGAGTTATTTCCACATCTAAGTGAACGGATGTATAAGATTCTTGAAGAAAACTTCTTTCCATTTTACGAAAAACTCGATCGCCAAATAAATGAGCCTATGACCATTGAAAAAGCAATCGAAGGCTTTGAAGAATTAAAGGCTTTTTATATACGAGCATATGATGATCATTTTGATATCATCATGCCACAAGTCATTCTATCATCCATAATCGAAGACATGCTTGTGACGTATACCGGTGATCAAACACAAGTCGTCTTGCTGCACGAAATGATGATAGGCGTAATGAACAAATCTCTTGAAATAGATAAGATGCTATCGGATATAGCAAAGGAAGTCCTTCAAGATCCAGAGCTTCATCAAGCATTTATTCAACATGAAAAGAACCCAGAGCTGTTGTATGCACTCAATCACTCGAAAAAAGGAAAACACTTCATTTCGAAATTAGAAGAATTTCTCCAGGTTTACGGCTGGCGATCTGTTAAAAGTCATGACTTTACGGAAGAAACATGGATAGAGAACCCTGAGTATATATTAGATATCATTAGAAATAACATTCAGACCCAATGTGATTTTGATGAAGAATTTGCAAAAGCAGTGATCAAAAGACAAGAAACGTATAAACATTTTATGAGTCAAGTGAAGGATGAGTCGTTTAAAACAAAATTTGAGACGCTGTATCAATTTGCCCTTCAAGCAGCGAATATCCGAGATGACCACCATTTCTACATTGATGCCATGTTAGATGCTAAAGCCCGGGTATATCTATTAAAAATTGGTGAACTTCTTACACAAAAAGGAGCAATTCCTCATCAAAATGATATATGGAATCTCTATGATGAAGAGGTATACAAAGCACTCACAACGTCTACCTCATTCGAATCGGTTGTCCAGCAAAGAAAAATAGAAATGAAAGAAAATGAAGACATTCAACTCCCAGCTTACACCGGCACACCAACTGAAGCTGAATTGCAGCAAGTGGAAAGAATGCTTGGTTCGTTAAGAGAAAACGAAAACAACACAAACGATGTGATCCATGGAATTGGCGCATCCAGTGGTATTGTTTCTGGAAGAGTAAAAGTCATTACATGCGCTGAAGAATTCTCACAATTTCAAAAGGATGATATTTTAGTTTGCAAATCGACTACACCCTTATGGACGAGCTTATTTAGAGATGCAAAAGCAGTCATCACAGATGCTGGAGGCATTTTATCTCATTCAGCTATTATTGCTAGAGAGTATATGATGCCAGCTGTCTTAGGGACTAGAATAGCAACTGAAACACTCCAATCCGGTGACCTTGTGACAGTAGATGGCAGCAATGGACGCGTTCAGATATTAAATCAGCATTCACGTTCATGAACTAATCGTATTGGCGGTCATAGATTTTATCGGTATACTTACTTTGTTGCAAACACATTCATAACCTGAGGTGAGTATGCTTGTTAAAATCTACAAATCAACGAATCATTCGCGCAACAATGGATTTATTAACTGAAAAGGGCTATCAAAAAACAACAACCAAAGAAATAGCGGCAAAAGCGAATGTGAGTGAAGCAACTATTTTCCGCAACTTTAAAAACAAACGCGGCGTCATTGCTGCCATTATGAAGATGAAATCATTACCGACAAAAACTCTAGAAGCAGAATTTAAAGGCGATTTATACACCGATTTAAAGTTTCTCGGTACCTATTTCCTTGAAAATTTGAATTCCAAAAAAGAATTTATTTATATCAGCATGCGAGAACCGGATATGTTTAAGGATTTAACGAATCATGAAAAGTTATATCCTCAAGAACTGAGAGAAATGCTGATACAATATTTCAAAAAGATGGGTGCCAAGCATCATGTATTAAAAGGAAAAGAAGACATTTATGCAGACATCTTCATTAGTACGTATTATGGATTTTTCATTCAGCAACTAGAGCAAGATTTCCAACTCGTGCTCACACAAAAAGAAGATTTTATTGAGACATGCACACACATTTTCATGAGAGGAATTTCTCCCGCTTAAAGGGTGAAATTCTTCTTTTTTACAAAAGGTGGTATACACATTGAAGTTAAACAAAGAGAGCCTCATCATCTATTCTTTGTTGCTTGGGGCTATACTAGTTCCAGTCAACTCAACGATGATCGCAGTTGCTCTATCATCCATATCAACGTATTATGATCAATCCCTTTCAAACATCACTTGGGTTGTCACAATTTATCTTATTGTCATGGCAGTCACTCAGCCTATCGCTGGTAAGTTAGGAGATATATACGGACACCGGCGAATGTATTTAATTGGGGTCATGCTCTTTTTAATTGGCTCGATTGGATGTGCTTTAGCACCTAATCTAGCTTTTCTCATCATTTTTCGTTCCATTCAAGCAGCTGGTGGTGCTATTTTAACACCGAATAGCATTGCATTGATTCGTGCAACAGTATCCCCCGAAAAACTGTCTAAAACAATGGGATACTTTGGTTTTGGAGCCGGTATTGGTGCCGCACTTGGACCTTTTATTGGTTCGATTCTTATTCAGAGTTTTGATTGGCACTCTATATTCTTTGTAAATATCCCATTCTTGTTCCTTACACTTGTTACCGGCGTATTACTCATTCCAAAAATAAACCATACACGCTTACAAGTAAATGTGGACATCATTGGTTCATTGTACTTAACCATCGGGATTGCCACACTCATTCTATGCACAAAAAGCCATTTGCTAAATGAATACTTGATCTATGGAATTCTAGCGTTGATCGTCATTCCATTATTCTTTATACATGTACGGAAAGTAAAGAATCCGATCATCGATTTATCGCTTTTTAAAAACAGTTCATTTACAAATGCTAACCTGTCGATCATGCTAAGTAATTTTGTCATGTATGCCATCCTTCTAATTATGCCGCTGTTTATGGAACAACAACTTTCACTGTCTCATACACAAAGCGGTATCATTCTATCAGTATTTTCTCTTTGCATGTCTATTAGCGGCTTGCTAGGGGCAAGACTCCATCCGAAAAAAGGCGCGAAAAAAATGATTGGTTTTTCATTTATCTGCCTCACTTTATCAGGGATCATGTTAATCACACTCAGTCAGTACCCTACCTTACCACTGCTAATCGTGACACTTATCGCAGGTGGAATTTCATCAGGGATTGGAATGACTAGTATGCAGATGGCTTCTTTAACGTCTGTTGATCAAAGTTTATCTGGTTCAGCATCTGGTATTTTCTCTACCTTTCGATATTTTGGCAGTATCATTTCGTCTACATTGATTGGGGTCATGAGTGGTTTTCAATCTTTATTTATTGTATTGATGGGTGCAGGCATTCTTGGTTTCTTTTTATCTCAACGTGTAAAAACAAAATCAACCTCCCCATCATCTGAACATTCCGCCTAATGGCTCCCTTGCTCTATGTCTATTTAGAGCGGGGGAGTTTTTCATCATTTGTATCACTGTAAGCTATCGCAAGTGCATCCATCAAATCCTGAAAATCATCTTTTAAAGAAGGAAAAATGGCATACGACCAGACAAAAAAGGAACTTCAGGTACAAATTGTCTCCCCTCACTTCACCTAAAAACTCTTTTTCATTCTTTTCAGCATAAATAACTTCAATTTTTTTTCACAATTTTTGTGGTATGATTTTGAAAATAGAGAACGCAAAGGAGCGGAAGAATGGAACGTATGAAATATGTTTTAATCTGTTTATCAGCTCTACTTTTATTCTTGACAGGCTGTGGAAAAGAACAGCAATTTACACCGCCAGGCAGCTCTCAATCGATCGCTGTCATCTCTCAATTAAAAAAAGCCTCCTTTTCAATAGTTGATATACAAAAAAATAAAATGCTCTCTTCTGTGGATTTAAAACACCCACTTACTGATCTTATTCAAATCAATAAAGACGTCATCATCGCTACAAGTAAAGAGGGAGAATCCCTTATCGAAATCAATCTAAAAAATGGGACAGCAACAGATTATATGAATGTTGATAAAGGGCTGACTTCCCTTACATATGATGCAGCTTCTCATACATTAATTGCTGCAAATTCGCAGAAAAATGTCGTTTATTTTATTGATACGAAAAGGAAAAAAATAAAATCAACTGTGAAAACCGGAAAATTACCTTCTTCTATGACACTTTCTTCATCAGGTGTTTTATTTGTTTTAAATGCAGAAAGTCATACTGTCTCAGTCATAGATATTGAAAAGGAAAAAAATATACGTACGTTTTCTGTACTTGAACGGCCTTCTGGGATTCATTTTGATGGACAGTCCATTTGGATCGGCGGCCATGGTAAACAAGGTACCTTAAATAAAAGTATTCTTGCTTATGACCCTAAAACAGGCAAAAAACAGCGAGAAATAAAGCTAGGCGTTATGCCTGTTGCATTTTTTCCAGAGAAAAATTCTTCTACTTTATATGTACTATGTCATGGAGATCATACGCTATACAAAGTAGATACCAAAACAAATAAGCAGCTTGCTTCTGTTGAAACTGGTCAAAATCCGAATTATATCACCGCTGATACGACATCAATTTATGTGAGTAACTTGGATGACAACTCAGTATCCATCATCGATAAACACTCACTTATTATGAAAAATCAACTAAATGTCCCATCAGGACCTTATGCTATCGTGTTGGAGGAAAAGAAATGAAGGAACAAATGCGTATTTTAATCGTAGATGATGAGCTTGATATGCTTGAGTTAATCGGGTCTTTTTTAAAGAGACATGGCTTTCACATTACTACTGCGAATAATGGAAAAGATGCCTTGCATCAGCTTGAAAAGGAATCTATTGACCTTGTTGTATTAGATATCATGATGCCTGACATGGATGGATTTGAAGTCTGTCAGCGTATTCGACAAACATCTCAAATTCCAATTTTATTTTTAACAGCAAGGAGTTATGAGGAGGACCGAATTAGAGGACTTGAAATTGGAGCAGATGACTACATCATGAAACCTTTCAGTCTGCGTGAGCTTGCAGCAAGAATTGAAACAACCCTGAGACGAATTAGAGGTCTTTCGCTAAAGCGCAGCCGAATACAGATTGGTGACATGGAGATTGATCAAGATGGCAGACAAGTTTACCTCCATCAACAGCCCGTTAATTTAACAAGAAGAGAATTTGATTTGCTCATGTTTCTTTTGCTCAACCAAGGACATGTGTTTTCAAGAGAACACCTTTATCAAAAATTGTGGGAATCACATTCAACGAGCGGCTCTTTAAGAACAGTCGATACACATATCAAAACGCTGCGACTGAAATTAAAGGAAGCAGAACGATATATTAAAACCGTTTGGGGTGTCGGCTATAAGTTTGAGGAGGAAGAATGAAGCCATTATCGATTAAAAAGAAAGTACTCTTCTTAATCCTTGCAGTAATCGGAATCGTTGCAGCCTCAGCGCTTGCCCTTACCTTTTACTTATACCAGCATTTATATATTGATAAACAGATCGATTCCTTAAGTCTGCAAGGTAAGAAGCTGGCAGAAATCTACCACACACACGGGAAAGACAAGTATTTTACCGACAGAATGAAATGGGCAAATGACTCAAGTCAGGCGAACGTTATTTTTACAGATGATCCAATGGAACTTTCAAGTGGACTTCCTTTTGATACGGACACAAATGACAATCTCATTACGTTCAAGGAACGCCAAAGGCTCCTTCAAGGTGAAACCGTCGTATTAATTAGAGAACACCCAAAGTTTCACCAAGATATTCTTGGTATCGCCATTCCTGTTTTCTCAAGCAATGATGATCTATCGGGAACTATTTTCCTCTCCATGCCCTTATCAGATGTATATGAACCCTTTGTCCAAATTAGATTAACGCTTGGTATATCAATCTTATTGATTCTGCTTCTGATATTCTTGATCGGATATAAGAGCTCCAATCAAATTGTGCAGACCATTAATAAAATGAAAGAAATTGCAATAGAAATGGAATCTGGTGATTTCTCAAAACGAATGGCCGTAACCAAAAAAGGAGATGAGTTAAACCAGCTTAGCCGCTCCTTTAATAAACTGTCTTCAACCCTCGAAAAAGTTGAACAGCACCGCAGAGAATTTCTTGCGAATGTCTCTCACGAACTTAGAACGCCTTTAAGTTATATGAAAGGCTATGCAGAAGGAATTGAAGAAGGGATCATTGATCAAAAGAAAGGGATGCAAATCATCCAAGATGAGGCCACACGTTTAAGCCGTCTTGTGCACGATCTTTTAGATCTTGCACAGTTAGAAGGAGACTCTTATCCACTAACGATGGAGCCAATTGTCTTTGCACAGCTGATCCACGATGTTCTTGATCAAATGGCATTCGTCGCTGACAAAAAAAGCATTACTTTCAAACGAACGCTTGAAGAGGATTGTATTGTTTATGGTGATAGCGACCGTCTCCAACAAGTGATACGTAATTTACTGGACAATGCCATTCATTACACGCCATCTGGGAAATCAATATCAATTGAATTACAAGCTCACCAAAGTGTTGCTCAATTGAGAGTGACCGACGAAGGCAATGGTATTCCAAAAGAAGATCTTCCACATGTTTCTGAGCGATTTTATCGTGTAAATAAAGCACGAACAAGAAAAGATGGCGGCTCTGGCCTTGGACTAGCCATTGTCTATCAAATCATCAAAAAACATCATGGGACATTCGACATTCAATCTGAGCCTGGCTTTGGTACAACAGCCATCATTCAACTTCCCAATGCTCCATTCAATGAGAGCTCACCTACTCTATAGCTACTCACATATTTTACTCTCATTGGAATCACTACTTTATCTGATAAATTCAGTATCCATAGGACTTTCTACAACTTGAACAGCTCTTTTCATCAAGAGCTGTTTTTATTTCTAAAAAATAAAAAAATGGCCTTTTTTTATTAACATTTTATTCATATTTGCTTGTTACACTTTTTTCAAGTGAAGAAAAAGGAGTGACATGCTTTTGATCAGACGTTTTCAGAAATTTGATATTTATTTATTTTTCATATTGATCTTATCTGCCATCTTAAACATTTATAACATTTGGGAAGATGATACGGTGAATGCGTATTATACTGCGGCTGTCACAAGTATGATGCAAAGCTGGCATAATTTCTTCTTTGTGTCATTTGATCCAGCAGGATATGTCACGGTGGATAAACCCCCGCTCACCTTCTGGCTGCAAACGATCAGTGCCAAAATTTTTGGTCTCCATGGATGGAGCGTCATCTTGCCTCAAGCTTTAGCAGGCATTGGATCTGTTTATCTGATCTATCGTCTTGTCAAACCAACTTTTGGTCAAACAGCGGCAAGATTAGCGGCACTTATCATGGCGTGTACACCTATTGCGGTTGCTGTATCTCGCACAAATAATATTGACAGCTTACTTGTCTTTATACTTTTACTAGCAACAGGAATGATGTTCAAGGCTGTAAAACAGCAAAAGGTTCTTTGGGCGATTGTTTCGTTTGCGATGATTGGCGTCGGCTTTAATACAAAAATGCTACAAGCCTATATGATCGTACCAGCACTCATTCTTTTTTACATCATTGCCTACAGAACGACATGGAAGAAAAAGTTGTTATCACTGATGATTTCAATGATTGTTCTTTTAGGTGTGTCTGCTTCTTGGTCTATAGCGGTTGATCTCACTTATAAAGACAATCGCCCTTATATGGGATCAAGTCAATCGAACTCAGCACTAGAATTAGCCTTTGGTTACAACGGTCTTCAGCGGTTGACTGGTCAACAGTCTGGCGGGGGAGGCGGCTCAAATCAGGATGAGGGACAGCCCCCTTCACAGCAGGGTGATCAGCAAAATGACAATGATTCATCCACCATGCCTCAGCCGCCATCTAATGGAAATCAAAACAACTCAGACAATTCAAACCAATCATCCAGTCAGGAACAGCCTTCAATGCAAGGACCCCCAAGCAGTGCAAACGGCACAACACCACCTGATATGCCATTTGGCGGTAATGGTGATGGACCGCCAAATGGCGTGGGCGGAAAAATGGGAAATGGGTCCGGCATGTTTGGTACAGGAACCAAGGGACCGCTACGTTTATTCCAATCTGAACTATCCGATCAAATCAGCTGGCTGCTTCCATTTGCAATCTTCGGTGCGATTGGTATCTTCTTCTCGACTGCCTTTGAAAGAAGACGTCTCAATACAAAACAAAAAGAAACTCTATTTTGGTTAGCTTGGCTTATACCTGTTGCTGCATTTTTCAGTGTAGCAGGATTTTTCCATCATTATTATTTGATCATGCTGGCACCGCCAATTGCTGTTTTAGCAGGAGCCGGATGGGTTTCTATGACACAATTATTTCAAACAGGAACTGGGTTTAAAAAATGGCTGCTTCCAATTGCGATATTCGTTACAACAGCATTTGAAATCTTTATCCTACCCACTTTTACAAGCGCGATCGGTCTTGGACTAAGCATTGCAGTCGGTATCATTGGTGTTGGAACAATCCTTTCTCTACTTTTGATAAAAGGAAAAGAAAAACGAAAACAATTCGTGTCTCTCATCGCCATCCTTTGCATGCTGATTGCACCACTATACTGGGCAAGCACACCTCTTCTTTATGGAGGAAACAGTATGCTTCCAGAGGCTGGTCCTCAGCTTGCCACTTCAAGTGGCAGCATGAGTTCACAAGTCAATGAAAAGTTGATCAGCTATCTTGAGAAAAACAATACGGGAGAAGAATTCCTATTCGGAACAACAGATGCAACCACTGCTTCACCTTACATTATTAAAACAGGAAAAGCTGTTATGGCATTAGGTGGATTTAGTGGATCTGATAACATTCTCACGCTTAGTGAATTCAAACAGCTCGTCAAAGACGGCAAAATCAAATATTTCTATCTTACTGGTATGAGAGGCGGCAGTTCTGACATTCTAACTTGGATTCAAAAAAATGGCAAAGAAGTATCTGCTTCTAAATGGCAGAACAGCTCTACATCCAAAACGAACCAGCAAACAGACAGCCAACAATCAGAACAAAATGATCAGTCAAATGGACGAATGGGCGGAATGGAGAGCGGCACTCTTTATGAACTATCCGTTGATTAATTCATCTATTAAAAGGGAGGAACGATGACTGATGGAAAAGAACATACGATATTCTATTGTAGTCCCAGTCTATAATGAAGAACTTGTGATCCATGAATCCTATCAGCGACTGAAAACAGTCATGGATTCGACGGGAGAAGCATACGAGCTTCTCTTCGTCAATGACGGTAGTATGGATCGAACAGCTGAACTAATTAAAGGGTATTCCCAAAACGATCCGAATGTAAGACTCATTGATTTCTCACGTAACTTCGGACACCAAATTGCAATTACAGCTGGGATGGATTATGCAAAGGGAGAAGCTGTCATCGTGATAGATGCAGACCTACAAGATCCGCCTGAATTGATATTAGAGATGATCGCAAAATGGAAAGAAGGCTATGAAGTCGTATACGCCGTGCGCACCAAACGAAAAGGCGAAACTTTTTTCAAAAAGCAAACCGCTTCCCTTTTCTATCGCGTTTTACGTCAGATCACCGAAGTAGATATCCCAATCGACACCGGTGACTTCAGGTTAATAGATCGTAGAGTGTGCCATGAAATGAGAAAAATACGAGAAAAAAATCCATTTGTTCGCGGCCTAGTCAGCTGGGTAGGTTTCAAACAAATTGCAGTAGAGTACGTTCGAGATGAACGTCTAGCAGGAGAAACAAAATATCCGCTCAAAAAGATGCTTAAGCTCTCGATGGATGGAATCACTTCCTTTTCCTATAAACCTTTGAAGCTAGCGAGTTTAGCAGGAATTGCCCTTTCCGCTATCGGATTCATTTCAATGTTTCTTGTACTTTACTTAAAGCTTTTTACAAACAGCACCATTACAGGATGGAGTTCATTAATTGTCATACAGCTGTTCTTTAGCGGCATTATCCTCTTTATGCTGGGAATGATTGGGGAATACATCGGCCGAATCTACGACGAGGCAAAAGATCGACCACTTTACATCATAAGAGAGAGTTACGGGCTTCAATCAAAGCCACTTCCTGTTCAACCCCCTGTTCATTTCAAGCAATACAAACAGCATTAAAAAAGCGTGTGAGACCTCTTTCAAGGTCCCGCACGCTTTTTGTATTAAGCAGCTGTTTCAAACCGCTTTCTGTTAATGAAGAAAGAAAGAGTAATAATCAGATAAATGCCCATTGTGACCATTGTTTGGACAATTGGAGTTGTTGACACAACGCCGATGAAAATGGCAATGATCGCAATCACAGAAAACCATGTTGTAAAAGGATACAGCTTCACACGATATCCTCCTGGTTCTGCTACACTTCGAGATTTTAAATGCCCGACAGCAATAATAAACCAGATGAATAAGACCGTATAGCTTAAAGATCCCATTAAATAATTAAAAGTTTGACTGCCTACAAAAAGAGAAATCAATACAGCGGCATACAATGTAGATGTACACACTAGGATTGCTCTAACAGGCACCTGCTGTTTTGATAGCTTTGAAAAGCCCTTCCATACTCGTCCATCCATCGCTTGCGTATAAAGTACCCTTGAGGATGCGTACAGTCCAGAGTTCATAGAAGACAAGATCGCTAGTAAAATGATACCGTTCATGATATCACTTGCGTATGGCACGCCAATTGTTGCAAACACGGTGACGAATGGACTCACTTGCTCATTGTTTACTTGATTCCAAGGAATCAAACTGACGATGATGAAGAACGGCAGTACATAGAAACCAATGATTCGTACAAATGTACTTTGAATGGCCTTTGGGATGACTTTTTCAGGGTTTTTTGTTTCTGCTAATGTGACCCCAATCATTTCAGTCCCGCCATATGAATACACCACAACAAGCATGGCCGCAATTAAGCCGCCCGTTCCATTCGGGAAAAATCCTCCGTGACCGGTTAAGTTGGATAATCCCGGTGCTGCATGCTGTCCGAATGAGACAAACAACATGGTTAACCCAATAATAATAAATAAAATAATAACAGCAATTTTAATAGAGGCTAACCAGTACTCTGTCTCAGCAAACATTTTAACAGAACATACATTGATCAATGTCACAACTAGTGAAATGATTAACACAAGTGTCCAAATCGGCACCTGTGGGAACCAGTACTGAATAAAGATCGCAGACACGATCGCTTCTGCTGCAATGTTCAGCACCCACATTTTCCAGTATATCCAGTCTAAGAAATAAGCCGGATATTTACCTAACACAGGTTCAATTAAATCACGAAACGTTCTTGCGCCAGGTCGTGCAACCGTCATTTCGGCAAGTCCTTGCATAATAAATAATAAAATAAGTCCACCAATCATATATGCCAAAATGACAGCAGGACCTGCGATATCAATAGCAGAGCTGCTTCCTTTAAACAGACCAGCACCAATTGCACCGCCAAGTGCGAGCATCATAATATGCCTTGACGTCATTGTTCGTTTTAACTGCACATGTTCCTTTTCCATTTTCTTTAGCTCCTTTAAATTTGAATCTTCAGACAAATATAAGATAAAAGCATATAAAAAGGCCAGTCATCTCCTTGAAGAGACGACTGACCTTGCAACCGCGTTACCACTCTAATTGATTCAACCATAGCTGAATCCATCTTAAAACCCGTTAACGGAGGTCACACGTAAAGACTTACTATTCATTCAGTCTTACCGCTCTTTGAGCGAGTTCAATGATTCGTTTTACTGCGTTGCACCAACCCGCAGCTCTCTTAAAAAACGGATGTTCATCTACTATTCTCAAGTCAAAGCGTTTATAGTCCATTTGTATATTCATCAAAGATTTTATTTTTTAAATATACTGACTAACCACGCAATTGTCAACATCCTTTTTCAGACATTCTCTTTTAACGAATCCAAACAGCTACTTCATCCATCGGACGGCGTGTTTTGCCGCGCTTCGGCTCGGTCACACGATAACCAAAGGCTGCCATGACAGAAATATCATACTGACCATCCTCAAGCAGCCCTTCTTCATCTAGAATGCGATGAATCTCATCGTAGCTGAATCCCTCGACTGGGCATGAATCAATCCCAATCTGTGCAGCGGCTGTCATCATGTTTCCAAGGGCAATATACGTTTGTTTTGAAGCCCAATCAAAGAGCGTACGTTCATTTTCTAACAAATGAAGATCATTCTCTTGGAATTCTTGGTAGCGTCCCTTCACCATCTCGAACGTTTCGTCTGACATTCCTTTGATTTGCTTGTTGATGTATTCTGCATATGCTGAATCATAACGGGCGTCTGTTCTTGCCAAGATGATCACAAAATGGCTCGCAGTCGGAAGCTGCTTTTGCGCTCCCCATGTATACTCTTTTAATTTTTCTCTAAATGCTTCATTTTGAACAACGAGGAACTTCCAAGGTTCAAACCCTACAGAGCTTGGGGAAAGTCTTCCTGTTTCTAAAATAAACGCAAAATCATCCTCTGATATTTTTTTCGCTGGATCAAACTCTTTTGTCGCATGGCGGAACTCATACGCCTCAATGATTTCTTTTTTTAATTGTTCTTTGTCTCGCATTGTATTCATCCTTTCTATTAACCAATGAGGGTGTGTGTTTCATCAATCCAATTTCTTTCCATTCACATATAGAAATTGTTATGATAAGAAAACAAACAGCCCGAATGTGTGATGTGATATCTCTATGGTATAAGAAAAGCTTCGGGTGATTCAAGTACGCACATTTTTGTTCGTTAGTTACCATCTTGTTCGTATATCACCAAATTTGCCTTAGAAAGGAGTCTTAAGATGAGTGCACCATCCAATCCAGTCAGTATTGTTAATCATGGCTGTCCCGTTTCAGTGACGACAAGTGTCATCGGAGGGAAATGGAAAGGAGTGATCCTTTATCATTTGACTTGCGGACCAAAACGCTACAATGAATTGCGCCGGCTTCTGCCAAGAATTTCTCAGCGTGTCCTCACACTGCAATTGCGTGAGCTTGAACAAGACGGCGTCGTTCATAGAGAAGTCTATGAGGAGGTCCCCCCTCGTGTCGAATATTCACTCACTTCTCTCGGAAATACCTTAAAGCCTATCATCTTCGCCATGCGTGAATGGGGCGAATCCTATGGGAAAGAAGCGCGCCCAAAAGAAAAAAGCTGCCATCTCTAGCAGCTTTTTTTAAGATGAAATTGCCGTTGGTTCTTGCTGTGGATCATCCTTTACAAACAGGATGCCAAGCTGATGATGCTCCCCTTCGTAAGAAGCACGTTTCTCAAATCTTGTCTGACCATTTAAGCCAATGATCTCGAGCTTTGTCAGAGCACGATTGGTTTGAAGGGCTTCATAAAATTCCGAAACGGTTTTTACCTCAATTCCATTCACTTTTGTAATGACTTCTCCGATCTCAAGCTTTAAATCAGCCGCTGGTGTATTTGGAATAATTCCTAGCACCATCAGCCCTTGATTACGCTTAGAGAAGTAGAACGGGGCAGCATTGTCATTGACCCTCTGCTTCCATGAGAGAAAGGCTCTTCCTATCACCGCAATCAATACAGCTCCCCAAGCAATCGGTTCAAACCAAATACTTGCAGCACCTAATAAGGCGACAGCGAGTCCGAGCATGAGAATACGCCGCGCTGTAATTTGAATACTAACAATTGGCAGTGAGCCTTGAATTCTCTGACCGAATCCGATGATATAAGGAATCAAAATAAATGAAAAGCTTTGATCATGCACTTGAAGCACCGGCCACCATGGCAGAGAAGAAGTGAATTCACCTGCCGGCATCAGCAAAACAAGCGGTAAAAGCCACAGACGGTTTGCCCGCTGCTGACCAATTAAAAGTCCTCTCGCACTCATCACCATAGCAGGCGATGTACGTAAATGCGCCGTTCGATAGGCTAGGATCCCCTCGGTCATTAATAAAAGTCCTAGCAGAATGACAACGGCTGATGCATTCATCATTGAGAGCTGCGGCAGCCAAGAATGACTCACTTGGAAATGCATCAGTCCAAGTGCCGCAATAAAACTGAAACCGAGTGTGTATGCAGACGAAAGCGCACTCGCCTTAAAGAATAAAGAGAAAACGATGGTCATCGCTGCAATCAGCACGATGAATCCAGGGGGGAGGGCAATCCCTAAGCCTACTGAAATGACGGATAGGCATATCCCTAGAATCCATCCCTTTGAATATGTAAATTTAAGTTCATCGTATACATCTTCTATTCTTGTTTGAAACGCTTTTCTCTCCCGCTTTACGCGGATGTAGCCATGCAATAGGCTGATTAATATCATGAAATAAAAAAGAGGATGGATTAAAAACAGACCGACCGCTTTTAATCCGGCTCCCATCCACTCCGAGCTCATTATCGTTCACCGCCCAAGTCAAGCATTTTCTCTTATTCTATCAAATAAATCGATGCTTGACATCAGGTTTATTTCTCCTGATTCATCCAAAGTGTGACATTCGACAGTGAAAAATCTTTTAAGTAGTGATTGACATCTACATCTAGTATGCCGCCGAGCAGCTGCATCGACCTCTTGATGTCGGTTAAGTTTATACCAAGTCTCTTATGATTATCCATTAAATAATTGAAGTATATCTCAGCACAGTCTTCATCGATTTCGTCGACTGATTCTACCGTTGTGTAATTGACCAAGTACCTGCTTAACAGCATGAGCAGACTTAATGCCTTTGTAGCGGAAAACGTCACATCTTTCGAACGACTCTTAAGTTCCTCTACCAACTCGTAATATTTTTTCTCTCTCACAATACTTGCCCTTTTCAATTGTGTACCCCCATTTACTAGTTCTTTTAAGAAAAGCGCAAACCTCGGTACAGCTTAATGCTCAAGCTGAATATCCGCAAAAAATAAAATATTTAAAATGAGTGCTACTTTTTATTGTAAGAATTATTTATGTAACATACAACTTTCAAAAGTTTCATTTTCATGACATGTTTAAATCAACAGAAAGTCTCTTATATACATATGTTATCGGGTAAAATCGAAGGAATGTTATGTTTTTTGTAAAATAAATGAATATATTTCTCGATATAATTTATTTTTAATCATAAATTATTACATGTTCATGACACTTATGAACCAAAAAAAAGAGGCTATTATTCGCCTCTTTATTTTTTAAGATATAGTGCTTTTAGTGCAGTCTGTAATTGAAGGTCATTTTTTTCGTATGATTTCACTTCATCCACCATTTTGTTCATCATTTCCGCTGTTTTCAAATCAATGACACCTGATTTATCGAGATTGTATGTGCTTTGGAAGGCAAGTACGGCCTTTTTCGTTTCTTCATCAAAGTATCCATCTACTCTGCCAGGGTCAAATGACAATCCCTTTAACAGCGTCTGGGCTTGTCTCACTTCCTCATTGTTCATATCAAGCTGAAGCGGTTCTTTTAGCTGAAGCGGACCTGCGGTAAAGTAATCCGGCTGATGAATCGCAATTGTCGGTACGACGCCTTTTTTGTGAATCCAATTGCCTTTTGGCGTGAGCCATTTATACAGCGTTAATTTAATATTACTTCCATCTCCCATCGGAACCGCCTGCTGCACAGTTCCTTTTCCAAAGGAGACATCACCGACAACTTCATACTTTCCGGCTTCTTTCATGGCTCCAGCAAGTATTTCCGAAGCGGAAGCACTGCCTTTATCAATTAAGACATTGACTGGGTAAGGCTTTTGTTCTTTCAGTTTTGAAAAATATCGTTTCCGGTCGCCATTCCGTTCTGCGATTTGAATATAGGGCTGATCCTTCGTAATAAAATGCTTCAAAATATCTTCCACACTTTGCAGATAGCCGCCAGGGTTTCCTCTCACATCCAGTACAAGGCCTTCTATGCCCTTTTTCTCGAGCTGTTTCAAGCTTGACGTGAAATCCTTCGCCGTATCTTCAGAGAAGCTGGAGATCGCAATATAGCCTGTTTTATGCCCATTGACCTCTTTTACAGAAGAAGTCACTGTTTCAAGCGGGATTTCCTCTCGTTTGATATGGAACGTTAGCTCTTTTTCAATCCCATTTCGTTTGATTGTTAAGGCGACAGACGTTCCTTTTTTCCCTCTTATTTTAAGCACAGCATCGTTTAAGCTTTTTTCTTTCATCGGTTCACCGTCAATGCTGATGACTTCATCTTTCGGCTTTAGACCCGCTTTTGCCGCAGGGGATTTTTTAAAGGCGGAGACGATAATGATCTTTCCTTCATCCATCCCCACTTCTGCCCCAATTCCCTCAAAGGAAGAATCAAGCGAATCAGAAAATTGCTTTGCGGTTTGCTTGTCCATGTATACTGAATATGGATCGTTTAACGTCGAAAGCATTCCTTGGATCGCGCCTTCAAGCAGCTTTTGGCGATCCACTTCCTCTACATATTCATTCGAAATAAGGTCATAGGCTTTCTCGATCTTTTCCATCCCATTCTCTTTCGCCTTATCACTTGATTGAGCTTGTCCAGCCATTACAGCAGCTGCTTGCAGTGACTCCGCATGAGTTCCCTCTTTATGCGTCATCACACCTGCACTTATTAAGAGAACGACACTTGCCATAATAGATGCGATTTGTTTTTTCATATTTGGCCTCCTTCTTCAACTCTTCCTGATGACCTGAGTTATTATATGCCAGAAGAAGGGATTTCATGTAAAGACATTCTCCCGTGAAGGCTTGACGAATCATTTTATTAGGTGTAATTTTTATTTTGTTATGATTGAGAAGGAGTCTTCGCTATGTATATTATCTTGACGATGCTTTTATTAGGAATTTTATTAGGTTTTGTAGGAGCAGGCGGGGCGGGATTTGTCATCGCATTGCTTACATTAATTTTTGATATCCCTATCCATACAGCACTCGGGACGTCATTAGCCGCTATGGCATTTACGACACTATCAGGTGCATACAGCCACTACAGGGAAGGGAACATTCAGCTGAAATCTGGTTTGATTGTCGGGGCTCTGGCTTGTATTGCTTCTTTTGCTGGGGCTAAAGTCGCTCCTTTTATTCCAGAAGAGAGTCTGCACTATTTAACAGCAGGGATGCTTTTTTTATCCGCTGTTTTTATGATGATCAAACTATTTGTTCTTAATGAAGAGGCTGAGCAGCAGCCGCTTTCTTCACGCCAGCTGATGACAAGAGGCATTATTTTAGGCCTTGTGTCTGGAATGCTGTCAGGCATGTTTGGTATCGGGTCTGCACCATTTATTCAAGTAGGACTTTTGATTTTACTGAAGCTGTCGATTCGGCAAGCTGTTGGCACGACGATGCTTGTCATTATTCCGATTTCCATCGGCGGTGGAATTGGATATATTTCAGAGGGCTATGTTGATTTTATCTTGCTGATCCAAATATTAATTGGAACCGTCTTAGGCGCATTTATCGGCGCGAAATTCACACGCCTTGCACCGAAGCTCTTATTGAAATCAGCTGTTCTGTTAACACCTATTATTGCCGGGTTACTGCTGTTATTTTAATTCTATCTAGACCAAAAAAGCCGATAACGTTATGTTATCGGCTTTTTGATTAGCGGATATATTGCGCTGGATTGACTGCATTTGATTTCGCGCCATTCCATAATCCTTTATGAATTTCAAAATGAAGATGCTGACCATGTGATTGGCCGGTATTTCCCATATAGCCAAGGAATTGTCCTTGTTCAACTCTCTGTCCTGTTGACACACTTCTTGTAGACAGGTGGGCGTATACAGTTTGATATGTCTGTCCATTGATATTGTGCGTAATGAACACAACATTTCCGTAGCTCGATGAGTAGCTTGAGTTTGTGACGGTTCCAGATGCTGCTGCATAGACAGGAACTGTGCCTTTTGCTGCAATATCTAATCCGAAGTGGTTTCCGCCAGAACGTCCGCCAAAGCCAGATGAGAAACGCCCTGCAGCTGGTTTAATAAAGCCTGAGCTGCTTGCTGGTGTATCAGATACTTGATCTGAGCCGCCGCTACGAGGTGCAGGTGCATTTTTTTCAGCTGCTTGTTTTGCTTTCGCCGCTTCTTCCTTTTGACGGTGTGCTTCCTCAGACTTCACAGCCGCTTTTTGGTTCGCAAGAATTTCTTGTTCATTCTCAAGCTTGCCTAGTTCATCATGTGCATGATTTTTTTTATCTGTCACATCACCTAAAATGTGTTCTTTTTCTTTATGCTTCTTAGATAAATCTTTTTTCAGTGCTTCTAGCTCTTTCAGAGATGTTTCAAGTCCACTTAGCTGATTATTTAGCTCTGCTTCTTTTTGCTCCACCAGCTTTAAATCATTTTCATGTTCTGTAATCATGTCTTTGTCTGCTTCGACAATCGTTGTGACAGCCCCAACACGACCGACAAAATCACTAAAGCTGCGAGCACCTAGCAGCACATCTAAATAGTTGATCGTACCGCCACTTTTTTGCATAGAACGAATTCGGTCTTTGAAAATGGCTTTTCTTTTTTCAATTCGCTCATTGATGACTTGAATGTCTTTTTTCAGCTGTTTGATCTCTTGCTTCGTTTTTTTAACTTCTTTCTCTTTTTCAGCGACTTTTTCAGTTGCAGTACTTACCTTTTGGTCAATTTGTTCAATTTCTTTCTTGAGCTTTGATTCTTTCTTTTCAAGCTTTGCCAGCTCTGACTTCTTCTTCTTCAAGTTTGATTCAGTCTTCGATGTTTTCTCTTCGATTTGTTGACGTTTTTGATCTAGGTCTTCGTATGCGAATGCACGATTCTCGTTCCCTGGAATGTATAGCCACGTTGTTCCAATAAACGCTGCCATTCCAGCCATCATCAGCTTTCTTTTCAAAACGATATTCCCCTCCCATGACAACTGTCGACATGAAGAGCCGACCGGATGAATCGGATCAACCGGTCACATCTTCTATAGAATCCTCGAGTGCTGCCATCAAAATATATTTATACTTTTAAGAATTTACGGATAGACGTTAAGCTTCCCCATACCCCAATGATTGCACCGATCACTAGCAGGATCAGTGATACTTGATAGACAAACGGGTTGTATGGAAGCATTGAAATAAATGAGCCTTGTACTCTCGGTGCGACCCAGCCCACTGCATATTGATACGTGCCAAGCAATAGAGCAATAGGTACAATGGAACCAAATACACCAAGCAATAATCCTTCAATGAAGAATGGCCAGCGAATAAACCAGTTCGTTGCACCTACCAGCTTCATAATCTCAATTTCTTTACGTCTAGCAAAGATGGTAATTTTGATCGTATTGGAGATTAAGAACATAGCTGTAAATAACAGCCCAATAATGAGCACAATGCCGACATTACGCGCTACTCCGACTACATTAAAGAGTCGGCTGACCTCTTCTTTCCCATAGGTTACTTTATATGTACCCTTTAGGTTTTCTAATTTCTTCGCTACTTTTGGTGTATCGTGAGGATCTGTTGTTTTCACAATGAACGCATCGTTTAATGGATTTTCTTGATCAACAAGTCCCATGGATTGTCCATTTTCTCCGAAGCTTTTAATCAGAGCTTTCAGTTCGTCATCCTTAGATGAGTACTTCACATTACTGATTTCAGGAATCTTTTCAATTTCTGCTTTTAATTCATCCTGCTGCTTTTGATTCGCCGTTAATTCGATTAATACTTTTACTTCTACTTCTTTTTCAGCGTTCGATGCCATGTTATTCAAGTTGAGCATAATCACAAGGAAAACCCCAACTAAAATCAATGTGACAGTAACCGCACTAATTGATGCAAAAGTCATCCACGTGTTTCTTCCTAGTGAACGGAAGCTCTCACGTAAATGCCGCGAGAGAGTTTTAATCATAAATTCCGTACTCCCCTCTTGCTTCGTCACGCACAATCATTCCATCTTCGATTGCGATGACGCGTTTCTTCATGGTGTTTACAATTTCTTTGTTGTGTGTCGCCATAACCACTGTTGTTCCGCGGTTATTAATATCCTCGAGCGTCTTCATGATTTCCCAGGAAGTGTCTGGATCAAGGTTTCCTGTCGGCTCATCTGCAATGACGACCTCAGGGCTATTGACGATCGACCGAGCGATAGATACACGCTGCTGTTCACCGCCGGACAGCTGGTCAGGAAATTGGCGCGCTCTGTGTTTTAGCTGGACCAGATCGAGAACATCAAGCACTTTTTTCTTAATGATATGAGGCTGTTCACCAATCACTTCAAGAGCAAATGCAACATTCTCAAACACAGTAAGAGTTGGAAGTAGTTTGAAATCTTGGAATACTACGCCAATTTCTCTTCTTACGTAAGGAATTTCTTTTTCCTTCATTGAACCTAAATCTTTGTTATTAATTAAGATTTGCCCTTTGGTTGGCTTCTCTTCACGATACATCATTTTGATGAAAGTGGATTTACCAGCACCACTGGGACCAACAACATACACAAACTCTCCTGGATGGATAGAGACATTGATTCCATTGATCGCCTTTACGCCATTAGGATAGATCTTGTAGACTTCCTTCATTTGAATCATGTAATCACCTAATCTTTTCTTATTCGCTGACTAACAGCTTATCATGATGTTTTGACACTTCTCGTCAAAAAACGTTATGTATGGTTACGCACATACCCTTCGATACTTACTAGCAATTTATGTCCTTTTCATCCAAAAAGATGAAAAAATTGAATCGTCTCATTTTCAACAACTCCAATTATACGTCATGAATCGACGCAATGGTATTACATTTATATTTCAAAACTTATAAATAAAAGGTAAATAGAACAATCAAAACCGAAAAACGTGCCTTTATACCCTTATTTTTTAAATAAAATTTAATATAATGCGTTTTCATACTATCCAAAAGTCTTTTTCTACATATAAAAAACAAAAAAACCTTGTCGATTAGACAAAGGTTTTATTTTTTCTCTGCAAGCCATTTTGCTACTTCTTTTGCTTGCTTCTCATCTACCATTCCGCTTGGCATAGAGCCTTTACCGTTTTGCGCAATATCTGCGATTTGGCTTTCATTATATTTCTTCCCTACTTCTTTCAGGCTTGGTCCGCCTCCGCCAGATAGGTCTTTCCCATGACAGCCAATACAGTTTTGCTGATAGATCTCCTCACCACTGCTCACAGATGAAGCACTTTTGCTGCCTTCTTTTTCGCTGCTGCTTGAATTTCCTCCACAAGCCGCGAGAACAAGAAGCATTGCTGCAAATAGCATCGTTAATCCGCTTTTTTTCATCTATTTCCCTCCCTTACAATCATTTGGTCAACGCTATTATATCCTTGTTTATGCCCTTTTAAAACCCTCACCAAGCACCTCTTTTGCATCCATTACAATGACAAATGCTGATGCATCGATTGCTTTCACCACTTGTTTCAACTTTGTGAATTGTGACTGCCCAACGACACACATCAAAATTGGGCGGTCATGATCGGTATACCCTCCGACTGCTGAGATCTTCGTCACACCGCGGTCAATTTGATCAAAAACTGCCTGTCTGACCTCATCTTCATGCCCTGTAATGATCATCGCCATTTTCGAATGACTGAAGCCAGCCTGTACCACATCAATCGTTTTACTCGAAATAAACACACCAATGACCGCGTATAGCCCCTCTTCTATTCCAAAGACCGTCATTGCAGCCAGAACAATCAAACCATCCATCATCGCTAAGCATGTGCCTAGCGTGAGTCCGGTGTACTTATTGATGATTTTGGCAGCGAGTGCCGTTCCACCTGTTGATCCATTCCCAAGGAACACGAGCCCTATACCGATTCCAATGACCACACCGCCAAAAATAGCTGCCAGCAGCGCTTCGTGTGTGACAGGTGCAATATGTCGTGTGACAAACACCATGAAAGGTAAAAAAATCGAGCCAACGAGTGTTTTCACTCCAAATGTACCGCCTAATAAATAAAAGCCAGCGATAAACAGCGGAATATTGAGCCCCCATTGCACATACGCTGCTTCAAAGCCGAATGACTGCATAATGGTACTAATTCCGCTCACACCGCCTGCTGCAATCTGATTCGGCAATAATAACGTATTAAATCCAATCGCCACAATGGCAGATCCGATTAAAATGAACAAATAATTTTTCACTTCAATCCAAAATTGTGAATATCCCTGCTTCATGTCTTTCTTCCTCCGTTACTTCTGAATGCACACCTATTTTAAGCCCTCTTAAAACGATTGTAAATAACAGCCAAATGCAGTGCTAATGGATTAATACTTTATCACACAGACGGATCAGCGTACTTGCCAGTTGGCATAGGAGTAAATGATGGTATATTTAATATGTACATGAGAAAGAAGGGGCATGCGATGAAGAAAATACTGAAGATAACAGGTATGACATTACTTGCACTGATCATCTTAGCTTTTGGTGCTTTCTATATATGGAGCCGCTTTACATACGGACCATCAGAAGCATTAAAAAAACAGGTGAACATGGAGCAAGTGGAACATAAAAACGATGTTTATACTTTTGAAGCATCAAAAAGTGATACTGGCATCATTCTCTATCCTGGGGCAAAGGTGGAACCACTTGCGTATGCCTATATTGGGGATACGCTGATGAAAAAAGGCTACTCTGTCTTTATCCCTGACATGCCATTTTCCTTTGCGATCTTCAATCCAAACAAAGCACAGGACATCATCAAAGATCATCAAACGATCAAACACTGGTATATTGGCGGGCATTCACTTGGCGGAGCAGCTGCCGCTATGTTTGCAGAAAAAAATCAGAGCAAGCTAGATGGACTCTTTTTCCTAGCATCTTATCCAGCATCAGATGACCTGAAACAATCGTCACTAAAAGTCCTCTCTATTTCAGGTGAAAAGGATGGGCTGGCAACACAAGAGAAAATCAAAAAATCGAAAGCAAATCTGCCGTCTCAAACCGTTTATCATGAAATAAAAGGCGGGAATCATGCGCAATTTGGCATGTATGGCAAACAAAAAGGAGATCAGCCGGCGGACATTCCAGCCCTGTCTCAGCAAAATGATCTCATTCAGACAATGCTGGATTGGCTGAATCCAGCAAAAAAGCTCCCATAACGGGAGCTTTTCACTTTTATTTTTTCGTCACTTCTAAAAATTCTTCAGCATCTGCTACAGCCAAACGAATGGCTTCTTCCCAAAATGCTTTTTGGGTAAGGTCGACGCCTAGATGCTTTTTAGCTAAATCTTCCACTGTCATTGAAGCAGTATCTTTTAATAATGCAATGTATTTCTCTTCAAACGATGTACCAGCCTGCAATGCTTTTGCATAAATTCCTAACGAGAACATGTATCCAAAGGTGTATGGGAAATTATAAAATGGAACATTCGTGATATGGAAATGCAGCTTAGACGCCCAGAAATGAGGATGGTATTCATCTAATGAGTCACCAAACGCTTCCTTCTGCGCTTCGACCATCAATTCATTCAATCGGTCAGCCGGCACTTCTCCTTGTTTACGCTCTTCATAAAATCGCTGTTCAAATAAGAAACGAGATTGAATGTTCATGAAGAATGCTACACTGCGCTGCAGCTTATCCTCTAACAAGCTGAGACGCTCCTCTTCATTTGCCGCTTCTTTTAATGAAGCATCAGCTACAATCATTTCTGCGAAGGTGGACGCTGTTTCAGCTACATTCATTGCGTATTTGCGATTCAGAATGCGAACATCCTGCATCACGTCCTGATGGAATGAATGACCAAGCTCATGCGCTAGTGTCGCCACATTGGATGGACTTCCTGAGAAGGTCATAAAAATGCGTGATTCTCCGCTGTCAGGGAAATTTGTACAAAAGCCGCCTACCCGTTTGTTTGGACGGTCCTCAGCTTCTACCCAGCGTTCGTTAAAGGCTTTTTCTGTAAAAGCAGCGAGCTCTTCTCCAAATCCAGCGAAATGTTTCACAATAAAAGCAGCTGCTTCTTGATAAGGATAGATTTTGGTCTCACTGCCGATAGGAGCCCCAACATCGAACCAGCTCAGCTTATCCACTCCAAGCATCTCAGCTTTTCGGTGTAAATAATCAATGAATGGCTGCTTATGTTCATCAATCACAGACCACATTGTATCAAGGGTTTCTTGTTTCATACGGCAAATTTCAAGCGGCTCTTTTAAAATGTGATCCCAGCCTCTTGCTTCATACACTTGCAAACGAAAACCAGCTAGGTGGTTGAGCGTACTTGCAAATAAATGTTCATCCTGCGTCCATGCATGCTCTAGGTTGTGGTAAACGGCTTTTCTGACTTCACGATCTGAATCATCCATAGCATTTTCCGCTTGGCCTACAGAGATCATCTGCGTTTCACCATGCTGTTCAAACGGAATGGTAATTTTATTCACTAAGCTGGAATAAAGCTCATCCCACGCATGGTAACCATCTACAGCCAGCTTTTGAATCAGTGTTTCTTGTTCAACAGGTAATTGATCCTTCACACGGTCTCTTCGCTCATTTAATATGTAGCGGACATCTGAAAAGGCTGCTGAATTCATCAGTTCTTCCCACTTGTTTGCAGAAATAGCAGCAAGCGCTTGATCAAACAGTGCAAGGATGGTTCCTAAATCCGCTTCTAGCTTGGCAATCGTACCTCGAAGGCTGCCTGCTTTCATATCCTTCGTATTTTGAGCTTGGAGACAGGATACATATGAACCTGCTTGAGACAATTTTTTATATGTAGTTTCATACGTGTCAAGGACAGACGTTAATTTGCTTTCAATGTGTGTATCTTCTTTTGAAAAGGCATCCACCTTTTGTCGTAATTCATCTAATAGCTGCTGAATGGTTTGCAGGTATGTCTTAAATTCTGGTGAAGAACTGCCTCCTTTAAAAAAGGCATCTAAATCCCACGTTTCTTGCAATGGTGTTAATCCCAAAATATTTCCCCCTTTATTTACTAATTTCATCATACAAAGGATATAGAATCAGTATGTCGTATGTATTCCTTTATATTCATTATATTTTCTCACAATTAAAAAAACCCGGCAAGAAGCCGAGTTTTTATGATAATTTCGAACGTAGGTATGCATCGATAAATGAATCTAAATCTCCATCCATCACCGCTTGAACATTTCCCATCTCCGTATTGGTTCGATGGTCTTTCACAAGAGAATAAGGGTGGAATACATAAGAGCGAATCTGGCTTCCCCAGCCAATTTCTTTTTGCTCTCCTCTGATTTCATCCAATTCTGCCTGCTGTTCTTCGATCCGTTTTTGATAAAGTTTCGATTTCAGCATTTTCATCGCACGTTCTCTGTTTTTGATTTGTGATCTTTCTGTTTGGCACGTCACGACGACATTGGTTGGAATGTGTGTGATACGAACAGCAGAGTCCGTCGTATTGACGTGCTGACCGCCAGCTCCACTTGCACGATACGTATCCACCTTGATATCCTCTGTGCGAATATCAATATCAATTTCTTCATTGAATTCCGGCATAACATCACATGAAACGAAGGATGTATGTCTACGGCCAGATGAATCAAAAGGAGAAATACGGACCAAACGATGGACACCTTTTTCTGCTTTTAAATAACCGTACGCATTATGCCCTTTGATAAGCAATGTCACCGACTTAATTCCTGCCTCATCACCTGGAAGGTAATCAAGCGTTTCGACCTTAAAGCCTCTGCGCTCTGCCCAGCGAGTGTACATTCTCAGAAGCATAGAACCCCAGTCCTGTGATTCGGTACCGCCTGCACCTGGGTGAAGCTCCAGAATGGCATTGTTTTTATCATAAGGTTCGCTTAAGAGAAGCTGCAGCTCAAATTCGTTAAATTGCTTCGTTAAGTTCTTCAGCTCTTTTTCAAGCTCTGCATGAAGCTCCTCGTCATAATCTTCCTTTAATAAGTCATGCGTCATTTGCAGCTCTTCATGTGATTCACTGAGCTCATGATAGGAATTCACAGAATCCTTCAGTGCATTGGCTTCATTGATAACGCCTTGAGCCTTTTGCTGATCATTCCAAAAATCAGCCTCTGACATCGTCGCTTCAAGCTCTGCGATTTTGGCTTCTTTTGTTTCTAAGTCAAAGAGACCCCCTAAAATCAGCTAGCCTGCTAGCCATATTTTCAAGCTCTTGTCTAATTTCTACTAATTCCATATCCTTCACCTCATAGATGTATGGGGGCTGACATGAATAGAAAGAGGTTTTCACCTCTTTCCATTACTTATTCTGTCTTCCCATGACAATTTTTATATTTCTTGCCGCTTCCGCAGTGACATGGAGAGTTTCGTCCAATGTCTACGACTTTACGTACCGGCTTTTTCTTCACTGTCTTCTCCTCATCGCCCTCTTGTGGCTGATGAGCGGTTGTTTGACCTTGAACCACTTCTTCGCGTTCTAGGTTGTTTTGGATTTCTGATTTCAAGACATACTTAGCCACATCATCTTCAATTGAAGCAACCATATGCTCAAACATCGCAAATCCTTCCATTTGGTATTCACGAAGCGGATTCGTTTGTGCATACGCACGTAAATGAATACCTTGACGCAGCTGATCCATTGCATCGATATGGTCCATCCACTTCGAATCCACCGCACGAAGAACGATGACTTTTTCAAATTCACGCATTTGTTCTTCGCCAAATGTTTCTTCTTTTGCATCGTATTTTTCTTTAATACGATCCATGATGAAAGTTGTGATTTCATCTGCTTCTTTACCGAAGATATCTTTGACCGTGATGGCACCTTCGTCTAAATAGTTCGTGTTGATTAATTCAACAAGACCATCTAGTTTCCATTCTTCAGGCAGCTCTTCTTTTGGCGTATAAGATCCCACAGCACGCTCAATTGAAGATTGGATCATATTGATGACAATTGATTTTAAGTTGTCGGAATCGATGACTTCAAAACGCTGTTTGTAGATCACTTCACGCTGTTGACGAAGCACATCGTCATATTGCAGAAGCTGCTTACGGGAATCAAAGTTGTTCCCCTCTACACGTTTTTGAGATGATTCAACGGCTTTAGACACCATTTTACTTTGGATTGGTGTAGAGTCATCCATGCCAAAGCGGTCAAGCATCGCCATCGTTCGCTCTGCACCAAATCGGCGCATCAATTCATCTTCCATGGATAGATAGAATTGGGTAATCCCTGGGTCTCCTTGACGTCCAGAACGTCCGCGAAGCTGGTTATCAATACGACGGGATTCATGACGCTCTGTCCCGATAACAGCCAGACCTCCAAGTTCTTTTACACCTTCTCCAAGCTTGATGTCAGTACCACGTCCTGCCATGTTTGTCGCAATGGTCACAGCACCTTTTTGACCAGCCTCTTCAATAATTTGTGCTTCACGCTCATGGTTTTTCGCGTTTAACACTTGATGAGGAATGCCTTTATTTTTAAGCAGCTTAGAAATAAGCTCAGATGTCTCAACTGCTACTGTTCCGACAAGAACTGGCTGTCCTGTCATATAGCGCTGCGCAACATCCTCAGCCACTGCTTTAAATTTACCATCCATTGTGCGGTAAATTAAATCAGGTCTGTCATCACGAACTACTGGTTGATTGGTCGGGATTGACACAACCTGCATGTTGTAAATGTTACGGAATTCTTCTTCTTCCGTTTTTGCTGTACCAGTCATACCAGATAACTTTTCATACATACGGAAGTAGTTCTGGAACGTAATTGTTGCTAGTGTCATGCTTTCGTTCTGCACTTCAAGACCTTCTTTTGCTTCGATGGCTTGATGCAGACCTTCACTATAACGGCGTCCTTTCATTAAACGTCCTGTGAAGGAGTCAACGATGACTACTTGGCCTTCTTCTACCACATAATCCACGTCTTTTTGCATCGCAACATGTGCTTTCAGCGCCTGAGCGATGTGATGGTTGAGCGCGACATGTTTGACATCAAACAGGTTCTCAATACCGAAAGCTTTTTCCGCCTTCGTCATTCCGCTTTCAGTCAGCTGCACACTTTTTGTTTTAATATCATACGTGAAATCATCTTCGATTTTTAATGTACGGACAAATGCATTGGCTTGTACGTAAAGCTTTGTTGATTTCGCAGCTTGTCCAGAAATAATAAGAGGTGTTCTCGCTTCATCAATTAAAATGGAGTCAACCTCATCGATCACAGCATAATGAAGTGGTCTCTGAACCATCTGCTCTTTGTAAAGCACCATGTTATCTCGTAAATAGTCAAAGCCGAGTTCATTGTTTGTTGAATACGTGATATCAGCGGCGTACGCTTCTCTTTTTTCATCTTTGTCTAAGCTGTTTAAGTTTAAGCCGACCGTTAAACCAAGAAATTCAAAAATTTTGCCCATTTCCTGCGCATCACGGCTTGCCAAATATTCGTTGACTGTCACGATGTGGACGCCTTTTCCAGAAAGAGCATTTAAATAAACAGGCATTGTTGATGTCAATGTTTTCCCTTCACCTGTTTTCATTTCAGCGATGTTGCCTTCGTGAAGTGCGATCCCCCCCATGAGCTGCACCTTAAATGGGAACATTCCTGTTACGCGGCGGGAAGCCTCGCGAACCGTAGCAAATGCTTCAACCAACAGGTCATCCACGGATTGTCCTTTTTCAAGTTTTTCTTTCAATTCAATCGTTTTATTTCGTAAAGCCTCGTCAGATAATTTTTCAAAATCTTGAGCGAGAGCTTCGATTTCATTTGCCTTTTTTTCATATCGGCTGATCGTACGTTTCGTAGGATCAAACACTTTGTTTAAGATTCCAAGCATATAATAACGCTCCTCTATTTCATGCAATTTTTCGGCATGTCCAAAAGTTTGACAGGTCCATATTTACCTGCATTTATCATACCATACCTTCTTTCATTTCCAAAGAATTTGCCATAATTTCGCACAAAAAACCCGCCCCTTATGAAAGGAACGGGTTTACTTTATTTAGGTTGTTTTTGAATCAGCATCAACTGATATTTAAGCGTTTGGCTCAATGAGTCCATATTTACCGTCATTTCGGCGATAAACCACATTGGTCAAATTTGTCTCAGCATTTGTGAAAACGAAGAAACTATGACCTAACATGTTCATTTGGAGAATGGCCTCTTCGCTATCCATCGGCTTTAAGTTGAAACGTTTTTGTCTGACGATTTCTGTTTCATCAATCTCTTCGTCATCTTGAACCGCTACTTCAGCCGTACCATTTCCTCCAGCAAATAAGTGCTTTTTGGCACCTTGCTCTCGGAATTTACGGTTTACTTTTGTTTTGTGCTTTCTAATTTGACGTTCTAATTTACTGGCTGCTAGGTCTACTGCATTGTACATATCCTCATTATGCACCTCAGCTCGAAGTGCTAGATCAGTCATTGGAATGGTAACCTCAACTTTAGATTCTTGATCGTTGTAAAACTTCAAGTTCACGTTGACTGAAGCATCAACATCTGTCTCAAAATAACGCTCCAGCTTTCCAATTTTTTTCTCGACATGATCTCTTAGTGCAGGTGTTACGTCGATGTTTTCTCCTCTGACATTGTAATTCATGTAAAGAACGCCTCCTTTAAAATTAAGGATATGTAAACCTATTTCTACTTTTCCCTCCTTTTCTCCTGCTCAAACGTAAAAAAAATGTGAATATTTATTGAAATTTGTCGAATTTTGCGGTGCTTCAACTGTTTCTTGATAGGTGATGAATATATATTCGGCTGATTCTTGAAAAAGACCAGCGCACATTAAATGGTAAAAGATGAAATCGATGTTTTCAGCGATTGAGACAAGGATTTTAAATCCTCCGCAGCGGCTTTCATTTCTTCATTTGCCGCTAATGATTCTTCAACAGCAGCAGACATGTACTCCGTCTCTTCTGAGTTTCGTTTGGCTCCTTCTTCAATGACACCAACCGTTTGAGAAATTTCCTCTGTACTAGCAGAAATTTGTTCTGCAGTGGCTGACAGCTCTTCGGCTTTCATTGAAATATCACGAATAGATTCCAGGATTTCATGGAAGCTCTGTTCAGATAATTGTGATACTTTTACACCCTCTGCTACATCCCGCTCAACCTTCGTCATCGATTGCGATGACCTTTCTGTATCTTTGTTCACGTTCTCGAGTAATTGACTAATTTGATCTGTCAGCTGACTAGATTCTTCTGCCAGCTTCCTCACTTCATCTGCTACAACTGCAAAACCTCTTCCATGTTCTCCCGCTCTTGCTGCTTCTATAGCTGCGTTTAAAGCAAGTAAATTCGTCTGGTCAGCAATGGCATGGATATGACCTAACAGACCTTGAATGCCTGTAAACTGCGCTTGTACATTGGCCATTGTGGAATGGTGTTCATTCACAGACTCTTTAATAGAACTCATTTGTTTCACAAATTGTTGAATAAGAGCGGCACCCTCTTCAGCCTTTTCAGTCACTGAAATTGAGTGACCCGAAACATCGGACGTGTGTACAGCTGCATTTTGCATGCCAGTCGATACTTCTTGAATGGCAGAGGCGACTTTTCCGACCGCATCTGATTGTTCACGTGAAGCTTCACTGACCTGTTCGATCGAGCTAGATGTCTGCTCACTAGCCGATATCGTTTGACTGATGGTTTCCTCAAATTGAGCAGCAGAATCAGCAAGCTGTCTTGATCCGCTTTGCACCTGCAAAATAAGCTGACGCAAATGAGCTGTCATTTGATTAAAGGCTGTGCCGAGCTGACCAATCTCATTTTTAGAGGTCACTTCAATCTCTTCAAGGGTCAGGTCACCATCTGCCATCCTTCTTGCGGCATTTGTGACAGAAACAATTGGTTTTGTCATGCGATGAACGAATCTGACACCAATCACCAGAAAGCCAATAATAATCCCAGCACTGACCAAAATGAGTGTAAGCAATAATTGATTACTATCTTGATTAAGCTGATTGATTTTTTGATCACGTTGTTTTAGCTGGTTTTGAGCGAATTCTTTTGTAAAGGTATGTATTTCTTGTTCGATAGGTTGTAATTCTTGAGTGAGGCGGGTGTTGAATTCTTTTTGATTTTGCATATTTAATGAATTAAATAATCGATTCGTTGAGGTGTAGTAGAGATAATTTTTTTCTGAGATTTGATCTAATAGATTTTTTGCTTGTTTGACCGTACTTAATTTCGAAGCTTCTGTTGTTTTCTTATTAATATCTTCATATGTTTGCTCAATTTTCTGCAAATTTTCTGCATCTTGGACGACGACATATGTTTTAATCTGTGCTTCCTGCTTTTGCAGAAGCGCCTCTAATTCCAGCGAGGTCTGATAAAGCTTCACTTCCTTGCTTAATAACGCTTTATAGGATTGATCTGTTTTGTAATAGAGAAAGCTTGAGAATCCTAACATACTGACAAACAATACACATATGACAATAAGCCCAAATAAAAATTGATTTTTTAGTCTCATAATTTCCTCCGAATGGTCTGAATTGGACAAAAATTAATGAATGACATACGGCCTCATACAGGCATGTATTTCATCCATCCACTTTCTATATTCAGGTATAAAATATGATTTCAGGAATGATTGGAAGTGATTTGAAGGGAATGTATAGAAAGCTAGTATATCAAAACTTAAAAATATTTGATCAAACGAACGAATCGTTTTGGCAAAGTGTTCATTTTCTATAATTGAAAGCAGAAGGGGGTGTGTTGTGTCTAAATGAAAGAAGGCATGGATCAGATCATTAAAGATCCGATCCCCTTCTGTTTTGTCAAAATCCTTCTCAATTTCATCTAGATATTTTAGACTCTCTTCTATCGTATATAGAAGTTCATAATATGTGGTTAATAAAATATAGTCATTTGAACGATACGCCACAGGTCTCACCTATTTATTTCCGTTTATCGTAGTATACGCCGTCACTTGTTATGGGCTGGTATGGATTTTGATAATTCAGCTGTTTTGTTTTCTTTTTTTGAATGGCTTGAATATCTGCTTTTATCCCATTTTGGATAACCGTTAATTGTTTCGCCATCTGTTGATCTGTTTGTATGATTTCTCGGATTTTCTCTTTTTCTTGATCCGTCAATTCATGCTGTATATCTCTCATTAATTCGTCTCTCTCAATTAAAAAGGCATCAAAGTCTTCAACAAGTGTTTCACTTTGCGGATTTTCCGCTATTTCGGCTGCCATTTTTAATGTTTGTTCATGCAGCTGGTCCACAATACTCATAGAGAGCCACCGATAGAGTGGTGACGGCCTTTTCGATCGGTTTGAATGACTTCCTTCCACGCATCACGGAAATCAGTTACGTACTCTTCTACTTCATTCAAAATCTCTTCGTCATTTTGAAGATTAGCTTCTATTAGTCTGCGATAAATGTAATCATACATACTTGCCATACTCTTTGATACGTCATAGGAACGATTTAAGGTGACATTTAATTCTTGAATGATGTTTTGAGCCTTTTTCAGGTTCAAGTTTCTCGTTTCTGCATCCTCTTTTTGAATGGCATGCTTCGCTATTCTAATGAACTTTAAGCAGCCTTCATAAAGCATAAGCGTCAACTCGGCAGGTGTTGCGGTCTCAATAGAATTTTTCTGATAGGCGGCATAAGGGTTCTGTATTGCCATATGTTATAAACCTCCAATTATTGTCCAAGCAGTTGAGAAAGGTAGCCAGATTGGTTGTTTAGCTTTTGAATTGCACTATCCATGGCGTTAAACTTTTTGTAGTAACGGGCTTCAACCATTTTTAAACGATCTTGGAATGTACTCATTCGTTTTGTCAAAGAATCAAGGTCCTTACCAAGTCCGTATTCCTTTAATTCCATTGTTGTGCTTCCCGCCTTTGTTTGAATGCTCTTCGTGAAGGCAGTTAAGGAATTTTTGACACGATAAATGATTCCTTGTTCTTGATATTGCTGCTGTGCTTTGTCTTTATCTTTTGAATCCACATTTAAACTACCCGAGATAAACATTTGTCTGACTTTCTCCGGGTCTTCTTCAATGGCTTTTCTTAATTTCTCTACTCCATTTATATCCTTACTAAATTCCAGCTTTCCGCCATCTTTATACTTGGATGATGTCTCAATACCGATTTGTGTGAGTTGGATTTTATTCGCATCACTTGTCGTAATATTAGCATACAAATCACTTCTTATTTTAGAGGCACCAGATCGTAAAATGGAATCACTTCTCAGCAAGCCAGACTTCGCAGTCGTTTCCCATAGCTCTATTTCTTTTTCAGACATCCCTTTTTTCTCTTCAGCCGTTAATGGCTGATAGTCTCTGTTTTTCTTTTCATTGACTTTACCATTAATCTGCTCAACGAGCTCATTGTATTTATCAACAAATTGTTTAATTTTGTCATAGATTGCATCCACATCTGTTGAAACGTTTAAGCTGACAGGCTGATCCGTTGTTCCTTTAAGTTCGTACGTAATATCAGCCTGTGTGAATGTATTGTTGTTATTTTCCATTTTCAGACCATTAATCTCGTATTGCGCCTTCTGTCCTTGAGTGGTCGCAACTAATTTGTTATCTCCATCTACTTGGAAGCCTAATTGCGTTAAAAATGAAGCCGAATTGCCATCAGCTGCTTTAATACTGACACCCTCACCAGTTGTCCGAGAAGTAAGAGCAATTGTATCCACGTAGTTAGTGCCATCAGAGATTTGGCCTTTGTAAGCCGTCACACCTAATTGCGCGCTGTTCAGCTTTTTCACGATGTCATCGATTGTATCGGAATCAGAGGTATTGATCGTCACCATTTTCGGTTTTGTTGAATCTGGTGTCGTCACTTCAAACGTAAACGTGCCATTTGCTGGTGTAAATCCAGATGTACCAGAGGATTTGAAGACAGAAGCTGTCGCTAGTTGAGTGACATGAATAGAGCTAGAGGTCGCATTTGTTGACCCAGTTGCTGTGACAGCAGATTCATTAGAGCTTGTTACCTTTTTTGCGCCATATGTAGTTGGACGCGTTAAGTTTAAACTGTTGATCAAATCATCTAATTCTTTGATTTTCGAGTTAACCTCGCGATAGCTGTCTCTTTGCCATTCAAGTGTTTGTTTCTGGCGTGTCATTTTATCAAGTGGTGCCTGCTCCGTTTTCATCAGCTTTGATACGATTTCATCAATATCGAACACATTTGAAAATCCAGTAATACGATTGACCATTGTTTATGTTCTCCCTTCATTTACATTCTTTTATCTACAAATAAACCGACAATTTCTGTCATTGCCGCATAGAAATCAAGCCATTCCTTGGAAGGAATTTCTCTAATAACTTCTTCTGTTTGGTTATCTACGACTTTGACATAATATTCATTGAGTTTTTCATGTAATTCAAATTGAAGATGAAATTGAGTAGGTTCAATCAGCTTGTTTGCACCTTGAAGCGTTTTTTCAATTTCTTCTTTTGAAACAGCCCTGCCATTTGCTTGTGAGTCAGAGTTTACATTGTCATTCTGGTTATTAGAAACACGGGTTTGAAATGCATCGATAATTGGCTCTAGCGATGTCAACTTACCAACAGACATAGTTATTCAGCTCCTGTGCTTTAATCTATCTTTTATATCGGCTTTGAATTTGCAAATTAAATATAGATGGACCGATTTGTTAAAGTTTCCTATAGATCATGAACATCTGTATCGAAACGCTTTCACACGGAGAAGGACAGCTGAATGCAATAAAAAATCCTCACTTTTTTTGTGAGGATAATTGAGAGAGGAGATCTAAGGATAAGCTCGCAGCACGATTGTTCTCTTCTTGAATAGACAGGTACACTTCTTTCCTGTGAATATCAATGTGCTTAGGAGCCTCAATCCCGACTTTCACTTGATCGCCTTCGATTGAAATAATCTTGACTTCAATATCATCGCCTATTTGAATTGATTGGTTTAATTTACGAGACAGCACTAACATGAGGATGCCACCTCTAACAAATGTTTTGTATGATAGGCTGAATCATGCAAAATCACCTGCTTGGCTTTCATGTTTTTCCGGTTCACAATAATAGGCGCTCTTAAATTAGCTGTTGTTTTTTCAATAGATGATTCCATTGTTAAAATAACCATTACTTCCACATCATTGGCATCTTCTACTTCCAGAATGTCTACAACCGTTTCGTCTAAATCAAATTCGTATTCATTGAAGAATAAAAACGGACTGCTGACGATAAAGCCCAATGCTGCGTTTTTCAATGATTGAAGAACTAAAAACGGAGATTCTTCTGATAAAGGCAAAATGACAAACTGTTTTTGATCCAGAAATCCTGGTATCCCGTTAGAGAAGTTGATGATTTGCTCCTCTTTGATTGTCACTTCACCATGGTATTTTGTTTGAATGATCATAATTCACGACCTTTTTTGTTTTTCTTTACTATACCTTATCACCATTATGGCCCGTTTCGTCAACTTCTATTTTTAATTCTGGGTATTGTAACATATCAATATTGACCTTACCTGGCTGATAGTTAACGATTGGTTTATGAGGTGTTGCCTCTATGACAGCTTTTTGAGGCTCCACATCAATTTGAAGCTCAGAAGGCTGATAGTGAATTTTCACACTAAAGAATGAAGGTATCACACCAATGGTGAATTGTTTTGCTGGAGGACTGCCGTTGATCTTGGCAAACTCAGCAATCGCATTTCCACCATTCTCGATCTTGATAAGTTCACTTCCTTCTTCCGCTCTTCGGCCAATTCCTTCTCCAACAGCACGTTTCCCCTCAGCTGCCCATTCCTCAGAACGTCTAAAAATCGACTTGATGTCCATATCGGCAAATGCCTCAGTTTGATCAATGGTTAATTTCGATGGTGTCTTTTTGATATCCATGACAGCTCGCGGCTGCTGAATCTCAAGGTCCGCTCGTGGCTGCTCTACTTCTTGCCTAGAAGGAGTAGTCGACATTTGAAGCTTTGCATAGGTTTGCTGCATTAACAATTTAGGGATTTGCATATGTTCACCTCCATGATGCAAAAAAGCACCCATCGGATGCTTTTTATTATCTTAAGAAATCAACAAGGGATGGCTGAATGACTTTAGCTGTTGTCGCTAAAGCAGCTCTATTCACCGTCTCTTGTTGAAGAAGATCAAGAATGGCCTTTTCACTTTCAACATCTTCATTATCTGATTTAGCATTTTTCAATACTTGGTATTGTGAAGTCAAACGACTTCCTACTAAGTCAACACGATTCGAACGCGCTCCTAGGTCAGATCGCTCAGCACTCATCACTTCTTTAAACTGATCGATACTTCCTAATGCATCATCAGAATTCGCGAATGTTCCATTTTTCAATGAATTTTCTAAATCAGTCAGCATTTCAATGACATTTTGACCGTTGGCCTGTCCACCAAACGCTGAGATTGGATTTGAGTTTACATTTAAAGTAATCCCATCAGAAATGTTCGCTTGAACAGCATTTGCATCTGTATAATTTTCGAAGTTAAATGTATACGTACCGTCTGCATTCTCAACAACTGGCTTGACATTTGTACTTGTTCCATTAAATACAAACTTACCTAGCATTTGAGTGTTCATTGCATCGATGATTTGATTCTTCATCTGACCAATTTCCACTCCGATAGCTGCTAAATCTTCTGGCTGCTTTGTTCCGTTTGCCGCATCAAGCACTTTATCTCGTATATTTGACATAATATCAATAATTTCAGTGACACTTGTTTCAGATGTATCAATCCAGTTTTGTGCTTCATTTAAGTTATTTTTATACTGTTCATTTCGAAACAAGGCAGTACTATATTGAAGGCTTTTTACTGCTGCAACAGGATCATCTGACGTATTCGTGAAACGTCTTCCTGTTTGTGCCTGCTCATTAATCTTAGAAAGTTTTTCATAACTTTTACTAATATTTCGAAGTGAGTTTTGAGAAATCATACCTTGTGTGACTCGCATCCGTTATCCCTACCTTCCTACGACACCCATGCCGTTTATTACTTTATCCAGTACTTCATCTTGTAATGTCATAATTCTCGCAGCCGCATTATATGCATGCTGGAATTGGATCATATTCGTCATTTCTTCATCGATGGAGACAGCGCTAGTCGACATTCTACGTTCATTGGCTGAATTGACAAGAGCAGCTGAACTGCTTTCAAGCGTCATGTTCTTTTTCCCTTGTACCCCCATCTCAGCAATGACATTTTGGTAATAATCCTGAATGGTCGTTGTATTTCCTCCGATTGGTAATTTTAAGTCTTGTATATTAGCTAATTTCGTAGCATTCGAACCGTCACCTTGAGTTTGATTGAGAGATGCTGCAATATTATCTGTTGATGCTAAAATGACATCGCTCACTTTAATACGAGCTGCCAAACCTTTATTTAATTCATTGTTATTCTCGATATCAAAAAAGTCTTGTCCACTTGCACCAGTTAACGTGTACCCCTGCTTATGTACATCGTTAAATGTATCCATGAATACTTGTGCTACTTCATCCAGCTCTGCAAGCATATCTGGATACATGCCTTTTTCAGCACCATTTGACATGTAGCCATAAGCCTCAACAAGTGCTTTTACTTTACCGTTTACTTGTAATTGATCCGCTGCAATAGTTGTTGTTCCGAATTGAAGTGAGTTAACAAGTCCCGTTGTATTATCGTAAGAGATTTGCAGTTCAGACTTTTCATTTGTAATACCATTCAAAATGTTTCCAGCAGATTGTCCATTTGCACCGATAATGTCGATGTTGACAGTTCCTTCAGCAATTTTAAGTGCATTACCGCCAGGTGGATTGTAGCTGACCTTAATATCAACAAGTGAGGATAATTGATCTACCAAAGTATCACGTGTGTCATAAAGATCATTTGGAAGATATCCATTTGGCTCAACTGCTGCAATCTGTTTGTTCACTTCATCTATTTGAGATAAAAGAGTGTTTACATCTTTGGCAGTTGAATCGAGTTCCGTTTTCAAATTCTTTTGTACCGTTGTTAAAGAAGAATTGAGCAGACGGAATTGGTCAACTAGAGCCTGTGCACTTGTTTTAACAACTGTACGTGCAGAAGCTGTATCAGCATTTTTTGTTTCTGATAAGACCTGTAATGATTTCCATAGGTTATCAAAAGCTCTGTTCAAGCCTTCATCCGTCAAATCATTCATAACCCCTTCCATCTGTGAAAGGGCATCTGACTTCGTTGAGTAGTAAGACAAGTTGTTGTTATGATCTCTATATTGTAGATCTAAAAAGCTGTCTCGAATTCTTTCAACCGTTCCAACTTGTACACCTGTCCCCATTTGACCATACGTCTTTCCATCATAAACAGAAAGGACTGGATAAGGATTTTCTGCTTTAAAGGTCACTCTTTGTCTTGAGTAGCCCTCCGTATTTGCATTGGAGACGTTGTTTGATGTGACATAAAGCCCTGCACGCTGGGCTGTGATTCCTCTTTTTGCCGTTTCTAGTCCCATGAATGTAGAACCCATTGGTATCCTCCTTGTTTACGCCTTTGAATCAAACAAAGCCCTTTGCTGTTTAGGCTTTGAACTCTCAAGACCATTTTGTCCGTAATTCAAATTTTCTTTATTAGGGTTAACGAGATCGAATGTCAGTGAAATAAATTGAAGTGACTGCTGAATAAGCTGCTTGTTCAGTTCATTTACATCTTTTAGTTCCACCATGATGTCATTTAGTTTCTCATATAATGAAATGAGCTCTTCTTGATCTGTACCTTCAGCCTTTTCGATACATGCAGTGATGGTTGGTGATTGATCACTTTGTAAAAATTGAACGGTCGCTTCAATTCGTTTTTCTTCTAATTGAGAAATGGCCTGAATATACTTTTGCTCTAAATTCAGAACCTCTGAAAGAGCATCAATCTCATTGCTTTTCAGCATTTCTGTTTTATCCTTAGACAACTTTAAAAGCTGTTCATGCAATCCATAGAGACGATGCAGTTCTTCAATAATTATTTTAACTGACATTCACGCTGCTCCCTTTTGTTATTGTTGTTTATAAAAATTCAGCATTTTATCTGCAATGCCTTTTGTATCTACTTGATATGTTCCGGCTTCAATGCTTTTTTTAATTTGGTCAATTTTATCTTGACGTTCTCTCATAATATTCGGCACCTTTTGCATTTCGATTGCCTTTTTAGAAATTTCGACTTTATCAGTTGATTTTGCTTGATTCGATTGCAACGTTTGTTTCTCATATGTTTTCTTGTAAGGATTTACTGGTTGTGTTCCATATCGATTAATTTTCACGGGATTCCTCTCGCTTTCCGTTACAGTCTGTCTTGATTCTATCCATTTTATCGACCAAACTGCAACTTAGTTTAGGGAATCAGTCGTTTTTAGGATTAATGGCATAATAGGTGTCTTTTTTCCTAGATTCAATCTCCCTTTTACGCTCTTCTTCTTGGTTCATTTGGCTGATTTGCGAATGAATATCCTGTTCACATTGGCTGCATAGCTTGTTTTTCCTGATCGCTTTGCCACATCTTTCACAAGGATAATTAATATTCGGAAATTGACTAATTTGCAGTCTTTTCAAACGAATAAATTTCAAGATTAATTCTTCATCAACTTCAGTTGCATCTACTATTTCAGCAATGGTTGATTGTCTATTACTTTGCTTCCTCAAGAATTTATATACGATATCAAAAGAACGTTCTTCTTCTTCATAGCATTTGTTACAAACCGTTTGGATGGTGGTTTTTAAAAATAGCTGATTACATTGTGGACAGTTTGCCAATTGATTCATAACCAAAACCCCTTACGTTATTTTCTTTACTTATTATCGGTTAATTATCATGATTTTTAACTACGTATCAACGTAAAAGAAGAAACACTTTTGGCACCTGCGTCTTTTAAAATTCTTGCTGCATCATAAATGGTTGCTCCCGTTGTATAGATATCATCAACTAATATAATATCCCTTTGAACAATCACATCTGTATGCTTTATTTGAAACAATCCTTTTTGATCTAGGCGTTCATTTTTCTTTTTTTTGGACTGCTTACTTTGATGTATTTTCACGAGTGGCTGCAATATTGGCTTACCTATCAAGGAAGCGATGATGACGGACTGATTAAATCCTCTTTCTTTTAGTCTTTCATGACTTAAAGGGATCGGAATCAGCAATGGTTCTTTTATGCTGAAGGAATGTTTAAATGCTGATTGTACATCTCGTTTAAACAGCTCAACTAAAGCCGTATCACCCCGAAATTTAAAGCGAGCAAGGACATCTTTCATCAACTCATTGTAAGTATAAACTGACCTATTTTTCACAAGGACTTTAGTAGAATCAGGGCGTTCATTCCATCTATCACAGTCCTGGCACATTTGGTCATTTGACTGCGCCCTTCCACACGTTGGACAAATAGGACGCTCAATCTTTACTAAGTCATTCTTACATGCTACACAAAGACGATCATCATTTAATAGTAGGAATGATTTCCATGTAAAAGCAGGCACAAAATGCCCCTCACAAATTTGGCAAATCAATTGGGTCCCTTGTTCAGCAGCAGACGATTTTCACACCTTGGAAATGCGGAAACCTTGGAAGCTGCTTCTGTCAGAATAACCAGCATAGCAGTATTCTTCTGTTTATCCACCATCTCAGATTTACTGTAAGATATTTTATCGATATCTGTTATATATTGTGGTTTCACTTGATTCAGTGAAATTGCTAATACATCTTCCATACACTTTTCACAATGACAAATCATGTTTAATTGGTTGAGATATTGATTGAGAATTTCCTTGAGTAGTATTTCTTTTGCATTGAGTAGCATATTTTGTCTCTCCTGCCATTTGTGTATTGTGAATATAATGTACCATGATTTAGTTGAACCCACACTGTTTTTCAGAAAACTCTTTTGCAGCCGTAGCATTCATTATTACGATATGCTTCTTTGCTTGTTTCATACTTTTCGTTAAACCAAAATGAAAAAAGAAAACGTCTCCTGTACAATACTCCGGATGTCTGCCTACTCTTCCAGAAATCTGAACAAGTGCACTTTCTGTAAAAATAGTAGATTCCGAACCTAATACCCCCACTTGAACATTTGGAATGGTTACGCCTCTTTCTAGAATAGTGGTTGTAACAAGTACATCGTATACGTAAGCTCTAAAGTGCTGAACCTTTTGTTTCCTATCTGGATCATCAGCAGATACTCCCTCCACGTTTAAGGAGTGTTCTCGAAGAATCTTCGTTACCTTCTTCATGGTAGCGATTGAAGGAACAAAAAGTAATATTCTTCTCTTATTTGCAATATGTCTCTGCATCCAATTCATCACTTTAGTGGGCAGCTGATTCTTTTTTAATTTCTTTTTCCAATGTCCAATCCAATGAAAGGTCGGTACGGGTAATGGTTGTTTATGAAAACGCAGAGGAATTTTTATCGCTTCCAGTTTTCCACTAGAAACCTCTCTCGTCATTTTTTTAGAGGGTGTCGCACTTAAATAAATCCTAACCCCTCCGTTCTTTCTCATCGCCTTTAGAACAGCAAATTGGAGACGTTCATCCATTGAATAAGGAAAGGCATCGACTTCATCTACAATGAGCACATCAAATGCATTTTTGTACCTCATCAGCTGATGGGTTGTGGCAATTACAAGCGGTGCAATCTGAAACCTTTGAGAACTGCCTCCATAAAGTACAGCTATTGTCATCCCCTGAAATGCTTTTCTAAGTCGTGGTTCGAGTTCAAGCACAACATCTGTTCTAGGTGTCGCAATACAGACACTCATTCCTTGATTTAACGCATATTCGATTCCGTGAAAAAGCACCTCCGTTTTCCCTGCCCCGCAAACCGCCCAAACAAGTAGATCAAATTTGCTTTTGATAGCTTCAATCATTCTTTCTGACGCTCTTTTTTGTCCTTTAGACAGCTCTCCCTGCCATGTTAATTCAGCTTGATATGTTTCTACCATTTGTGGACCTGTCCATTCATAAAGAAACCCACATTCAGTTGCTTTTCCCATCATGATGCATGATCTACAGTACACACAATCCTTTTGACACACTTCACATGGAGAGTGAGCAAAGTACCGCTTGCGTGATACACCGCACCGGCAGCATGTAAAACCATTTACTTTCCTCTCAATCGCAAGTGTTCGATTGACTAAGCCCTTCTCCTCCAGCCAATCCAATTTGTACTGTGAGCACCTTGTTTCGGCGGTGAGCAGATGGCGTGAATGCAGCTGCCGCATTAGTTCCATTGCTTTGTCCATATTCAACTTCACCAAACACCTTTCAATTGATGTTTGCCTATTATGCGCAAAGACATGACCTTTCGTCCAACGGGTAAAATAGAAAAACAAAACCCCTTTTCCATAAGAAAAGAAGTTTTTTAGGAATTATCTAATCACCCAGCCAAGAGCTAAAGAGCCTTCACCTAGATGGGTGCCGATCACGGCACCAAAGTAGCTTTTATAAAATTCAACATGAGGATATTTTTCTGATAAGTGCGCAATTAATTCTTCTGCTTCTTCTTCTCTATTACCATGTATCAGTGTTGCTCTCATCGGAACACCACGTGATGCATCTTCATCAAATAATTCAAAAATACGTGAAATGGCTTTTTTACGTGTGCGAATCTTCTCAAAAGGGACAATTAGCTTGTTGTCAAAATGCAGAATAGGCTTTACCTTTAAGAGGCTTCCAATAAAAGCCTGTGCACCATTTAATCTGCCGCCTCTTTGCAAATGAGTTAAATCGTCTACCATAAAATACGCCCGCTGACTTTCTTTCAGGTAATTTAGATGTGCTAACACTTCTTCTAAAGAAGCACCTTCTTGGATTTTTTCAGCAGCTTCTAACACATAAAAACCTTGTGCCATACAACTTGTTTCTGTATCAAACGGGTAAATATCAATCCCGTCAACTAGATCATTCGCTGAGGCAGCACTATTATACGTTCCACTAATTCCACTTGAAAGGTGAATACTAATCACGGCGTCGTATGTTTCACTTAGTTTTTCATATAAGGCTATTAATTCACCAAAAGCAGGCTGAGATGTTGTTGGAAGATCTTTGTGTTTTTTTATTTCTTCATAATATGTCTTCCAATCCATTTCTATTTCTTCACGGTATGATTCACTGCCAAAGATGACGTTGAGGGGGATCATATGAATATTATATTTATCACGTAGCTCTTGTGGTAGATAAGCAGTACTGTCTGTTACAACGGCTATTTTCATTCTTAAATACCTTCCTTATTCGTTAAGTTACTCTTTTTTATTTTAAAAGAATGATCATTTTTTCATTAGATTTATAATAGTAATCAAAAAAGCCTGCCTAATCAATAGGCAAGCCCGCTATATCCGAAAAAGACTCCTTACCCTGTCTATCGTTTCCCTCCAGCTAAAATGTGAGAGAACAAAAAACAGGCGAAAAAGGAGTACTTGTCCGGAACATTATCTCATTTCTACCCAGCCGTTTTTAATTGCTACAACAACAGCTTGTGTACGGTCGTTTACATTCATTTTTTGCAAAATGTTACTCACGTGGTTTTTGACTGTTTTCTCACTAATAAAGAGCGATTCACCAATTCCTCTGTTGCTCTTTCCGTCAGCTAACATTTGAAGAACTTCGCATTCACGTCTAGTTAAGATATGAAGTGGTCTGCGAATTTCAGGATATACCTCGTGCTGTGGATGTGCTGAAACGCCGCTAGTTGCTAGGCGTCGGAATTCATTTACTAAATTATGAGTGACTTTCGGATGTAAATAAGAGCCTCCGTCAGCTACAACTTTCACTGCTTCGATAAGTGTGTCTGCATCCATTTCTTTTAACAGGTAGCCTCTCGCTCCTGTTTTCAATGCATGTGTTACATAGTTTTCATCATCATGAATAGATAGAATAATGACTTTTGATTCGGGATAAAGCTCAACAAGCTGCTTTGTAGCCTCTACACCATTTACATTCGGCATATTAATGTCCATAATGACAACATCCGGATGATAGTGTTCTACGATACGTGCAGCTTCGTCACCGTCGTCTCCTTCTGCAACTACTTCAAAAGTAGGTTCAAAATCTAAAATCCGTTTGACACCTTCACGGAATAATTGGTGGTCATCAATAATTACAATATTTACTTTAGTCACAAGCTACGCCTCCCCATGTTTATTGTTCTACACCTGAACTTTATGGTCAATATGTCTTTTGACTCTATTTTACAATTTTATTTTGCAATGTTAGCGGCACGCGAATCATGATGAATGTCCCTAGACCTATTTTTGAGTCTATGGTCATTTTACCTTCCAGTAAGTCTACGCGTTCTTTCATGCCAAGTAAACCGAAGGATTTGTTTTTGTTTGTTTTCACATCTTTCATATCAAAGCCTTTTCCATCGTCTTTAATAATTAAGGTCACAAAGTCTTTCGTTACTTCTACTTTGACAGAGATTTCTTCAGCTTCAGAATGCTTTAATGAATTTGTGACAGCTTCTTGGGCTAGTCTAAACAGTGCTACTTCAAATTGAGAAGCAATTCTTTCGCTTTCTGTATCACCTAGGCATTGGAACGTAATTTTGGTTTTCCCATCATATTCTTCAATTGTGTTTAAGTATTTTCTCAGTGTTGGAATCAGACCCAAATCATCTAAAGCCATCGGTCTTAAATCATAAATGATTCTTCTCACTTCGTACAGTGCATTTCGCACATTTTGTCTGAGACTTCTAATTTCTTTAAAGCCTTCTTCTGTACCGCGGTCTCTAAAAATCCGTTCAATTAATTCGGAACGCATCATCACGTTTGCCAGCATTTGAGCAGGGCCGTCATGAATTTCCCGAGACACTCTTTTGCGTTCTTCTTCTTGGGCTTCAATAATTCTGAGCCCAAAATCTTGTTTTGCCTGAGCATCTTCAAGTAAAACGCCGACCTGGCGTAAATCCTGGTTGAGATAGTTGAGAACAACTGTAATCTGACTCACAAGGGTTTCAGAGCGTTCTATGACGTCTTGCAAGCTTAATAATCGTCTTTCAAGATCGTCTCTTCTTTCTCTCAGCTGCTTCTCGCGCTGCTGAATCATGGTGAGTTCCACCTGCAAGTTATGTGCTTTTTCGTAGGCCTCACGTATTTCTTCTTCGCTGAATTTGTTGAAGTTTCTGCTGACCTCAGATAAGCGATTTCTAGCATGTCTTGTATGGACTTCCAGCTTATCCCCAAAATCAATTACTTCGTTTACTTGCTGCTTGATTTGCTTCAGCTCTTCTACTAGGCTTTCATATTGTTGACGGGACTGTTCGCCTATTCTAAATACTTCGTCCTTGCTGCCATCAACTGTACTTAGCATTTTCATGATGATTGAATCCAATAATTTTGGATCCATTTTGGGTGTTGTCATGGCTTTTCCCTCCCGTAACAGTGATGTCATCTTTTTTTATTATAAATGTCATTGATCTGCATTTTATGTCGAATTATAATGAAAGAATGCGTATAAATCTTGAAGTTTTTATGACGACCCTTTTTCCGCTCCTATCATCATAACAAAATACGCTGTAAAATTCTAAAACCAATGCAAATTTTCACTAGTCTTACAATTTGCTTGTCAGGAGGGTATGTCTTTTGCTGAATCGCTATCTTACAGTAAAAAGTCGTGGCGAGCATGAGATCGTCATTGAAAAATCACGTTTTATTTGTCATATACAGCGTGCTGTCTCAGAAGAAGAAGCACAAGCATTTATACAATCCATTAAAAAACAACATTGGAATGCCACACATAATTGTTCAGCCTATCTCATTGGTGAACATGATCTCATTCAAAAAGCGAATGATGATGGTGAACCAAGTGGTACAGCAGGTGTGCCAATGCTTGAAGTGCTAAAAAAACGGAAGCTGAAAGATACAGTTGTTGTGGTCACTCGTTATTTCGGCGGTATCAAGCTAGGTGCCGGTGGATTGATTCGTGCCTACGGAAAATCTGTATCAGAAGCGATCAACCATGTTGGAATGGTAGAGCGCTGTTTAATGCGTACAATGCACACAACAATAGATTATACATGGCTTGGAAAGGTAGAGAATGAGCTTAGAGCCTCATCTTTTCAGCTAAAAGAAATCCATTATGCAGAAGATGTTATTTTTGAGACATATGTCGAAGAAACACAAACAGAGCAGTTCATTGAGTGGATGACTGAGCTGACAAATGGAAAGAGTGTTACAAAAGAAGGCGAATTGATTTATTTAGAAAAGGACATTGGTCCGATAAAGGAGACAGATGAATGGCACAACGAGTAAAAGTGCGTGTACGAAAGAAAAAGAGTAAGAAGAAAAGAATTATCAAACGTATTCTGGTCTTATTTTTGCTACTTATCATCTGCATGGGCGGATTCGCAGTATATAAAATCGTCAATACTCTTCAAGCTGCTGACAAAACATATGATGAACTAGATCGCGGAGAGAAATCGAATCTTCGTGATGCTGTCATTGATATTAAGAAAAAACCTTTCTCTGTATTATTTGTCGGAATTGAGGATTATGCCACAAAGGGTGATCACGGCCGTTCAGATTCACTCATTGTCGCAACGATTAACCCTCAAGACAAAACGATGAAAATGGTTAGTATCCCTCGTGACACACGCGTACAGCTTGCAAGTGATACGACAGGAAGTAAAGAAAAGATCAATGCAGCATTTGCTAAAGGTGGTAAAGACGAAACGATTGAAACTGTCGAACAATTCTTGCATATTCCGATTGATAAGTATGCGACCGTTGATTTTGACGGGTTTAAAGATGTCATCGATGAAGTCGGCGGAATTGATATCGATGTTCCATTTGACTTCAATGAAAAAAGTGATGTTAAAAAATCGAAAAAGATTTACTTCAAAAAAGGCAATATGCATTTAAACGGGGAAGAAGCTCTTGCTTACGCACGGATGAGAAAACAAGATCCACGCGGTGATTTCGGACGCAACGATCGTCAGAAACAAATTTTACGCGCAATGATTGATCAAATGGCGAAGCCAAATAACATTGCGAACGTCGATAACATCGCTAAAGAGGTCAGTGATCACATTACGACCAATTTCCGTATCACAGAAGGTCTTGCGCTTCAGCAAATCTACAGCGGGTTTAAAGGAGACGACACAGAAACACTTTCTATTAAAGGAAAAGACCTTTACTTAGGTCCAAATCGGACGTATTACTTTGAGCCAGATCCAACCAATCTAGCTAACGTCCAATATGAATTACGGACCCATTTAAAGCTTCCTACTGAATCTTCAACTGAAACAGATTCACAAACCAATCCGCCCTCTGATGAAACAGGGACAAGTGATACAACTAACTCTTCCACCAGCACCCCTGGACAATAATAAAAAACAGCCCAGTTCCTAGGAACGGGCTGTTTTTTATTGTCTTTTGACCATTCGTTTATAAAATTTCGTAAATGGTTTGAACTCTTCATTCACCAAGCCTGTGACTTCCGCAATCACTTGCATGAACATGACCAGTAAAAAGATAATGATCAGTGATAACCAAATGGTGGCGCTTGTCAGCAAAATCGCACTTAGACTAAAGACTAATCCAATCATATAAATCACGATGACAGCCATGCGATGGGACAAGCCAAAGGCCATCAGTCTATGATGAATATGAGACTTGTCAGGTGCTGAGATCGGCTGTTTGTTTAATATTCGTCTAATGATGGCAAAGGTGGTATCGAAAATTGGGACACCTAAGATGATCACTGGAACAACAACACTAAACAAAGTGACACTTTTGTATAGCCCTAATAGTGACAGTACCGAAATCATATAGCCTAAAAAAAGCGAACCGGTGTCACCCATAAAAATCTTCGCCGGATGAAAGTTGTAAAAAAGAAAGCCGATGGTACTGCCAATGACAACAAGGGATAAAGAAAGAATCAAAATTTTATCAGCTGAAAATGCCATCACGGCAATGGTTGATAAACCGATGACAGAAATACCGGCAGCCAGTCCATCAAGGCCGTCAATTAAATTAATGGCATTTGTGATTCCGACAATCCATAACACGGTTAGGGGATATGCCATCCAGCCTAACTCAATTCGATCTGTTAAGAAAGGAACAGAGAAAAAGTCCATTTTTAAGCCTGTGCTTACAATCAGACAAGCAACAAGAACTTGTACGAGAAATTTAAATTTTGCACTTAAATTATATTTATCATCAAATATACCTAGAATGACGATAAGTACGGCACCAACTGAAATTGCTGTAATTTTATTATGTAGAAACAGCCCGCCTGCTAATGCTCCAGCCGCTACCCCAATAAAAATTGCCAAACCGCCCATTCGAGGCATTACTTTATCATGAACTTTTCGTTTATTCGGCTGGTCCACTGCACCAATCTTAATTGCAAACTTTTTGACGATTGGTGTCACAATTAAAACTGTAGCCAGAGAGACAAAAAACGCTAATAAGGCGCGTTCGTAATCCATAGGTCAGTCTCCTTCTAAATTGAAATCTGTATTTTGTATATTGGCCGCTCTTTCCATTATACAATTGAATAGAGGATGATCACAAGCTCCCCCTATGAAGAAGAAACAAATAAAAACGCACAATCCCTGATGAATTATGCGTTTTCTTTAATATTCGTTAGTTCCACCATGTTTGTGAACAGCGCGTGCCAATCTTTTTTCTTCGCACGGCTTTGTCTTAGATGTCTATAGTCCATGTCGTCTTTTTTGCTGATCACTTTTTGGCAGGCTTCTACGAAGAGCGCAGGATCTTCGCCCTCTAAATATTCATACACATCATTCTCTTTTAGCCTTTCCGTTGACGGAAGATTTAAACCGACAACCGGTATTCCTGCGGCTAAAAATTCATATAGCTTGAGTGGGAACACGGCTTGATTGTAAGGAGATTGTTTGTATGGCATCATGCCTACATCAATCAGCTTCATATACGCAGGCACTTCTTCTGGTGCAACAGCACCTGTCCAAATCACATTTGGCAGTTTAAGTGCATGCTGAAAAGATGGATCGCCATTTGTTCCATCCGGACCGACAAATAAAAATGTCCAATCAGGCTGCATGCGAGCAGCTTCTGCTATCATGTCAAAATCCAGCTTCGGCTTGATGCCTCCAATAAAACCAAGAACAGTTCCTTCTCTTCCCCCCAGCACATCCTCCTTACATGGGAGATTGCTTTTGGCAAACACATCGTACTCAACGCCATTTTCCACTGTAAAGACATCTTTCGGTTCACCCATGAGACGTTTTTTAATTTGATCGTGTAAGTATTGAGAAGAGCATGTAATGCTGTGTACGTATTTGATAATTCGATTTTCTGCTTTGACAATGACACGCTGCCTCATATAAGAAAGCAAATTATTTTTGCCGCTTATCGGCTCTCCCCACAGGTCACTGCAGTCATAGACAATATGTTTCCATTCAAATAAAGAAGATAAGAGCGGAAAGCCCGGAAACGTATACCATAAGCAAACAGCGATCCCCTTCTTTTCCTCCTGCCGCAAATGCTCAAGAAGAGGGGACAATTTATGAATATAGAACATGTCTTGATATCGGCCAAAGCGAAAAAATTTGCTCTTAAGCACATCAGGAATGGTCAATTGCTTCATTCGATCGGTTATGGACTGAAAGGGAGCTTTATGACGGGATGCAGATGGGCATACCCAGATGACCTCTTTCGTTTCTGGATCAGATGCTAGAAATTCCGCCAGTCGATGCCGTCTGTACCTCAAACCGTCCTGTCCCCATTCTCCTGTCGCTACGATAACATGTATGATCGAGTCTGCTTTCACCTTTATCACCTTTTTTCCCTTCTGTTTATAAGCGCTTCTTCACAGCATTTGTCGCATAGTGCATAAAACACCAAGATGCTTTGACAAAATGAAGCTGCTCAATTTCTCTGTAGACGAACCACGTTTTTTTCGCTGCTTTCCACTTGTTACTAGAGATCGAGTTTCCAACGATGCGGTATTCACTGAGCGGTTCACTCATACCATAGGCTGTAAATCCTCTTTTTAATATGGACAGCCACGTAGCTAAATCCTGTCTTGTGCGGATGTTCGGCATTTCTATATGTCCGATCTTCTGTACATCAAGCATCACCGTTAAACAGCCGATAATGGTATTTTTCAAAGCTTCATCATAAGTTAATCTTGCTGGTGCAGTAACGGTTTTTTCTAATCGTTCTCCATTTTCTGCGATAATATCATATGCCGTGAATGTAAAGGCATAATCATTTGTCAGCATGAAGTCTACCTGCTTTTCGAGCTTCGTCTCTTTCCACTTATCATCGCTGTCTAAAAAAGCAATAAAGCGGCCTTTTGCCTTTTTGATGGCTGTATTTCTAGCGATGGCGGCTCCCCCATTTTTCTCTAAATAAATGACGTTGATTCTGTCGTCTGCTTCACTTAAGTCCCCAAGCAGCTTCCTTGTTCCATCTGTTGAACAATCGTCTGCGATGATCAGTTCCCAATTGGAATAGGTTTGGGCAAGGACGGAATGAACTGTATCCGTTAAATAACGTTCCGCATTATAGGCCGGTGTAATGATTGATACTAACGGTTGATTGTTCACCTAAGACTCATCTCCAGTTCATCACTAAGATTCTTTGAACACTTCGGGCAAGACCACAAACATGAGTGAGATACTAAAGCCAATGACAAGCCCAAGCAGTGTACGCTTTTTCGCTGACATGCCTTTATTGCCTTCATCAAGAACTTGAGCAGGGTCAACAATCTTCGCCTGCTTCATTCCAAGCTTTGTAGACTCCAATTCATATAGGAATCGTTCTTTATCTACTTTGGAATCGTTGCTGACAGATTCGTCTTTTAAAGCAGATAATCTACTTTCAATCACCTGCTGCCTTTTTGTAAATAATGCTTTGTCTTGCTTCAGAAATGTATCTGACACCTGCTTCACGACAGCTAAAGCATGATCCTTCTCAGCATCTGTGAAGGACAGCTGTAATTGTGTATCTGATTGATTGGTGAGGATGAGGCGGCTTTTCACATCCTGCCTTTCTTCTTCTTTGATGTCACTGAGCGCTTCATTCAGAAATGCATCGCTTTTTAATAGAGATGTCACTTCAGCTATATTGTTATACACTCCGTCATCATATTTACCGAGCGTGAGAGTAACAGCAGCTGTGTAACTAGACTGCTGCGTTGTTCCTTTGGCAAAAAAGAATCCAAAAGCGCCTAATACGACAGGCAGCAGCACGAGCCATACGATATACTTTTTGATTCGCTTCCCTATTCTAGATATGAAACCAGACATGTTCATTCTCCCAACATTGACGTATTTGCTTTTTCACTAGTGTAGCCATACCAGCGCAGCATCACACACGGTTTACCAAGTCTTAAACCGCTGTTTGTTTTTCAACATATTCACCGCTGCGATCACGAGTCCTAAAAAGACCCAGTGGAAATATAAATTCGAGACAGAACTAGGACTGATACTTGAAACGAGAAAGCTCAGCATGGCAGCGAACAAACCTTCAATGATCATTTTTGCTGATCTTGTGTCAGCCCATTGATATTGTTTATACAGCGTGAACATGAGATAAGCGTAGACGGAGATATAGCCCAGCATGACCGCAAATCCAAAGTTCGTCATCACTTCCAGCAGCCAATTGTGCACTTCAACAACTTGATCTGTATCAAAGATTGAAAAGTGGGCTAAGTAGTAAGACACATTCCCCGCTCCGACACCAAATCCGTATGAATCCGTAAAGAAATGCCATGCATTTTTGATCAAATTCGCTCTCGCAATGTTGGATGGGAGTGGCTCACTAAAAGAATGCGCGACCTGAGAAGCGAGAAACAAGTCATAAAAGACTGAATAAATCTTGGCTGAAAAAACAACGATACAGATGACACCAAGTCCGCCTGCTGCGATGAGTGACCACTTTTTGAGAAAGCGCGGCATGAGCAGCCACACATAGATGGCCACTCCTGCAAATATGCCAAGCAGGCTGGCGCGGGATTCTGTTAACAAAATGAGATACAGTGCTCCGATGGCGCCAAATAATCCAAATGCTTTGATATAACCATTTTTCATTTGACGCATACACGCTAAATATAAGAAAAAACTAATCGATAAAAACGTCGCAAAATCATTTTGATTAAAAAAGACAGCTGTAGGATAGTGCTGTTTATACGCCGGCCCAAGATACAATGAAGTATTCGGTAAATGGTTCAAAGTAAAGTGATTATAAAACCCTATGCCCATAACAAATACAGTCATGACGAGCCAAATGCTATAAAAGGTGACTACTTGATCCATTCGCTGGATGTACATGACCACAAGAAAGACAAATCCCATCCCCATCGCAAGCAGGGACATATATTTGAGACCATCTGTCACTGAATGAGCCCACAGCAGTGAGATGAGCCCATAAAGAAACCATGCAGCGAAAAAACCAAGAATCCCTTTTACACGAATCTGCTGCCACTGCGATATGTACGTCCCCTTATCTCTCATCCGCCATATGAATAAAGCAAAGGCAGCAATGAGCATAATACGGTAGAGAAAAAGACTGAAGAACCCGGCACTAATTGAAAAGAAAGCGTTGTTGAGAAAGGTCAATGCAATTAAAAGATAAATGGCTGACATGAACACCTGCTCACCGTTCATGTATAGCTTCATTAACACGAGAAAAGCCGTCAGGATCAAAAGCAGGACCGGAATGGCGACGATCTTTTTTAACCCGATGGGCTGCGCAAACGCCATTTGTACAAGTCCTAGCCCTGCTGCAAATAATATACATCCGATCATGATTTGCCATGCTGTTTGTTTCACGCTCATACCCATTTTCCTCCTAAGCAACCCATCCGATTTGAGGGATTAAGCCTTGACTTCCTGTTTATAGTAGGAAATGGTACGAGCCAAACCTTCCTGTAAACTCACAACAGGCTCCCAAGCTAAGACTTGTTTCGTTTCCTCATTTGCTAATGTACTATGCACGATATCTCCTACACGCTGCGGCTTGTAAATCGGTTCAAGCTGTGATCTTGTTACCCGTTTCATCGTTTGAAACAGTTCATTCACAGTGATGGAATGACCACACGAAATATTTAAACAAACGTTTGATTGGGCTGTTAATGCCGCAACATTCGCTGCTGCTAGATCACCCACATAGATAAAGTCTCTTGTTTGTTCCCCATCTCCAAAGATAAAAGGGGCCTCATCCTTTGCAAACTTATCAGAGAAAATAGAGACAACACCGCCTTCACCAAGTGCATCTTGGCGCGGACCATATACATTGCTGTACCTGAGAATACAATAGTCCACATCATAGAGTGATTTTGCCATTTCTAAATACCGCTCTACTGTCAGTTTTGCTAGGCCATAAGGTGAACCAGGCTTCAGCCGGTGAGCAGTGTCTACTGGCAGATACACCGGGTCTCCATAGACAGCTGCTGATGAGGCAAAGATGACTTTTTCCACCCCTGCTTCAGCCGCAGCTTTCATGACGTGCAGAGATCCTTTGATATTGACCTCTTCGTCATAAACAAAATCCTGAACGGAAATGGCTACACTTACTTGTGCTGCTAGATGAATGATATAATCCGGTGCGATTTGTTTGATCAAATCAATCGTCGCTGGCTTTGTGACATCTGCCTCTATGCATTGCACGGAAAGATGGGCAATATTTTCTCGAGATCCAGTTGAAAAGTTATCAAGAACGATGGGCTCATAGCCTTTTTCTAGTAAAGCCTCTATCGTATGTGACCCAATAAATCCGCTTCCCCCAGTAACCAAAACTTTCTTCATCCAAGCTCCCCCTGTTATTGTGCCTTCGATACCAATTCTGCTTCCCATACACTTGGGCGGCCGATAGACTGGTAAATAAATCCTCTCTCTTTCATTTCTGCTGGATCAAACAAATTCCTTCCATCAATTACAATTGGCGAACGAAGCAGCTGCTTGATCTGATCTTTATCCATCTTCTGTACGTCGTCCCATTCTGTTAGGATGAGACAGGCATCGGTATCTTTTACTGTTTCATACAGGTCATTGCTGAAGACCGCCTGCGGACCAAGCTCCCGCTCAGCTTCCATATAAGCAATCGGATCATAGGCTTTTACAAAAGCACCTAGCTCTCTCAGCATTGGGATAATATCTAATGCAGGTGCGGAACGCATATCATTCGTATTCGGTTTGAATGCAAGGCCTAAGACAGAAATGGTTTTTCCTTTAATATCACCGAACACACTCATCAGTTTGCTGACAAGGTGGGCTCTTTGGTTGTTGTTCGTTTCAATGACAGATTCGATCAGCTTGAACCGATACCCGGATGTTTCGGCAATTTTGAGAAGAGCCATCGTGTCTTTCGGAAAACAAGAACCTCCAAATCCAATGCCTGCTTTTAAAAATTTATGCCCGATACGGCTGTCTAATCCAACTCCTTCACTGACTTTTTCAACGTCAGCACCCACCCTTTCGCAAATATTTGCAATGTCATTAATGAAAGAGATTTTTGTGGCAAGCATGGCATTTGCAGCATACTTAATCATTTCAGCACTTTCTAAGTTGGTCTCCACAACTTCTGTTTGAAACGGTTCATGCAGCCTTTTGATGGTGGCGGAAGCATGAGTGCTTGTCGCACCAATGACCGCCCGCTCCATATTCATCGTGTCCTGAATCGCAGAGCCTTCTCGGAGAAACTCTGGATTGGATACGACGTCAAAGGGGTATTTGCTGCGCGATGCCTTTTCCACAATGGCTTGAACGAGACGGCCTGTTCCAACGGGCACTGTGCTTTTATTGACGATGATTTTATAGCCATTCAGGTGTTCACCGATCGTTTGAGCGACGGCTTTCACATACGTTAAATCCGCTTCCCCCTGCGGTGTCATCGGTGTCCCTACGGCAATATAGATAATCTCTGATTCCCTAATAGCGGCAGGAATATTCGTTGTAAAAAACAGTCTTCCTTCTTCTGTATTCTTTTCAATCAATTCCTTTAAACCTGGTTCATAAATGGGAACGACACCACTTTTTAAGCTGTTGATTTTTGATTCATCGATGTCACAGCAGATGACACGATTTCCGATATCAGCAAAACAAGTACCCGATACTAACCCGACATACCCTGTTCCAATCACAGCAATTTTCTTCAACATTTTTCATCCTCTCAGTAAAAGCATATTGTCCGTTCCAAGCTGTTTATCTATCTATCATTCTTTGCACATTTCATCTTATTTAAACGATCGATGTTGATTGATTGAACACCTTCTCATATTGCTGGATGAGATGCTTCGCATTATGTTCTGATGAATATTCTTTATGAACCATTTCATGAAGATCGCTTTTCACTTGCTCATTCCATCTGTTTTCATAAAGGCAGGCGTGAATCGCCTCTTTCAGCTGACTCGTCGAACGTGGTTCAACGAGCAGGTGTTGATAGGTAGAAAATAAGGAGGGGAGACCACCAACCCGTGTTGCAATGACTGGTACTTTTAAAGCGAGCGCTTCTAGAACGACGGTTGGCATTCCTTCACTGTAGGAAGGGAGTGCAAACAGATCAGCTGCCATTAAGTAGTCTCTTACCTGCTCATTCGGTACCTGCCCTGGAAGTATAATAGATGCTCCCGCCCGTTCCGTGAGCTCCTTTTCAAGGGGGCCTTTTCCGACAAAGACTGCTTTCACACCATCCATGCTGCTGACAGCATCAGCTAATTCAAGCAAGCCCTTCTCTTTCACTAAACGCCCGACGAAAATAACAAGCTTATCTTGAAGCGGTAAACCTAAGTGCTTTCTGATGCCTTTTTGATCTTCTTCCGTTCTTGAAAATGATTGGAGCGGTATACCAAGCGGAAGACATTTTGCTTCTACCTTCGTCATATCATTTGTCTTTTTAGCCAGCTCCTCACTCACTGTCAGAACTACAGACGCCTGCTTCACCGCTGTTTCAAAGGCTGCCTGTGCCCCTTTGCTATAGCTCGGATATACGTTCACATCACTGCCGTGTAAGGTCAGAAGATAAGGGATTTGCATTTCTTTCTGAATGACAGCCGCCGCTCCGCCAGACGGCATGGCAAAGTGCGCATGGATGAAATCTGGTGACAGCTGATGATGCTGCATTGCCCGGAGAACAGAAGCCGCTATTCGTTTACTCGGCTGTGCCCATTTCAGTTGTCCAGGGAGCGCTCGATAAGACGGTCTGTAAACCTTCACTCCGTTCCGCACTTCCTGTTCAGGCAGCTCTTTTTTCTGCCGATAGGATGACTTGAGCATCCGTAAAACCGGCGGATTCACTGGATTAGGACAAATGACAGTCACTTCCATTCCTTGTTTGAGCAGCTCCTGGACTTGCGTTTCATGAAATACGCCCTCACTCGGATGTTTTTCACTAGGATATACACTTGTCAGCCATAGTACCTTCATGACGAACGACCTCTTCTCAATAATTTGCCTGCAGCCTGGGGATACATTTTGATGAGCAGCAAGCCATACAATGCAGCACTGACACAAACAGTCAGAAGTAATTGAAGTGAAATATCTGCTGATGTCAGCTTCATTCCTTGATGTAAAACTATCGCACAGATCGCCATAAGCAGTGTCATGACAGCAGGCTTTCCAAGTGATTTTAAATACACCTTCATATCAAGCTGAATGACATATGCCATGAGCCATCTGCCGACAATAAAGTTGAGCAGGCTGACACCTGAGTAAATCCAAGCTACTGTGAGCAGACTGCCTGTCATGACACCTGCATATAATGCGCAGCCATACACGATGAGCATCCCCGTATCCCAATAAAAGGCTAAGTCCGCTCTCCCTTTTGCAAGAAGTATGGAACCGTTTGGATTCATCAGCACACGCAGCAGGCCGACAATGCACAATATATTTAAAACCGGAACCGCTACTAGCCATTTCTCTCCAAACACGACTTCTATAAAACTGTCTGATACGGCAGCAAGGCCGATTAATAATGGAAAACTAACCAATGCGAGCATATTCGTCATACTGAGGAAGCCCTCACGCAGCATGGAGTGATCACGCTGACTTTTTGCGAAAACTGGGAAAGCCACTCTTGTCACAATCGGATTTATCTTCAGTACGGGTATCGTCACAATTTGATACGCCAAGCTGTAAATACCTAACGCCTCCGCTCCAAGAAATCGACCGATTAATATCATGTCGATGTTTGATCCTGCTCGGTTGACCAGTCTGGATGCGAGCTGGAATGCACCGAATGAGAAAAATTCCTTCACCTCTCCTAATGCAAAAACAGGTGCTGGACGCCACTTCTTCCAATAAGCCGCAGCATACATGAGACCTTTTCCTGATTGCAGCAGCACTTGAGAGATGACATAGGCGACAATCGGATTCATGAAGAAGGCGAAAACAAGTAAAACGAGCAGCGATATGATGGTCGCAATGGTTTCAATAGTGCTTAATGTTTTAAAGGCTAAGTCTTTTTGCATCATATACTGGTACTGCTGGCCAATCGGTGCGATTAGAAACATGATCGATAATAGCTTGAGCAGACCCTCTAGCTCTGGCCGGTTATAAAAAGCGGCTATCATTGGGCTTAGCAGGATGAGCAGACAAAACAAGATAATCCCTGTGAGCAAGTTGATCCAATATAATGTAGATAATTGACGTTCTGTCGTTTGTTCCTTTTGAATGATCGCTGCCCCAATTCCTAGATCAAGTAAAATTTGCGTAAATATTGTGACAGTTGTGATCATGCCAACGAGTCCAAACTCCTTGAGTGACATCACATTCCCTAAAAAGGCGAACTGTGCAATTTGGATAATGGTGATGATCAATGCGGACAAGCTTGTCCATTTTGCCCCGCCTAGCATGCTTTTTTTCATACTTGCCATTTCTCTTCCCTACTTTACTTATCTGGCTCCGTCACCAGTCATGATGACTTTTAACGTTTTTACCATAATCTTCGTGTCGAGAGAAAATGTCAAGTTTTGAATATACTGTAAGTCGTGTGTTAATTTTTCACTTGGACTCATTTCATATCCGCCATTTACTTGAGCAAGACCTGTCAGCCCCGGCTTTACCGCCAACCTTTTTGTGAAGCCTGGAATCGTCCGATTAAATTCTGCGGTAAACATCGGTCTTTCTGGACGAGGACCTACGATACTCATTTCTCCTTTTAACACGTTGATAAATTGCGGAAGTTCATCAATTCTTGTTTTACGGATGAATGCCCCCACTTTGGTGATACGCGGGTCATTTTTTTGCGCCCATTTCGCTCCTCCGCTTTCTGCGTCAATTCTCATCGATCTGAGCTTCCATAATTTAAAGTAAACACCGTCTTTCCCGACCCTTTCCTGCATATAAAAGGCTGGCCCTGGTGTTTCCAGCTTAATCAAAAGAGCAAACAGCAAAATGATTGGCGTACTCAACATCAATCCGATGAACGAGAACATTAAATCTATGAAACGTTTTGCAAATAAATAACGAACCATATGTTCTGTTAAGGCAAAAGAGTGATTTCGTCTCACTTCATATTCTCTGTAAAGATTCATCGCTTTCTCTGCACTCACTGACCTGCACCTCACCATTCAAAGTAGTTGTTGTGTAAAGAGATGTTCTATGAAAGTCAGTTTAGCAGAGCAACATTAAGAAAATGTAAATGGGCTGTTAAGTCTTGTAAAACTGTGTTAAGAATGTGCACTTATATCAAGTTATGCCCTTTTCAACGTAAAAAAGACCCGCAATTCTGCGGGTCTCTGGGTCTTTTCTTTATTTTGCTTTTACAGATTCGATCGTTTTCAATCGAAGTGTTCCATTTGCATCTTTTGTATAGGTTACTTTTACTTTTGATTCTTCTTTTAAGCTGTTCACTTGTTTAGAAAAGGTATTTCCGAATTGAATAGCTACTTCTTTTCCATCAATGTTGACAGCAATTGTATGTCCATCAGCCAAACCGACATATGTGCCTTCTTTGGTGACTTCATTTTTCTTACTAGTCGTTGATTCTTTCTTTGTTTTAGAGTCAGATTTTGAGTCAGATTTTGATTGGTCTTTAGCAGGTTCTTCTTTTGTAATTTCTTTGCTTGAGCTGTCTTTTGCTTCTTCATCAGATTGACCTGCTGGTTCTTCTGTTTGAGCAGCTGTTTCTTTACTTTGATCATCTGATTTTTCGTTTTTTGATGATTGATCATCTTCTGATTTTTCGTCTGCAGCCTTATCTTTGTTTTGATCAGCTGCTTCAGTTGTTTCTTTTTTACTGTCATCCTTTTTGTTATCACTTGATTGATTTGTTGTGCCGCACGCTGTGAGCAATACTCCTAAAAGCAATACGAGAAACGGCATTGTGATTAATTTTTTCAAGATCGTCACCTCTTCATGATTTGTCGGTTTGCTGAAGATTTATGCGTAAACCATTCACCTTCTATGTTTCAATTATAACAAACATAACCAAAAATGAAATGTATTTTTAACTTGACAATGTTTCTTCCTGGAGTTTTTAAAAAAGGCTGCCGAGTACGTACTCGAGCAGCCTAAGAGGAGTATCTGAGGCACCCCTCAGGTTTGTGTTTTCTTATCTAAAATAACCTGATACACCGCTTGAAATACCTGACGCTAAACGATCTTTATACGTAGCAGATTTCAAGATGTTTGAATCAACTGGACTAGAAACAAAACCAGTTTCTAAAAGAACACTCGGCATCTTAGAATATTTAATGACGTAGAAGCCAGCTGTTTTCACACCACGGTCTCTTGTTCCTAGTGCACTAACCATTTTAGGCTGGATGTTTTGCGCCAGCTTCAGGCTGTTTGCAGCCGCATATGTTTTGTCATAGTATGTTTCTGTTCCATTTGCACTGCTGTTATCATTTGAGTTCGCATGGACACTAATGAAGATATCTGCTTTCGCATTGGCACCTTTGCTCACTCGTGTTTGAAGGCTATCAAATGTGTCTGATGTTCTTGACATGGTCACAAGTGCACCAGCGTTGTTTAATTTCGTATTTAAACGCTTTGCTACGTCTAAATTCAAATTCTTTTCATATAATCCGTAACCTACAGCTCCTGAATCATGCGCGCCATGACCTGGATCAATGAATACTTTTTTCCCAACAGCCGGGTTTTTCAGCTGGTTTACAACAGTTGGTGTGACAGTATTTGTACTGCCTACGACAGTAAATTTAGTGATTTTCTTGCTGCTCACTGTTGCTCTTGTTACTTTTGGCAGCGTCTTTTCATTCGTTAGAAGCAATGCTTTGTTTTGCTTCGCCGCAATGCCTGCAGCAGAAGAAGAAGTGGCATAGCCAAATCCTCTTCCTACATAGGTATTATTGACGCTCATATTGTATTTTTTCACAATATTTGCCGCGACATCATAACGAGTCGAGCCTTTGATTCGTGTTGGAGATTTCAATTGGTTATAAGCTGCTTTTGTGACGTAATTCTCTCCGCCGACTACAATGGTTTGTTTCACATTGCTTGCTTTTGCAACAGAAGCGATTTCAGAACGAAGTCCCTTTTTATCTGTGTATAGAATTGGGAATCCTTTTTGAGCGGCTACAGGTGCAATCGCAATCCCATGTGCATAGAAAGAACCCTCAACGACAACGACGCCTGCTGGCTTTTTCATTTTTTTCGCGATATTGGCAGATAGCTCATATCGGTTTTTTCCTGAAATACGCTGTGTGGAGATGCCCATTTTCTTCACTTGGTTGACAACGTTGTTTGACACACTTGATGTGCTGCCTAAAACGATCACCGTCTTTGTTTTTAATGAAGTTAAGGCTTTTTTTGTATCACCCGAAAGGCTTTTACTGTTTGTGTAAAGAACTGGTCCATTTTTTTGATGTGCAAGTGGAATTCCTGCTGTTGCATCTGCATACGCAGTTTTCCCTACTAAAACGACTGTACTTGCAGTTCCCCATCCTTTTTTCGCTACGTTTGCCGCTACAGCATATCTGCTCCCGCCATCAATTCGTGAGACTGAATTATCTGCCAAAGCTGTTGGAACGATAACGAAAATAGCGATGAGGCTGAGGATGGCTGTTTTCATCAATGAGCGCATCTTCTATGTCCTCCTTTTACCCTTTAATAGTTTGTTAGTTTTGTACCTGGATAGTAGAACGAGAGTATGGAAGAATATGAGTTTCCAGATTCAGCTCTCGCTTTGGCTCCGTATTGGCTCATACCAATGCCGTGTCCATACCCTTTTCCTGAAATCGTGAAGTCATTTGTGTTGTTTTTGACTGACGCAAACGTGCTTTTCACCTTTGTTGCGCCCATGACTGATCGAAACTCGGTCATCTTCATACTTGCCGTTGTGCTTTTGTTCACCGAATATGTGCCTGTTTTGTTTTTCAGATGGTATGTCAGTTTGATCGATACCGTCTTCGCACGCTGGCCTTTTGTTTTCCCTGAGAACGTCAGGCTTGAGATGGATGCGATTTTCATATCAGATGCAGCAGTTTCTTTGTTTTTAAGAAGCCATGATTTCAGGCCAGCAAGGTCAGCTGCATTTGTCTCTTTTGCTTTAGACCACTCAGATGCTGCTGTGCTAGCAGTCCATGTCGTGCCTAGTTGTTTTTTAGAGAGTTTCAGTGTCCATGGATTGACTGGATCTTTTGGATCCTTTTTGGCCACTAAGTATGGCAGTGCATTTCCCCATACTTCTTCACTTGCCTCTGTATAACCGCCATTGCTAGAGTAATAGGTTGCTGAAATGAGCTGATTGTTGTATTTCAGAACCTTTCCTTTTGTGGCATCGACAGCTTTTGTCGAATTTGTGTACCAGTTATATCCTCCATAGACTTGGAAGGCTGTTGTATCAGGGACGACTTTTCCAATACTTTTCACCGAATACGTTCTAGCGGCAACCGCCTGTGCTTTTAACGCTTCAACATTCCAGCTTGCAGGCATTTCATTTGGCACTACGCCTTTTAGATAGTCTTCAAATGGAATATTTTCGAGAGTCGGCCTGATATACCCTGATTCAATTGCAAAGTTTACGCTGCCTAAGTACGGCTTTCCTGCAATTTGAAGGACATTTTTTGTTGAATATTTCTCAGGAACAACTCTTACTGTGTTATACGTTTTTATGCCTTTTAATGAAATTTTTCCGTTAGAAACATTCAATTGGTAGTTTTGATTTTTTTTCAGATAAACTTGTTTGGCTAATGAATTTTTCAAGCTATCTTTAATCGCACTTGTGCTACCCGCAAGATGATAAGCATATGTACCTTTTTCTTTCAGCAGTGCTTTTAAAGACGCTGTGACAGAATCGGGTTTCACATACACAACGGTACTGTTAGATTTTGCAGCCAATTGCGACAGCGGCATAGCATAAATATAGCTAGAGGCTTTCGCCAAATAAACTTTATCTGCATTAATATTTAATTTCTTTATAATATTCACAGATAATTCATAGCGATTGGCACCACTGATTCTTGTCACCTGTGAGGTTTTTTTGATTTGATTTTCAACTTTTTGTCCAGTACTTTTCGTACTGCCGATGATGATCACTTTACTTGGCATTCTATAAGACGGAATGGAATCTTTTTTTGTTAACAGGATAGGATATCCCTTTCTCGATGCATAGGATGCAATGGCAATCCCATTCATAAATGAGTTCCCGCCGACAACGACAGCTTGCTTATAGTTACCCATTTCTTTAGCGATTTTTTGGGAGATTTCAAACTTGTCTTTTCCACTAATACGTCTGACTTTGCCATACTTTTTAATAGACTTCTCAGCAGCTGTTGAAATGCTTTTCGTATTTCCGACAATCAGAATGTTATCCGGCTTCATTTTCTTCAGCTGGTTTTCTGTTGTTTTCGTCAGTTTTTCAATATTCGTATACAAAATAGGTGCGCCCAGTTTGTATGCTAACGGTGATACAGAAATCGCATGATCAAATGCATCACGACTGACAATGACAACAGTTGAAGGATTTTTCCAGCCAGCAGATGCAATGCTATTGGCTACTTCATAGCGATTTTTGCCATCGTATCTTTTTGTGACAGCCACATTCGAACCTGAAAGCTTGTATTCTCCAGTTGTGGATACATCCATCGTTTTTTTGTTTCCGATATAATTAGACAATTTCACTGAAATTGTCGAGCTAGCCATGGCAGACTGAAAGGGTGCAACTAGTAGAGTCAGTATCATGAGAACAATTAGTGTAATGCCTGTTTTCTTCAATTTTGTTCATCCCGCCCATCTTTTTTACTTCTGTTTTTCAATCTTCTGGATTTCCTTTTGACCACTGTCATTAATAAAGTAAGAGATTTCTACTGTGTCTCCTGGTTTAAATTCATTTAACACATCTTTAAAATTATCCGTAAATTCATAGCTTAAGGTCGTATTCACTTTTTTCACTTCGACTGTATGTGCATCAGCCATTCCAATAAATTCAGCTTTCTCTTCCAGTACCTGAGGAGTTGAACTGCTTGTCTTGTTTTCTCCTGTGGACTGCTCAGCCGTTCCACATGCTGTGAGCACGATACCAAGTAGCAGTATTAAGAACGGTAAAACGACGATTTTCTTCATTTTTTTCACCTCATGTCTTTGTATCGTCTTATAACTTATTATTTTAAGGTAAATTTAAGGTTTTTTGAAACCTTTTTTTTGTTACAACGTCTATATCTAGGTTCAGAGTAAAAAAATAACTTGTTTATCAAGATTCGTAAACCTATAATCATGGAAGAATCATAGAAAAGGTGAGGGACATTATGAGAGCTGAAAGAAAAAGAAAGAAGAAAAAGGTTCTTTGGATTGTTTTATCGATTATTGGCTTATTCGTATTAGCCACTGGCGGATACGCATATCATCTTTGGAACACAGCAGCATCGACCGTCGCAGGCATTCAGGAGAATTTAAAGAAGTCAGATAAGCGTGACAAAGATGTCGATTTAAATAAGAAAGACCCGATTTCTATTTTAGTCATGGGTGTCGATGAACGAAAAAATGACCGAGGCCGTGCAGATACATTAATATACATGACAGTAAATCCGAAAACGAAAACGACCGAAATGGTGAGCATCCCGCGTGATACGTATACGAAAATTGTCGGAAAAGGCACAATGGATAAAATCAACCATTCTTACGCATTCGGTGGTACACAAATGGCGGCAGATACTGTAGAGGAACTGCTTGATGTACCTGTTGATTACTTCGTTAAAGTCAATATGGAAAGCTTTAAGGATATTGTCGATACACTTGGTGGAATTACGGTGAACAGCACGTTTGCATTTAGCTATGATGGCCACTCATTTGGTACAGGAGAGATTAACCTGAACGGGGATCAAGCCCTTGCCTATACGAGAATGAGAAAGCAAGATCCAAAGGGTGACTTCGGACGCCAGCAAAGACAGCGCCAAGTCATTGAGGGCATCATTGCAAAAGGTGCCAACATTTCATCTATTACGAAATTCGGCGATATGTTCAAAGTCGTAGAAAATAATATGAAGACAAACATGTCATTTGACGATATGTGGACGATGATGAATGATTATCGTGATGCAAGACAGCATGTAAAACAGCATGAACTGAAAGGATCAGGCGCACGTATCAATAACATTTATTACTACCAGCTTGATGACAGCAGTCTTGCGAATGTGAAGAAGGAATTGAAGGAAAGTTTGGAGCAGTAAAAAAGAAGACTACAGAAATGTAGTCTTCTTTTTTTATGATTGAAATGGAACTGGTTTTTCTTCACTTAATCCAAAACGATGGAGAAGCTCTTCGACAATTCGTTTTGACGCTTGTCCATCACCATATGGATTAGACGCCTTCGACATGTTGTCGTACTCTTTCTGATCGACTAGCAGCTGTTTCGCCATGTTGTAAATGGTCTCTTCATCTGTACCTGCGAGCTTAAGTGTGCCAGCTTTCACGCCTTCAGGGCGTTCTGTTGTATCACGGAGCACTAATACTGGCTTCCCTAGAGAAGGCGCCTCCTCTTGTACACCGCCAGAATCCGTTAATATAAAGTGTGAGGCAGCAGCAAAGTTATGGAAATCAACGACTTCAAGCGGCTCAATTAAATGCACACGATCAAGATCACTGAATTCTGTCTGAGCCGCATCACGAACAGCAGGGTTTAAATGTACAGGGTATACAACCTGAACATCTTCAAACTCTTCTACAATACGTCTAATTGCTCTAAACATGTTTTTCATCGGCTGACCGAGATTCTCCCTGCGATGGGCCGTTAACAAGATCATTTTATCTGTGCCTATCTTCTCTAAAATTGGGTGCTCATACTGTTCTGTAACCGTTGTTTGCAACGCATCAATCGCAGTATTCCCCGTCACACAAATGGTCTCTTCTTTTTTATTTTCAATTAAAAGGTTCTGCTTCGCCTCATTTGTAGGAGCAAAATGAATATCAGCAATTGTGCCTGTCATTTGTCGGTTCAATTCCTCAGGGAACGGCGAGTATTTATTGTGTGTTCTTAAACCCGCTTCAACGTGACCGACTGAAATTTGGTGGTAGAATGCGGCCAAGCTTCCTGCAAAGGTTGTTGTTGTGTCTCCATGAACAAGGACAATATCAGGTTTTTCCTCTTGGAATAATTGATCTAGCTTCAATAGTGCATTTGATGTGATTTCAGATAATGTCTGGCGCTGCTTCATGATGTTTAAATCATGATCTGGCGTAATAGAAAAAGCCTCAAGGACTTGATCAAGCATTTCTCTATGCTGAGCTGTTACAGTAACAATCGAATTTATTTGTGGATGTTTATTCAGTTCAAGGACAAGTGGTGCCATTTTGATTGCTTCAGGTCTAGTACCGAAAATAGTCATTACATTTAGTTTTTTCACTTGTTTACGCCTCTTTCCATCAATACATATTGTTTTTATTATACAAAAGATCTCTTCGAATGATAAACTAACCATGCTAAAATTAATAAAAATTTCACAGATCTGATTGTTTATATTTACAATTTTCTATTAAAATTACTTTAAACATCATAAATTTATTTGATTACTTTTAAAAGTAAGGTAGAATTTAGTGGTATTCTCTTAATTTTCACATCAGTATTTAAGGACGGTGCAAAATACATTGAAAAAAGTACGTAAAGCCATTATACCAGCTGCAGGTCTTGGGACACGTTTCCTCCCTGCAACAAAAGCCATGCCTAAAGAGATGCTCCCAATCGTTGATAAACCAACCATTCAATATATTATTGAAGAAGCTGTTGAATCAGGTATCGAAGACATTATTATCGTCACTGGAAAAGGAAAAAGAGCAATTGAAGATCATTTTGATTTTGCTCCAGAACTTGAGCGTAACCTAGAGGAAAAAGGGAAAAAGGAGCTGTTAGAAAAAGTAAGGAAATCTTCTAACATTGCTGATATTCACTACATTCGTCAAAAAGAACCAAAAGGTCTTGGACATGCTGTTTGGTGTGCACGCAATTTTATCGGTGATGAGCCTTTTGCTGTTTTATTAGGTGATGACATTGTGCAAGCCGAAACACCTGGGCTTCGCCAGCTGATGGATGAATACGAAAAAACTTTATCATCTGTCATTGGTGTTCAGCAAGTAGCAGACAGCGATACGCATCGCTACGGGATCATTGACCCTCTTACTCAAGAAGGACGCCGCTACCAAGTCAAAAACTTTGTTGAAAAGCCGCCGCAAGGAACAGCACCATCGAACCTAGCCATCTTAGGGCGCTACATTTTCACGCCAGAGATCTTTATGTACCTTGAACAGCAAGAGATTGGTGCAGGCGGAGAAATTCAACTTACAGATGCCATTCAAAAGCTAAATGACATCCAGCGCGTCTTCGCCTATGATTTCGAAGGAAAACGATACGATGTCGGCGAGAAGCAAGGCTTCATTGAAACGACGCTTGAGTTTGCTCTTCAGGATGAAGAATTAAAAAAGAAACTCATTCCATTTATGAAACAGCTTCTCGAAAAAGAAGAAGTGAACTAAAAAAGCTGCCGGCATCGGCAGCTTTTTTATTTAATGACTGAAATAGTCAGTGTATGCTGTTCATTATCAATGACAAACAGGTTGTTTTCGCCCTTCACTGCGAATTTTGTTCGTTTCTTATTCATCCAGACATTTTGTTCTGTCAGCCCAAGTGTGGAAAGAGAGATTGGCATAATATCGCGAAACACAATGGTGTTTGCCTGACCCTTTTGAATGACATAGTCGGTTTTCTCTGTGGTCAAACGTTCAATCGTATCTCCTTGATCATTTTTCACTGAACTCAGCGTTTGCATTCTCTGTTTCAGCACAGATTCTTCTTTTCCAAGGAAAGAAAGTAAATACTCATACGAACCTGCCGATGCAGGTGATACATAGGAATTAAACTGTCCTGGTCCAATTGATAATGACTTTAAATCCTCTTCATTTTGAAGCGCGGCAGGTTTAACAAAATACGTTTCTGACGCTGTTTTAATTTGAACGGTTTGTTTATTTTCAGCCACAGCCTGTACTTCTTGTCCAAATGGCAAAGTGACATCAGCCTTTTTTTTCATGGCTTGGTCTTTGTAAACCTTGAGTGGATCAGCGGTGACTATCACCTGTTGATCCACCTTTTTCATATCAGGAGCTTCTTTGGTCTCTGGGTTCTTCGACTGAGGCGCTTCTGTCTTATCTGATGGGATAGCACCAAATGTCGCCAGTGTACGAAGCGGGCGATCTGAAAACATCGATAAGGCTAGCAATATCGTTAAGACCGCTAAAACTGTCACTTGAAATGCGGGTCCGAACAATGAGCGGCGTTTTCCGTTATCTTGATAGCGAGACACCTTTTCTGTCTTTTGTACGCCTTTTCTGCCTTCCTTCTGTTCCATTTGGTATTTTTGTTTCTCTTTCTTAGAAAGCTTGTTAAACCAGTCAACAAACTCCTTATATTCCTTCACGACCTTTTTCGTATCATCAAACATACGAAGCTCACCATAATGCATCCAAGCCACCCTGTCACAGATTTTTTGGATTTGGCTAATGGAGTGACTGACAAAAAAGATCGTCTTTCCTTGTTCCTTGAATTCTGTAATGCGGTCTACACATTTTTGATAGAAGGTTTGGTCTCCAACAGACAGTGCTTCATCAATAATCAGGATATCCGGATCGATATGCGCTGAAATGGCAAAGCCAAGACGTGATTTCATTCCGCTTGAATAGCTCTTAACCGGCTGGTCAATAAAGTCACCAATATCCGCAAACTCTACGATTTTTTCATAAAGCTCATCTATCTCTTTATTCGTCAGCCCCATCATTAAGCACTTTAGGCGAATGTTATCTTTCCCGCTTAACTGGTTGTTCAGCCCTGCCGCAATGGCAATTAACGAAGGCTGGCCATTCATATCAATTTCACCACTTGTCGGTGGAATGATTTTCGCTAGAAGGTTCGACATTGTCGATTTTCCAGATCCGTTAATTCCTACAAAACCAATCGTCTCGCCTTCATATACATCAAAAGATACATTACGAACAGCAAAAAAACCTTTTTCATTTTTATTAGGTAAAAACAGTCCTTTAATCTTATCCGACTGTTTTTTATATAGGACGTATTGCTTGGATACGTTTCGAAACGAAACCTTTAGTTTCATCGTATAATCTCCTTACTTTTAAAGAAAATCGACAAATTTATCCCTAAATTTCATATGAAGTAATGAACCGATTGTTAAGAGAAGTAAAGTAATCAACCAAAAATAAAGCGTATACTTCAGATCATTGTAGAACCATTCTCCTCTAAGAAAACTTTTCCTAAATCCTTCAATAATATAATATAGAGGGTTTAGCTTTAACGTAGTCGCAATCCATTCATACTTCCCGGTGAACTTATCTCCAATATCCCATAAAATAGGCAGCAAAAACATTAGAAGTCTTGTCAAGGATTGCAGCAAGTTTTGGTAATCACGAACAAGGACACTAATAGTTGAATTAAACAGGCTGAAAGCAAACATAAACGTTATCAAACAAATAAAATAATATATATATTGAATCCAATGAACATCGGGATATATTCCATGAGAAATGAGCATGATTACATAGATACCCATCATTAAAAAATAGCTAAATAAATTTGATGTTATGACAACAGAGGGCAGTGCACTAATTGGAAAATTCATTTTCGATACTAAATTTATACGCTTAAAAACACTATTTGCACCCTCTGTAATAGTCGAACTAATGAAAAACCATGGAATTAACCCCGCTAGCATCCATATAAGAAAAGGTATACTTACATGAGAACCATCTGCCATTTCTGCAGTTCTTCCAGATCCTCTAAGACCTAAACCAAACACAAACCAATAAGCCATGATTTGAATTAATGGATTCAACAATTGCCAAAAAACACCTAAATAATTAAGCTGATATTTAGACTTTGTTTCATAAATAGCCAGTCTAAAAATTAAAGTGGTTGAATTGAACTGCTCTTTAAGAATTTTAAACATTGCATTCATAATAATCGTCCTTAAATTTAATTATTGGCATAATCTATTTCAAAACACTGCTCTTAATTGTAACAGATTACATTAATTTTTTCATCTTAAATCAAATATCCTAGAATCATCAACTGTAAATATAAATTGAATGCTACTTAAAGAATTGTAATTGGCTATTAAAACAAAAAAGCTTATAGACAGTATCTACAAGCTCAAAATTTTCACAGCATATTGCTTAAATTAATACATTCTCTTTTGGGATGGCTGTATATAAATTGCCCAAATTGATATAATCAAATTCACTTGAACGATTCTTCACTACATTTTTAGTATCCAGCACTTGTTTATTAGACATTTTTGAAAGCTTGTCCCAATCTAATTCAACAAACTCATCATGATCAGATAATATTAAGATTAAATCTGCATCTTCAGTAGCCTCTTCAATATCATACATGACAAAATCTTTTTCAACATGAGGGTCATAAGCTCTAACTTGATATTTTTTTTGTTGTTTAATTAGTTGTAATATTTCCATAGCCGGGCTTTCCCTAATGTCATCAACATTCCCTTTATATGTCAAACCAAAAATAGTGATGATTTTCCCATCAGACTTTTCCATAATTTTATTTACATTTTCAACAATATAATAAGGCATAGAAGTATTAATTGAGCGAGAAGTATCTATTAACCTAGCACTCTCAGGAGCTTTAGCTATAATAAAGTACGGATCTACTGCCAAACAATGACCACCAACACCTGGGCCAGGAGTATGTAAATTTACACGTGGGTGTTTATTGGCCATATCAATAACTTCTAATGCATTGATATCTAGCCCGTTACAGATTTTTGTTAATTCATTTGCAAGAGCTATATTCACGTCACGGAATGTATTTTCCATCAATTTTGACATTTCAGCAGTTTTCGCATTCGTCTTAATAATTTCTCCTTGAACAAAGGTACTGTATATTTTTGCGCCAGCTTCTGTACAAGCCGGGGTTACTCCACCCACGATTCGGTTATTATGAATCAATTCATGCATGATTTGTCCTGGTAAAACCCTTTCTGGACAATGGACTAAATAAATATCTTCCCCTACTGTTAAACCAGCTCCCTCTACTAAAGGTTTTACATGGTCATCCATGCTCCGAGGGGCTATGGTTGATTCGACAATAAGCACGTCTCCCTTTTTCAAGAATGGAATAGTATTTCTTACAGCACTCAATACGTAAGACAAATCACAAGATTTATATTCGTCATCATTATTAGGGGTTGGAACAGAAATGATAAATGCCTCTGCACTTTCAGGTGAAACGGACGCACGGAATTTACCAGAAGCAATTACATCTTCAAGAGCTTCTTGGAGACCTGGTTCCTCAATATGAATTTCCCCTTTATTTAATGATTCAATGACTGCTTCGTTAACATCTACACCTACTACTTCCACTCCATATTTTGCAAACATAATTGATGTAGGCAAACCAATATATCCTAATCCTACTGTACAAATTTTCATTTTGTATCCTCCAATTGGTTTATGACTAGTTCATTAGTATACTGTGTAACCTTGTTGCCAAACTGATCACGAACAAAAATTCTAACCTGATATACACCAGGTTCTTTTACATAATACGTCGTTGTTGATTTCGGACCATACATTATTTTTTCTATAACTTCTTTATTTTTGTATATATAATATGCAAAATTCAATTGATCCCCTGAAACATCACACATTATGTTGAGCAATGAATTTGAATAATTAATATTCGAGCTCTTAATCTCAGGAACCTTATACTCTATTCCTAACCGACTCACAATTGTCTCCATGAGATATTTAGGAAAGTGATCTTTTAAACCTTCATGATCTATGCCTTGCTCAATCTTTAAAGATACCTCGAACTTTCTTTCCTGAAGTGCCTCTACAAGGGGCTCAACATGATTTTTAAGATGATGATCCTTACTTCCAACCATGATTTTTATAAATGGGGAAACATCGGAAGGTTGCTGTATTACCTTGTAAAGAAGTTCGTCTAAATAAACTTGATCTGCCTTCTCAGCTCTTCCAGAGATATACGAAGCGATATTTGGATGTTTCGCTTGATTTATTAGAAAGTGTCCTAAGTTACTTTGAGGTGCCCCCGCTATAACATTGCCTACATAGTTTTTTAATCCAAAATATATAGCTGCATAACCACCTTTAGATGATCCAACCATTGTAATGTTTTCATTATAAATTTTAAGTTTTCTTTGAAAATATTGAATTAGAGAATTTACAGTTGTTTCTATTGAGAAATCTTTATTTCTTCCTAAGTAGTATGCACCTTGATCTCCAAAATCATCTAAGATGAACAGTTTATTAACATGCAAGTTTTCTAACGTTCTAATATAGTTGTACCTAAACTTATTTTTTTCAGTAAGGCTTGAAAAGATAATAACTAATTTGTCTTTTAATTTTTCATTCTTGGCTTCCTGAAAGTAATACCGTACATTTCTCATACTGCTAAACTCAGCCTCTAAACAAAATGGAGGTACTGGAGTTTGGATTTTAAATTCACTCAGTCTGAAAATTGTTTCAAATTCACATGTATTTCCTTCGAACTCCACTTCCAAAACTGTAGAAGGAACTGCATTTTCCATTTTACTGAACATCCAGCCTTTCACCATAGGCTCTTTCTGACCAGCATACTTAGAAACTTTAAAAGGAACCTCAGCCACAAATTCTATTTCAGCTACTTTCTCACTGCCTCTAAAAAGTTCAACCATGTGATCTCTTAAATGAACATCTACTCCAATAGCTACATGCCACAAAAGTTTGTAATTATGTCTTTTTTTAGAAAAAATAGCATCCTTTACTTGAATCACTTGATCCCTTTTCATAAACGACACATTTCTATTATGGGTTACATCTTCATATCGTTCATTAATTCCAGTTACTTCAGCATAATCATCTGCAATAACATAATCTTCAATAAATACCTTATCGTATTGACCATCCGTACGTACAAGACCCACTCCATCTACAATTAAGGTATTATGTGCGTATGAAGAATAAGCATATTGGGTTAGCGGATCTGAATAATTATACCCATTGGGACCAGCCTCAGATATCAAATCTCCATTTGCATAAATAAATAACCCAAGATCATCGCTATGTTTATGATAATTACCATGATAAGCAGCATTAAATAAAACGTAAGTAGCTTTCTCTTTTTTCAACCAATTATCTCTAAATATAGCGTAACCTGACTCTTTGAATACCTTACACGATTCTTCCGGAGGGTTTCCATTTCTTCCTTTAGAAGATGAAAACAAGAATGACTCTCCTTGATATAAACCCATTAAGCCTGTTTCCTTTATTGGTTTACTTTCAGTATCTCCTAAAGGTGGCAGTGAGCTGTCTGGCTTTAGTATAAATGTTGCATATTCCTCAGTTTTTGAGAATATTTCATTCAAAGTATTACTAAGATTAAAATTAATATTCTTTATAAAATCAACGGTTTTCTTTAGGTTATTTGATACTACCAAATGATACGCAGGTGAATGCTCTTTGTGTACTCCTTCAGTAGTATAGACATGTTCAAAATAATTTAACAGCCTACTTAATGCCAGCTCTTTTTTTTCATCATCATTTTTGTAATAACTATATTGCAACAACGCAATGTCTTGAAACATTCCATGATTGGTGTTCGTTGAATGGAAGCTTTCTTTAGCTAACAAGTTGCAAGTAAACTCCATTATTTCCATTAGCTTTTTTTGGTCAGAAGATTGGATATGAGGATGGCCCACTAGATAGAATCTTAAAATATACTGAAGTCTTAGAGCAGTAGTCTCATCATGAAACGCCATCTCCTTAGAATTTTCAGAATATTTGTTGGTACTGCTCCAATCCAGAATGAATTCTAATCCTTTAATCAAATATTTTACATTGCCAGTACGTTCAAAGGCTTCAGTAAGACACCCTAATGGAGTAAATCCATGAAGCAATCTAAGGAAACTTCTTGACTCTTTTGCTGTCCAGTCCACCCCTTGAGAGTAATCACGTAAACCAAATGGCGGAATAGTATAAAGATTATTTTCTAAAATTGTATTAGCAGTAGAAATAGGGTCTTTATTTCTACTCTTGGGAAGAATGGATAAGAGCTTTTGCTCTCTTTCATTAAGAAAATCATTGTTTAGACTGTCCACGTATATCCCCCATTAAAGCAAATTAGCAACTAAGGACTCAATTTTATTATTAATAACTTGAACATCATAATTTACTGCAGGGAAAATCTTTCTAGAAGCTTGATTTTCAGTAGCTTTATTCCTAACAATATAATTTGCTGCTGTTTCTTTATCTTTAAAAATATAGTCACTTGGATAAATTGTTTCAGAGCCTCTCCAATTTAAAACAACTGGGATACTACCAGTTGCCATCCCTTCCATAGGGGCAAGATGAAAGCTTTCAAAGTCACTGGTTGATAATACATATCCGATTTTCCGGAACCATTCACCCATATCATCTCCGTGCTTTTCAAAAATAACATTTTTACCCCAAGGGGCTCGCTCTATTCTATCAAATAAATTTTCGAAATACTTCATTTCTTCTGGACGATTTTTCATCCACGGCAGATCGCTGGGAAGTTTGCTTTTTACATAAAGTTTGTAACGCTTATCAATACTCCAAAGGATTTCTAATATATCTACTGCCTTATCCAATCTTTTACGAGAAGGAAGTACTCCGCAAACACCTAAGGTGTAATTGAGTTCTTTAAGGTTTTCTTTCGGTTGATTTAATGCCTTCGTGTCAATCATGTTATAAATCATAGTCATCTTGTTTCTTGGAATCTTACAAGCTCTTGAGAACTCCTCAAAGATATATGGTGAGATTGCAATAAAACGATCAATGTTTTCAATATTAAATTGACTAGGATAATCTGTTTCTCGCTCTTGCAAATGCATTCTAACGACTAATTTCTGACCTTCTCTTTTATTTCGAGAATACCAAACAGCATTTCCTAATCCCCACTCACAAAAAACGATGTCTGCCCAATCTCTTAATTTTTTCGACCTTTCAGGATCATGATTATTATGACCCTTCCACTGATCAATTTCTACATCGTAAGAGGAATGATTTTCAAAGTGAGCTATTGTATGCTTTAAAAATTTCAAGTCATGACCAGCAAATACGATTTTGGTTTTCCCCTTATAAAAGCTCCAAATCAGAGGTTTTAATCCTTCATACACTTCTTTAAAAGTATATTTTTCACATGCTTCATAAACTGCTTTTGCACTCTTTTTATAAAGTTTGCGATTATATAAGAGCTCAATTGTTGCTTCAACAAAATCTCCTAGGGTGTCCACAAACATTGGGTAATCTTTCCCCAATACCTCTTCATGAAGCTTTGTTCTTCTAAGTAGAATAGGCTTCCCTGCCCTTCCATATTCTAGCAACTTAGTAGACAACTCAACACTGTGGTCATTATCAATCAAGCTGCTTCTCCATGCAATCCCTATATCGGCTTGGTCGAGTAAATCTTGAACCTCACTCCTTGAGATTGCCCCTCTCCAGTTAACTCCATTTTGGTTTTCAAGCCTGGTTATAATTTCATCTTTTTTGTCTCTAAGAGCACCTTGAAACTTGTCTCCAGCTATATTTAAACTAATAGTAGAATCTAACTTTCTGATTTTTGAGAATGCATCAAGGATTTCTTCTGTATACCAATCTTCGGCAAATTTACCTGCATAAATTAATGAATTATTTTCATTTTTAAAAGATGGGGTACCTTTATAATTAGGAATCATAGGAGAAAGGAGTTTAAATTTCTCACCATTGACATTCAGTATGGATTTTAAAGTTTCTTTCATACTGTTCGTTTGAACAAACATATACGGATATACGTCATAGAAATCTCTTAATTGAGAAATTTCCGCATCACTAATCAACTCTCGATCATGATTAAAATCAGTCACATAAGGTATAATCTTTTGAGTAAGGCTGCTTTGAGCAAGTTCATTGACAATATTTTTTCCTCTTACAATTATTAAATCGTAATGGTTGGTCGAATCCATTTCTTCAATAACTTCTCTCGCTTCTACTACATTCATTCTCTTTCGACTTTTAAATGTTCTATGAGAGAATACTTTGAACGTCTCAATCACATTAACTGTAGATAGCCCCTCTAGTGATTGTATAAGTTGAGTCTTAACAATAGGAGCCTTAAGAATGACATCTACTTTTATATTTACATCTGTACTAAAGACATTTGCCAGGGATGTCAGCCAAACTGCCGAACCATCCATTATGTTCAAGTCTACATCACCATATAAAAGAACCTTTAATTTCCTCATACTAACCACCTAAATTTCTATAGTATTCTCAATTTTTTCAGTTGAATTTGAAGAAGGATTTTTTACAAAGTTGAACTTATCAGAACTGAAAAGCCTATACCCCTGCTTGAAGTACGAGTACAAAGAGATATTGTTTTCAAAATCTGAAATAACTTTCACTAGTTCTACTCCTTTAAAGACTCGTCTATGAAGTAAAGAGTTATGGATATTCAAGTCGCTGACATACACATACTCTGCGCCCTGCCCTACTTCATGAATTTGGCCTTCATCACCAACAAAATGATTTGCTTTCCCTATGATTTCAGCTTGACTATATTCTGTTGCAATCAATAGATCTAGCAAATAATTTTCCCCATAAAAATGATTAGGTGAGAAATATGAGACATAGTCTGAATCAACAAGGTGCTCGATTCGGTCATAATGATCCATGTACGAGAGAACATAAGCAGTGACGTTAACATTATTAAATTGATTTAATATATCAATATATCCATCGAACAAATCCAATAGCAAGATGAGTTTCTTATTTTCATAAGATTGTTTTCTGAACAGATTAATCACTTGATATGCTTCTTCCTTGGAGCGGACAACTGAAATAACTGCAACAGTCTTCTCTTCCTCTTTCAGATCAAATCCAAATTTTTCTAACATATAAGTAAGCCTATGTTTGTAGGTATGATTCAAGTGTACTTCCCTAATCCCTTCCATTGATTTGCTTCTATAGAAGGTTTCGTCTTTAAACACTGATTTCAAATGTTGCCTTAATGTCTCCTCATCTTCTGATATCATAACAATATCTTTAAAGATTCTTTTAATACCTTCTGAATAACTGCTTAATATAGGGGTCCCGCTGGCCAACCCCTCGAATACTCTCCTTGAAAACATGGTTGGTGAATTTTTGACACTATTGACATTTAACATTACCTTGTAGCCTTTATTAGCCTTTGCTATTTCATCATATTTCAAGCTCCCTTTAATACTTTGTTGAAACCTTTCAGGGAAACTAAAATCTCCATCTTTTTTTTGATTTAAGGTATAGTTTCGATCATAGATGTCCAAACCGAATTCAGCAGCAATATCCAGGACTTTCTCCATGTCTCTCTTTCTATCTTCATGTCTGTTTGCATAATAAGAACCAGCAAAGCAAATCTTATCTATTCTATTCTCCTTTAATTGAATAGGGTTATGCAGTTTAGGCTCTGCTGAGAAAGGTAAAGCATACACTGTAGGTCTTCCAAGAACCTTTACGTATTCACTTATCATATTTTGATCAGTTGTAAATACATAATCAAAAAGTTGTGCTGAATGAATGAATTTTTCAAAGTGAATCGGGTCCTCCTTGTTCCAAAATGCAGTTGGAATCCCCCTTTTTTTACACCATTCAACTAGCGCAATAAGTTCGCTTTGGTCTTGATTATTATATTTTCCAATCATATACTCCCATGAACCAAAATTACCTTTCCATGCAGATTCAACGATGAGTACATCCGGCGGAGTTTGTGTCAATACTTCTTTCCAATTATCTTTTGTAAAGGGAATGAGCTTCACTTGTTCTTTAAAACAAGTCATGCTGAATTCATCAAAAATACATGCCACCTTAAATTCTTTAAGAGGTTTTGAAACATGGCGAGGAGTATGATGTTGGAAAAAGTCCATTCTCGAAAAAGATGAGGCATCAAAATCAAGGTTTCTAGTAATTCTCATGCTTTCAACAACGATAAAACCTTCTCCTGAAATTTTTAAAGCGATTCTCAGATTCCTCGAGTTTTTTGAGGTGATAAATTCTTTCAATTGATTAGGTCTCACTACTTCAGTACCTAGTTTCTTACTTTCATCATATTCAATCGCTATTAAATAAACACTGATATCTCCATATGTCTTGATCCTAAAATCAACACTGATTCTTTCCTCTGGATATATCCGTATTTCTTGTTGAGGAAGTATCTTGAAACTATTATTCTTCTCTTTAAATGAAAGATAAGTCTTCTCTTTTTGATTTGTTGCAATGATAAATTTTTCACCTTGATTAAATGTTTCAGCAGAAGAATCATTATTAGTAAACCAGAGACTCGCATTAACTAGCTCATCATCTTCAACAACTTCTGGCTTCAGCTCTCTTTTTAACTGTGTTTCGAAGCTTTTGAGCTCCTTCTGTAGTTCTAATAATTTCATTTCCTTTTATACCCCTCTTCTCAACCGTTTACGTAAATTCCAATACTTTAACGTCAATTTACCTAATGTTGAATTTTGCAAAGCAGAGAGTTTGCGTTCGGTAACTTCTAATTGCTTTTCTACCCTGCGTAACTTAGAGAGTAACTGGTCTTTTTCTATACCATTAAAAACATCTATTTTGTCACGGGACAACGCTTCACTGTTTATCTCTTTCATGACAGCTATATATTGAAGCATCCTTTTCTTCAAACTAACTAACTCTCTTTCTAATTCGACACTTTTTGCTCTGTAGTCAATTTCATTTTTCAAGCAGTTTCTCCTCCTAATGATTCGTAGATGCGCGTGAAGTTTTCCTTTTCGTTTTCCCAGTTATACTGATTGCTAGCTTCAGAAGCATTTTTACTAAATTCAGCAGTTTTCTCAGGGTGCTCAATCATATAATTTACTGCTTTAGCAATTTCCTCATGATCATGAGAATCAATACACATTCCTACGTTGTTACCTTCAACTACTTTCTTTATCTCTGGAAAATTACAAGCAACTACTGGTACTCCGCTCATTAGATACTCAAATAATTTATTTGAAGACGCTGAATAATGATTAAAACAGACATTATTAAGAACTTGAAAACCTAAATATGCATTCTTTGTATATTTAGGGAGGTCTGCTAAAGGAACCTTTGAAAGGAACTTAACTTTATGAGAAAGATCCATTTCTTCAGTCAATTGAATAAGTTCATTTTTAATACGCCCATCTCCAATAAAAACCAAAATCCCTTCTGTAAAATATGGAGCAGCTTTCACTAAATTTTCTAAACCTCTGCCGGTTTGAATTCCTCCTTGATACAACAATATTTTTTCTTTTGCTGAAATTCCTAAAATTTTGTGTAAATTAACTTGATCTAATGATTTATTTTGAACAAACGGGTAGTTGTGAACTACCTTAGGGTAAAATCCATAAAGATTTTTATTATATTCTGCTCTTGTATGATTTTCTACAATCATTTGATCAACAAATCTTAAAAGAAAACTTTCCATCACTCCGTAGAATTTACTATCATATCCTGTACGACTAGTTTGAACTTCATGTGAATCATAGATTAGTTTTTTCTTATTTAGTCTAAACTTAGAGCATATAACTCCTTGCAGTAATGTATTCAAATCATTAGAATGATAAAAATCATATTTATTATTAAAACCCTTCAATATCATTCTGCATAAAATGTTTCCTCGAATAATTAAAGTTTTTATTTTCGTTTTTAATAAAAGTATTAAGAAAATTGTAACTATACTCGTGTATAACGGCTGGTAATATACGCTCAAAATCCAAATTAAAAAAATAAAAAACAAAAGATATTTTTTACTTTTCAACAATTTAATTATGGTCTGAAATAATACTAACCATTGTGGGAATCTTTTCACTCGATAAACATGAAACCCGTCATTCATTTCTTCATATCTCTTTAAATCTTTCATTGACGGATCATGGATACAAATTAAGTCTACAGTGTATCCTTTTTCTGACAATGCTGTGCATTCTCTCATTACTCTAGCATCATTTGTAAAGTGGTTCCAAACATACATACATATATTTTTTTTCATGACTAATTAACCTTTTTTATTATATTTTTTATTAATTCATCTAATATCAGTATATTATTATCCCACAAAAAGTTTTTTTCAATAAACGTGCCACAATTACGTTTCATTGATTCAACTAGTTTAGGATTTTTATATAAATGAAGAATATGAGAAACCATTTCATTACTAGTTTTCGTACTTGCGATTAATCCAACTTCTTCTCGCTCAATTAACTCTTTTGAATAACCTGAGACCGATGCAACTACAGGTAACTTACAACTTAAATAGTCTATAATACGCCCAGGGAGCACTGTCTCAAAGATAACCGAGTGATTAAGAGTTGCTATACCAACATCACATTGTGCCATTATTTCCAGGCATTCTTTTCTTGACACTGGTATAATGAATTCAACATGTTGAAATTTTTTTTCAGCTATAGATTTCTCAAGTTTTTGTTTATTAACCCCATAACCGATTATTATCACTTTAATATCATGATCTTTAAGTTTATCTATAATATTCTCAAAGACGTTTATATCTTGGGCTAACCCTAAATTACCAGCAAAAACAACCGTAAATTGTTCTGTTGTTTTCTTATCATCGTTAGGTAACTCTTCTTTTCTTGCTGAATTTGGAATGAATGTTATTTTCTCTTTTTGATCCAACAAATGATTTTGGAATCCTTTGCTATTTATTACGATGTGATCAGATTTTTTATAAATATATTTTTCAACTCTTTTGAAAAACCAAATAATTAAAGAATGTTTAAATACACCCACACCCTTTAATGAGTCTGGCCACAAATCCCTTATATCTAAAATCATTTTTGACTTATATTTGTGTTTTGCAATTACTCCCGAAAATGCGACAAATATTGGTGGAGTTGTAACATAAATTAGATCATATTTATTTTTATCTCTAAAAATAAATATGATCATTCTCGACATGATTTCTAGATAATAAATAAGTCTATTTATAAAACTAAATGCATATTTCTTATTTTTCACTGCAACTCTTATAATTCTCTTATCTTCACTATTTAATTCTTCCTCATCCCAAAACTTATCATTATGATAGAAGTCCTTTTCAGGATAACTTGGGTGAGTTGTTAAAACTCTAACATCATAACCTTTTCTCTGGAGCATTAAATATATATTTTTAAGCCTATTACCAGCACTACCAATTTCAGGATAAAAGTTTTGAGTGATAAGCAAAATTTTTTTGGACAAAATGATCCCCTTCACTTTCAATTGACGACAATTTTAGAAACAGATTCATATTTTAACAATTTCTCTATTATACATACAATTATAGGTTTTCACTTGTGTAAAAACAACAATTTTTTCAATACTTAAGCCTAATATTCTAACCAATTGCAAATAAAAATCGATAAAAATAATTCTTTTTTCTCGTAAACTTTGAATACAATTAAGAAAGAAAATGGGTTCAAGGTTGGTGTTTCACTCAAAGAAAAAAGCATAAATCAGTCAAAATACACAATAAATGTGTATAAAGTGATTTATGCCTTCAATATCATATTTAATAATTAAAAACAGTCTCCACAACCCGCTTCGATGACTCCCCGCTCTCTAAGTAACAGAATTTCTCATAAAACGGTGCAAATGATTCTGGTAGTGTAAAGGTCGACTGTTCTGTTTCCCTCACCCAGTGAATGACACTTGCTGTCTCTTTCACAAGCGGTCCAGGTGCTTCTTGTTCAAAGTCGAAGTAAAAGCCTCTGAGCTTGTCTCGATAGGTTTCAATGTCTGGCACATAGAACAGCATCGGGCGTTTGAGGTTTGCATAATCAAAGAACACAGATGAGTAATCTGTGATGAGCAGATCTGAAATCATATAAAGGTCTCTAATGTCTTCGTAATGAGAGAAGTCATAGGCAAAGCCTTCATATGGCCCTAAATCAAAGTTTTCAGCAACTAGATAGTGCATACGCAGAATGATGATATATTCATCTCCAATTGCAGCTCTCAGCTCATGCAGATCAAGGTCTAAATCAAATTTGTACTGCCCTTTTTTATAAAATTGATCGTCTCTCCATGTCGGCGCGTATAAGATCAATTTTTTATCGAGCGGCAGGTTCATTTTTTGTTTCAGTGCTCTCATTGTTTCTTCATTGTTTTGATTGTGAAGGAAGTCATTTCTCGGATATCCTGACTCAATCATCGTCTTTTGAAATTGGAATGCACGTGTAAAGATTTCAGTCGAGTAGGCATTAGGAGAGATGAGATAATCCCAATTCGATGCTTCTTTCGTGAAATTCTTTTTGTATTTCTTCGTGTTTGTTCCAGGCATATGCACCTCGTCCATGTCCATTGCCAGTCGTTTTAACGGCGTACCATGCCAAGTCTGCAAGTATGTTGTGTGATCTGGCTTTGGAACCCATAGCGGCAGACGGCTGTTTACGACCCAATACTCGGCTCTTGCCATCGCAAAAATCCATTTCAATGACAGACGATTGATATAATAGATGCCTTTTTCCTTAAACGGTGCTTCATGACCCTTTTTAACGCTCCAGATCAACGTATATTCAGGGTGATTTTCTTTCATATACTCATAAATACCACGCGGATTACAGCTGAATTGTTTTCCGTTAAAGCTTTCAAAAACAACGGTTTTCTTTTTCACAGACAGCTTACTCGCCAGTTTAAAAGTCGTTTTAAACGTTCTTGTCACAAGGCGGTTACGGACTTTTTTGATTTTACTGATCTTCTTTTTGAATTTCTTCCACTTGCTTTTGACGTAATATTTGGCACGTGTTTTCATGGTGTAATCATTAATACGGATGCCAAGCGTTTGTCTTTTTTTCTTTCGGTACACTTCATATCGAATTGGTACATCGTTTCGTTTATGAATTTGAACAAGTCCTTTGAGTTTGTTCGAACGGTCTCCAAGCACTAAAGAAGTGGTTGTTAATGTTTCCTCTACTCCGTTCACATCACAGATAAATTCAAGATAGAAGCGATATACAAGGCGTCTGTTCAAGGAATAGGTCAATTCCTCTAAAGGAACTTCTGCTAAAAATTGATAAAGCTGTGGTACATGTTGATCATCACGGTATTCGATCACTTCATCTTTTATATGGGTGATATTGACCGGAAAACGATGTTCAATTGGTTCTTCACCATTTTTCTTCAATAGAAGTTTTGCTTCTTTGATCTCATATGGATGTTCTGCACTTAGAACACCTGCATACCCGGATAAAGATAACATACATCCTTTGTTGAGCTCGATATGATTGAATTTCACAACCTTTAGCTCACGCTTAATTTTCAAAGAAGCATTCCCTTTGTCTGTGCGGTATGGAATGATATACAGCATGGCGTCTTTATTTTCTAAAAAAGTCAGCTCAGGCTTTTCTATTTCCATTTTTAAACGGCGTTTATAGTTTGACGTTTTCTCTTCAGATTCAATATCTGTAATGATATCTGCTTCTTTTACTTCTTCTTCCTCTTCTTCGGTATCAGAATCATAAGCTGAGTCCTCAAGTTCGTCCTCATCCTCTTCTTTGTTTGTGCTTAAATAGTCCGTGACATACAAGTTATATGTTTGGCCTTGTTCTAACGCAAGCGGCAGCGATGATTCACTCAATACCAATTTGAATAGATTCTCTTCTTGATGAACAAGCGGAAGGAAAAGTTCTTGTTTTGATACTCTCTCCCTCATAAACAAATAAAATTCTCTATCTGTTAATGGCATGTCATCATGGATGCGAATCAGCATTTCTAGTTTCTCATGGTGATTTTTTAACCCTTCAACGACACTCTTCTTCTTATGAATTCCCTCTTCAATCATTAATCGTTAATCTCCTCTGTTTCAGAAATCTTATTGTTTAGTGTATCGCTACTTCACTTTCCAAGAGTAGTTTCCTTGTTTCGTTTGATACGACCACCCATCTAGCGATGAAGGTTTGTTGGTGAGCAGCTCCTTATCTACTTCTAGGCGATGCAGGACTTCTTGCCTATCTTCTGTCTTAAACCGGATGTAAAAATCAACATATTTCGTTTGGTTAATTTCAATGTTGTTCTTTGTTTGAAAATGGCCAATTGGGAAGCTGACTACAAGGTTTTCATCGATTGTTTGAGAAATGATTTCAGCTCCATTCATTCGATCATATCCTGCAAAATCGATTTGCACATGATCCGCATGACTCATTTCACCTTTTAACTCAAGCTGAAGATGAAGAACATGGTTCTCAGAGCTCAGATCACGCAAGATCCATTTTGTACAATCCACAATCCTTCTTAGTTCATCTTTACGCTCACGATTTTCGAGCATATGATGAAGTGCTGTATTCCAAACCGACATTTTATCAGAAGGTATAATATAAAAATAGGCTTGTTCTCCTAAAACCTTCTCGACATCTTCTTTATGCTTAGTATCTCCAAAGAACACGGCATCCATTTGCTGTTTTCTTATTTGTTTAAACAATTCCTCATATTGGGGTTTCAGCTGATGCTGCTCTTCCTCATAATGTGCGTCATGCACAAATGCAGCATAATAAGTTGTTTCAGACTGCTCAATTTTAAACAAGTGGCGGTCTTGATCCCGGTCTTCTGTGATCATCAATTTCAAACGGTCATTTTGGGATTGAATGCTGGATAGCCATAATTGTTTAATATCCGTCTTCTTTGTAAATGTTTGAATTCCTGTTTTTTTATACCAATTAATATGTCGAACTGTATTCTTTTTTACATCTCCATGGTAGATGAACTCCATATAAATACTGCCATCGTCATTGATCAATTCTTCTAAGTATAGAGCACCTGTATGGGGAACAAAGCTTTGTACTCTGCACAAAACGCCCTGCCAATTGTATTCTTCCCTCTTCACTAATTGCTGTTCTTCGTTATATTGATCAATATAGCAAATAGGGGAAGAAGGCAATTCATATCTCGTCACCTGAATCATGGATTCATCTGCTGGAATCACTGCTTCATTGATCGAATGCGATGATTCACCAACAATAAATTCCGAGTAACGTCTTTTACTACCACTTTCCAGTAGAATATAGTGTTCATACACATTCAAGATGTCAACCTCAGGAGAAAAGATCTCTTCCATGCTGTGAATACGTTCCTTCATATTTACATCATAATTCAAAGTTAAAATTGCAGTACGTTTATGTGGATCAACTAATGGTTTTATCCTTGCCTTTAAAGACTTCGTTAAGCTCTCATCCTGTTTTGGTACATCGCCCATAATAAAGTAGTAGTCCATATCAGGCATGTCCACTGAGGCCATTGTTTCATGTTGTTCAGGTTGATCAAATGTGTCTTCAACTTTTTTCTTCATCCAATTTTGAAACAAAGGAAGCTCTCCTTCATAATATTGTTGACTTACTCATTGTATTTTACATGAAAAAGTACTTCTTACCAAAAGATAAGAAGTACTTTTTTGATCTATTAAAGTCCAGCAATTTCTTCTTTAATTTGGGTTGTCGAGATGCCTTCGGTTCTCTTCAAGTAAACGACTTCGCAATGTTCTTTTAAGAAATCGAACTTGCCTTCCCAGTCATCTCCCATCACAAACACATCAATATCATGCTCTTGCACATCATGGACTTTTTGATCCCAGCTGTTTTCTGGAATAACTTCGTCTACATAACGAATGGTTTCAAGAATCAGCTTTCTATGCTCGTAACTGTGATAAGCTTTTTTTGATTTTTGTAAATTAAACTCGTCTGTAGAGATGGCCACCACTAAGTAATCTCCGAGCTGCTTTGCACGTTCTAGCAGCTTAATGTGCCCCCAGTGTAATAAATCAAATGTACCGTAAGTAATAACTTTCTTCATTGCAAACATAAACTCCTTTCTTTCATCCTTATTCGTCTGCTTCAAGCAGTAATGTTATCCGTAATCCTATTATCATCGATCATTTTTTCGCTCTTCGGAAGTTCATTATATCACAACGCCTATGAAAGGTTAAGAAAATGTAAAGACAAACTATTTCCAATTTATTGGGCACAGAAGGGAAAGTCCGAAGAATCAATGTTTCACAGAGTATCGTCCATTTGAATTGATGAAAATGTCATGAAATTTAAAGGTTTGTAAAGTTATTGTTAATATTTCATGGAGCATCTGTGATAAAATGATGAGTAGGCGAAGAATGAATTTACAATGAACGTTCATAGATAACAAGTTAAAAAGGAGGTCTAAACAATGCAAACAGAAGTGGTCTCTAACCTTTCTTATGTAAACGGCGACTTAGATGAATTTATCAGCTATATGAACCAGCATCATGTTTCTCAGAGAAGAGGCGCCATGATTGCGACTGTCAATCCAGAGATAGGCTATGCCGTCATGAAGGATCATGCGTACCATCAAGTCGTCTCATCTGCGGATTATGTACTGCCGGATGGCGTAGGCGTCGTATTGATGTCTCGCATGACCCAAAGTCCGCTTAAGTCAAGAATTGCCGGCTTTGATGTCTTCATGTCTATGCTTGATCTAGCAAACAAGCAGTCTAAAAGAATCTTTTTATATGGTGCGAAAAAAGAAGTGCTTGAGGCTGTGAAACAGCGAATTGATACGGAATATCCAAATGTGGTCCTTGCCGGAAGCTGTGACGGCTATCAAGCAGATAAACGTTTCGTAGCGAAGCAAATCGCGCGCTCGAAACCGGATATGGTGTTCGTTGCATTAGGTTATCCAAACCAAGAGAACTTTATTTACGAATACCGCCATTTATTCCCGCAGGCTGTTTGCATCGGTTTAGGCGGAAGCTTTGATGTATTTAGCGGAACGGTGAAGCGTGCACCACGCTGGATGATTAAGACAAATACAGAATGGCTGTACAGATTGATTGTGAATCCATGGAGATGGAAACGAATGCTGAATATTCCTAAGTACGCTTTTGCCGTATTGAAGGAAAGCAAAGGAAAAAAACGTTACTATCCTGAGCAGGTAAAGGATCAGACGAAGCAGCTGTGAGAGACTGACAAATGATGAATATACGCTCAATGATGATTTCATGTTACGCAGCTTTTATTTCTTTCATTGGATGGCTGATGAGCGGCGTGAAACCGCGTGAAAACCAGGTGACGCTGCTTGTTTCGTTCCAAGAGAATGCGGCTGCTCTCATTCATACTTATCAACAACAGGCGAACATGACAATGAAGCTTACTGTCCTCTATACGAAGCATGCTTCTGCTATAGAAAAGGACGGGCCTCATCTGTCATTTCGCTATTTTCATGAAAAAAATCCTCTCCATCTCATTCAATGTATGTATACGATGTTTAAAAGCAAGGTTGTCGTGACGGATAATTACTTTCTCATGACGAGTGTGCTTAGAAAACGGCCTTCTACCACCTGTATTCAAGTATGGCATGCCAATGGGGCTTTGAAAAAGTTCGGACTTGAAGATGCTTCAAATTCCGAACGAAGTCCCCGTGACATCAAACGCTTCAAACGCGTCTATGCTTCTTTTGATTACATCGTGACAGGCTCAGATCACATGCGTGAAATTTTCAAGACCTCGTTTGGGGCCAATGATGAACGCTTTTTATCAACTGGTGTACCACTGACGGATCTGTACTATGAACAGCATCAGCCTTCCTTAAAGCTGAATGATATCCCAAAAGGGAAAAAGATCCTGCTCTATACACCTACCTATAGAGACTTTGCAATGGACAGCCTTGTCCTGCCTTTTTCAAAAGAGCAATTACAAACTGAGCTGAATGGCGATTATATTCTGCTCGTCAAGCTTCATCCTGCAGTCAAACATTTAGCAAAAGCAGAAACAGACGGTGAATGGATATTTGATGTGTCCGATCAGCCGCTCTATCCATTACTTTGTGCTTGTGATGTCCTAGTGACAGATTATTCGTCGATTGTGTTTGAGTATGCACTGCTCGAAAAGCCTGTCTTGTTCTTCACTTATGACTTAGACACTTACCGGAAGAAACGCGGCTTAGTTGATCGGTATGAAGACATCATTCCTGGAAAGGCTTGCGTCACTCAAGACATGCTCTTGCAGGAGCTTTTACACCTAAACGTATCAACCAATAGAGAGCGAATCAAAACCTTTGCTGAGGAATGGAACCAATATTCAAAGGGACAATCAAGTCAGCAGCTCCTTTCATTCATTGAACAGCAGCTGCTCTTACAAAAAAAACGTCCGGCTTCTCAATAGGAAGCACGGACGTTTTTTTATTTGTTATACACCGGGATATCGTAATAAAGCGTATAGTCATCAAGCAGGTTATACAAACTATACATACGAGTGACTTGCTTAGAAGCCCAGCCAATATCTGTTGCATATTGATGAGTTGCTGTAGCAGACCAGCGCATTTTATAAATCGTATCTTGTTTGTATGTCGCATTATTGATGTAGCTGTTGCCAATGAATTTTGCCCCGCCAATAATCGCAGCCTCTGGTGTGAACCATTGCTGTTCATACGCATACTTTGCACCGAGATAATTCGGATTGCTGTCATATGCGCCAATGCCATACATGTTATATACTTTCTTTCCATTAAACATTGTACCATTCGCTAAAATGGAACTTCCGTTACCCGTTTCAAGCAACGCATGAGAAATAAGATAAATTTCGTTGATATGATACGTTTTTGCTGCTGTAATAAAGGCTTGTCCTTTACCAGCAAGAATCCCTTTGCCTGCTAAAATCTTTGTATTGACCTCTGCCGGATTGAGATTCGCAGCTTCAGAGAGTTTCAGAAATTGAAAATAAGATTGCGTACCTTCTGCAATATTGGCTGGATCTACATATTTTTGCACCTCTGCTGCACTTGCATTTCTCCAGCCGAGGTTGATCCTGATCCAGTTTCCTTCTTTTCCAAGCTGTTTCACTTTTGCTCCTTTATTCAGCTGTGCGACAATGTTGCTTGCAGAGCTCGAATCAGGTGTAGAACGGACATTTAAGCCATCCGTATTCACTGTCGATGTTGCTTGGTCTACATATGCGGCATAGACATAGGCCGCACCATCTGTCTGTGGTGACACCTTCATTTGTTTGTTTACCATCTCATTGACAGTGAGGTTGTAGTTCGTTTGCATGACCATTGGGCCATTTTTAATTTTTACGGCTGTGGCAGTCCAGCCATATTGACTTTTCACAAATGCAATGGCTTCATTTACAGTTGGTAATCCTGTAAATTGCTGCGTAATGTTGATTTTGTAAGTTGGTTTCGTTGTTGTTGTATACACAGCGGTTTCATTCCGTTTTTTGAAAAATGCCATGCCTTGGTCACGCAGTGCAGCTGTTGAGATGGCACCTGTTTTGATCTGATATTGAGCATAATCGACTGCGCCTGTTTTTTGTGCAGCAGCCTTCATTTTTTGTTTCGTCAAATAGCTGAGTGCTTGATTCAGTTTTGTCTGATTCACTGTCGGCTCTGTCGTGATACGGTATTGCTTGACCGCTTCAGTCAGCGTTTTTGTACTGCTGGCAATGCCATTTTTCTTGATGATCTCTTGAGCCTGCTTCACTTTAGTTTGTTCATATACAGGTGTTGTCTTAAGACTATATGTTTTGCTGACAGCCTGTCCCTTACTTGTCTTGATGCTGCTTGTCACCTTCTGCGTTTTTAAGTATGCGGCACCTTTATTCACTTTCGCTTGGTCCACTGCTTGATTGACGACGAGTCGATATGTGCTGTCTGATACCTTGCCTGTTTTTTTCGTTGTCGCAGATACTTTTTTCTTTTGGAAGAAAGCCGCTGCTTTTTTCGCTTGATCATCTCCTAAAAGATTCCCCGTCACTACTTGATATGGCTGTGTAGAAGAAATCTTTTTAGATGTGTAGCGCCATTTCTTTTTCTTGAAAAAAGCGATCGTTTTTGCGTAAGCTGTATCGTTTAATTGATTGAGCTTTACGATATAATTTTTTGTTTTTCCCACTCGCTGCACAGTACCTGCAGCACCGGTTTGCTTCTTAATTTGAGCCGCAGCTGAAGCTGCTTGTTTGTTGTCTTTGAAATAGCCTGATTCCAAGCTGTAGACATTTTTTAAGGCACCTGTCTTTTGAATCTTCCCGCTGATTTTTGCTTCTTTTTGCAGCTGAGTAAGGAGTGTCTGTGCTTTCGACTGGTTCGCTTGTGCAGCGGATGTGACGATGTAATACGGCTTACCCGCTGTTACCGTTTGAAGCACTGGTTTTAAACCGGATGCCTTCTGAAAACCTTGCAGAATGGTATTCGCCTTACTTTGTCCAACAATACCACTTGAAATCAGCTGATATACAGTGCCAGCTTTGTTTTCGGTTTGGTATGTACTGGTGACGCCTGCCTGCTTTTGCAACTCGGTTTGAATATTTTTCACTTTCGTTTCAGAATCAATGGTTCCTGATATGACCTGATAAGAAGGCCTGCTTTGATTGATAACTTCATAGGAGCTATTGAGCCCAGATGTTTTTGTTAGCTCAAGTGAGAGCTTTTTCGCCTGGCTTTCATCATTGACTGGGTCAGATACGACCTTTTGTAAAGGAAGGCGGTCACCTACTGGAGACACCGTACCGCTCATGCCCACCTCTTTTTTTAATGCAGCTGCACTTGCACTCGCTGCTGCTTGTGACTCATATCCTGAGGCAGTGAGCTGATAGCTCGACGTATTTCCTGAGGTTTGGTAAGTGGCTGTCCACTTTTTGTCCTTCTTCAGTGTTTCCACTGCTTTTTTCACTTCTGCTTCTGTTGTAAATACCTTTGTGGTGTTCATCGTATAAATGGATTGGTCGACATAGGAGGCTGCTTGCGCTTCTTTACCCGTGTGTAATGTCATACCAAAGGCAGCTGCGAGTAACATAATCTTGATGGTTTTTTTCATGTTCCCTGTCCCTCTCTTAACTTTGCATAATAGTCTACTAATCTCTTTATCGACAGAATCACCTAATTATTTTAACAACAAAAGACTCATTATATTTATATCTTTCTATGAAAAATGACATATTCAGGATATTTTTCACCTAAATATCATTTCATCATCTTAAATTTCCATTAAAGATTTAGTATCATATTAATTTCTCATTAAAGATATGGTATCATATAGCATCATTTGTATTTTTTTATCGAAATTTTTAAATTCACTTGTCTGTATATCACAACAAATTTTTGACTTTTTAAAAAGGAATGTTAAAAGGAGTCACAATCATGAATAACAAGATCATAAAAAGGAACAAAAAGATTTTAAAAAGGAAAATAAACTTTCTAAAAGACCCTTTAAGGAATTTTATTAAAGATAAAAGACACCAAAGGAATAACCTATATGCATACTATTATCAACATCTTGATGTTGTTGATAAAACCGTACTTTATGAATCTAGAGATGGAAAAAGCATGACCGATAGTCCTTTAGCCATTTTTGAATATTTGCTTCATCAGCCAAATTTTAAAGACTATACTCATATTTGGTCTATTGAAGACTTTGAAACATTAGAACCAATTTTAAGTAAGTATAGAGATGACAAAAACGTGATTTTTGTTAAAAGGAACTCTAAAGATTATTTGAAATATTTAGCCACTGCAAAATATTTAATCAATAACTCTACTTTCCAACCTTTTTTTATATGTAAAGAAGAGCAAGTCTATATTAATACGTGGCATGGTACACCATTAAAGTATATGGGCTTTGATATCCCAGGAAATCCTGCACATTCTCAGAACGTATTAAGAAATTTTTTAAGCTCAGACTATCTTATTAGCCCAAATGAACATACAACAAGCATGTTCTTAAATAGTTATAAGTTGAAACACATTTTTTCAGGGAAAGTAATAGAAGAAGGATATCCAAGAATTGATCTAACATTAAATACTGATCCTCTCGCATTTAAAAAAAATCTTCAATCTTTTGGAGTTAGCCTATCTTTAGAGAAAAAAACTATTGTATATGCACCGACATGGAAAGGGACGAATGTTGGTAAGGTTAAAAATAATTTAACTCAGATCACTTCTGACCTGAATTACTTACAAGAACGATGCGGTCAAGAATTTAATATTCTTCTTAAGCTTCATCCATTTCTTTATCACCAAGCAAGTCGATCAACGGAATTACAAGGCCGGCTCATACCGGATTTTATTGATACAAATGTGCTTTTAAGTGCGACCGATTTATTGATCACTGACTATTCGAGTATATTCTTTGATTTTTTAGTTACAAATAAACCAGTCCTATTTTATATGTGGGACGCAGATGAATATAACGAAGAACGGGGAATGTATTTTAATCTTGAAAACCTTCCAGGACCTCGTGTCTATAATATAAGAGATTTGGCAGAATCAATTGGTCGAATAAAGGAAATAAATTTAGAATTCAAAACCAAGTATGAGCAGTTTAAACATGACTTCACAAAGTACGACGATGGTAAAGTGACTGAAAGAGTAGTTGAGGCTATCTTCAATAATGAGACTGAAACCGTTCGCTGCATCGATACTCATAATAAAGTGAAAGAAAAGATATTGATATATCCAGGAGGTATGAAAAATAATGGTATTACTTCCTCTTTCATTAACTTAACTCAAAATATTGATTATGATAAATATGATGTGAGTTGTTATATGAGTACACCAAACTCAAAAGAAGTATTAAATAATATTGCAAAAGTCAATAAAAATGTCAGATTTATCTTCAAGCCAGGCTTACCTGTATATACTCTGCAAGAAGTTTATAAAGATAAATTAATTCATAATCGCGGAGCAAAAGGGAAACTAGAAAAAAGACTCTATCCACAAGAAGCTTATTCCAGAGAATTCAAGCGCCTATTCGGAAAATCCACTTTTGATCATGTGATTGATTTTAGTGGCTATAGCTTATACTGGGCTAAATATCTCGTTTCTGCAGATGCGAAAACAAAAATATGTTTTATGCATAATGATCTTCTCTCAGATAGCGAAAGGACGATTAACGGTAAGAAACCTCATAGAATTAATCTGAGAGGTTTATTCACCATATATCATAAATTCGATAAGTTAGTGAGTGTCTCTAAAGGGACGATGGAGTTAAACAAACAGAATTTATCTCAATATGCAGAAGAAAGTAAATTTGATTATGTAATGAACTCTATTAACCCAGACAAAATTTTAGGAACAGAATTAACTTCTAGTGAAGAAGAAGATACAAGCCTAATCATATCGAACAAACCTTTTAAATCCAGGGCGAAAATTTTAAGCAGTAAACACGATAAAATACTCCCTACATTAGTTGAAAGTAATTATTCCACTTTTTCAGCTAAAGAATTTGAAAATAAAGTGGTCATGATTACAAGAAAAGCTGTAACAAAACAAAACGAAGTTTTATATAAATTCACTTATGAAGATCATGTGGTGGGATGGTTAAATAAAGAAGCGTTTAAGATTCTACCAGATAGCATTATATGTGAAGAAGAAGTTCATAAGCTAGCAGTGATTGCATCTCCTAAGCGCAATGATATTTGGACAAAACCCTATAAAACGAAGGGAATTAAAAAGGTTTCTTCTAGCCATCCATATAAGAATATTATGGTGGAAATAGATAGAGAAGCTAGAACTGAACGTTCCGTCTATAGCAGATTTTATATTAATAAACAACTAATTGGCTGGATAGATTCCTCAGCACTAAAAATACTGAAAAATTACGAAGTTAATAGTGACCTCCCTGAAGATAAACAGGCATTGATCGAAAAAGAAAAGCACACATTATTAACTGAAAATTACCATAAACATGAAGAATTTATTCACTCTTTGAATAATAGAACACTTTTAGAAAGAAATTTAAACAAGCAAATGAAGATTGTTCATACAGAAAATCATAAAGTATGGTCTAAAGCATATCCAAATTTCGGTTATGCTGAAGTCTGCAGCGCTGATTTCTATAAAGATGCGATCGTAACTGTAATCAAGAGCCATAAAACCAGCAAATCTACCTATTATCAATTTTCTTATGATGGAAAAGTGATTGGGTGGTTAAACGTAAAAGCATTTAAACAATTAGACCCTCAATCTATTTTAAATCGTAAAGAAGTGAGTTATTCTGCATTGCTTCATTTGAATGAGTTTAAAATTTATAATAAAACAAATGAAAATACACGGTTTCAAGTCGTGGAAGATTATTATCTATATAATCAAAAAGAAGTTGATGTCACTGAAGAGGTCACCACACCTATATCAACATACTGTGCAATAGAGCTCAATAATGAAAAAATAGGCTGGGTAGATAAAAAAACACTTGAAATCATCGAAATTCGCGGTTTCCAGATAGGAAATGAGTTTGTTCCTTATCCATCAAAACATCACTATAATTTTGTTAATATGGGACGCTTATCGCCAGAGAAAGGGCAAGATAATTTAATCACTGCGTTTAAGCAACATGTCGAAACAAATGCAAATAGCAGGCTATATATTCTCGGTGACGGTCCATTAAAGAATGACCTTCAAATGTTAATAGAACAATTTGAATTGCAAAACCATGTATTCTTAGTAGGCCAAGTTGAAAACCCATTTACCATCCTAAAAATGTGTAATTGCTTTGTTTTATCTTCACATTATGAAGGGCAGCCGATGGTCCTTTTAGAAGCAATGACACTAGGAATGGATATTTTAGCGACAGATATCGTTGCCAATAGGACTGTTTTAGAGAATGGTAAATACGGGGATCTAGTCAATAATAGTATTGATGGGCTTATAGAAGGTTTAAACAACTTTAGCTCTCAGACACACACTTCTTATGCTCCATTCAATTATAAAGAGTATAATAAAAAAGCAATGGACACTTTTTATAAAGTTCTAAACTAACCTTTCTATATTTGTAATAAAAAAGACTTTCAAGCTGTTATTTATGCTTGAAAGTCTTTTCATTTTTATATATGCGACACAATCAGTTCACAAGATCCTTCAATTGAGAAGCTTCCTGTTTCAGCCGGCAGAATAAAATGAGCGCCCTTTGGCAATGGATATGTGTTTCCATCATGCTCTAAAGACCCTTCTCCATTAATCACACTGCATAGCAAAAACGGATAATCCTGCGAAAGCTCTACTTTTTGATCAATTTCCCATTTATACACAGAGAAGTATTCTGCTTCGACAAATGTACGAATGGTCACTCCTCGGCGTGTTTCAACTGATTCATCTGCATAACCGTCTACATGAGGAACCGTCGTGACATCAATTGCTTGTGCAAAATGAAGTTCACGTTCGTTGCCATCCTGGTCTTTTCGTTCATAATCATATACGCGATAGGTTGTATCTGAGCTTTGCTGCGTTTCAAGGACAAGCGTTCCTTCGCAAAGTGCATGAATGGTACCGCTTGGCACATAATAAAAATCACCAGGCTTAATTTTCACCCGTCGCAAAAGACCTTCCCAATCTCCGCTATTCATCATGGTGACAAGCTCAGTTCTTGTTCTTGCATTGTGCCCATAGATCATTTCCGCTCCTTCTTTGCAGTCAATGATATACCAGCACTCTGTTTTTCCAAGCTCGCCATTTTCATGTCTTTCCGCATAATCATCATCTGGATGTACTTGAACAGACAATTCTTGGTTTGCATCTAAAATTTTGGTTAACAGCGGGAAGCGATCGCCTTCTATCCCCCCGAACAATTCTCTATGATTGTCCCAAAGTTCGATCAGCGTTTTCCCTTTATATGGACCGTCTTGCACGACACTTGGTCCGTTTGGATGAGCAGAAATTGCCCAGCATTCTCCCGTTTGATCAGAAGGAATATCGTAGCCAAATTGATCCCTTAAGGCTGTACCTCCCCATATTCTTTCCTTCAATTCAGGCAGTAAAAAAATTGGTGACTGCTTCATTCAGGATGACTCCTCCCTTTGCTACCCTTTGATAATCCTTACCTAGCTTGATGAAAACTAGTAAGTCTCAACTTTTATTATGACGCTATCTAAAGAGAAGTCAATCCTTTCAGTACACCGAATGAAAACGATAACACAAAATTGTTTTACCCTTTGACAGAGCCTGCAAGAAGCCCTTTGACAAAGTATTTTCCAAGAAGAATATAGACGAGTAGTGTCGGCAGCGCAGCCAATATCGCCCCTGCCATTTGGACGTTCCATTGCACAATTTGACTGCCTGATAGATTTTGCAAGGCAACCATCACCGGCTGATGCTCCGCAGTGGTCATCGTGACTGCAAATAAAAATTCATTCCACACATTTGTGAACTGCCAAATGGCCACCACAACAAATCCTGTGATTGAAAGCGGAAGAATCATATATCTGAAAATCCCGATAAACCCTGCGCCATCCATTTTCGCCGATTCAATCATTTCATCTGGGATGCTCACATAGAAATTTCGGAACATGAGCGTTGTGATCGGAAGTCCGTATACGACATGGACAAGCACAAGCCCTGGAATTGAATTATACAATCCGACTTCACGCAAAAATTGAATAAGTGGAATTAGAATACTTTGATATGGAATAAACATCCCAAACAGCATCAGCGTAAAGACGACTTCTGATCCTTTGAAACGCCATTTTGATAGGACATAGCCATTCATTGCACCTAAAACAGCGGACAATAAAGTAGCAGGAATGACTAGATAAAGAGAATTCATTAAATTAGGCGCCAGCTTTTCAAACGCGATCTGATAGCTTGAAAAATCGATTGTAGATGGCAGCGACCACATTCGTTCAAGGGTGACTTCACCTAATGGCTTCAAGCTTGTGACGAGCATGACATAAACTGGCATTAAAAAAAATAGACTGCACAAAATCAATAAAGCATAAAGAACTGGACGGACAAACCATCTGGCTGTCATGATGAAGCCCCCTTCCGGCTCGACAGGAGGTATGGCACGATAAAGACCGCAACAGAGATCAGCATGACAATCGCAATGGCGGCACCACCTGCATAATGGTTTCCTCTAAAGGTCATTTCAAACATATACACGCCCGGGACATCGGTGACAAAGTTCGCACCCGGTCCTGTCATCGAGTAAATCAAATCGAAAATCTTTAATGAAATATGAGCCATGATGATAACAACACTTGCAGTAATCGGTTTTAAAAGAGGAAAAATGATTTTCCAGTAAATCTGCCACTCCGATGCACCATCCATTCTAGCAGCCTCTCTTACTTCCTCTGGAATTCCTCGCAGACCCGCCAAATACATCGCCAGAGAGAAGCCTGTCATTTGCCAAACAGCTGCAATCACGACGGCAATCATGGCCGCAGGTACACCAAACTCAATTTTCCCCCAGACAAATCCGGCCAAAATGTTCGTATCCGTGTACCATTTAGGCTGGATACCGAGCGTTTTCAAAAATAAATTCACCCCTGTTGACGGGTTTAAAATCCATTGCCATACAACCCCTGTGACAACGAAGGAAAGGGCCATCGGAAAGAAGAATAAATTCCGAAAAAGAGATTCCCCCTTGATCTTCTGATCTAGTAAAATCGCAAGTGCGAGACCAGAGACAATGACAGCTCCAATAAAAAATAGAGTAAAAAAGACCGTGTTTCGAAGATCTGACTGAAAGCGGAAATCTTGAAACAGCATGGCATAATTGCGAAGACCTGCAAAAGAGAAATCAGGAACAAGCGTGGTCCAGTTTGATAATGACACATATCCTGTCCAGCCAATAAAGACGTAAACAAAGATGAATAATAAAACCGCTGACGGGGCTAAAAAGAGCAGCGCCAACAGCTGGTCTCCATTCCATTTTTTCCGCATACGTTTGACCTTGGGCATAGATGTTTTTGTCATCGGCGATGTGTCCATGCGCATGAAGCTACACTCCTTTTAAAAAAGAGGCGGTGCCTAGCCGCCGCCTCTTTCGTCTTTATTTCATTGCATCTTTTAAAGATGATACAAACTGGCTGCTGTCTTTTTGTGTCACGAAGATATTGACGGCTTGATTCGCTTTCGTCACAAACCCTTCTTCAGCAGCTGAGCCATGAGCAAGAGACGGCGCCAGCTTTGACTCTTTAAATGCCTTCATCGCCGATTTTCCGTATTCATCATATTTTGATACGTCTGCATCCACACGTGCTGGAATCGACCCTTTTAGCGGATTAAACGCATCCTGTCCTTCCACAGATCCTAAAACAGATAAGAATTTCTTCACGTTTTCTGGCTGTTTCACACCCTTTGGCAGTCCAAATGTATCGGTGATCACCATAAAGCTTCCTTCCGTTTCAGGAGTCGCCGTGTATCCAAAGTCTTGATTCACCTTCAAATCAAGATCATTCACAAAGTACCCCTTCGCCCAGTCACCCATGACATTCATTGCAGCTTCGCCTTTTGCCACGAGCTGTGAGGCATCCTGCCAGTTACGTGAGCTGTGATCATCATTGACGTATTCGAGCATGCGCCCAAAGATGTCTGCCGCTTCCTTCACTTTCGGGTCATCCATTTTCATGTCGCCAGCCCAAAGTTTTTGATAACCATCTGCACCTAATACACCCAGCAAAACACTTTCAAACAAATGAGTCGCTGCCCAAGGCTCCTTATCTCCAAGCGCAAGTGGTGTGATCCCTTTTTTCTTTAATGCATCTGCTGTTTTGAAAAATTCATCAAATGTCGCTGGCGGCTCTAAGCCTGCATCATCAAATACCTTCTTGTTATACCAAAGCACATTGCCCCTGTGAATGTTCACTGGCACGGAATAGATTTTTCCATCTTTGCTGACAAGATCAATCAGTGATTCTGGAAATTTGTCTTTCCAGCCTTCTTTTTCATATAAATCATCCAGCGGCTCCATTTTGCCTGCCGCGACCCAGCTCTCATTCAGCTCCGCCCCGCCATGCACTTGAAACGTAGCAGGCGGATCATTCCCCTGCATACGGCTAGTCAGAACAGCCTTTGCATTCGTACCAGCACCACCTGCGACGGCTGCATTTTCAATTGGAATGTCTTTATTTTTCTCTTCAAACAATTGGATGAGTGCCTTCAGCCCGTCTTCCTCACCCGCTCCTGTCCACCAAGAGAAAATCTCGAGCTTTTCCGTTCCGCCTTCTTTTTTTGCCTCTGAGTTCGTCGATGAACTGCAGGCAGTGACGATAAGCATACAGAGTGCAAGCAGTGTAAAGCCTAATTTGACCTTCATAATTGATCCCCCATCCCTATTTTGTAAGCGTTATCAAAATAAGTATAATGGAAGATCCTTGCTTTTTTTCAGGCAAACTTCTTCACTTTTTTATGAAATTCTTCATTTTTTTACGACCTGTTTTCGATATTCCTTCGGTGAACAGCCAACCATCTTCTTAAACACACGGCTGACGTAATTAGGATCTGTATATCCTGCTTGATAGGTAATTTCTTTTAAGCTAAGCGAGCTGTCTTTGAGGAGCTTTTTGATTTTATCTAGCCGGCAGTTTGTCACATACTCTTTAAATGTCAGACCCGCCTCGTCTTTAAATCGTTTTGTGAAATAGGTTGGACTTAAATCAACATAAGCGGCCGTTTGCTCAAGTGTGATCTGTTCACAATAATGCGTTTTGATGTAACGTTTTGCCCGCTCAATGTCATTGATAGTCTGGGTTCTCGCTTCGTACACGTCAAATAGGTATTCACAGCACTGACGGCATTCAGCTGCGGTGCTGATTGTCAATATCGATAGATCTGTACGGAGACGTGATTTGAAGAGAATCAGCAGTTCCTTTACTTGTGAAATCGTCGCCCCCTCTAATTGAAAGGCATCAAATAAAGCCAGCGCATCCTCTCTTCTCCCTTCCTCGAGCGCCTGCATCATGCTATCCGCAAGGTCTGGCAGATGAATCAATGGACCGGGCTTTATGTCTGTTTGGTAAAAGCCATAACGAACAACGCCGCCACTCTTTTTTCGCTGATAATAGGAAAGCTTCGCCTCTGCTGCACTTTTCTGAAGATGAAGCGGGTTTGAGACTGGGTGCCCTATGCCAACGACAGGTGAAGGCTGACCGTTTGTCATGGCAGCTCGAATGGCTTGCAGCACCTCTACCTTAAGCTGACCTGGTCCTTGCTGACTATAAATGAAGCATGTAAACAGTTCACCCCCCATCTGAATCGGCACCGTATGAAATTGTGCAGATTTCAATAAATCGTTCAACAGCTGATCCCCGCCCGTCCGCTGCACCGCGATGATAAGACCTGCTTCATATTCTGAAAATAGTTGTTGAAACTCCATGGAGGTATAGGATTGACCGTTCATGATATGGGCTTCAAGCCACTTTGACTGCTGATCGGCCGCTGCCGCCTGCCGCTGAGACGCCTCCTGCTTTATTTCTGCTGCTACAAATCGAATGGCTGCGATGGTTTCGTCTTTATCAGCTGGTTTGACCAGGTATTGTTTCACCCCTTCTTGCATCGCTTGCTTGGCGTAATCGAATGTATCGTAGGCTGTCAGCATAATGAATTTTGTATGAGGACTGCTTGCTTTGATCTGTTTGATCGCCGCCAGTCCATCCATGCCAGGCATCTGGATATCCATGAGCACAAGATGAATGGGCTCAGATCGCACGAATTCAACCGCCTTCTTTCCATTTTCCGCTTCTCCTGCTATATGACACTCTGGAACCCATTCGGTTAAGAACTTCCGCATCGCTAGTCGTTCTATTTTTTCATCATCGACAATCAGTACGTTCAGCATGCCGGTCCCTCCTTCATCGGAATAGCCAATTGTATGGTGGTGCCTTCGTTTGGCTTTGAATCAATTTGAAGGGCATCTTGCACCCCATAAAACAAACGTAGTCTTGACATCACATTTCGAAGACCAATTCCTGTCGAGTGGCCTTTACTCAGGATGTTCGGATCTTCCTCTGCTTTTTCTGACAGCAATCTTCTTTTCTCCAATTCATTGATGCCCATCCCATTGTCCCGAATCCGGATCATCACATAGCCGCCTTCTTGATAGATCGAGAGCTCGACAAGTCCCTCTTCCTCCTTTGGTTCGACGCCATGAATGAAGGCATTTTCGACAAGCGGCTGCAAGGTGAGACTTGGGATATGTACAGATAAACACGACTCATCGATGGATGTTTTGCAGGTAATACGATCGGCAAATCTCGTTTCTTGTATATGAAAATACTCTTTTACCACTTTCACTTCTTGTTCCAATGTAACGGATGTACTCAGAGCAGACAGCGAATACCGCATCAGCGTAGAAACGGATTGAATCAACCTCGATGTGGCTTCCGCTGATTCTAAGTAAGCCATCCGCGAAACGATGTTTAATGTGTTAAATAAAAAATGCGGGTTCATTTGGTTTTGCAGCGTTTTTAGCTTCATGTCTTTGATTTTTTGATCCAATGCTGCCTTTTGTTTGATCTCTTCAATCATCATTTTCATCTCTTGCCGCATACGCTGAAAGGCTTCATTTAAAACAGAAATTTCATCCTTTGAGGTGACATGCAAATTCGCTCCATCAAAATTTCCTTCTGATACTTCTTTTACGCTTCGGGACAGATGAACGATGGGTCTTGATATCCCGCCAGCAATCATATAAGCCATCCATAATGCGACCCCGATTGATAACGTAAACAGGCACAAGGTAAAGAGCGCATAGGTATGATGCCTTTTTTGAAGAGATTGATAGAGTACTTGATATTCAGATAATTCATCATCAAGCAGGGTCATCGTCTGCTCTTGTATATAGGAGGAGATGGTTCTCACTTCCTTCACACTTGCAGCATATTCTTCGATTTTCCCTTCTTTTACATGTGTCATGGTCGCATCACTTTCATTGATGAGCGTCCGTATCATATATTGATATTTTTCAATAGAAGGAATCGCAGCATGAAGCCCGGCATCCTTTCGCAACGCTTGATCGTAGGATTTCATTTTCTGTTTTGACGTAAGATATTCTTTAGCAAACTTCCGATCCTTTTCAATGGCATAGGCATTGACTTTTTCATACATCGTTTTCGCTTCTGTCGATATATCATTGAGCAGCAGAAAAGAACGGAAGCTCCTGCTATATTCTGATGTGATTTTTGAACTGCTCCAGTAGACAAAAAAAGCGGCTACGTTGCCAAGAAGCACAAGGATTAAAAATGCCAATAACAGCTTACTTCGAATCTTTCTCATGGCTGCATCCCCTGCTTTCTGTCTGTTTGCTGAAGAGGCAGATCCCCGCGCCGGATCACACTCGTTCCCGTGTACTGAAGCGGTTCTTCTTTTTCACCTTTTTGCAAACGAACAAGCGATTCAACCGCTTGATAGCCCATTTCATAAGGATGCTGCACGACCACGGCATCAATCGTTCCATCATCAAGCGCCTGAATCGTATCAGGCAATGTGTCAAATGCAAGCACATAAAAATCAGTGGATGATTGGTACTGTGCGATTGCTTGAATGATGCCTGCACCATCTAATGCACTTGTGCCATAAAATGCGGTGAGCTTCGCATGATCGTTTAATAGTTTATAAGCGGCACCTGAGGCACCTGACTTCGTAATGGCTGATTCTTCTATTCCAGCAATATGAATGCGTTTTTCAGCGGAGACGGCATCTCGAAAGCCTTTGACGCGCAGCTTTTGATGAATGGCATCCAGCCTGCCTGTGACAATTCCTACATACTGTTCACCTTTTGTATCTGCGATGAGTGCCTGCCCTGCGATAAAGCCTGAATAGTAATTGTCCGTTCCTACATACACTTGACGCTTGCTCCCTTCTGCATCCGTATCGACGGTGACGACATCAATTCCTTTTTCCCTCGCCTTCTGAAAAAGCGGTTTGTATTTTTTCGCATCAAGTCCCTGCGTCATAATGCCATCAACATGCCCAGCGATCGCCATATCGATGGTTTTCAGATGATCGTCTACATCCGCTTGCTTTGGGCCCAAATATTCTAGATACACATGATGAACGTCTGCCGCATCAGCAGCTCCTTTTTGTACAAGCTGCCAATATTCGTTATCAAGTTCCTCCGGTACAAGGACAAAATGGTATTGATACGTTGACGCCGTTTTATCGGAAGCGCTTTCAATTTTAAATAAATCTTGACCTAATAACGTTAAAAAAATGACAGATACCACACAAAATGTGAGAAATGCGCTCATTCCGATCCACTTAGATAATTTCACCGTACCCTCCCCCTTTTCACTATTTCCGCATAAAAAAAAGAGCTGCTTATAAGCATACTCTCTCGACCTCTATAATTCCTTTGTCATAAATAAACTGTTTGGATCTTCTTGATATGTACCAAAAGGCGGGCAATACTGAAACCCAGCGCTTTCATATAGTTTTCTTGCTGGTTCAAAGAAAGCCATTGCCCCTGTCTCTAAGCTGACACGTGTATACCCGCGCCGTTTTGCCTCTTGGAGAAGATGATTCAGCATATACCTCGCTACACCTTTCCGCATATGGAGGGCTGCAGTTCTCATCGATTTGATTTCCCCATGTTCACTTGACAGCTCCTTTAACGCTCCGCAGCCAAGAAGCTCCTCTCCATCTCGCACACTCCACACGGTGACATTCTGTTTTTTTAAATCAGTTAATGGAAGGGCATGAATGCTTTCGGGCGGCGAATGCACCTTCATTTCTTCTATATGTGCAGTAATCAGCTGATCAATTCGTCCATCCGTAAGTTCATCTTGTAGAATATACATTTCCATCACTCCTTCACAATCATTGTACGTGAAGAGTTGAATGGTTATCTGCTGTTATGTCAGATAACCGAACAAACAACTGGCATCTACACCCAATTGTTTGTTCGGTTTACAAGTATTTATGAGGAAAGAACGGCTTGTAATTCCTCTGCTGTACTGTTTTCAAGCTGACTTCCGACACCGACAGCCACCGCGCCTGCTTGAAGCCACTTCGGAACATCAGCTGGATGAATGCCACCCGTAGGAATAAATTCAATCTCTGGAAATGGACCTTTCAGGTTTTTCATATAGGATAAACCGAAGGAGCCGCTTGGAAAAAGCTTGAGCAAGCCGTAGCCATCTGCTTTCGCCTGCATGATTTCACTTGGGGTGAGAACCCCTGGTACATAGAGTGTGTCGTAAAATGAGAGATGTTCTCCAATCATAGGAAGATATCCTGGACTGACGATAAACTGTGAGCCTGCCTCAACAGCTGATTGTGCCTGCTCCAGTGTCGTAATCGTTCCCGCTCCTACAATGAGGTCTTGCTCCTGCTGAAAGGATGCGATGATGCGTTCAGCATTTGGCGTGGTATACGTCACTTCAATGGCACGGACCCCTTTTTTCTTTAAACGCTCAATCATTTCAATGCCTTCTCTTTCACTACCCGCTCTCACCACTGCGATCAACTTACAAGACGCGAGCTGCTTTTTAACGCTCAAACTTGCTGACTTTCCCATATCTCTCATCCCCTTTCATATAATCCCGCCTTTGATATCGCTTGGCTTCTTTCATAAAAGCTTGAAGCTCCTCCCGGGTAGGCAGTCCATCCTTATCGCCAGGAGACATCACTGCCAGTGCCCCGACTGCATTGCCTCTTGTCACGGATTTTTCATTTGATAAGCCGTCAAGTAAGCCGCTGATGACCCCCACTGCAAATCCGTCACCAGCACCAACTGTATCTACGACATCCTGCACATAAAAGCCATTCACAATTCCTTGTCCGGCTGCACTTTTATAAAAGGCACCTTCTGCCCCTAGCTTAATGACCACTAACTTGACGCCTTTTTGCAAATAAACATCTGCAATTTCTTCTGGCTCGTGACAACCCGTGAGCCTTTGCCCTTCTGCAAGCCCTGGAAAAAACCAATCCACTTGCGAGGCGATTTGATTCACCGTCTGAATCATGTCCTCCTCCTCTTCCCATAGCTGAAGCCGAAGATTTGGATCAAATGAAATGGTTTTGCCCGCTTCTTTCATTTCTTGAAGGGCACGAATAGAAAACGCTCTCATTTCACTGGATAGGGCAGGCGGAATACCAGTCATATGAAGGTGGCCTGCCTGTTTGAAATAAGTGGCGGGAAAGTCGCTTGGACTCATTGTGCTCGCAGCAGAGCCTTTCCGATAATACGTGACGTCAGGGTCTCCATCGATCACTTTTGATTTAAGTAAGATGCCCGTTTGAGACTCATCATTTGAACGGAGCACTGCACTTGTATCGACCCCTTCTTTTTGAAGCTCTTCTAAAATAAATGTGCCAAGTGAATCTGCTCCGACTTTGCTCATCCAGCCCACATGAAAGCCCAGCCTCGCCAAACCGACAGCCACGTTACTTTCTGCACCAGCAAGCGCCTTTTGGAATGTATGCACTTGATGAAGCTCCCCAACTTCCTTTGCATAAAACATCGCCATTGATTCCCCAAATGTGACCGCATCCAATGCTTTCACTCATTTCTCCCCTTTCTTGGTACCGGTTTCAAATCAGTTGAAAAAGAGAGAGCATGCACGTATGTATACTCTTCTCTGCCTATCATTTATAAAGATTTCCTTACAATGATTTCACCATCAAGCTGAATCGTTTGGGGCGCACTTTCATCCCCTTCAAGCCGTGTCTTGATTTTTTGCATGGCTGCTTTCCCCATTTCATGAGATGGCTGGGCAACCGTTGTGATTCCAGGTCCAATCAGCTTATACCATTCTGTATCATCAAACCCTGCAATACCTATCTCATCAGGAATCTTCATCCCAAGCTCTACAAGTTCACTAATCAGCTTCAGCATGAGTAATCCATTGCCTGCTAAAATCGCTTTTTTCTGTTCGTTTGATTGTAGAAAACGGACAATCTCTTCGCGCATTTGTTCCTTTTGCTTTAAATCAATTTCTGCAATGATTGGCTTCTTATGTTTACTCAAAGCTGTCTGTTCATATGCTTCCTTTCGTTCTTCACGAGGACTGATTCCATCGACGGGCTCAGTAAAGAATGCGATGTGATCATAGCCTTTCTCATACATTTGTTGAAGCAGCCGGATTGTGATATCACGGTTGTTCGTGGTCACTGTGTCGACTTTTAGTTCAGGCAGCTTCCGGTCCACCAGAACAATTGGCACACCGTTTTTCTTAAACTCCTCCAGAATGTCATTGTTCTGTCCTGTCGTATTGATGATGAGCCCTTCAATATAATGTGCATTCAGTTTAAGGAGCATTTCCCGTTCTTTTTCTGGACGATTATCTGTGTTACACACCATGATACTGTATCCATATTCATCACAAATCTCTTCAACTCCGCGAAGTGTTGCCACAGAGAATGGATTCGTAATGTCGGCTACAATAAACCCAATGACTTTGCTTTTTCTGACTTTTAGTCCTTGAGCAAGCTGACTCGGACGATAATGGAGTTCCTCAATGGCCTTCTTGATTTTTTTTACCTTTTCAGATGAAATTTCATTTGTTCTGCCATTGATATATCTGGATACAGTTGATTTTGAGACCCCTGCATAAGCTGCTACTTCATTAATGGTCACTTTCGTTTGCTTTTTCTCTTTCATTCAAAAAACTCCCACAATTGATCTTCTCATTTGGTTCGGTACCGATTTCAAATAAACTTAAAAAGAGCATATCATAATTAATTGCATTTCAGAAGATTTTTTTGCTTGATGATGGCAAAAATTCGTTTAATTAGAGAAAAAGAAAGCGATTTCAAATAAACGGTTGACGGCGCTCTCTTTTTCCTCTAGAATTTTCCTTGAAACCGATACCAAATAAATATCAATATTTGTTTCAGATGGAAAGGGAGGCTTATCCAAATGGAAAATCGTTATGCTGTACATCCTGAACAGGTCAAACGTTTTACAACAGAGGAACTTCGTCGTCATTTTCATATTCCTACGCTATTTGTCAGTGGTGAATTAAAGCTTTATTACTCACATGAGGACCGCGTGGTGATTGGCGGAGCCATGCCAGCAGCAGAGCCGATCACACTAGATGCTGGGGACTTTTTACGGACGGAGTATTTTCTTGAAAGACGTGAAATCGGGATTGTGAATGTCGGCGGACAAGGAAAGGTCACTGTTGATGGTGAGGCCTTTGTGCTGGAGCATAAAGATTTCTTATATATTGGTCTTGGTCACAAAGATGTACAGTTTGCTAGTTCATCAGGCGACGAGGCCAAGTTCTATCTAGTTTCAGCCACGGCTCATAGAGCGTACCCTACGCAAAAAGCAGCCATCGCTGAATTAACACCAAACCACTTAGGGGAAGCAGCTGCTTCCAATGTACGAAACCTGTATCAAGTCATCCATGCAGACGGCATCCAAAGCTGTCAGCTCATGATGGGAATCACTCAGCTGGAAACCAATAACACGTGGAACACGATGCCTGCTCATATTCACGATCGCCGGATGGAAGTGTACTTATATCTTGATATCGAAGAGGATGCACGAGTCTTTCATTTTATGGGGGAGCCATCTGAAACAAGACATCTTGTTGTGGCAAATGAGGAAGCAGTCATTTCACCTGCCTGGTCCATTCATTCAGGTTCAGGTACAGCGAATTATTCATTTATTTGGGCAATGGCGGGCGAAAACTATACGTTCAAAGATATGGACTTTGTCCCAATGGATCAGCTGAGGTAACGAGAGTGATGACATCATCATATGCAGCGTCCCTCTTTTCCCTTGAAGGAAAAACAGCACTTGTAACAGGTCCTGGAACCGGTATTGGGCAAGGTATTGCCGTGGCGCTTGCCCAATCAGGCGCAGATATCATCGGCACATATCATCACACACCGCTTGAAGAAACAAAGGCACTTATCGAACAGGCAGGCCGATCATTTCATGCGGTTCAAGTTGACTTTTCTAACCCTCAGTCTGCAAAGCAGGATGTCGACGCCATATTAAAGAAGCACACGATTGATATTCTAATCAATAATGCTGGAACCATTAAAAGAGAGCAGGCGGCTCACTATTCAGAGGAAGATTGGCATACGGTCATGGATGTGAATATCAACAGTCTCTTTTTCCTCACGCAAAAGGTTGGACAGCAGATGCTGAAAAACGGGCAAGGGAAAATCGTCAATATCGCCTCCCTTCTATCGTTTCAAGGCGGCGTCTTTGTCCCCGCTTATACAGCAAGCAAGCATGCTGTCGCAGGGCTGACGAAAGCTTTTGCCAACGAATGGGCGAGCCAGCATATTCAAGTGAATGCGATTGCGCCTGGGTATATTGCGACCAATAACACACAGGCCATTCGTGACGATGAAAATCGAAATGAAGAGATTCTGAAACGAATCCCTGCCGGGCGCTGGGGAAAACCTGAGGATCTAGCCGGTGCTGCTGTTTTCCTTAGCTCACCAGCTTCTGATTATATGAACGGCCACATTTTAGCTGTTGATGGCGGCTGGCTTGCGAGATAATAAGACGAGAGAATTCCTATTCGGGGATTCTCTTTTTTCTATTTGCATAATTCTCCACCTTCCGAGTCACTCTATAAAAAAACATGTGATGAGGGTGAGGTATTATGAAAAGTCGCATTGAACAAGATATAGCGTCCGTCATTAAGCGTGTCAAAAGCTTTGCCGGAAGAAGTGATGATATCGTGTTCCACTCTTTTTCATTTGGTCCTTCCACTATTTCTGCATGTCTCGTGTACGTTGAAGGACTCACAGAATTTGAGATGCTTTCTAAGCAAATCATTTCACCAATGCAAAAGGAACTGGACATCACTGAGGTTGGTTCTACTACACTTTCCTCCCTTTCAAAAACGTTCTTTGGCATTCAAAGTGATGTGCTGGATGATATGAACCTTGCCATCGAGCAGTTATATAGCGGCAAGGCTATTTTATTTGTAGATGGAGCGGATCAAGCACTTGCACTCCATACAAATCTTTTTCAATTTAGGGAAGTAGAAGAGCCGCAATCTGAAGTTCTTGTAAGAGGACCGCGGATCGGATTTATTGAGAATCTCGAAAAAAACACGGCTTTACTCCGTGAACGAGCAAACGACCCAAATCTTGTGATTCAAAAGGTGAGTATCGGTACTCGCAATAAAAAATCCGCTGCCCTTGTGTATGTTCGTGATATTGCTGATCCTAAACTAGTAGAAGATGTTCTATCACGCATGGCCGAAATCAAAATGGATGACATCCCTGAAACTGGCTATATTGAACAGTTGATTGAGGACAGTCACATCTCCATTTTCCCACAGATTCAAAACACAGAACGTCCTGACCGGGTGATTGCATCTGTGCTTGAAGGCAAAGTCTCTATTTTGCTCGATGGGACTCCTTTTGCCCTCATTTTACCTATGACACTTACAGCTTTGATGCAATCACCAGAGGATTATTATCAGAGGTGGACAAGCGCGACTCTTTTGCGTTTACTTCGTTATATTGCCGTGCTGCTCACGATTTTTTTACCCGGGCTTTACATTGCACTTGTCTCTTATCATCCCGGTTTATTACCGACAAGAATGGCACTCACCATCGCAGGCAGCCGGCAGAATGTTCCCTTCCCTCCTGTTGTCGAAGCCATTCTCATGTCTTTTACGATAGAGCTGCTGCGGGAAGCTGGACTACGGCTTCCAAGAGCCATTGGACAGACAATTGGGCTCATTGGCGGGGTTATTATTGGTCAGGCAGCTGTTCAAGCCAATATCGTCAGTGCCTTAATGGTGATTATTGTGTCGCTGACCGCACTGGCTGACTTCACGGCACCGTCATATGACTTTAGTTTCCCACTGCGTATTTTGCGGTTTATGGCCATTTTTAGTTCGGCATTGTTTGGATTATACGGTTTAATCATGTGTTATTTATTTGTGCTTTGTCACTTGATGCAGTTAAAGACCTTTGGTTTTGACTATTTCACACCTGTGTTGTCTTCACCGTTTTCAGATTTAAAGGATACGTACGTCCGTTTACCAATCGGGCTATTTAAATCCAGACCAAAAACAGCAAAAATAAAAAACCTCAGAAGACAAGGAGATTAAACGATGTACAGACCTGAAAAGCTATCATTGTTACAAGTCACCATTCTGTGCAGTTCTACAATGATAGGCGCTGGAATTTTAACCATTCCACGCAGTTCTGCCAATTCAGGATTCCCTGATGGCTGGATCATTGTATTAATACAGGGCGTCATCTTTGCTTTCGTTGCTTTTTTGTTGGGCTGGATTGCCGAAAAGAATGCACCAGACACCATTTACGAGTCAAATACAAAAGGAGCGGGCGCATTCTTTGGCACAATCTTTAATTTAATGCTGATCGCCTATTTACTAGGCATTGTCGGCTTTGAGGCACGTGTCCTTGGGGAAGTGGTTCAGTTTTTCCTGCTGCAATCAACTCCCATGACCGTGATTGTGATGATTTTTTTACTCGTGGCGATCTATCATTTGAAAAGCGGTATCTTTCCAGTCGTCAAAATGGTGACCTATATTTATCCGATCACCATGGTCATTTACATAGCGCTCATGCTGTTTTGTTTAAAAATATTTGATTTTGATTATTTACGCCCTGTGATGGCGCATGGTTTTAAAGATTTTAGTAACCTTTTCTCTCAAACCTTTATTCAATTTACAGGCTTTGAAGTGATTTTGTTTGTTGTCCCGCTCATTTATAAAGACAAATGGTCTAAGGCAAAATGGGCGGCTGCAATCGGGGTTGGAATTACTTCTCTTGTATATTCCCTCACACTCTTTATAGTGATTGGCTCCATGACCGTTGGTGAAACGAAATCTCTCACTTGGCCGACGGTTTCTCTTATACAAGCGCTTGAACTTGAAGGGGTGTTTATCGAACGATTTGATATTTTCTTACTGACGATCTGGACGTGCCAGCAGTTCATTTGTATGCTGGGTTTTTTCCAGTTTGCGATTAAAGGCTGCTTCACTGTTTTTAAAACAACCAATATAACGAGACTGTTATGGCTGTTATTTTTGATTACATCAGCACTCTCACTTTTCCCTAGAAATATCAACGAAGTCTTTTACTACTCTACTTTACTCGGCTACGCATTGTTTGCGGTTTTAGCCATTCCTTTTATTACTGCTATCCTGCTGATGATACGCAAAAAATGGGGAGGTCGTTCTACATGAGAGGCAGGCGTATACTGTTATTCTTTTTTTCCTGCTGTCTTTTCCTTCTATCAGCAGGCTGCTGGGACTTAAAGGATATTGAAAAACTATCGTTTGTACGCGGGGTTGGTATTGATGAGGAAGATGACAATGGAGTTAAGCTGACCTACCAAAACCTTGTACCGAAATCAAGTGGAACACAAGAAGCCGATTCTCCCGGCTATGTGAATGTTGTCTCCAAAGGAAAAAATGTGCTTGAGGCTGTCAGTAATGTCGCCTTGAAGGACCCGCCGATCTATAGTGATCACATGAAAATCTTCTTGTTTGGCAGAAATCAAGCAGAGCATCACGATATTCAAGGAACACTTAATCATTTTATTCGAGATGATGAGGTTCGGCGCAGCAGCTATCTCCTCGTGTCACGAGGAGATGCGTCAAAAGTCATCAATCAAAAGTTAAAGTCTCAACAGAAGGTACCGGTTGAGCATATCTTTGAAACATCCAAAAACCGAAGCTTTAACGGGAAGATCGCACCGCCAACACGTATAGGCCGGTCGTCTGATTACTTTCAGATGGGCGTTAGCTTCCTCGTACAAAGTGTAGATGTGATCAACAGTGAAATTATTTATGATGGGGCAGGAATCATACATGGGAAAACGAGAAAGCTGATTGGTTTTATCCCAGCAAAAGATGTCCAATCTTTAAACTGGGTAATGGGCCGTATCACTGGCGGCGTTGTACCTGCCACCTACAAAGGTTATCCGATCACGTATGAAATAAAAAAAGCAAAAACCAAGGTCAAGCCCTATCTGAAAGACGGAAAGGTATCCTTTAAAATTAGCATACAAACAAATGGAAAATTGTCTGAGGATCAATATCCTCCTGAAAACTCATTCGATGAGCAGTACATCAAACGATTTGAGCGTATCTTTGCTCATAAAATTAAAGAACGCATTCAACAAGCAGTAAATCATGTGCAAAAAGAAGTCGGCGTTGATCCCATATTTTTAAACCAGCAGTTCCGTATGAAATATCCCGACTATTGGGATCAGCATGGTACCGAGTGGGATAGGCTCTTCCAAGAAGCAGCCATCGAATACGATGTCAAAGTCAGCATCTTGAATTTTGGTGCAGAAGGCGCAACAAAAAGCTTTAAATGGTAATGCCAAAAGGCGGTTATCCCAATGGGGAGCCGCCCTCATACTGTTGACAAAGGGCTAAAATGATCTTGATTTTAGCCCTTTGTCTTCTTTTCAGCGTGATAGAAAACCTTTGCAGCCCTAGGAAGGACGAGCACCGGAGCGCAGACCTGACACCGAATGCGAGGGTTTGGCTACACGCTGAAGCGGTTATCCCGATGGGGAGCCGCCTTTTTTACGTACGACAATGAGAAGCTGATACAAAGTCACTTGGTCAGACAACGATTTTGTTTGAAAGCCAAGTGATGCTCCTATTCTTGCCACCTCATCAAAAAACAATTGAACGTTTTGATCAATCTGTACATTGACCCGCTGCTCGATCACGCGTTCAAACAATTGGTCTGGGAAAAGCGCACGCATGGTGTTTGGTGTGAAGAACCGCATATGGGTTCGATCTAAAATTCCTACATCTTGATACGTAAAGTCCCCTGTCATCAAAGGAAGAAGCACCTCTGCATGCATCATGTTAGGCAGGCAGCAAATGATGACACCGTCTGGCTTTAAAGATGCGTGTGCTTGCTCAATGATGTGCCAAGGGTCTGACACATGCTCTAAAACATCTGAAAAAATGACCGCATCAAAAAAGGCCTCTTTCTCTGACCATGGGTATTCATCCGCATTTGCCTCAATCACTTCTTCGTAATACGCCTTTGCGACCGCTGCTTTTAATGCATCCTCCTCTACCCCGTACATGGTTACAGACTGCCGGTTCATCAATTCAAGCCCGGTTGCCCCTGCGCCGCATCCAACATCCAGCACACATGCAGCTTCCTCAGGGAGCAATTCCGTAAAATACGGATGAGGGGTGATCAAATTTAGATCTATGCCCCACTTATCTAAAAATCGAAGTCTGTTTTCAGTAAACAGTGTAGAGATGTTCGTTTCTTGATTGGCATTGAAGGTAGCATGACCATGATGATGCACAAAGGAATCATGCACAATTTGCAGCTGATACCCTTGCAGTAATGAACGTAAGCAAAGATCGTCATCCTCAAATGATCCATATACGAACCGCTCATCAAATACCCCCACATCCTCGATCAGCTTTCTTTTCACGAGCAAGCAAAACCCTACAAGCCGGTGCACATAAGTTCTCTGACCTTTTCTCTTAGATGTATATTCCTTAGCAAAGGCTGGGAGCTCCTTCACATCTGTATACGACGGCTGGACCATCTGAGGGCCGCTTACATAATTGGAGACTGGCCCCACCATCCCAATCTGTTCTGATGCGAATAGCGCCTCTTTTAATGGAGGAAGCCAATTTTCCGTCACGATCGTGTCATTATTTAAAAAGAGAATGCTGTCTCCTGAAGCTTCTTTTGCCCCTTGATTACATCCCTTTGCAAAGCCTTCATTCTTTTCATTATCAATGAAAATCACATCATCCAGCTCTCTTACATATTCCTTCGTGCCGTCAGTTGACGCATTATCAACGATGATGAGTTCATATTGGTCGCTGCTCGTATGCTGTTTAATGCTTTCGATACATGTTTTCGTTAAATGGAGCTCGTTGTACGTCAGCATGACAATGCTTGTTTTCCCTTTCATCTCATTTCCACCTTTCGCCCGCCTGTTCCATATGTATGTGATAGGAAGCACGTTCAGAAGATGAGGGAATGTCCTTTCTTGATTAAACGTTTGTTTAACATAGAAAAACCAGCTGCATACGGCAGCTGGCCATTGTTCACACTGTTTTCCCTTCGTCACCTGCGACGGCACGATTTCTCTTTTTTAAATCTTCTTCAATTTCTTCAAGACTTTTCCCCTTCGTTTCGGTCACCAAGTACCTCACAAATAAGAAGGCGCCTACGCCGATGACCGCATAGATGAGGAAGAGATTACTGATACCAATCGCGCTTAATAAAGCTGGGAATGTAAGCGAGATGATTAAATTTCCTGTATGAAGGAGGAAGGTCGATACACCTGTACCGATTCCTCTTACATGTACCGGGAACAGCTCTGGAAGCATCACCCAAACGACTGGCCCCCAACTGACAGCAAAGATGACGATAAAGAGACCTAAACAAATAACGGTTGTCCATCCTGCAGCTGTCGACCCTTCGAAAAATCGGTTGACCACTGACAGGACAATTAAACTAAGGACCATTCCTGCATTCCCAAATAGGAGCAGCGCTTTACGCCCTACACGGTCAATGATTTTGATGGCAACAAACGTCATGATGACATTCACTGCACCAATTCCGACAGTGCCTAAAATCGCCGCAGAATTCCCAAAGCCAACACTTGTGAATGTTTTTGGTGCATAGTAAATGATCGTATTTGTACCGATAAACTGCTGCAGAAAGGCTAGGCCGACACCGGCAATCAATGCTGGGCGTACCCATGGCTCAAATAATTCCTTAAAACCGCCTTTTTCTTCACTTTCCGCCTTTTGAATATCTGAAATTTCTTCTTCCACTTCTTGCTTACTTTTTCTGAGTTTAGATAATATCTCCTTCGCACGATCAGCCTGTCCGTGGACAAACAGCCAGCGGGGACTTTCCGGCATAAACAAAATTCCAGATAATAAAAGAACAGAAGGAACAACCGCAATTCCAAGCATCAAGCGCCATGCCTCTGCATCCGCTAAAGCGTAGTTCACAATATAGGCTAGAAGAATACCAAATGTGATCATGAGCTGGTTTAAAGAGGATAGTGCCCCTCGTGATTCTTTTGGTGCAAGTTCAGATAAATATAATGGAACAATCGTTGTCGAGCACCCGACAGCGAGCCCTAGTACAATTCGGAATAAGACCATCACTTCCGTATTCGGGGCAAGAGCTGTACCAAATCCGCCGATAATAAATAAAATCGCTGCGGCGATGATGGCTTTTTTCCGCCCAAATTGGTCTGTTAATTTTCCAGAAAGAGAGGAACCGAGCATCGCCCCGATTAAAATCGAGCTGACGACAAGCCCCTCTGTAAATGCATTTAAACCTAAATCCTCTTTCATAAATAAGATGGCGCCAGAGATGACACCTGTATCATAGCCATATAAAGCACCGCCAAGGGCGCCGAAGAAATAAAGCCATCCATTCCGATTTTTCATGTTCATAACCCCACTTTTGTCTCTGTACTCTATGAAAAGTCATTTTCCTCACTTCCTGTCATTTCAAACATTTCGATGTTTTATGACAAATATATTTCATTTGTATATCTTTGAAACTTTTTACGAGAAGGATACGTCAATTAAGCGTTAGTGAAAAAAATGTCGCACTATATCCCGTTTTAAGGTATATTTGTTTTAGTTTGTAAGCAGAAAGAAGGACATCTTTACTATAAAATCATAGCGAGGGTTTAAAATATATGGATCAATCACGAAGTAAACGCAAAGGAAAAAAGCGTTTAAAACCATGGGTGAAAGTCACTCTTTTTATCATTAGTATTCTTTTACTGACAACTGCTTCAGTCACAGGCTATGCCTACTACAAAATAACAAATGCTGCCAAAAAGGCTCAAGTATCTCTTGATCGCGGCGCACAATCTGTGAAACGGATTGAAGCATTCGATCCAGGAAAAGACAGCTTTTCTGTCTTGCTGCTTGGAATTGATAGCAGACCGGGCGAAACAGTGAAACAAGCACGAAGCGATGCAATGGTGTTGGCAACTATTAACCGCACAAACAAAACCGTTAAATTATTAAGCATTCCCAGGGACTCATACGTTAATATTCCAGGCCACGGTTTTGATAAAATTACTCACGCACACGCATTTGGCGGTGCAGATTTAACAGTAAGTACAGTTGAAGATTTACTAGATATTCCGGTCGATTTTGTCATCCAAAGTAATTTTGTAGCATTTAAAGAAATCGTCAACGAATTAAACGGTGTTCCTATTAACATCAAGGACGATTACCTTGTGAAACAGATTAAAAAAGATACAAAAGGCAAGGTTGTGCTTCAAACTGGAACTCATACACTAGATGGGGATCAAGCACTCGCCTATGTGAGAACAAGAAAAGCAGATAGTGACTTAATGCGTGGACAGCGTCAAATGGAAGTGTTAAAAGCCATTTTTGATAAATCAAAATCATTAACATCTATTCCGTCATACGACAATATCATTGATACACTCGGCGATAATGTGTCAACCACCCTTTCTATGAAGGAGTTAGTCGGTCTTTTCCCGCTTTTGACTTCATTGAAATCGGTTGATACTATCCAGCTTAAAGGATCTGATTACCAGCCAAACGGGGTTTATTATTTCCAATTGGATCAAAACCAGCTGAACGAAGTGAAGACTGAATTGAAGAAGCAGCTTGAATTATCATAAATAGAAGCGTCCCTTTGGGGCGCTTTTAGATTGTTGACAAAGGGCTAAAATGATGTTAATTTTAGCCCCTTTGTCTTCTTTTCAGCGTGATAGAAAACCTTTGCAGCCCTAGGAAGGGCGAGCACCGGAACAGAGCGAATTTGAGATTCGTGAGTACCGGAGCGCAGACCTGACACCGAATGCGAGGGTTTGTCTACACGCTGGAAGCGTCCCTAAGGGGCGCTTTTTCTTATTTCCTTGATCATTCGCTCATTTTTGTTTAGCCTTGATAGTGAGGAAACAACCATCCTTTTTTATGAGAATGAAGGAAATCGTACATACTTTGAAGAGGCTATTGCATGAATGAAGGAGGATTTGACAGCGATGAAAAAAATGATTGCGATTGATCTAGACGGTACACTTTTAAATACAAAAAGTGAAATATCCGCTCAAAACCGAGAGGCATTGATTCGTGCGAAGGAAGCGGGATATATTGTGACCATCTGTACAGGGCGGGCAACTTTTGATGTAAAGGAGCTGCTTGGCGATTTGGACATCCCCATTATTGCGGCAAACGGCGGGACTGTCCATACAGAAGGATACGAGCTTTTCAGCCGAATCACATTGGACCAAGAAGCGGGCAAGCGCGCTGCTAAGGCATTAGTGGAACGAAACATTTACTTTGAAGTCTATACGGACGATGCTCTCCTCTCTCCTTACGATGGAAAAGAGAAACTAAAAGCAGAATTTGATCTGATCGAAAGCGCAAACCCAAATGAGGATCTCGCTGATCTATGGGAAGGAGCCATGACGCAATTTAAACAATTTGGCATCAAACCAGTGGATGATATCCGTCAAATTTTTGAGTCGAATGAACCGACCTATAAATTACTCTGTTTCTCGTTTGATATGAACAAACTGACCGAAGCACGAAATCTTCTGGCAGACATGCCCGAGCTTTCATTGACCTCGTCTGGAAAACATATTATTGAGGTACTGCCAAAAGAGTCTGGAAAAGGACATGCCCTGAAAAAACTCGCAGCCCATTATGGTGTAGACCGCTCACATATTTATGCAATTGGTGACAGCCCAAACGACCTTTCTATGTTTGAAGAATCAGGCCACCGCATTGCAATGGGGAATGCGGTTGATGTCATTAAAGAAAAGAGCACTTACATCACAAAAGGGAATCATGAAGATGGTGTCGCTTATTTTATTGATCTTCTTTTACAAAATCAATTCCATGAAAAAAAGACGCTTGTCTGATCAGCGCCTAGAGAGAAGTCGAGAAGTCCGATACAAGTATTGATCGGGCTTTTTCTTTATTTTTTGATTCTAACAGCCGTTTCATATTTGTCCTTCCAGTACGTACTTGTTTTCATATTGGTTAAGACAACACCGTTTGAGACAGTCACATGAATGACTTGATTTGATCCTGCATAAATTGCCGGCATCAATGATGTCCCGCTAAAGAAGACAAGATCTCCCGGCTGAAGCTCAGAACGTTTCACAGGCGTACCTGCTTTGACTTGACCTGATGCATAGCGAGGCAACTCAATGCCAAGCACTTCTTGATACACGTACTGCGTGAACCCTGCTGTATCAAATCCTTGTTTTGGGTTCGTACCGCCTTTGACATAAGGGACTTCGCCAATATACGTAGCAGCTTTTGATACGATAGGGTCCTCTTTCGAAAGCTCCAGATCTGTTAATCGTTTGGCACCTGTCCATTTTTCGCGCCAATACGATTCAGACAAATAAGAAATTGTCACACTTTCAGAACGGCTCGCATGAATAAAGCGATCGCCTCCAATATACATACCTACATGAGAAATTCCTGGCTTATATGTGTTGCTAAAAAAGACAAAATCCCCAGGGCGAATATCGTCTAATGCCACTTTTTCTCCAACGGTCCACTGCTGTTCAGCACTTCGAGGTAAATAAATACCAAGTGATTTTTCAAATAAATACTGTAAAAATCCTGAGCAGTCGAATCCAGTCTTTGGATCGGTTCCTCCAAATACATAAGGAATACCTAAATAGGTCATCGCATCTTTCACAAGAGGGTCATCAGAAATGTCTTGTGTGCCGGGCAAGCGTTTGACCGCATAAAATCGATCAGTCCAATATTTGCTTTTGCTGACATCCGTTTTCACCACACCTTGACTAAGCGTAATATGGATGACCTGATCGTTCCCCGCGTACAACGCCACATGTGTTGGGATATCCTTCGTTTCTTCAAGACTTCGGAAATACACAAGGTCACCGGGCTGCGCTTTCTCCCATGATACCTTTTTTCCAATCTGATATTGGTCAATTACCTTCCGCGGCAAATCAAATGTTTCGGATGTCTTGTACACATATTGAATAAACCCAGATGCATCAAAGCCCGTTTTTGGATCGGTTCCTCCTTTATGATAAGGCGTTCCAATCAGCTTTTCCGCTTGCTCCAAAAGAGATGGTGTTTGAGCAGATACCGCTGGTTGAGACATGAACATCAGCCCTACAAGCGCACACCCTCCGATCAACATTCCTTTCCATTTCATGATCCTTTCCCTCCTATCTTCTATAGTTTCGGCATGACACCATTCATTTTACACCCTTTTTCGACAAAAAAAGAACACGCGATGTGCGTGCCCTTTCTCCTATTTAGGTTATTTACCTGCTTCCGCTTTTGACTGCTTTTGCTGTTCAATTTTCTGCATTTCAACCGAGATCTTTTGTTTCTCGTGATCTGTCAGACTGTCACTAAATTTAAAAGCAGACATAAAGACAAAGACTAAAATTAACGCAACAAACGGCCAGCTTGCTTTTAGGAATTTCATTTCTTCTCTTTCCCTCCGTTTTCTTTTAAGTTTTTAACTTTATCAGCGTGATCTACTTCAAAGAAAATGTGTCCGTCTTTTTCTTTCCAATCCGCATTCGTTCCATTGGTCAGCATACGGATAATCGCTTTTGATTCAAGAGATCCTGCTTTTACTGGGGCAGGTGTTGCTTCTTTGATGTACATTGGGACAACTTCAAATGTCGCTTTTCCATCTTCATTCAGATGATACTGAACAAGTGCAGAATCACGTGTTCTTGACCAGCCTTGGTCAAAAATAAAGTTTCCTAGGCTATAGAAAATCGCCGTTCCATTATAAACTTCCATCGGTTCAAGGACGTGCGGGTGAGCACCGATAATGATATCAGCACCGGCCTTAGACATCGCTCTTGCCAATTCTTTTTGTCTGTCGTTTACTTCATTGTTGTACTCCTGTCCCCAGTGAGCATGAACAACGACGAGATCTGCCTTTTCAGCAGCCTGCGAAATCATCGGAATAAAGATAGATGGATCGGCTGGCAGAATACCCGCCTGGCGATTCGTTGCTTTGAAATCTTTCCCATACACATCTGTAAAACCAAGCGTTGCAATTTTGACACCATTTACTTCTTTGTATGAAATGTTCTGCTTCGCATCTTGGAGGTTACGACCTGCACCTGTATAATCCATGTCAGTTTGTTCAAAGGCATCGATTGTATTATTCAGCCCTTTTTCACCATAGTCTGCCGCATGGTTATTGGCAAAGTTTAAGACAGAGAAATTTAAATCCTTCAATGCTTGGACAGAATCTTCATCTGTTTTTAAATGAATATTCTTTTGGGCTGCCTGTTCTTTATCTGATGCGACTGGATGCTCAAAGTTTCCTGTCACATAATCTGACACATCAAAATATGGCTTGGCATAGCGAAAGAGATGCTCTTTACCATAGCGTTCTGTTACTTTCTCTACGTTTCTTCCAAACATAATGTCACCGACAAACGAAGCGGTCAGGATGTTTTCTGGATTCTTTTGTACAGTTGGCACTTGTGCTTTCCCGATAAACGTAAATAGAAATGTACAAGCAATGACGATCGGTAAAGCAATGAGTACGTGTTTATTCGTCTTTTTCTTTTGGTTCTTTGTGATTTTCAGCAGCTTTTCCTGAAAGCTCAATTTTTTATTCATCATTGGACACACCTTATCTTAAAATAGATAGTAAACATACATGATGGCAAATGTTGCACCACTTAGAAGTAACGTGCTTCCAAGGGTAATTGTAAGACCTTGCTTTTGAATCGTATTCGCAATCAATCCAGGGACGATGATTCCAATTCCGCGGAATTCTGCTATTTCAAATGGGACCACTGGATAGAAGAAATCAAATATGAGTTTTAAGGCAATCCCTGTAATCAGCATCGCAGCAAACTTTCTGCGTCCGTATAAAATCATGAATTTTGATAAGCCAAAACGAACGATCACATACGTAAGCAAGCTGACAGATAAGACGACTAAAATGAAGACTGGCTGGTTAAATACGAGCGCCAGATAACCCGGAACAACAAGTCCAGCTGGTACGATTCCTGTTTTTTCTGCAAAGATTAAACTGAGTAGAACACCTAAAATTAACGAGATATAAAGATCTGATCCGAACATTTTCTATATTTCCTCCTAGCTGACAAGCTGCTTAATTTTGTATTCTTGAATTTTTTCGATTAACGGTTCAGCGGCACCATGGATATTGCCGACTCCATAAACCACTCGATTATGAAGCTTTTTCTCAAGCATATTCATAATTTGTTCTGTAGATTGATATTCAAGGTTGTGTAAGTGGTCAGCCGGAATTTTCCCTTCCTCATATGCCTTCACAATTGGATCTGTTGTTTCTCCAATTAATACAAGGTCACTTGCTTCAATATAAGGAAGTACATCCTCCGCAAACTGGATCGTTCTATCTACTCGATCCGCACGGCAGTTCATAATAATAATCGGTTCATCTGTTGGATATCCAATTTCTTTCACACGCTTCCAAATGTTCAATGTAGAGGATGCGTCATTTGCCGCAAATCCATTTACAAAGTGTCCAGGTGTTTTCGCGTCCATTAATGGAAGGATTCTCATCGCTCCTGGATCAGGTGGCGCATTTAACATTCCTCTGAATGCCGTATCTTCATCAATCCCTAATGCTTGGGCAACACCAAGTGCCAGTGAAGCATTATCTGGGAAAACCATGTACTCAAATTTCCGCAAAAACTCATCAGAAATCTTGGAATTATCTGCAACAATGACTTCTGTGTTGCGTTTTTTCGCAATCTCTTTAAAGAAATCCGTATATTCACTATCCGTAATAACCAAGTGTCCATTGTAAGGAATTGTCGCTGTAAAGGCTTCTGCTATTTCATCAAGTGTTGGCCCCATGACGTCCATATGATCTTCAAGAACGTTTACGATTACGCCAATGTTTGCTTGAAGCAGCTCTTCCTGAAAGATAATTTGGTAATCTGGATTTACCGCCATACATTCACTGACGATGGCATTTGCTCCTCTTTCAACTGTTTCTCTCATAACTTCCTTCTGCTCTCCGATATTCGGTCCTTGCGGTTTCCTTTTAATCGGTTTCTCCTCTGGCGTATCCCAATAAATCATTCTTGCATCCGTTCCCGTTGTTTTACCGACAGTTTTATAACCTGCCTCCATTAAGATACCGGTTGTCAATCTTGTGACGGTAGACTTTCCGCGAATACCATTAATATTGACGCGCACCGGCAGGGCATCGATATTTTTCTGATGACGCTTCTTTTCAATAAAGCCAATCCCTAACATGATGACACAGGCTATAACGATTAACCACATCGCTTATCTACATCTCCTTTTTTTATGAGTGTGATATGTAAATTCAATCAACAGTATATAGGTTCAGCATAAAATCACAATCGGTATTATGTAACATAATCTTTCACTTCCTCGTATGCCAAATTCCTCTAATCAAAAGGCTTTTTTGCCTACCTATCCTTTAAATGAAAAGGCCAAAAGACGGACAAAAATCAGCCTGAATTTCTGCTGAATTCAAGAGAAAGCGTTAACATCAATGATCCGAAAATCTTTTGTCCTTTTCTCCCTAAATTTTTCGACAATTATTAAGATGTATTTTGAATCAATGTTTTAAAGCCTTTTATTCTCTATAACATCAGTCATATCAGCGCTTTAAATAAATAGTGCGTGTTTTGGAATGTTTTATATTTTTGAACGAACAGGTTAGAAAGTCATTCTCATTGGTCAGATTGCTGTGTGTTGACCTATGACAAAGGTCACCTCTAAAAAAATCAAGTCATCTGCTTATTTTTAGGTCACGAAAAATTGGGATAAGATGTAAAACATTGATCATTTAGGTGTACCTTCTCTTTACGAGATTCGCACCTTATGACCTAAACAATGAAACATTATTCATTTGTTTTTATCAAGATTCATCATTTCTTAACATTTTTAATATGAATTTAGTTGAAAGTTGTCAGGTCATGTCATGCTTTCCCCCAAGATGACGAATAAAATTCGCATCTTCGCTTACACTATGGTTAAAAAATCTGTGAGAGGAGGCTAAAGATGCCAAACACCAATGAGCAAACACGCCTGCATTTTTTATCAGGCAGCTTCGAGGAAAAAATCCGGATCCTGAAAAAAACATTTCAGCAAAGCGGTGATTTTGAATACCGAGAATTAATGGTGAATGAGACGAAATCTGCGCTGCTTTTTATTAAAACAAGAATAGATGAAGGAAAACTAAATGATTTCATAATCGGCAACTTGTTAGGCTCTCCTGGAAAGCAGGATTATACAAAATCTCTTAGCACACTTGAAACAGGCGACTTGACGCTGATCACAGACAGTATTATTGCAGGAAGTATTGCCTTTCTGGATGAAAATTCCTCACAAATTAAGCTATTTGCTGTTGGACAGCCTCCGCTGCGCTCTATTTCTGAACCTTCTTCTGAAAGTATTATCGCAGGCGCACATGATGGATTTGTGGAAAGTCTTGATACCAATATCTACTTACTGCGTTCCCATTTAAATGATCGGAAGCTCGCCATTCAATATCATAAGATCGGTACAAAATCGGAAACAAAGCTTGCGACGGTTTATATATCTGATATTGCCAATCAAGAAAAGGTCGAAGAGGTCAACAGACGGATTTCTTCTATTAAAGTAGACACACTGTTAAGTCCTGGCTCTATCGTTGAGGCAATTGAGGATGATTCATTTTCTATTTTCCCGCAGCTGATTGATACAGAACGACCGGATAAGGTGAGATCTGCGATCCTTGAAGGCAGGATAGTCTTACTCATGGATGGCAGTCCAATGGCCATCATTCTGCCTATCACGTTCTTTAGCTTCTTTCAGTCACCAGATGATTATAACAGCCGCTGGATTCCTGCTACGTTTATTCGCATTTTGCGTTATCTCGCCTGCTTCATCGCAGTTATATTGCCATCTTTTTATATTGCTGTTATTGCGTTTCATTATGAGGTTGTCCCAGATGAACTAGCCATTACGATGAAGAACTCTATCATCGGAATTCCCTTTCCTCCATTGATAGAGGCCATGCTGATGGAGATCACGATTGAACTTATACGTGAAGCCGGGGTGCGTCTCCCTAAACCAATCGGTCAAACGATTGGGATCGTAGGTGGTTTGGTCATTGGGGATGCGGTTGTACAAGCAGGACTTATCTCGAATGTCCTAGTCATTGTAGTTGCTGTGACGGCTGTCGCTTCGTTTGTACTTCCATCATTTGAAATGACATCCACCATCAGGATGCTTCGTTTCCCGCTCATGTTTATGGCATCAATGTTTGGATTTATTGGCATTTCATTTGGGCTCGCCATTATTATCATGAATTTATGCCGTTTAGAATCACTAGGGGTACCATATTTATCACCTGTTGCTCCATTTAACTGGCAGGACTTAAAGGATACGGTGATTCGACTCCCAATGTGGATGTACAAGAACCGACCTGTTTATTTAAATCCGCAGAAGAAAAAACAAATTGAACAACTGAGAGGGTGGAAAATGAAAAATGAAAAATAAAATATCTCCACCTCAAGCTGTTTTTTTTATCATCCAATCTCAAATTGGTGTTGGTATTTTAGCGCTCCCCCATTTACTGATGAAAGACATGGGACACGATGGCTGGATGGCGATAATTGTCGCGTGTTTTTTTATCCAGATCATCAATACGATTTTTCTTTATATCATTTACAAGTATCCAGAAACGTCATTTTTCCAAGCACTGATTGAGGTCTTTGGAAAATGGATTGGACGCGCCTTGGTCGTGCTCTATACGGTATATTTTGCCTCGGTTTGTATTGTTGTCCTTTCTATATTCACAAGGATTCTTGGTATATGGGTGCTCCCGCTCACACCAAACTGGGTCATTAACCTATTACTGATGATATGCATTATCTATATCGCAAAGGAGCAAATTACAGCCATTGTCAGGTTCAACTTTATCTTAACTCCCTTTTTACTCATGCTCTCTTTATTGATGTTCTATGCGTTGAAAGGAACCAACATTGATTACCTCCTTCCTTTTTTCCAAACGGATATCTCTCAATTTCAGCTTGGATTGAAGGACGTTGTGCTGTCATTGAATGGATTTGAGATGATTTTGATCATCTCTCCACTAATGAAGGGCACCATTAAGGAACGATATAAAGTAATGACCATTTCAAATATATGCACAACACTTTATTACCTATTTATTACTATAATTTGTTTTATGTTTTTCAGCCCGGCTGAGCTTGATGTGATTCCAAATCCTGTTTTGTATCTATTAAAAACCATTACGTTCGGTGTTATTGAGCGGACGGATTTAATTTTTCTAAGCTTTTGGGTCTTTATCATTCTAGCGACACTGAGTAATTATCTGTACTTTTGTGCAAATGGTGTATCCAGTATGCTGAAGAAAAAAAATCACAAAAAATATGTCTACTATTTTGCCATTTTGATTTATGCTGTCAGCTGTTTTCTTTCAACTGATAACTTTAGAATTCAGCGATTTAATGACTTTACCACCGTTGCACAATATTCATTTATTTACACACTTCCGATCATTATGGCCGTTATTATCTTGATCAAACATCGTAAAAAGAAGGTGAAATCACATGCGTCATAAGTACATGTTGACACTGCTTATGTGTGTTTCCCTCATTTTCATGCCTGGCTGCTGGGATCAAAACCTATTAAAAGACATCTCTCTCGTTTTAACTTCAGCTGTTGATCAAGGAGAGGATGACAATGCGAGATATTCGATTACCTATCGAAAGGTGCAGCAGTCTCAAAGTATGCAGCAAGGGAATTCTGGCAGCTATTTAACCACTGTTCTCACAACTGATGCGCCAACTTTAAGAAAAGCAAGAAGCAACTTTAGCCGGAGTGTAGACCAAAAAATTGATATGTCGAAAATGCGTGTGCTGCTGATCGGTGATGAATTTGCCCAAAACCGGCTGCTCCCTTATTTAGATATGTTTTACCGCGATCCGAAAAGCCCTTTACTCGCAAACTTGGCGGTGGTGCAAGGCGGGAGCTGTGTGGACTTAATCAATTCTCTGCTCAAGGAAAAACTGATTGTGAGCGACTATTTAAACAACCTGATCACTTCTGCAGCACGCTCCTCACAAGTTTCACCTAAGAACATTCAAAACATCCGGTCCAAAATGCTGCAAACCGGTGAGGATTTCACACTGCCGTTACTCTACTACGATAAGTCAAAAAAGTTAACGAGTGTGAGGGGGGTTGCCTTATTTGATAATGAGAAAAAGAAAGGTGAACTCTATGCCCAAGATGCCATTCTGCTCACCGTTATGGATGGTAAAATGGGCAGTTATGCAAACTTCACGAAAAAAGTAAGAAGTGATATGAAATTAAAAGAGAACAATTACATCACCGTTCAAGTAACCGATTCAAAGAGAGACATTAAAATCGTCAATCCTGATCACCGAAACTTAACCTTCTCTCTTGAGTTTGAATTCAACACCTCTGTTCTTGAATACCCGAAAGACAATTTAGATACAGATAAAAAAATTGAAATGTTAAATAAAAGGCTATCAGCTATCTTCACAAAAGACGCTGAAAAAGTTATTGCCGCCCTGCAAGAAGCGAATTCTGACGTTCTCAGCCTTGGCAGAAAATATCGGGTAAGACACTATGATGAGTATATGAAAATGAACTGGGTCACCGATTATCCGAAGGTGAAAATCATTCCAAAAGTGAAAGTGAACATTACACAAACAGGTATTATTAGTTAAGAAAAGGAAGAAGTCATCTTTCTTTTCTTTTTTTATTTTTTTTAGATTGTCATTTTGATTCTTTCATGATAATCTATGTGTGTAAACGGTTACACATTCATGAAGGGAGGCTCTCCATTGGCTACCATTAAAGATGTTGCAAAAGCTGCACAAGTATCTGTTGCCACTGTTTCACGCGTGCTCAATGATACTGGATATGTCCATTCAGATACGAAAACCCGCGTGACACAAGCGATGCAGGAGTTGAACTACTTTCCCAATGAAGTGGCTAGATCCCTTTTCAAAAGAGAATCACGCCTAATCGGCTTAATCTTGCCTGATATCACAAACCCCTTCTTTCCTCAGTTGGCTAGAGGTGTTGAGGATGAGATTCATGCGCACGGTTTTCGATTATTATTCGGGAACAGTGATGAGGATCGAGAGAAGGAACTGGCCTACTTACAAACCTTTAAACAAAATCAAGTGGTCGGTGTCATCGCAGTCACAAATGAACCTGAATCAGATATATACAATGATGATGATTTACCTGTTGTGTTTTTAGATCGAACCGTTCCACATGCACCTTCTGTTTTTGCAGATGCTGCAGCTGGTGGGAAAATGGCCGCGATGGAATTAATTAGACGCGGCAGCCGGCAGATCACACTGCTAAAAGGACCTGCCCATCTGCAAACAGCTCGGCAGCGATTCAAGGGCGCACTCGATGTTCTCACGGATACAGGTGTCGACTTTCATGTGATGTCTAATGCTTCCTTTTCCTTTCAAGAAGCCCGAAAAAGCGCCAAAGCCCTCTTCCAGCTGTACCCTGAAACAGATGGGATCATTGCCAGCAATGACATCGTCGCAACAGCGGTCATCCATGAAGCGCTTCGTATCGGAAAAGCCATTCCAGGAGACGTTCAAATCATTGGATTTGATGATATTCCGCAAAGCGAGCTGCTTTTCCCTTCCTTATCGACCATTAGGCAGCCCGCCTATGAGATGGGGAAAGAAGCGGCACAGCTGTTAATCAAAGCGATTCAGAAACAACCGATAGATCAGCCAGTTATTCAAATGCCCGTCTCTTTTATTGAACGAGAGACCACAAGAAAGGTGGATTCACAATGAGTCATATTGTTGTAGTAGGAAGCTGTTCAATGGATTTAGTCGTCACATCAGATAAACGGCCAAATGCCGGTGAAACGGTTTTAGGCGAATCGTTTAAAACGGTCCCAGGCGGAAAAGGGGCAAATCAAGCAGTCGCAAGTGCCAGACTCGGTGCAGATGTATATATGGTCGGCCGAGTTGGTGATGACGCTTATGGTCAGGAAATTCTCAGTAATTTACAAACACAAGGTGTCCGCATCTCATATATGAAACCGGTTACCGAAATGGAGAGCGGCACAGCTCATATCATTTTAGCAGAAGGTGATAACAGCATTGTCGTGGTCAAAGGGGCAAATAATGAGGTCACTCCTGACTATGTAAATGAGGCTCTTTCTACAATTGATGATATCGGGATGGTTCTTATCCAGCAGGAAATACCTGAAAAAACGGTCGAAGCGGTCTGCGCCATTTGCAGTGAAAAGGAAATACCTGTGATTTTAAACCCTGCACCAGCTCGCAAAGTATCGCAGCAGGTTTTAGATCAGGCTGCTTACATTACACCGAATGAACACGAAGCTGTTCTTATGTTTGATGGTCTGCCAATTGAAGATGCCTTGCGTCATTACCCTAACAAATTACTAGTCACAGAAGGGAAAAATGGGGTTCGATATTTTGATGGATCGAAAGAAGTGTTAGTTCCAGGTGTACCTGTCGAAGCAGTCGATACAACAGGAGCTGGCGATACCTTTAACGGAGCCTTGGCTGTCGCCCTAACAGAAGGCAAATCCCTCTATGACGCACTTGCCTTTGCCAACCTTGCAGCATCAATGTCCGTCACAAAGTTCGGCGCACAAGGCGGCATGCCAACAAGAGAAGAATTGGAGAAAAAGAAATGAAAAAAAACGGCATCCTAAACAGCCATATCGCCAAGGTGCTTGCTGACCTTGGCCATACAGATACAATCGTCATCGCAGACTGCGGCCTCCCTATTCCAGAAGGTCCAGTCAAAATCGATCTAGCATTATCAATCGGCACACCGTCCTTTCAGGAGGTCACCTCCCTCCTTCTTCAGGAAATGGCTGTTGAAAACATGACTGTGGCTAGTGAAATCAAAGAGGCCAATGAACGAGATCACTTATTTCTTAAGAAAGCGTTCTCAAAACCATTACATGAAGTAGACCACGAGACGTTCAAAGACATGACCAAACAGGCAAAAGCAGTCATTCGAACGGGTGAAGCCACCCCATACGCAAACTGCATTCTTCATGCCGGTGTCATCTTTTAAAAGGAGGAGCCAGATATGAACATAGAGATGCATAACATCCATAAGGCTTTTGGGAAAAACACCGTTCTCTCCGGGGTCTCCTTTGACCTCGTCACAGGCGAAGTCCACGCACTCATGGGTGAAAATGGTGCGGGAAAATCAACTTTAATGAACCTGCTTACAGGTCTTTATTCTTTAGATCAAGGAACGATACAAATCGACGGAAAAGAAACCGCTTTCAAAAATCCGAAGGAAGCGGAACAGCACGGCATCGCCTTCATTCATCAAGAGCTCAACATATGGCCGGATATGACCGTCTTGGAGAACCTATTCATCGGGAAAGAAATCTATACGAAGCTTGGGCTGCTAGACACAAAGAAAATGAAGGTCCTCGCCCAAACGCAGCTGGACCGATTGTCTGTGAATCTCTCGCTTGATCAAGAGGCAGGCAGCTGTTCTGTTGGACAAAAACAAATGATTGAGATTGCAAAGGCATTAATGACCGATGCGAAAGTCATCATCATGGATGAACCGACAGCAGCTCTAACGGAACGTGAAATTGAAAAGCTCTTCCAGGTCATTGAATCTCTCAAAAAAGAAGGCGTTTCCATCGTCTATATTTCTCACCGTATGGAGGAAATCTTTGCAATCTGTGACAGGATTACGATCATGCGTGATGGAAAAACGGTCGATACGAAAGCCATACCTGAAACGAACTTCCACGAAGTCGTCAAAAAAATGGTCGGCCGTGAATTGACAGATCGATTTCCCGAGCGAACGCCTTCTACAGGAGATATTGTCCTCGAGGTGAAACAAGCAACGAAAAAAGGACAATTTCAAGATATCAGTTTCTCAGTTAAAGCTGGAGAAATCGTCGGTGTTGCAGGCTTAATGGGGGCTGGCCGGACCGAAATGATGCGGTCACTCTTTGGCCTTGATCCTCTTGACCAAGGAGAAATCTGGGTTCACGGAAAAAAGGCTGTTATTAAAAAACCAAGTGATGCTGTCAAGCTCGGTATCGGCTTTATCACAGAGGATCGCAAGGATGAAGGGCTCATGCTTGATGCATCCATCCGAGAAAACATCGGTCTGCCAAACTTAAAAAGCTTCTCTCCAAAGGGACTGATTGATAAGAAAAATGAACAGGATTTTGTCGACCTGCTCATCAAACGACTGACGATTAAAACGGCTTCCTCTGACATTTCTGCCCGAAGCCTGTCTGGTGGAAATCAGCAAAAAGTCGTCATCGCCAAATGGATCGGCATACAGCCAAAGGTCTTGATTTTAGATGAACCGACACGAGGTGTCGACGTCGGAGCGAAACGAGAAATCTATCAGTTAATGAATGAACTGACCGATCGAGGCGTTGCCATTTTAATGGTCTCCTCTGAACTCCCAGAGATACTCGGGATGAGCGATCGAGTACTCGTCATTCATGAAGGAACCATCAGCGGAGAATTAGACAAAACAGAAGCAACACAGGAACGAATTATGACACTAGCTACAGGAGGGAAGTAACATGAAACCACTTACTTCAAATGGACGATTTGACCACATCATGCAAAAGCTTGGGCCATTCTTAGGACTCATCATCCTTGTCGCCATTGTTTCTATTTTAAACCCGGCCTTTTTAGAGCCTTTAAACATCTTAAACTTACTGAGACAAATCTCCATTAATGCCCTCATTGCCTTTGGGATGACATTTGTTATTTTAACTGGAGGCATTGATTTATCAGTCGGTGCTATTCTTGCCCTGTCCAGTGCCCTGACTGCTGGCTTTATCGTTTCTGGCATGGACCCGATTTTAGCCATTATCGTCGGCTGTATCATCGGTGCCGTTCTCGGGATGATTAACGGTCTTTTAATTACAAAAGGAAAAATGGCTCCTTTTATCGCAACGCTTGCGACGATGACGATTTTCAGAGGTTTGACACTCGTTTATACAGATGGAAACCCGATTACTGGGCTTGGCTCTAACTATGCCTTTCAGTTATTCGGCCGCGGATATTTCTTAGGCATTCCTGTTCCAGCGATCACGATGCTTCTCACCTTTATCGTACTTTGGGTACTGCTTCATAAAACACCTTTCGGCAGAAGAACATATGCGATCGGTGGGAATGAAAAAGCGGCTCTCATCTCAGGCATCAAAGTACCGCGCGTGAAAATTATGATCTATTCGTTAGCAGGCTTCATGTCTGCCTTAGCAGGTGCGATCTTAACATCTCGTCTGAATTCTGCACAGCCAACAGCTGGTACGTCCTATGAGCTTGACGCCATTGCTGCCGTCGTACTTGGCGGGACAAGCCTGTCCGGCGGAAGAGGACGAATTGTCGGCACACTCATCGGGGTACTCATTATCGGTGTCCTGAACAATGGTATGAACTTACTTGGTGTTTCATCATTCTATCAATCTGTTGTGAAAGGGATTGTCATCTTGATTGCAGTCCTGCTAGACAGAAAGAAATCTGCTTAAGGAGGCAGCTGCTATGAAAAAATATCTTATTCTCATCCTGACTCTCTCATTGTTCATGCTTTCTGCCTGCTCACTTGAACCACCTGAGTGGGCCAAGTCATCAAAAGATGGCAAGAAAAAAGACATCAAAATCGGGCTGTCAATCTCGACATTAAATAACCCATTCTTCGTTTCTTTGAAAAACGGTGTGACAAAAGAAGCGAAAAAGCTAGGCATTGACGTCGTGATTGCAGATGCACAAAATGATTCAGCTAAACAAACAAGTGATGTAGAAGATTTAATTCAGCAAGGTGTCGACGCATTGCTCATCAACCCAGCGGATTCATCTGCCATATCAACCGCTGTCGAATCAGCGAACGCTTCTGATATACCTGTCATCACATTAGATCGCTCAGCCGAAAGTGGAAAGGTAGAAGCACTTGTCGCCTCAGATAACGTCAAAGGCGGCGAAATGGCAGCTAAATTTATCATCGACAAGCTCGGCAAAGGAGCAAAAGTCGCTGAATTAGAAGGCGTACCAGGCGCTTCCGCTACACGTGAGCGCGGAAAAGGATTCCATCAAATAGCAGATAAAGACTTAAAAGTGACAGTGAAACAAGCTGCTGACTTCGACCGGACAAAAGGACTGAATGTCATGGAAAACCTCCTTCAAGGAAACCCTGACATCAAAGCCGTTTTTGCCCACAATGATGAAATGGCACTTGGCGCGCTAGAGGCAATTCAAAGCTCCGGAAAAGACATTCTCGTCGTTGGTTTTGACGGGAACGAAGATGCACTCAGCTCAATCAAAGCAGGAAAACTCTCTGCAACAGTTGCGCAGCAGCCAGAGCTGATCGGTCAACTGGCGGTCGGTGCTGCAAACGACGTATTAAAAGGGAAAAAAGTACAAAAGAACATCGCAGCTCCACTGAAACTAGAACAGAAGAAATAAACAGAACCCCCGAGCATCACTCGGGGGTTTTTCTATTACTGTGGTCTTTTCAGCACAAATGACGTGCCTAAATGGGCATAATCATTACCTGCTAGTCGCGCGACTGGTTTCAGTTCATTAGTAGAAACATAGCCTTTTTCTACATCATAAACACCCTCATCTAAATGTGCACATACAACCCGGCCAATGATATGATCGACCGTGATCTCCCCTTCATCATTTTGAAAGGTGAGATGTTTTTCCAGCTGACATTCAAAACGAATGCGCGCTTCCTTGATCCCTGGCACTGAAATGACATGACTCTCTACTTGATGAAGACCGGTTCGATACAGCTCACTCTCTTCCTGCGGCAGCGTAGCAGCTGTTTCATTAATATCTTCTATTATGGCTTCATCACTCACATGAACGACAAACTCTTCCCTATCGATAATATGCTGAGCAGTATCTTTCATCTGACCTTCACGTCGTCCGATAGAAACGGCAATGAGCGGCGGGTGTCCACTGATGACATTAAAGAAACTAAATGGTGCGGCATTGACGACATTTTCTTTAGATAGACTTGTAATAAACGCTATCGGTCTTGGAACGATAGAACCAGATAATAATTTATATGCCTCTTTTCGTGACAGCTGATCCATTTGCAATGTAATCAATTCAGGTACGCCTCCTTTTAATGTAACGACATCATACCATAACCCGTTCCCTATACCTCTTATTCTAGCTCGGTGCGATGCAGGATATGGTGGACAAGATGAAATAAAGCGGGATTATGATTTTCCCGTCTATAGGAAATCGTCCATTCCGCCAGAAGCTGTTCACCCTCAATGGCTCGATAAACAACATCCAGATTAAATAAACGCCGGGCTGATTTTGGAATCACTGCAATACCGATCCCTGCTGTGACAAGACCAATGATCATTTGATATTCCGCCGCTTCCTGCACGATATTTGGAGAAAATCCGTACTTTTCACATAGCAGGACAAAGTGCTGATAAAGGGACGGCCACGATTCCTGTGATAAAGAAATAATCGGTTCATGACGGATATCTTCAATCGTGACAGTCTCTTGTTGAGCCAATCGATGATTTTTTGGAATCGCAAAAATACATTCACTTTGCTTCATCAAACGACTGACTAGTTCTTCATGCGGCGCTGTAGGATGTAAAAAACCGATATCAATCTCACCATTTAACAGTGCCTCTAGCTGCTGCGGAACAGAAAGCTGCTGCAATTCAATACTGACAGAGGGATACAGCTCCCTGAATTCACGTACAACGGGCGGCAGAATATCATACGTCGCCGTTCCAACAAAACCTATGATAATTTTCCCCAGCTCTCCTCTTGCTGTGTGACGGGCATGATCAACGGCTTTATCAAGCTGTTGCAGTACTCCCCGAATCTCATGCAAAAAGACCTTTCCAGCTGCTGTTAGCTCCACCACCCGCTTCGACCGGTGAAATAATGGAAAACCCAATTCTTCCTCAAACTGCTTTATTTGCTGACTAAGTGGAGGCTGTGTCATATTCAACCGTGCGGCTGCTCTGCCAAAATGCAGCTCCTCCGCTACTGTGACAAAATACTGCAAATGTCTCAGTTCCATCCTTTCACTCCTCACACACTTATTCGTGAAACATATTAAAACCACGTTAAACATATATTGGAAAATTTATTTTATGAAATGTATAGTAAATCATATCATGAAAATATATTTTCATAAAAAATTTTACTTGCCGAAAGGAGTGCGGGGTAAATGAAATCTCAAGCACAACCCCTAACAAGACGAGGAGCAGAGTTGATTGTCGATACGCTGATTGCTCAAGGTGTGACCCATGTTTTTGCGATTCCAGGAGCAAAAATTGACGCTGTATTTGATGTATTAAAAGACAGAGGTCCAGAGCTTGTCTTATGCAGACACGAACAAAATGCAGCCTTTATGGCAGCTGCTGTCGGACGTTTAACCGGCAAACCAGGTGTTTGTCTCGTCACATCAGGTCCTGGTGCATCTAATTTAGCAACAGGTCTATTAACAGCCAATACAGAAGGTGATCCCGTTGTCGCAATCGCTGGAAACGTCATTCGTGCAGATCGTCTGAAACGAACACATCAATCACTCGACAATGCGGCATTATTCAAACCAGTCACCAAATATAGTGTTGAAGTACAAGACGTTCATAATATACCAGAAGCATTAACAAATGCTTTTCGCGCGGCACAAAAAGGGCAAGCTGGAGCAGCATTTATCAGCTTTCCTCAAGATGTCGTGACAGAACACACCACACAAACAGCAGTGTCTGCTCACCCTTCTCCAGAATTAGGTCCTGCACCGGATGCTCTCATCAGTTCGGCTATCGCCAAAATTCAAAATGCACACTTACCTATTGCGATTGTGGGAATGAAAGCCAGTCGTCCAGCTGCTGCAAATGCCACAAGAGCATTATTAAAAACACTTGGTATCCCATTTGTTGAAACGTACCAAGGAGCCGGCGTTCTCTCAAGAGAGCTCGAGTCTCAATATGTAGGCAGAATCGGCTTATTCCGTAATCAGCCGGGTGACCTTCTCATTGAACAAGCAGATGTCCTTTTGACCATTGGATTTGATCCAATCGAATATGATCCGAAGCATTGGAATCTTCAGCCGCAGCAGCGCCAGATCATCCATGTTGATGACATGCAGGCAGATATTGACCATTTTTATGAGCCAGCGCTTGAACTTGTAGGCAATATTTCTGAAACCGTCAAACATCTAGCGCATGACAGTGTTCCTCTTTCTCTATGCAAAGAGAACATAGAATTAGTCACTGAATTACAGGAGCTATTAAGCGACATTGAAAAGGCACCAGAAAGAGAAAGTCATCGATCTCACCCGCTGGATGTCATTCATACATTGAGACGTCTGATTCCTGATGACACAAAGGTCACGTGTGATATCGGATCTCACGCGATTTGGATGTCCCGTCACTTCCGCGTCTATGAACCGAACTCATTCTTGGTGAGTAACGGCATGCAAACATTAGGCGTCGCATTACCATGGGCTATTGCGGCTTCTATATTGAATCCAGATGAAAAGATTATTTCGGTTTCGGGTGATGGCGGTTTTCTTTTCTCCGCAATGGAGTTAGAAACAGCTGTCCGCAAGAAGACAAACCTCGTTCACCTTGTTTGGAACGACAGCACATACGACATGGTTGCGTTCCAGCAGGAAATGAAATATGACCGTACATCCTGCGTTGAATTCGGTCAGATCGATTTAGTGAAATATGCGGAAAGCTTTGGAGCGACTGGATTACGAGTCAACTCACCTGAGGAGCTTTCAACCGTCCTTCAAAAGGGTATAAACATAGAAGGACCCGTGATCATTGATATTCCGATTGACTATCAAGATAACCCTGACCTCGCCAGTCAAAAATGGCCAGAAGTCTATCGCAAAAAACACACAGCGAACGTCAGATAAGACTTCGATACATTACATTAAAGGAGTGAGCGGATATGGGTATGATGCACCCAATGAATCAACAGAATGACACAAGACAGCATGACAAACAGCAAGAGGTCTATCAAGTATCGACGATGACTTCCTTGCTTGAAGCCGTATATGATGGAGATTTCTCCCTCGCGCATATTCCTGAACACGGTGATTTCGGCATCGGTACATTTAATCAATTAGATGGGGAGCTGATCGGCTTTGACGGTGCATTCTACCGGCTGCGCTCGGATGGAACAGCGACACCAGTCACCGATCAAGATTATTCACCATTCTGCTCTCTAGCTTTCTTTGAAACAGATATCGTTCATCGAATTGATGCACCAATGACGTCCAAAGAGCTGGAAGAAGAAATTGACCGCATTTTACCAAGTAAAAATATCTTTTATGCAGTCCGCATTGATGGATCATTCAAAAAGGTTCAAACACGTACGGTTGAAAAACAGGAAAAACCTTACGTTCCGATGGTAGAAGCAGTCAAGTCTCAGCCTATTTTCGACTTCGAGGATATTCAAGGTACGATCGCAGGCTTCCGTACACCGCAGTACGCACACGGCATTGCTGTAAGTGGATATCACCTTCATTTTATTGATGAAGATCGAAGTGTTGGCGGACACGTATTTGATTACACCGTTGATCAAGTCACCATCCGCATATCTCAAAAACGTCATATGAATTTACACCTGCCGAATACGCAGGAATTCTTCCAAGCAGACATTGATCGAGCTGACCTTGCACAGCAAATTGCCAGTGCAGAAAGCAGCCCGGATCAATAAATGAAGACACCCCGATGAGCTCGGGGTGTTTTTTTATGCATAAAGATGTTTTTTTGCCCGTAACGTTTTCGTTTCGATATCAAATGAGAACTCAACCATTCTATACGTAATGAAATATGATAGAATATCAACAGAAGAAAGGTGGTTATATGGTGTCAAAAGACTATAGCATTCCGAACTTAACATTAGACGAAAGAGATAAACAAATTTTATCCCTATTACACGAGGATGGGCGCATGTCTTATACAGATCTCGGCAAACAGGTCGGTCTGTCACGTGTTGCCGTACAAGCCCGCATTCAGCAGCTCGTTGAAGCAGGGGTCATTGAACGATTCACTGCTGTAATTAACCCTGCGAAGGTTGGCATTCATGTCTCTGTCTTCTTTAATGTAGAGGTAGAGCCGAAATTTTTAGAAGCGGTTGCCCTTCAGCTTGAACAGGAAACAGCTGTCACGAGTCTTTATCATATGACAGGACCAAGCAAGCTGCATATGCATGGCATTTTTCAAGATGAACAGGAAATGGAGACATTTCTGACAAAAAAACTATACCCGCTAGAAGGTGTCGTCAGTGTGGACTGCCAAATGCTCATTAAACGATACAAAAGCCGTATGGGTATGAAATTGTAGACAGGAGTTGAACCACTTGCAATCATATATCGAACTCATTATCGCTATGGTGCGAACCGGGATTCTCGGTTTTGGCGGAGGCCCTTCCGTGATACCGCTTATTCGCCATGAAGCGGTGGTGAAATATCAATGGGTCAACGATGACGAATTCGGAGAAACACTCGCCATCGCCAATGCATTACCAGGCCCGATCGCAACCAAAATGTCAGCATACCTCGGCTATCGATTAAAGGGCGTATCTGGCGCAATTGTCGCAACAGCTGCACATATTTTACCGACATGTCTCGCTATGGTAGCCCTTGTCACACTTGTCAGCGTCTTAAGCTCCTCACAAATCATTCAAAATATGATTGGTGCTGTGACCCCTGTCATTGCCGTTCTGTTAGGCATCATGGCATATGAGTTTGGACAAAAAACGCTGAAAGGCTTCGGCATGATCTTCGGGATCACTCTATTCCTTCTTGCCTTTGTCGGGCTGCAAGTGCTCTCCATTCATCCAGGAATCATTGTGATGATCTTTTTATTTTATGGCGCTTTCCATTTTAAACTGAAAAATCGCTGGCATCGGCCAAATAAAGAGAAAGGAGTGTCTTCATGATACTGATTCTCTTTTTATTCTGGGCATTCTTTTTATCTAATCTATTAGGATATGGCGGAGGCCCTGCATCCATTCCGCTCAATTATGAAGAAATCGTCAATCATTTTCATTGGATGACGAACGAAGAATTTTCCAATATGCTGGCTTTAGCCAATGCACTGCCGGGGCCAATCGCTACGAAGATTGCAGCATATGTCGGCTATGACGTCATGGGCTGGCCAGGTTTTATCGTGGCATTGCTTGCAACTGTCCTGCCTTCCGCCGCCGGACTCATTTTATTGCTCAAGCTCATTGACCGTTTTCGCCAATCTCCCGTCGTAAAAGGCATGACCTTATCCGTACAGCCTGTCATTGCGATGATGATGCTTTTACTAACATGGGAAATCGGCGGAGATGCAGTGAAAGCCATCGGCTGGACACAATCTCTCGCCATTGCCGCGATCTCCTTTTTCTTGATGACCAAATTCAAGCTGCACCCTGCCTTTCTTATTGTGGCTGCATTTTTATATGGTGGATTCATTCTGCCGCATTCATAAAAACCGATAACATTCACTGTTATCGGTTTTCTTTTACATATAAATTGGAGAAACTGATCTACGCCCAATCGAATGATACTCGATCCCTGCTTCTTCTGCCGCTTCAAGTGTATGACAGTTTCGTCCATCGAAAATAAGCGGCTGCTTCATCCATTTCTTGTAGGACGCGAGCGGAAATGACTGAATATCCGCCCACTCTGTTAATAGACAGACCGCATCGGCATCCTTGATCGCTTCTTCAATCGTTTGAGCAAATAAGACTTGATCCGGCAGTTCACGAGCTGCACGCCGGGCAGCAACAGGATCATATGCCACAAGCTCCGCACCTAATTGATGGAGCTCATGAGCGATCGGAATAGACGGTGCCTCCCTCATATCGTCTGTATTCGGTTTAAAGGACAGACCAAGAAGCGCAATTCGCTTCCCTTCAAGCGCTGCTCCCAGCCGCTCCTGGATATTTCGGATAAAACCTGCCCGCTGCTCATTATTTACTTTGATGACAGCCTTTAACAGCTCAAAATCATGGGACACATGCCCTGCAATTTGAACAAGTGCATTTGTATCCTTTGGAAAACAAGAACCCCCGTAGCCAATACCCGCTCTGAGAAAGGAAGAACCAATCCGCTGATCAAGCCCCATTCCCTGCGCCACCCATTCAACATCAGCTCCTGTTTTTTCACAAATGGAGGCAATCTCATTCATAAAGCTGATTTTTGTCGCAAGAAATGCATTTGATGCATACTTGATCATTTCAGCACTTTTACGGTCTGTTTTCACCAATGGAAGGTGGAAATCAGCATACATCCCCTCTAACTGGTCTAATACGGCTTTTGTTTCAGCTCCAATCACAAGCCGGTCCGCCCTCAATGTATCTGAAATGGCAGAGCCTTCCCGTAAAAATTCTGGGTTAGATGCAATAGCTAATGGCTCCTTCCGTCCTAATTCTTGATGGATGAGCTGATCGATTTGATCACCCGTTCCGACAGGCACCGTACTTTTCACCACAAGAATTGCCCCTGACTTTGCTTTTAAGCCCATCTCTTTAGCAGCCTGAAACACAAATTGTATATCAGCTTGGCCATCTGCCTGCTGCGGGGTGCCGACCGCGATCATTAATACATCTGCCTTCGTGTAGGCTTCTGCTCCATTTATGTGAAAATGAATTCGTCCCTGCTCAAGATTGCGTTTCAATAGCTCTTTTAACCCCGGCTCATACATTGGTGGAGTTCCCTGTTTCAGTTGCATGACCTTTCGGCGGTCAATATCAATACACGCCACATCATGACCTGCCTCCGCTAAACACACACCTGTCACAAGCCCCACATACCCACAGCCTGCAATCGCAATATTCATGACACCATCAGCTCCCCATACACCTTATGCTTGTAATGACATCGTATGCCGGGAGCTTTCATTCCATTCTTAAAAGCATACAAAAACCCCCTGCCATCACTAGCAGGGGGTCACTTTTATGAAACAAGACCATTTCGAATATGAGCAATCAGATTTTCAAGCATTTCTTTTGTTGTGACATCATTTGAATTTTCACCAATATCATGAGCGTACATCAAAATCTTTAAAAATTCCTCTTGATTTAAACCCTTATTATCCATGTCTGTATCCTTTCAATTCCACTAATTTCATTATTATATGCTGTAAGGTTGGTTTATGCAATACTCTATTACATCATTCGACAGCTTTTGAAATTTATGACCATTTTCATGAAAAACTTTTTTATAAATCCCCATTGAGCTATAATAAAAGAATTGGAATCTTTTACTTGGTTAGGAGCGGATCAAATGCTTCAGCACAACATCAACGAAGAAGAAATCAAACAAACAGCCGAACAGATCAAAGAACTTCTTCCTGCAACAGATGAAAACAAACAACTCATCAAAAAAGCATTGATTACTTATAGACAGGACAGCGTATATCGGCTCAAGCAAGAGTCTGATACTGAATGGTCAGCTTATGTACATGATGTCGTGGCAGCAAGAGTCCACCTTCATGTGCTGTTTCCTGTGAGAAGCAGCTGCTCATGTCCAGCAGATGGACTTTGTAAACACATTCTCGCTGTCTTCTTTTCGCTATACGCTCAAGTAGAGAGTGTGACCGGATTTACAGAAAATTGGTCAGAAAAGGATGAATTACAGCGCAGCAAAGAACTGATTCGCCAGCACTTCCAAGTGAAGCGCCCAGACGAACAATCACTCCAAAGCTGGCTGACTTTTTTCCAAGAGGAATTTAACCTCTGGCTGAAACGGACACCGAAGCACCAGCAAACACCGCAGCATTTGTATTACGGCTATTTATCGATCCTAAAAAAACACGCACCTGCTTCACCTGAATTCAAGAGCTTGTATGCGATTCATACGTCAATCGATGTATGGCTTAGGCTTCATGAACTCGTCGACCTCGGCCGCCTTGATGCCGAAAAAGACTTTTATTCCATGAATCCATATGTAGAACAGCTCATGAACACTATTTTCGATTCAGTGGATCATTTGAAGACATACGCCCTTTCCTTTTCCCTCGATCCGTTTCTTGAAAACACACCAACTGCCGTTCGCACACTTCTTCAAATCAATGGACCTTTCCAGCATGAACGAGTAGCGGTCTTTATGGAGATTTGGGGCACCATATTAAATAGAGGGAAATGGGTCAAAAAAGAAACAGAATTACTAAAGAACGCCCAGAAGAAGGAACAAACGGTTGAACGTACCATCGGGCTGATGCACATGGATTATTTACTGAAAGAAGATGAAAGCCTCTTTCAGCAATTACAGCTGCTCAATGCGGATATGCTGCCAAATGTGCTCAATTGGCTGAAGGATCTCACAAACCGAAAAGACTGGAAGCGGCTCAAGCTCTGGTATCAAGAAATCACCTATATATTAGAGGAATATTGCCAGCTCGACCTTTCCTACAGAGAACTGCGGGGGGCTGTCAGTGATTTCTTCTTTTATTTAGATGCATATTTTAAGCAGACGAAGGATCATCATTTATATGAACGCTATCTCCAAATCTGTATGCCCTATGCGTTTACAGAATACAGTCAGCTATTGTATGCACAGCAGCGTTATGCGGAATGGATTGAGATTCACAGCCTTGTTGGTTTCACCATTAGTGAACTGGAGAAGGATCTGATCAAACAGATTGCAAAAGAGGAGCCAGAAGCCCTCATTCCATCGTACCACCGTGAAATCTCACTGCTTCTCGATCAAAAGAATCGAAGTGCTTATCGAGAGTCTGTAAAAATGCTGAAGAAACTGCGCACGCTTTATCATAAAACGAAAAAAAACGCGATTTGGGAAAGGTATGTAAAGCAGCTGCAAGATTCAACAAAACGGCTGCGTGCGTTCCAAGAGGAAATGAAGAAAGGAAAATTGATTGATGACACGCCATAAACAAATTGTCATTCATGCAGAACAAACAGAAGATTTCTCTTTCACCATTTCAGCGCAAGCAGAGGACGGACACCCTGTTCCGCTTAATGAAATGAAGAGGCAGCTTTTCCAATGGCACGAATCTTCTTTCTATGGAACATTCTTAGAAGATGTCAGCTTTATTGGAACACCTGCCTACCTGTTAAGCCCTTGGATGACCGTTGAATTGCTAGGAAAAAATTCATTTAATACGTTTAGTCATGTGACATTAACGGATGAAACGGAGCCCCTGATGAAAACAGCCTCCACTATTTATGAATTTATCGAGGACGAAGATTTCGTTCCCGATTACGAGGCATGGACAAAAGGCGAGCTTCGGTTTAAAGACAAAGAAGGCCTATTAGATGGTTATACGGCTGATTGGTTCTCCTTTGCTGTACAGGATTATATTCAGTATGATGATGCGTTGCAGCACAAATGGGAACGCATGAACGCACAATCGCCTGCGCTCTCAACCTTCCAAGGACATTTTCTAGATGAGCAGGATTTCTTGGAGACGATTGGCTGGATAGATGATGAGACGCCGTTCACTGTCGGCTTGCGGTTAAATGAGCCGGATTTTGACGGAGATGATTGGAAAATCGAATTGTTTTTGCGAGATAAGAAAAACAGTGACCTTCACTTTTTTGAAGGCATCCGTTCATTGAAAAGGTCTTGGCATCCGTATCAAGATAAAATTTCAAGAGAGATGGAACGATTCAGTCAAATTGTCCCTTGGCTTTCTTTCACATCTGGCACCACACTCATGTCAGAAGAAGAGGCGTGGCTCTTCCTATCTGAAGCGAGTGAAACCCTTGTTAATATGGGTATTGAGATTCTGCTCCCATCGTGGTGGCAAATTGTTAAAGACAGCACGATGATGTTAAAAGCAAGGATCTCTTCTACACCGCGAGGCGAATCGCATGTCGGAATGGACGCATTAATGGACTTTAATTGGCGCTTTGCTACAAACGGCATTGAACTGACAGAAGATGAGTTCAACGAGCTTGTCCAAAGCAAACGACGCCTTGTCAACATTCGAGGACAATGGATCAAAATAGACCCGACCTTCATCCAGCAAATGAAAAAGTGGATGGAGCGTGCCGAAAACGAAGGACTTCACATGTCTGATATTTTGTCACGCGAACTGGCAGATCAAGAAGCCTCCTCTGAATCGATTCCAGAGCTATTGGACAGTTCAGCATTTGCCCATATTCAATTTGAACTTTCATCGCAATTAAGAGGGCTTGTCCACCAATTAAATGATACGCACGAGCTGCCTTCCTACGAAATGAGTGAGTCCTTTAAAGGCACACTGCGTCCGTATCAGCAGCACGGCGTGAACTGGCTTTTATTTTTAAGATCGCATGGATTTGGGGCTTGTTTAGCAGATGATATGGGTCTTGGAAAAACGATTCAAATGATCGCATATTTCACGTATTTGAAGGAGCAGGAGCAAAATGTCGCCCCCTCTCTCATCATTGCGCCGACCTCTGTTTTAGGAAACTGGCAGCGAGAGCTCGAAACATTCGCACCACATTTGAAGGTTGCCCTGCATTATGGCCCATCGCGTCCACAGGGAGAGGACTTCACAAAAGCATACGCGTCAACAGATATTGTTCTGACGTCTTATGGACTCTCACATTCTGATCGTGATGAATTAACAGCAGCAAAGTGGAATACCATTTGCTTAGACGAAGCCCAAAACATCAAGAACGCCCATACGAAACAATCGAGAGCAATTAGACAGCTTAAAGGGCAACATCACATTGCCCTCAGCGGGACACCAATGGAAAACCGTTTGACAGAGCTTTGGTCCATATTCGACTTCGTCAACAAAGGATATCTCGGCAGCCTGACCGGCTTCCATAAGAAGTTCGTCCTTCCGATTGAAAAAGACCGTGAAGAAAAAAGAATTGAACAGCTGCAGCAGCTGATCAAACCATTTTTATTAAGACGAACAAAACAAGATGAAGAGGTTGCCCTGAACCTTCCTGAAAAACTCGAAGAAAAAGAATTCATTCCGCTATCCGCTGAGCAGGCGTCTTTATATGAACAGCTCGTGAAGGATACATTTGAACATATGGCATCATTAACAGGGATGCAGCGAAAAGCCATTATTTTAAGTATGCTTGGCAGACTCAAACAGATTTGTGATCACCCTGCTCTCTATTTAAAAGAGAGTGGAACAGATGTGAAACTGCTGAAACGTTCGTTAAAAATGGATAAACTCGCAGAGCTGTTAAAAGCGATACATGAGCAAGGAGAAAGCTGCCTCATCTTTACGCAGTATATTGAAATGGGCAACATGATCAAGCAGCTGGCAGAAAAGATGTTTGGAGAACCGGTCCAATTTTTAAATGGCAGCCTCTCAAAACAGGAGCGGGACAAAATGGTGGACCGCTTCCAAAAGAAAGAATTCAACATTTTAATTCTTTCTTTAAAGGCAGGAGGAACAGGACTCAACCTAACCGCCGCAAACCATGTCATTCACTACGATAGATGGTGGAATCCTGCTGTGGAAAACCAAGCGACAGACCGAGCTTATCGGATTGGACAAAAACGATTTGTTCACGTCCATAAGATGATCACAACTGGCACAATCGAGGAAAAAATCGATCAAATGCTCGAAACAAAACAAACGTTAAATGATCAAATTATCCAAAGCGAAAGCTGGATTACAGAGCTATCGACAAACGAACTAGAAGATTTATTTACCTTAAGTGCCGCCGCTCAATCATCTTAATCACAGCAAAAAGAGGACTTTTCTCAAGTTTCATGAAAAGTCCTCTTTTTTATTTGATATAAACGTAAGCTAAATGTTCAGTTTTTTCAATGCAGATTTCACATTCATATACGTATTTAATTCACGGAAGTCCTCTCTCATTTCTCCCATTTTCATTGCAAGATTCGGTTTAATTCCTGTCACAATGAGTTCAGTACCCGTCATTAAAATCAAATCGTTCAGCTTAAAAATCGCATCTGCCACAAATGAATCCACTTCTAATAATCCGGACAGATCGACAATAAAATAATCATCCTTGGATTGAGAGATATAGGTGGAAACCGTTGAAATAATCTTATCAAATCTTGGCGCTGTTAATGTACCAATGATCGGTAACACAGAGATACCATCTTTCACCGGAACGATTGGGACAGAAATATTCAGCACTTCATCAATTGATTGCTCAAGAAGCTCTTGCTGTTCCTTCTCTTTCGTGACATCCTTTTGCAGACCAACGAAATAAAGACGTTTCCCTTCATTTTCGTCAATCCAAAGAGGAGCAACACTTAACTCGTTCCAAAACATTTGTCCAGATTTTTTATAATTTTTCAGCTGAACAGTGACAGCCTCTTTGTTCTCAATGGCTGTTCTAATTTGTTTGAGAGCGATTTGTTCAGTTTCATCTCCCTGAAGGAAACGACAATTCCTCCCCAATACTTCGGTTTCTTGATAGCCTGTCATATCTAAAAAGCCCTTGTTCACATATATTAAAGGATTATCAGGTAAAGACGGGTCCGTCACCGTCAGGCCAACCTGAGTATAGTCCAAGGCTTCCTTGATTAAATGCAGATTTTCGGACTTATAAGATTCCAGCGCCATTCGTTTACTCTCCTTAGTTTCCTTACAAGCGGGTTATATTCTTAATTAAATTATATGATGTTCCACATCATGTGTAAATAGAAGTGGTTCTGAATTCCTCTTTTGTAGAATGCGCTTCATCCTATGTGATTTATACCGCGACATCTGATTCATCTATTTCAAAAGGTGCCGAATCATATGCGCCACACCATGTTCATCGTTTGATAACGTGACGTGATCAGCGATTTCTTTTATATCCTGCCTCGCATTCCCCATCGCAACCCCAACACCAGCAGCTTGAAGCATCGATTCATCATTTAAACTGTCTCCTACAGCCGCTGCCCTACTTAAAGGAATACCTAGTCTTTCTGCCAGCCTTGTTAATGCCTGCCCTTTAGACGCGTGCTTTGAACCAATTTCAAAGTTATGATCAGCCGAACTAACCAATGTTAAATCTGAATCATCACCAAACATATCCCATCCGGCTTTCAATCTGTCCTGAAAAAAAGAAAAACCTAAGATGTTGTAAAATGAAAGCTTTCGATCCTCACGAAACAATTCTTTATATGTATCAATATAAGAAAAACCTGACTGGCTGTATTGAACTTCTGCCGCTTGCTTTAAGACATTTTGATCCGTTTCTGGATTTGCACTTTTTAAACGGTCCATTTCAATCGCAAGAAGCTCTCTGCCGCGATTTGGTGTGAAAATGGCTTCGTTTGTAAAGACTTCATAATAATAATCACGTTCTTCCAGCCATGACAATATGTTTTTAGCCTTTTCTTCTAGTAAAGTAGCTGAATGGAACACTTGTCCAGTTGGATCATGAATCACAGCTCCATTGGCACTAATCACCCATGTATTCATACCAAGCTGGTCAAAAATAGACCTCACATCAAAATACGCTCTCCCTGTTGAAACGACAACCTCAATTCCATTCGCAGCTGCTTCCTTTAATGCCTGCTCGTTTTCCTGACTTACTTTGTGTTCACTATTCAATAAAGTGCCATCTAAATCCGTTGCGATTAATTGAATGTTTGTCATCGTTCTCTCCTTTTTGTCTTTATTTTCAACCGATATCCCGTTAACAAAATCCATCATCATTATGTAATGAGTATCCACTATTTGCAAGAGCTGATCGGTTAAACAGTGAATAAAAGGGTATCCGGCCACGCATTATGACCGGATACACACAAAGGGGATTCATAAGGGGACACATGACCTATACAAAGAAGCATTGGTTCTATTACGCAGTGTTCATATGCACAAGGCAGCATCTATCAGCTTTAGCTAGAGGGGGGCTGTCAGATGATAGACGTTACCTTTTGATCAGGACTTGCCTCCTTTCCTTTCAGCTACCCCTAGTCTACGGAGAAAGGCCTGATGTGACAAAACTTGAAAATAGCAAAATAGGCCTTCAAATTCTTTATATCCTCATTAATTTCTGTTTTTTACCGCTTGCGTATAAAACATCATCTTGTTTTGTTTGATGAAATACTTATTTTTCATAAATTGATAAAAAATATCTGAATGAATCCAATTACTAGAAGGCATGTGAATATAATCAGACCCGTCCCACGCAAACCAATAAAAACAAAGCCGTCCATCATGAACCGACAGCTGAAACTCAAAGCAGTCCATTTGATCCTCAGTGACATATTGAAACGTGAGTGACTCTCCTTCTTCCATATAGACATCACAAAATGAAAGAATGTCTCCCCACGAATAAACACGTATATCACTCTTTGCCTTCTCCTCGCCAATATGAATATTTCTCAATTGATAGGACTCCATAAAACATCTCCTTTCACTCATGTGCAGCTAGTTCTAAGCAGGCAGCGGTTTCATTTATACAGATGTTGTATGCTATAATAATACTTACGAATATTGAACGCTTGTGAGGTGATAAATATGAAAACCTTTAGGCTGATTGATTTAAAAATTGAACTTGATCCACAGCAAGATAAAATGTCCAGCATTCCCCTTTGTGACGGTTTAATCATCAATAAAGAAGACGGTGAAAATCACTGGATGATCGAGGCACTCATTCCAAAGAAACATAGACAGGTGTTTGAGGTACTCTTTCAGCAGCACACAGAAGTGAAGATTCTTGTAACGATCACTAAAGAAAACAACCGCCCTGTTCACCTATCTGTCCAAGTCAAAAACATCGTTGCCTTAGAAGAAAACATTTCTGTATTACTCGATGGTAAAATGATTACAAATCGTTACAGAACAGAAACTGAAGAAGTATTAAAAGACCTCGTCAAAGAGGGGCTTTCAGGAGAAAAACTACTAGATGCTTTTAAACAAAACACATAAAAAAGAGCGGGATCAGCCGCTCTTAGATTGTTGACAAAGGGCTAAAATGAACTTGATTTTAGCCCTTTGTCTTCTTTTCAGCGTGTTTGAAAACCTTTGAAGTCTAGGAAGGGCGAGCACTGGAACGGAGCGAATTTAACATTCGTGAGTACCGGAGCGCAGACCTGACACCGAATGCAAGGGTTTGTCTACACGCTGAGAGCGGGATCAGCCGCTCTTTTTTATTGCACATCTTTAGACTGGCTTTGATTTTTCAATAGATCTCTAATTTCAGTTAGCAAAACTTCCGTTTGATCCGGCGTTTCCACAACCTCTTCTTCCTCGACCTTTTTCCGTTTTAACTTATTCAAATAACGAATAAAGATAAAAATGGAAAACGAGATAATTAAGAAATCAACCACTGTTTGAATAAAGTTTCCATATAAAATTTGAGCAGCTCCGATTTTAATGGATAAACCGCTAAAATCATGCCCTCCAATAATAATACCGACAAGCGGCATGATTAAATCATTCACAAGAGAAGTGACAATTTTGCCAAATGCTCCCCCAATGATGACACCTACAGCCAAGTCAATGACATTGCCCTTGACGGCAAACTCTCTAAATTCTTTCAGCATCCTTTATCACCTTCATCTTTTTTTGTCTAATATGACGTTTTTTTGTCTAAATTGCAAGTCCTTATCCGTTCTAACTGAACGTTTCTAAATAAAAAAGCGATTCATACTTGATGAACCGCCAGGAAAATCATGATACTTTAGGACCGATAGAAAATGTCAGTTCTGCTTCACATGCAACTTCGCCATCTACTGTCGCTACTGCTTTTCCTTTTGCAACCGGTCCGCGAAGGCGCGTCACTTCAACCTCTAAACGAAGCTGGTCTCCAGGCTTGACCTGTCTTTTAAAGCGGCAGGCGTCAATCCCTGCAAACAAACCAATTTTCCCTTTGTTTTCTTCCTTGCCTAACATAATCACACCAAAAACCTGTGCGAGTGCTTCTACAATAAGCACACCCGGCATGACTGGGTATCCTGGGAAATGGCCATTAAAAAATTCTTCATTTACTGTGACATTTTTAATCCCAACCGCTCTTTTTTCTCCATCAACCTCTAAAATACGGTCGACCAATAAGAATGGATAACGGTGTGGAATAATGTCTTGAATTTGCTGAGCATCAAGCATATCTTGATCTCTCCTTCTTTTCTATATCGATGATCTTCATTTGATTCCTATAGAAGTATATTATGAATGCTGGCATTTTTCAATATTCGCCTTACGTATATGGTAAAAAATAGAATCTACCATTACCAATTGTCATCAAATATAATCCACACTACACTCATTGTTTTTTCACAAATATGGTAATATATATTACATCATTGAATAAACAAGAGGGTAAAAATGAACTTTATAAGCGATAAATCCATAAAAAAACTTCTCCATTCCTGGTATACAATGCTGAAGCATCGACATTTTTCGAAGGCTGAAGAAATCAAAAAAACACTACTAAAATATAAACGTAAATTATCAAAAAAACAGGAGCTCTATTTCCATTATCAGCTGATGCTTTTTCGTCATCAGCTCTGGATGAATCAGACAGAGGACTTAGAAAAACTCAAACACGAACTGCTGCCACACAAAGATGAAATGAACGAAGAACTGCAATATTATTTTTACTTCTTTCTCGGATTATATGAATCTTTAAAAAGTGATCAAAATGATGCGATTCATTATCTCGAAAAGGCAGAGGAACGACTGCCATTACTTAACGATGAACTAGAGGAAGCAGAATTCCATTTCCGTACAAGCGGTGTTTATTATAACAACCGTTACTCGTTGTTATCGATTCGCCATGTTCAAAAAGCCATGGATATTTTTGCAAAGCACGAAGACATCCACAGCATCTATCGGTGTAAAATTGTACTCGCTCTTAACTATAGCGACCAAAAAAAATATGAGGAAGCAGAAGCTATTTTCATCGAGATCATTGATTACGTGAAAAAGATTGATGATCAAGAGCTGCTCGGTATCGTTTATTATGACGCTGGCTTTATTCAATCGAGACAAAACCGTCACAAGGAAGCGCTGGACTACTTTAAAAAGGCGCTTCGTCTCCCAGCATACCGAAAGTCAGCACACTCCTATGTATCGTGCCTATACGAAACTGTGCGTTCCTGTTTTAAAGAAAATTTAACCGATGAAGGGATGAAGTATATTCAAAAAGGGCTGAAAGAAGCCGTTGCTTCCCAGTTTGATATATTAAGAATGAAATTTCAAATCTTATCTCTTCTCTACAGCCAAACGCCAAAGGCAGATGAGCAGATCGCCACGCTCGTCACATGTCTTGAACGAAAAGAAGCCTGGATTGATCTTGAGGATCTGCTTGCTGATGTCTCAGATTTTTATAAAAAAAAGGGCGACTTTGAGCGAGCCGCCTTTTTTATCATGAGAGGCTGATACCAGCCTGCTGATTATCGAATTGTATTAATTAATCCCAGCATCTGATCGCCCATCGTAATAGATCTTGAGTTCAACTGATAGGAACGCTGCGTTGTCATGAGATCTGTTAATTCTTTCGACATGTCCACATTTGACGTTTCCAGTGCACCTTGCTGAAGCTGAATCGCCTCTCGGTTTGCACCATTTAGTGCTGTTAGTGCGCCTTGATAGGTTCCGTCGACTGAGAACAAATTATCTCCTTCAGAGACAAGTGCTGATGAATTATTGACTTGTACAACGCCTAGATTCACTTGCTGATTCGGTTGATTATCTCTTGAAATCGCCGTAAGCCGTCCATTTTTATCGATTGAAATATCACGGAAATTCGCATTTAAGACGATCGCATTCCCATTTTCATCAAGAATTGGATAGCCTTCGCTCGTGACAAGCTGTACTTGGTTACGGTTATTGCCCGGCTGTAAGTAAAGTGAACCATCTCTTGTATAACGGATATTACCGCCGGCGTTGACCTGCAAATACTGCGACGGCGCTCCGAATGCAACATCAAGATCACGTCCAGTTTCTTTAATTGAGCCTTGCAGCGAGTTAATGGACGCATTGACCATTGTCCCCGTACCAAGCCTTAACCCAGCAGGTGTCAGACGACTGTTTGCCACCTGCTCATTTTTTTCATCTACCTGGTTAAACTGCTGTCTGATCAGCTCTGAGAAACGGGTGTTTTTCGCGCGGTACCCTGTTGTCTCACTGTTCGCGATGTTGTTGCTGATGATGTCAAGCTGCTTTTGCACTTCATTCATCGAGACAGCTGCGTTTATCATCGTTCTAAGCATAAGTATCCTCCTTTCTTTTTATTTCTTGATTAGTACACTCTTCCAATTTCATTCACTGCTTTTTCTAAGCTTTTATCATATGCCTGAACCACTTTTTGGTTTGTTTCAAATGCTCGATAGGCTGTTGTCATATCTGTATATGATTTTGTCACATCGACGTTTGACAGCTCCGATACGCCTTGGCTTAACGTATAGGACATTTGACCGTTATTGACTGCACTTGGAAGGGGCTGATTATCAGCTGTACGGTATAAATCATTTCCTTCACGCGCTAGGTTTCTTGTATCCATCGCAACTCGTACATCGATTTGACCAAGATTTTGGCCATTTTCAGTGACAGTACCATCTGCATTCACTTTGAAATTCTCACTCTGAACCGTAATCGGCTGGCCGGTCACGGAAAGAAGAGCACGTCCATTAATGGTCAACTGATTTTGTGCGTTCAATGTAATGGAGCTGCTTTTTGTATAACGAACGCCTTCTGGTGTGTTGACCGCATAAAATAGCGCTGATTTCTGATTGGTCTCCGGATTGATCGGCACATTATTTTCAACTAGTGCTACGTCTGTTGTTTGATCTGTTGTTTTTAAAGTTCCCTGTGTAAATTGAGGGATTAATTCCTGCATATATGTCCCAGTATTGATTCCACCAATCGGCGATTGCAGTGGAACACTAAAGCCTTTGCCTGAGGATGTTTGGAAACGTCCTGATTCCATTCGGCTCAGCAGCATTTCTGGAAATGCACGCATTGCCCCTTCATCTGCTTTATAACCTGGCGTATTCGCATTTGCGATATTATTTGAAAGCATTTCTGTCCGCCGCTCTTGAGCAATCATGGCAGATGTTGCGGTGTATAGTCCTTTTAACACGTGCTCACCTCATTCAAATTCTTTCACATGACCTAAACACAATCTTCTATGAAATATATCGGCTAATTAGCAGGGTTCTTTAATAAAAATCCCCCATTCTTTCTAAAAAGAATGAGGGAAATCATTAGCTGAGTTTACGCTTTGGCAGCTTGTCCATATTATCAAGCATCACGCCAGTACCAACTGCTACACAGTCCATTGGATTTTCAGCAACGAAAACCGGTACTTTCAGCTCTTCTGCAAGCAATTGATCAAGCCCATTTAGAAGAGCTCCGCCACCTGTAATGATGACGCCGCGATCGATAATATCAGCTGATAATTCAGGCGGTGTTCTCTCAAGAACTTGTTTCGCAGCCTGAACAATCGCAGATACAGATTCACGCAATGCTTCTTCTACCTCTTTGCTTGTGACGGTAATCGTTCTTGGTAATCCTGTCACCATGTCTCGTCCACGAATTGAAATCTCTTCGTGACGTGCGTCTGGGAATACCGTTGCAACTTGGATCTTAATATCCTCAGCCGTGCGCTCACCGATCAACAGCTTGTACTCTTTTTTAATGTAGTTTAGAATTTCCAGATCAAATTTGTCTCCAGCCATTTTAATAGAAGAGGCGGTTACAATGTCACCCATTGAGATGACAGCGATATCTGTCGTTCCGCCTCCAATATCTACGACCATGTTTCCACTTGGCTGAAAAATATCCATACCAGCACCAATGGCTGCTACTTTTGGCTCTTCTTCAAGAAATACATGCTTACCACCGCTTTTTTCAGCAGCTTCTTTGATCGCCTTCTGCTCAACAGATGTAATGTTTGTCGGGCAGCAGATGAGCATACGCGGCTTAGAGAATAGCCCTTTCACATTTAATTTGTTAATAAAATGCTTGAGCATCGCTTCAGTTACTTCAAAATCAGCAATTACGCCATCTTTTAATGGACGAATCGCAACAATATTCCCAGGCGTACGTCCAACCATACGTCTAGCCTCTTCTCCAACAGCCAAAACTTTCCCGCTGTTTTTGTCAAGAGCTACCACAGATGGTTCATTTAACACAATTCCTTTTCCTTTGACATGAATCAGTACATTGGCAGTACCAAGATCAATTCCAATATCCCTAGCAAACATCTATATATATCCTCCTTGAAAATCTGTTTCCATAGCAAATACCACATTCTGCCCTAATTATATATTCTATCATAATTTGCAGAAAAAAAGATATTTCTTTACAAAAGTCTTTACAAAATTTGTGGTTAGAAACTACCGATATGAGGAAGATATATATATCATGTTTATGAACAAAGAACTAAGCTTACTGTTTCACAGGCTCGCCTTCTAAAATTTCTTCTTTTTTATACTTTAACTTGGTGGCTTCTCCTCCTCGCAAGTGGCGGATTGATTTATGATAATCCAGTATCTCCTTCACTTCATTAGCCAGATCTGGATTAATTTCTGGCAGCCTTTCTGTTAGATCCTTGTGTACAGTACTTTTAGAGACTCCAAATTCTTTCGCAATAACACGAACGGTTTTCTTTGTCTCCACGATATACTTTCCTATCTTGATTGTTCGCTCTTTGATGTAATCGTGCACACCACTCGACCTCCCTAAAATGGATGTGAGAAGTGTGAAATGAGATCCGTATGAAGATTATCCATTTTCAGCGGCGCTTGTTCGTCGTAATTTCTCATCCAATAGGTAGTAAATGCCAAACACGATCCCTCACCTCAAACACTCTCTTTGTCAGGTTTGTAACAGTGTATTAGCATTGAATAGGGAATATGCTAAAAATGAAGATGGGACAAGGGATTTATCAGAAAAGGCAAAACAAAAAATCATTTCGGGGCGCGAAAATTTTCACTTTACAAGAAAGGATTCAGCACGTAAAATAGAAAAGGTGAATTTATTTACCTAGCTAAATATTTAAAAAAGGTGAGCATATGGATACGTTAAATAGAGAGTGTTTACATCAAATACATCAAGGCGCACGACTGCTGTCTAAAAAGGCGAACGAAGCGCTTGCTGCTTATGACTTGTACATGTCCCAGTGGACTGTGCTTTTTTGTTTGGATACATTCGGCCCGAAAACCCAAAAAGATATCTGGACATATTTGAACGTCGAAGCACCGACGATCACCAGAACCGTCACCCGTTTAGAAGCAAACGGCTGGGTGAAACGTGTACAAGGAAAAGACAAACGTGAGAATCTGATCGTGATGACAGATGATGCAAAAGCCCGATTTGAAGAAATCAAACGCACGATGGAACAATTTGAAGAAGAATGTCTTTCAGATTTTACCTACGAAGAAAAACAACTCCTCCATACACTTTTACACAAATTATCAACTGAATAGGAAGTGACATACATCATGAACGAACGTATTTGGACAAAAGACTTTATTATGATTGTCCTGGTGAATTTATTTACGTTCACCTCTTTTTATGCCCTTTTGACATTACTGCCCATTTACACAATGGATGAACTAAATGGAACAGAATCACAGGGCGGCCTCCTTGTGACGGTCTTCTTATTGTCTGCAATTGTGACAAGACCTTTCTCGGGCGCCATTATTGAGAAATTCGGCAAAAAACAGATGGCGATTTTCTCTTCTACGGCCTTTGCCTTACTCACTTATTTATACATCCCGATTGATCAATTCCAAACGCTTCTTATACTGCGTTTCGTACAAGGGATCTTTTTTAGTATTTTGACGACAGTAGCCAGTGCCATTGCGGCTGATATGATCCCGAAACATAAACGCGGGGAAGGACTCGGATACTTTGTGATGTCCATGAACCTCGCTGTTGTCATCGGTCCATTTATCGCACTGAATCAAGTAGGAAAAATAGGATTTCATTCCTTATTTCTTCTCTTTTCCATTATCGTAACGATCGGAGCCGCTTTTACGATGCTGATTAGACAGCCAGAGCCGGAAAACGGAGGAAGCATCGTCTTCCGATTCACGTTTTCTCACCTGTTTGAAAAAGGCGCATTAAAAACAGCGGCCGTCGGCATCATTATTTCCTTCTGTTATTCGCCGATTATTTCATTTATTTCAGTTTATGCAAATTCACTCCATTTGATGGGTGCAAGCAGTTATTTCTTTATTGTGTTTGCGGCTGCAATGCTTGGATCACGTCCATTTACAGGCAGACTTTTTGACCGAGTTGGAGCTCACGTTGTGATCTATCCTTCGATTGCCCTTTTTGCCATTGGTTTATGGATGCTGACAGCGACACATTCAGCCACAATGCTTCTTCTATCAGGCGCTGTGATTGGGCTTGGCTACGGATCACTCGTGCCATGTTTACAAACACTTGCGATTCAGCACTCACCAGCCCACCGTACAGGATATGCGACGGCCACTTTCTTCACCCTGTATGATACGGGCATTGCTGCTGGCTCATTTGTCTTTGGACTCCTTGTCAGCTTCACAGACTTTTCAAATGTTTACCTCATTGCGGGTATTGTGGTCTTACTGAGTATGGGCGTTTTTTATTGGAGCGAACGAAAACCCCAGGAAGCAAAAGCACAAAAGGTCTCCCTTTCAGAATAAAAGGATACTATTTTAAACTTCACCGGAAACATGCTAAAATATAGGATATTTCAAATAGAGCATACAGGCTTTTTTGAAAAATAGTTGGTATTAAGCGAAAGTATAGGTGATGTTTTGAATTACGAATTGTTTAAAGTCATACACGGGATGGCTCACCATTCTGAGTTTTTAGATCAGGCCATGATTTTCATTACAAAAAAGGCCATACTTGTGTATGCCCTTGTCTTATTGATTTGCTGGTTTTTAGGGAATCATAAATTTAAGAAGCATGTCTTCTTTTCCGGTGTAACAGGCATTGCAGCACTTATCGTCAACTTTGCCATTACATTGTTTCATTATGAAGAGCGGCCGTTTGTGGCGCATAAAGTCGACACACTCATCCCGCACTCAGCAGACGCTTCCTTCCCAAGTGACCATACAACAGGTGCACTGGCTCTTTCATTAGCCATTCGATCCCGTAATAAAAAGCTCGGCAACATCTTGCTCGTCTTTGGATTACTCACAGGATTCTCCCGCATCTGGGTTGGTCACCATTATCCATTTGATGTTTTAGGCAGCTTAGTCGTATCGATTGTGGTTGTCTTTATCATGAATAAATTATGGAAGTTCTTTGACTCACCTATTGATCGTATCGTGACATTTTACGAGACAATTGTGGGGAAAATTTTCAGAAGGAAGACAAAGGATCAGGGCTCAGACCTGTCCAATTCTTAAGCGGTTTTGCGATAACGTGATGAAGATTCTTCTCTCACTTATCGTGCCGCTTTTTTTATTGACTGTCTCCCTCTAACCATACTGGAAAAATAAAGACTGACACCAATGCCAATAAGAGAAATGATGATAAGCGTCCAGCCTAATTGCGCAAAATGAGAACCAGCAATTTCATCCCCAAAGAGCATGCCAAGCACAGCAGATGATAGAATGGAACCAAGGTAGCGGCATGTTTGAAAAAGTCCAGAGGACGTGCCAATCATTTGCTGAGGACTTGCTTTGAGCATCGCAGCTTGAAGCGCAACATTCCCAATTCCATAACTGAGTCCAAGCAGCGCTAGAACCAATCCTTTCCCCCATAATGGCGCAGGAATAAAAAAGAAAGTCATTGCAGACGCTCCAGCCAGCATCAATACTGCACTCGCTAAAACTGGATGGCGTTCATCCCCGCGATCTACCCACTTTCCTGTCAGAGGCGACACAATAATGCTCACCCCTGACATACACAGCATAAAAAGACCCGTCATCTCCACACGCCAGCCTAACTCATCTTGAAAATAACTGGGCAAACCAAAAAAGAGACAATAGAAAAAGATATTTAAGATGATAAATTGCACATACACAAGTGACAGCCGCTGCTCTTCTCTGAACATCCGAATTTGAATAAACGGTTCATCCACCTGATACTCCCACCAAATAAAAGCGCCTGCACTCAGGAGACAAAGAATGCCTTGAACATATTGAATGCCATCACCGAGTGATAATAAAAATGAAAGCAGGAGAACAATGCAGACAGTAAAAAGAAGCATCCCTGGCAAATCGAGTGTTCGCACGGTTTCGCCTATGCTCAGCTTTCTCTTCTTCTGCTCCTTCGGAAACAAAAATAGACCGAGAAAGAAACTGATCAAAATAAACGGCAGATTCACTAAAAAGATAGCCGGCCAGCCGCCAATGGTCATTAGAAATCCGCCAAGCGTCGGCCCAAGTGCCGTCATCGCTGAAGCAAAAATGGATAATACCGCTAACGCAGAAGCCTGTCTTTCTTGAATATGATCCCGAATGAGTCCGACCCCAGAGGGATAAATGGCACTGCTTCCAATCGCCTGTAACAGACGGATCACAATCAGCACCACAAACGTTGGGGCAAACGGCGCACAGATGGCAGAGACTGCGACAAGAACGAGACCGAATAAAAATAAGGTTCTCCGGCTCATGACATGATCCCCAATCCGGCCGCTCACCGGCTGCGTCACTGCACTAGCTAAATAAAAAGAAGAAATAAGCCAAGATACTGTCGTAAACGACAAACCGAATTCATGCTGAATTTGATGCAAGGCCAAAGAAATCATTGATGAATTCAGTGGATTCAACATCGTTCCAAAGGCAATAGCGGTTAAAAAAACTTTTCGATTGTCTTTCCACTTGTGCATACACTACTCCTCTTTCTGGCATGTTCTTTGCCCATCCTCCCGTTATTATGAGATTCAATTCCCTTTTTTACCCTTATCAAATCGAGTTCTCTCTCGGAAAAGCTAGACATACATTTTAAAAAGGGCGGCATTTGGAAAAGCACATATAAAATTGAGAATATGAGGAAGGGATGGTAATATTCATTTCATATTTAAAAGCCTACTTTCTCCTTACAGGGAGAACGGCTGAAAAGGAGGAGAAGCTTATTATTAAAAAAAGACGGTTTTGGGTCCCAGCCCTTTTCTCGGTTGCAGTATTACTTCTGTCTTCGTGTGGTTCAAACGAAACAAATGGGAACGGAGATAAACGTAATTCTACAGCGAAAGGGTCGCCAATTTTGGAGGATGGAAAATTTATTTTTGCAGCATCAGGTGAATTTCATCCGTTTAGTTACATGGATGGAAATCAGATGTCTGGCTTCGATATCGACGTAGGCAATGCGATTAGTGACAAACTAGGCCTCGAGCCTATACAGAAAAAATATAAATTCGCAGGCATTGTCGAAGGTGTGAAAGCAGGTAAATTTGATGCGGCAGTTGCAAGTCATACCATCAATGAGGAACGAAAAAAACACGTCCTTTTTTCTAAGCCCTATTACTACTCTGGTCCGCAAATTTTCACAAGACCTGGAGCAGACATTCAACATGCTGATGACTTAAAAAACAAAGAAATTGCTGTATCAAAAGGATCGTCCTACGCTGATATTGCAAAGGATCATAGCGGGAAAGAACCAAAATATTATGATAGTGATGTCGTCGCCTTAGAAGCACTAGCCAACGGAAAACACGATGCAGTCGTGACAGATTTCGCCACAGGTGCCGAAGCGATGAAGAAAAAATTGAAAATCACAGCGCAGGAAAGACTCGGACAAAGCGAGCAGGCAATTGCTGTATCAAAAGAAAATAAACAGCTCATAGAAGAGATCAACGATGCGATTGATGCATTAAAAAAAGACGGAACATTAAAACAAATTAGCGAAAAGTACTTTGATGAAGACATCACGGTCAAACAAGATTAAAACCACGATTGTGCGCCTTTTTATAGGCGCACTTTCTTCAAATGGAGATGATTGTTTTGCCTACCTTATCACATTTTTTTCAGACACTCATTGATTCTAGAGGCATTTTCTTAGAAGGAATGCTGATCACCTTACAGCTCACGGTGATCAGCATCTTCATCGGTATGTTCATCGGGCTCTTCTTTGCTTTATTGAAAATATCCCGTGTAGCCATTTTCAGTTATATCGCCAATGGTTATATCTTTCTTGTACGAGGAACACCACTTGTTGTTCAAATTTTCATCCTATATTTCGGTCTCACCGAATTGAATATACCCGACTTCTGGGCTGCTTCCATTGCGCTCGCCTTTCATAATGGCGCCTATATCGCAGAAATATTTAGAGGCGCCATCCAATCCATCGATCAGGGGCAAAAAGAGGCAGGACGCTCTCTTGGCATGGGTCGTTTTTTAACCATGAGGCGCATCATTCTCCCACAAGCGATGCGGCGTGCCCTCCCCCCTCTTGGCAACCAGTTCATTATCGGTTTAAAAGATTCATCACTCGCCGCCTTTATTAGTGTGAATGAACTATTTAACGTTGCCACCACGCAAGGCTCCAACAGCTTTGATAATATGACGTATTTACTTGTTGTAGCCGTCTATTACTTAGTTCTTGTCCTGCTGTTAACATTCGCTGTCCAAACCTTTGAGAAGAAATTATCAGCCAGTGACCAATAGGAGGAGTAGCATGACAGAATCAAAGGAAATCATTCGTGTTGAAAAACTCAATAAATACTTTGGAGAGCTTCATGTTTTAAAAGATATCGATCTCACCGTATATGAAAATGATGTGGTCGTCTTAATTGGAGCAAGCGGTTCTGGAAAAAGCACCCTGCTCCGCTGTATGAACTATTTAGAAATAAAAAATGACGGAGATATCATCATCGATGGCAGTCCTGTTCATCCAAAGCGCGATCAATTGAACGGAATGAGACAAAAAATAGGAATGGTGTTTCAGCATTTTAATCTTTTTCCGCACAAAACTGTTCTTGAAAATATCATTGAAGCACCTATTATGGTGAAAAAAACAAAGAAAGCGCAAGCCATCGCCGAAGCCAGCGCCTTGTTAGAAAAAGTCGGACTTGCGGATAAAGCCAACGTATATCCTTCTAAACTATCAGGCGGTCAAAAACAGCGTGTAGCCATCGCCAGATCTCTCGCTATGAAGCCTGATGTCATGTTATTTGACGAACCTACGTCTGCCCTAGATCCAGAGCTTGTAGGCGAGGTACTGCAAACGATGAAAAGCCTCGCAAAAGAAGGCATGACCATGGTCATTGTCACACATGAAATGGGCTTTGCGAAAGAAGTTGCTGATCGTGTCGTCTACATGCACGAGGGCCGCATCGTCGAAGAAGGCGTCCCTTCGGAATTGTTTGATTCTCCTAGGGAGAAACGTACAAAACTGTTTCTCAGCTCCATTTTATAGGTCAAACGCCCTTCATTATTAGTGCTTAACTGACGTTTTTGCTCATTTTTTACGAACTTTTCATCCATTTATATTGAACTTAACCAAAAAACCATGTCAGATAAACTTACATGTATATGTTATATATGACTTTTCTCTCTATAATGAAGAATTAAGAAAACAATAATTCTGAATGATTCGGGGGAATGCAGCATGCAAATGGGTGATACAGTATTTATGTTCTTCTGCACACTACTCGTGTGGTTAATGACACCGGGTTTAGCTTTATTCTACGGAGGACTCGTGAGAAGTAAAAACGTGTTAAGCACGACCATGCACAGCTTAACATCACTAGCGATTGTTTCAATCGTATGGATCGTATTCGGCTATTCCTTGGCATTTTCACCAGGCAACGCGTGGATCGGAGGCTTAGACTGGGTGGGCCTGAAAGGCGTAGGCTTTGCGCCAGGTTCCTATAGTGATACGATTCCACATTCATTGTTCATGATGTTCCAAATGACCTTTGCCGTCTTAACAACAGCCATCATTTCAGGTGCCTTTGCTGAACGGATTCGCTACTCAGCAGTCGTTGTATTTACACTCCTTTGGGTCACATTTGTATACGCTCCAGTCGCACACTGGGTATGGGGCGGCGGTTGGATTGGCGAGATGGGTGCGCTTGACTTCGCAGGCGGAAACGTGGTTCACATCTCATCCGGTGTTGCAGGTCTTGTCGTGGCGATTGTGCTCGGGAAGCGTAAAGACGCAGCAAGCTCTTCTCCGCATAACTTGATCTACACCCTTCTCGGCGGAGCTGTCATCTGGTTTGGCTGGTTTGGTTTTAACGTGGGGAGTGCTCTTACATTAGACAGCGTGGCCATGTTTGCCTTTATTAACACCAATACAGCCGCTGCTGCAGGAATCATCGGCTGGCTGTTAGTAGAGTGGATGATCAACAAAAAACCAACCATGCTCGGCGCGATCTCTGGAGCCATCGCAGGTCTTGTCGCCATTACACCTGCCGCAGGCTTTGTTACACCGTTTGCTTCTATTATTATAGGATTCATTGGCGGGATCGTCTGTTTCTGGGGCGTCTTTTCACTCAAAGCCAAATTTGGCTATGATGACGCACTAGACGCATTCGGCCTTCACGGAATTGGCGGTACTTGGGGAGGAATTGCAACAGGACTTTTCGCCACAACTTCTGTCAATGACGGTGGAGCCAATGGCTTATTTTACGGAGATCCCAGCTTACTTTGGAAGCAAGTGGTCGCGATTGTTGCCACGTACGCTTTTGTTGCCGTTGTGACATACGTGATCATCAAGTTGGTCAATGTCTTCTTCAAAATTCGTGCAACCGAAGAAGAAGAATCCGTGGGTCTTGATTTAACCATGCACGGTGAAAAAGCTTATCAAGATTAAAGAAAAAGGGGTGTCTCTATGAGCAAAATGTATAAAGTGGAGATTGTCACACGTCCAGCTAATTTTGAAACATTAAAGGTGGAGCTTGGAAAGATTGGTGTCACCTCGATTACCTTTTCAAATGTACACGGCTGTGGCTTACAAAAGGGACATACAGAGCTATACCGCGGTGTCAAAAGAGAAAGCAACGTGTACGAACGATTAAAGATCGAAATCGTCCTAAGCAAAGTACCTGTCGAACAGGTGGTTGAAACAGCTCAAAAGGTACTTCGTACAGGCGAACCAGGGGATGGGAAAATTTTTATATATGAGATAGCGAATACAATCAACATTCGGACAGGTGAAGAAGGACCTGCCGCCCTATAGTTCATCCTCCGCCGAGTGGCGGAGGATCTTTTTAAGCAGAAAAAAACCTCTGCATATTTTTATATACACAGAGGACCTTGTAAGACATTAAGATTGTTTTGTTTCTTCTGACTGACTGCTGTCTTTAGAGGAACCAGAAGACTTTTCTTGATCAGAGGATTTCCCCTTCTCATCAGACTTTTCTTCCGATTTTTCTCCAGCTGGCTCTTTGGCTTTATCTTCAGCAGCAGGTTCCTTCGTTTTTTCCTCAGTCTTTGGCTGAGCAGGTTCTTTTGCTTGTTCCGTCACTTCTTGCGCTGCTTTTTCAATCGTAGAAACAGGCTTGTCAATGAAGCTAAGCGGATTAAGCGCTAAACCTTCCATACGAATTTCAAAATGCACATGGTTGCCGCTTTCAGCGCCATATAGGTTTTTACCAGAAGCACCAATGACATCATTCTGCTTCACTTCATCGCCTTCTTTGACACTCACTTGTGACAACGATTGATAGACAGTTGATAATCCATCTTCATGTTCAATTTCAACGACATGACCAAGAACTGGATCTTTTTTCGCTTGAACCACTGTTCCACTAAGAGCAGCTGTGACATCAAACACTTTGCCATCTTTATCTGCAAGATCAATACCTTTGCTCAAGGTATAGGTGTTATTATAGTTTACAAGTGCTGCTTCTTTTTCTTTTTGGTCAGCATCTGCTTCATAGAACTTTTTCACGACAGAAACATTATCAGAATTCTGGACCGGCATTGCGACATTTTCAATTGGCTTTCCAACTTCAACAGCATCATCGCGCTGTTCTTGCCCTGTTTGATTTCCATCAGATAGTTGGTCTTTCACATCTTTTGATACAGCTTGATACCAAAGAACGGCTGTTAACACGACCGCTGCGCTGACCAAGTAAATAGCAGGGAATACCCAGCGCTTACGGAAAAATTGCTGAACTTTTGTGATTTTGGAAGTACGTTTCTTTTCTTCCTCTCTCATTTTTCATCACCTCAGCAACATTCTGAACACTTTTCAAAAAATATATACACACGAAATCATTTTTCTTTTTATTTTGCGCAATCGCATTAATAATATGTATGATAAATGAAAAAAAGATGGGGGACTTAATTGTGAAAACTTTCAACCGCATTGCAACAGAAGATGACCTCAAAGCGATCGTTGATATCTACAATTCAACCATTGCTTCAAGAGAAGTGACCGCTGATACAGAACCAGTTTCTGTTGAGGACCGCCGACAATGGTTTTTGAATCATTCCGAAAAAAGACCTCTCTATGTGAAAACAGATGAGGATGGAATTATCTACGGCTGGCTGAGCTTTGAAACATTTTACGGTAGACCTGCATACAACGGGACCGTTGAAATGAGTATCTATTTAAACCAAGACTATCGTGGAAAAGGCTTAGGCTCACTTTTCTTACAAGAAGCCATTGAGTTAGCACCGTCATTAGGCATTCGAACGTTACTTGCCTTTATTTTCGGGCACAACGAAGCCAGCATTCGACTATTTAAAAAGCACGGCTTTGAGACATGGGGCCACCTGCCACGCATCGCAGAAATGGACGGCAGCAGATACGATTTAGATATCCTAGGAAAAGAATTATAAAACGAGCGTCTCCCTGACAAAGAGACGCTTTTTTATGACGCATGTAACAGCTGTTCAAACTGTTTCGCATTTTGAAGAGATTTTCTTTGCAGAATGATACCATGTTCATCAATGAGAATTGCTTGTGGAACAACCGTTACCCCATACAGCTCCATAATTTGTGAAGAACGCGTATACACAGCCTGGGACGGCAGCAATTCAAGGATCGGCGTATCATCCGCCTGCTCATCTCCATTAATAATAATGAATTGAGTATCATCGCTAGCGATTTGCTGCTGCAGATCTGCCAAAATACTTTTGCACGTCATACAAGTAGAATTCACAAATAACAGCATCACAGCACTCCCACTTTGAAAATATTCCTTCAAAATGACCTTCTCCCCTAAATGGGAATAGCTTCGAAATAACGGTGCAGGATCCCCCACATCTGCTTCCTTTAATTCAATTCCATCAAGGGTTTTAATTTTATTCATAAATTTTCCGATAAAACGGGCGAGCAAAAATATCACAGCCAGCTGAGCAATGACAATGAATAACACAATAATCAATAGAATATCTGTCATTTCACATCGTCTCCTTCTATAAATAATTCAAATTGATTGATCCATTTTCTTTGAAACATTAAGACTTCTTGACCCACCGCTATCATGAAAGAGACAGCCACGGCAATGAGAAAACAAATGATGTTATATTGCCATGGAATGGTTTCTGCATAGGAATGCACATAAAACAATCCGATCACAAGAGCCAGCATCGACACATTGCGAATCACAATTCCCCAGTGAAGGCGTTCATTATCAAGCAGTCCACCACAGCCGCAAGAAATATCACGATATCCTCTCAATAAATTGAAGGTCACTGCTCCAGTATAAATACATAAAAGTGCTGTAAGACCAATCGCAGGTAAAAGAGTCATGTGCCATATGAACAGATAACCAGTACAAACCAATTCAGCAGTTAAAAACAAATAAAACATGGGTGCCGTGAAAGAAGGAGGCAGCAGCTGATAAGCATCCATCTGCTGCATATGTGCCGTCTGTTTTTTCACTTTATCAAACCATGCACCCGCAAAAATGATCCCTAGTAAATAGACACCTATATAATAAAAGACACTCACCTTACGCCATCTCCTTTTGTTGAAATAATTGAGATTGTGCCTCGTAAAGCCTTTTGTACTCTCCGTTCAACACCATCAGTTCATTATGGTTCCCCTCTTCAACGAAAGCACCATCTTTCATTACGATTATACGGTCTGCTAAACGGGCCGCTCCCATTCGATGTGTGATAAACAAGACACCCTGATCCTGCGTGTGATCGAATAGCTTTCGAATGAGTGAAATTTCCGAGAGTGGATCAAGAGCAGAAGTCGGTTCATCTAAAATGATAAAATCACTCTCTCTAAAGAAGGTTCTAGCCATCGCGAGCTTTTGCCATTGTCCGCCAGACAGTTCATGTCCTTCTTCAAAAAACCGTCCAAGCTGTGCATCATACATTTCTTCCATTTGATGAATTCTTTTCTCTATGCCTGCTTGCCGTGCAGCTGAGATCATCCGCTCTTCCTCGTCCATATGATCAATACGGCCAAACCCGATGTTTTCTTTCACAGTGAACTCGTACTTCATAAAATCTTGAAAAAGAACAGCCATTCTCGCATGGTATGACTTTTTATGAATGGTAGAAATAGACTCACCGTTGACTTTTTGCATATTCGGCTGATCTGGATCATATAAACCGGTCAAACATTTGATCAAGGTGGTTTTACCTGATCCGTTATCCCCCACCAATGCAATACGTTCACCTTTATTGATATGAAAATGTATATGTTCAATGGCAGGTGTTTTCATATTCGGATAAGTAAATGAGAGATTTTCAAGTGTAATGGACTGAATAGACTCGATCTTCTGAAGCGATGCCCCTTCTTCTGTCTGCTCATGAATTTCTTCTTCTCTCTTTTGAAAAGCTCTCATTTCATCAACATAAAGACTTGTTTCATATAAACTAGAACATTCTCTTGTTAAGTCCTGAAAACCACTTTGGATGTTTTGCACCGCTTGCAGCACAGCGACAAATGTCCCGGCAGCTAATTTTTTTTGAAAAATAAGAAAGACAATAAAAAGACCGCAGCATACATAGGAAAATGTCATAAGCAACCCGCCCGCCATCTCCCAGCGAACTTGCCGCTTAAGCAGTTTATATTTTTCATCTGCACTTTTTACATAATGACCTTTCCATTTCTGAAGAAGATAATTCCCGATTCCATATAAACGGATTTCCTTCAATGAATCTCGTTGCGCGACAAGATCGGACACATACATTTCTCTGCGGTCATTGGCAGTTAACATGCGGTTTAATTGATAACGCGCTCCTCCAAAGAAAAGCTCAATCCATAAGACAGGCAGGGTAAACACGATCAGAATAACCGCCAAGCCCCAATGGATACCGATCATATAGATAAGAAGTGATACAACAGTAATCAATGCGCTCATGATTGTAAAGATACTTCTAACCATACTCAGAACATGCTGATGACTGTTCATCACACGTTGACTTTCATTGTAAAAAGACGGGTGTTCAAATGTAATAAACGGCAGCCTGATCGCCTTTTGAAGCAATTCACCCTTCAAATGCAGACCAATCAAATTTGTCGCTTTCTGCTGGCTAAGCTGAAGAACGAATTGAAGCCCATATCCTAAAACCACAATGACCATTTGCAGTCCAAATAACCACAAAACCTTTTGAATGTCTCCTGAAGACGTCATGAATAAAATAATTTCATTAATCAAAGTTTGAATAATCCAGACACTAGCCAAAGGCATAAAACCAACGATCACTTGGATCAATAAGGTAAGAAGAAGATAAGATCGACTTCTTTTCCAAGTATAGGAGATTGCATATAGACAATGGTTCACTGTACTCATCAAACGCTCCACCTTACACCATTTAGTATAATTGACATATTTTTGATATTTGTATTATGATAGCTTTGCGTAACTTCACTCTGAGAGGACGATATACGATGAATTCAATCTTACTTTTACAGCTCACTCTTATTCTTTGCAGCCTATTATTAACGATCGGAGTCATCATCTATTTAAAACAACAAATGGAACTGATCATCTTACCGATACAGCATGTTGGACAAAAACTAGTGCATCCGCTGCTTGAAAAACCATCACCTATTCCAGTAAATGATTTACTGCAAACCAACAGTAAGCAGCAGCTGCTTATTTTCACTGATACATCATGTCCGCATTGCATTCCATCACTTGAACAATTCCTAGAAACGAAAAAGCAGCGTAAATTAGACGTTTCATTTAGTATTTTGCTAAAGAATGGGCAAACAGAGGATCAAGAATTATATCGTGATAATAAAACCAACATGCGAATTATCCCAGTGGACGAACAAATGATAGACACATTCCAAATTGAAGAATTTCCGTATTACATCATGGTAGAAGAAGATGAAATCATCTCATATGCAGCACCTTTTCCGGATGGTCTTTATTCAAGGATATCTGCAAAATAAAGATAAATGAGGCATGTGAAGAATATCAAACACATGCCTCATTTTTTTATTGTAGATCTGAGTGAACATCTAGATCTTTTTCCCCTGCAGCAGCTTCACTTGCTTCATCTGAAACCTGTTCCTCAGCTTGTTCAAACTCACTCCGTGCCTCGTTTGAAATGTCTACTTGGTCACCATGATGATTCACAGTAACAGACGAAGAAGACGTCTCTTTTTGAGCCTCTTTCTCTAGTTCCTTTAATTTAGAAACATGAAGTTCCAAATCTTTACCTTGCTGAACTAAAGTAAGTTGTTGAAATAATGCCTTTCTCTCTTCTGGAGAATGGTCACCTTGAACAATTTGAGCCGCTTGGGTTAAAAAAGAATTTGATGATTGACCCGCTTGACGCCTATTTGACGTCTGCATAGCATTTGTTAAGAATGAAATTGAAGATATGCTCATGCGTTCACATCCTATTAAATAAGATACTTAAATTTAACAGCCACATCTAACGCGTTCTTGACTAGTACAAATCTCACCTGTGTCACGATCCACGTAGTAACGGAAAGTTCCAACACCTTGAAGGAAACAAGTCGGTGCTGATTTACATGAAGTGACTAATTTTTGCAAAATACATCTTGCAGCTGCAGGTTGAACATTGGTCATTTTGTTTAAGAAACGATCTAACATATGAATTCCACCTTCCAATTTTTATGGTAATACAACACAATAATAACCAATTACAAGACAACTAACAACATATTTTGATAAATTTACTAATTATTTTTTACTATCAATCTTGTTTATGACATAATTTGTCGATAATTTTAATAGTAAATGTTACTTTTTTCTTATTTGGAAATAATTTATTTATCCATAAATAGTGAAGTGAAGATAGAAACATTTTCATTAATCAACATTCACTCTTCCTAAAGCACTACTTACTCAAGTATGATAAAGAGTGAATACATAAAGGAGTGAACACCAATGCAACAAACTGAGAAAATCATTCAATCTCTTCATTCAATCGTAAAGTGGGGAAAGGTTGGTAGTATCTTTCTCTATATTTCAGGCGGTCTGGCTATTCTTATTGGTTTTTGGCTTGTTCTTCCTGCAGCCCTTGGCGTCTTCCTCATTATGATGGGAATCCATGTACAAAAATCTGTAAAAGCAGCTGAACAATTGATTCAGGCTCCTGATACTTCTTACGAAGAATTATTAGAACAATACGCTAAGATGATGAAAATGCAGACACTGTTTGCCATTTCAAGTATTGCCGCAGTTATTCTTTCATTCATTGCCATTGTTTTGATGCTTATACTAGGCGGGTTAGCCTTCCTCCAAGAAATTCCTTATGATGTCCAGCAGTATGAAGGTGATTACGAACAAGAACTCGGTGACTTTTATTAATGGAGTGGGGTATCAATGGTCGTTCGATACCCCTTTTGTTTTTATCATTTGGCTTGGATTATCCCCCTATGCTTGACATTCAGTCTTGTTCATTTTAAAATACAAATCGTAACTATTACGAATTAAAGGAGGATCCTATTACTTATGCGCGTGAAAATTACGTTAGCCTGTACTGAAACAGGTGACAGAAACTACATCACAACAAAAAATAAAAGAACGAATCCCGACCGATTGGAGTTAAAAAAATATTCTCCTCGATTAAAGAAATATACCCTTCATAGAGAAACAAAATAATTTTTTAGATCATAAATCGTAATGATTACTTTTTAAGTGAGGCGGAAAACAAAATGATCGTTTTCAAAAGGACAAAAACAAATGAATAAGCGTATACCTGTTACAGTATTAAGCGGCTTTTTAGGAGCAGGAAAAACAACGATATTAAATCATGTTCTTCAAAATCGCAAAGGATTAAAAGTGGCTGTGATCGTCAATGACATGAGCGAAATTAATATTGATGCAGAACTAGTCAAACAAGGCGGTGAGCTTTCTCGATCAGATGAGAAACTAGTTGAATTATCTAACGGTTGTATTTGCTGCACTTTGCGAGAAGACTTGTTAATCGAAGTAGAACGCCTTTGTAAGGCAGGTAATATCGATTATATTGTCATTGAATCAACCGGAATTAGTGAACCAATTCCCGTCGCTCAAACGTTTTCTTATATTGATGAAGAAATGGGCATAGATTTGACCCGCTTTTGCCGTCTAGATACGATGGTCACAGTAGTAGATGCAAATCGCTTCTGGACTGATTTCCAGTCAGGAGAGAGTTTATTAGATCGTAAAGAAGCGGTTTCCGATGACGACGAACGAGAAATTTCAGATTTACTCATTGATCAAATTGAATTTTGTGACGTGCTCATTATCAATAAATGTGATCTAGTATCGCCCTCAGAGTTAGATCGACTTGAGCATGTTCTGAACAAACTACAACCAGAAGCATCTATCATCAGAACCTCACAAGGTAAAGTACAGCCAGATGACATTTTGAATACTGGTTTATTCGACTTTGAAAAATCAAGCGCTTCTGCTGGATGGATCAAAGAGATTAACGCAGGACATGCTCAGCATACGCCGGAAACAGAAGAATACCAAATTTCATCCTTTGTTTACGAAAGAAGACTCCCTTTTCATACAGGCAGGCTGAATAATTGGTTAGATCAGATGCCTGAGCAGGTCGTTCGTGCGAAAGGTTTTACTTGGCTTGCCACACATCATGATTTAACCATTTTAATTTCACAAGCTGGGAAATCTGTTGCGATTGAACCAATTGCATACTGGATTGCTGCTTTGCCTGAGCAAGAAAAAACACGGATATTAAATCAGGAACCAGAGCTTCTAGATGAGTGGGATGCAGAGTTTGGTGATCGTCATACAAAACTTGTGTTTATCGGTGTGGATTTGCCTAAAGCAGAAATTATTCGCACTCTTGATCAATGCTTGCTCACACCTGAGGAATTTGATCAAGATTGGACTACATTTGAAGATCCCTTTCAATGGAAAATACAAAATTAGGCCAGGAGGGTTTTAATTGGCAAAGAAATCTAAGATTGCTAAAGAAAAAAAACGACAGCAGCTTGTATTGAAATATGCAGAATTAAGGAAAGAGTTAAAAGAAAAAGGTGACTATGAAGCTTTACGGAAATTACCTAGAGACTCTTCCCCTACCCGCTTAAAAAACCGTTGTGAATTAACCGGCCGTCCAAGAGGTTACTTAAGGAAATTCAAAATGTCTAGGATTGCTTTTCGTGAACTTGCCTATAAGGGTCATATCCCTGGGGTGAAAAAATCGAGCTGGTAAAGAATGATTTGATCTTATCACAGCACTCGGAAAAGTAAAGCGGCACAAAAGGATGAAAAATCTATTTTCAAGTCTTATCTCATGCTTTTTGAAGTTCAAAATAGGCATTTAAAAACCAGCAGAGATTCTGCTGGTTTTTTATACTGAATGAGTTCATAAGATAAAATAACCTTTTCTCAAAAAAGGATTTTCAACAATGATTATGCCATTTTTCCTTCTTTTCAAAAATACCTGATCATGATACTTTGTTGTCATTATCCACCGATATATGACATTTCAACCTTTTTCTGATCTTTTGTCTGCTCTCTCTCAGCTGAATATTGATCATGTCTATTCGACCATAGTTCCTTTAACAAGTTTGCTAACTCTTCATTATCTTTTGTCGTACGAATCATCCGTTTCAGATCAAAACCCGATGATGCAAACAGACATGTAAACAATTCCCCGCGTGCAGATAGCCTTGCTCTGTTACATGTTCCGCAAAAAGCATCTGAAACGGAAGAAATAATGCCTATCTCTCCTGAACCATCTTTGTAAAAAAATCGGTTGGCTACTTCACCTGTATATTGAGGAGGTTCAGGTTTGATAGGATATGTTGAATCAATTAATTCAATTATTTCATTCTTTGTCATGACACGTTCTAGATTCCATTTATTCGTATTACCGACATCCATAAACTCGATAAACCTGAGAACGTGTCCTTCTTTTCTAAAGTAAGCCGCCATTGGTAGGACATCCTGATCATTCACACCTTTTTGAACAACCATATTAATCTTGATAGCAAGTCCAGCCTTTTTTGCCGCCTCAATGCCATCAAACACTTTTTGGATAGAAATGTGCCTTCCGTTCATTTGCTTAAAACGATCGGGATTTAATGAATCTAAACTAATGGTGACTCTATTAAGACCAGCTCTCTTTAACTGATCAGCATATAAAGGTAAAAGCGTTCCATTGGTTGTCATCGCAATGTCTTCAATCCCTGGAATTTTTGCGAGCTTTTCTATTAAGACAGGCAGATCCTTCCGCATTAAAGGTTCCCCGCCCGTGATGCGTATTTTTACCACACCTAGATTCTTTACAAAAAGGGTAGCAAGTCGTTCAATTTCTTCGAAAGTAAGCAGTTCTTCTTTTTTCAAGAAAGGATAATCTGGTCCAAAAATTTCAGCAGGCATACAGTACGTACATCTAAAGTTACAGCGATCAGTTACTGATATTCTTAAATCGCGCAATGGTCGATGTCTTTTATCTAAAATACTGTCCATACTTTGCCTCCTATTCTGTAATACGCTGAGGATGAGTGTAAATATTAAAGGATTTTCCTCTGACGAATCCAACTGTCGTAATATTTAATTCTTCTGCCATTTGAAGCGCTAGCTCAGTAGGTGCTGATTTTGAAATGACGATAGAGACTCCTAGTTTTGCTGCCTTCAATAGAACTTCTGACGATATCCGGCCGCTAAACACAAGAATTTTATCTCTAAGTGGGATTCGCTGGAGTAAACAATATCCATAAATTTTATCTAAAGCATTATGTCTTCCTATATCAGTTCTAGTGATGAATAGCTTCTCTGTGTCACACAGTCCAGCATTATGCACTCCGCCAGTATGTTGAAATAATTGACTTTCTTCTTGCAAACATTTCATGAGATGCATACAGGTTTCAGCAGAAATACTAATTCGATCAATGGCTGTTTTTGCCGTCTTCACATCTTGAAGAAAATAAAAGTGTCTTCCTTTCCCGCAGCATGAACCAATCACTCGTTTTGTAAAATCTGATGAATCAAATCCACTTGAGTGAACTAAATCAACATAGGCAAAACCCATACTTTCATCTATTGTAAACCTTTTAATCTCATTTTCAAATCGAATGACCCCTTCTGAAGCCAAAAAGCCGATAACCAATTCTTTCAGGTGCTCTGGTGAACAAACAAGTGTCACAAATTCTTCTCCATTCACCATCACAGTTAAAGGAAATTCTTCTACAATTTCATCAGATTTGCATGTAAACTGGCCTTCACGGTATTGGTGTATGACTCGTTTCTTTTTAACAGAAGGATTCATTGTATGATCTTCCTTTCAATGCAAATTTAGTTATATGATCCAATCAAATTGTGATATTATTTTAAAAAGTCATGAAAATGTAACATATTTCTATCTTATCAAACTTCTTGATTGCTTTATATGGGGGGAACAAAATGAACAAATCGAAAAATCGCTGGCTCATTGCAACAAGTGCTGTAGGAATTCATTTATCTATTGGGTCCGTTTATGCTTGGAGTGTTTTTACGAATCCTTTACATGAAGCCTTTCAGTGGTCATTAACAGAAATCAGTCTCACCTTCAGTATTGCTATTTTATTTTTAGGTTTATCTGCTGCTTTCATGGGACATTTCGTTGAAAGGTACGGTCCAAAGGCATCAGGGCTCTTCTCAGCTATTTTCTTCGGCATCGGAATGACTGGATCAGGATTCGCTGTCCACATGTCCTCACTGCCTCTCCTCTATTTATTTTATGGTGTACTCGCTGGAATAGGTTTAGGTGTAGGCTATATTGCACCTGTATCAACTCTAGTCAAATGGTTCCCGGATCGAAGAGGGCTTGCAACCGGATTAGCCATTATGGGGTTTGGATTTGCTTCTCTTATTTGTAGCCCAATTATTCAATTTCTCATTGAAAAAGTGAATATCGCAAATACTTTTTATATTCTTGGAATCTCCTATTTTATCATCATGGTGATCTCATCTCTTTATTTATCACCACCAACACCTGATGACGTCAAGCAATTTGACGCATTCAAAACAAAGCAAAGAAAAATTCCTCAAGATTTATCACAGCTTACAGCAAATGAAGCGATCAAGACAAGACGTTTTTATTATTTGTGGCTTATGCTTTTTATTAATATCACTTGCGGAATTGCTATTATTTCAGTAGCGTCACCTCTTGCTCAAGAAAGTGTTGGGTTCACTGCAGGTGCTGCCGCTACTCTTGTGGGCATTTTAGGTGCCTTTAATGGGTTAGGACGAATTGGCTGGGCATCGTTCTCAGATTATATAGGAAGACCGAATACGTACACGATTTTTTTCAGTATCCAGCTCATTGCTTTTCCTTTACTCCCCTATTTAAAAGAACCGCTTATCTTTTCAATCGTCATGGCGATCATTTATACATGCTATGGAGGAGGATTTGCTTCAATTCCAGCCTATATTGGGGATTTGTTTGGTACAAAGCAGCTTGGTGCCATACACGGTTATATTCTGACGGCTTGGGCCGCTGCGGGTTTAGCAGGACCCCTATTTTCATCCTTCATCCGAGATATAACAGGTAATTACACACAGAGTCTTATGGTGTTCTCTGGCTTATTTTTCATCGCTTTTATCATATCACTTCTTATTCGGAAGGATATTCAGCAGCTGAGAGAAACAAGCCCACCTGCTGCTTCCTCTGTCTCAGCCCGACCTTAATTTGAATTTGACAGAATCACAATCTAAAGGTAATTTTTAGATATGAAAACGCTTTACAAAGTAATAGGAGGGTGATGATCTCATGGGGAAAACTAAACATAAGGGGCCTGTTAAACTCAATAAAAAACCCTCACCAAAGCTATGGGCCTCTTTTGCACCAATGGGGCTTGGCAAAGTGAAACCGAAACACATTCGAGATACGATGAAAGTAGCATGGGAGAACAAAGATAACCTTCCCTACGCGTACCGTATTTTAACGCAGGGCGTTTGTGACGGCTGTGCCCTTGGCGTCTCAGGACTGTATGATCAAACGCTCGCAGGACCCCATATATGCACTACAAGACTAAATGTACTTCGTCTTAACACAATGCCAGCTATTGATCCAAAATGGTTTGAAGATATTCATCAGCTAAAGCAAATGGACAGTACCTCTCTTCGCAAGCTTGGGCGAATTCCTTATCCATTGCTCCGAAAAAAAGGTGACAATGCCTTTACACGTATTTCTTGGGATAATGCACTAGATCAAATCGCAGCTAAAATTCAATCAATTGATAAACGGCAGCTTGCTTTCTATTTAACCGCCAGAGGAATTACAAATGAAGTTTATTATACCGCTGCAAAGGCAGCTCGATTTATAGGGACCAATCATATTGATAATGCTTCTCGCATTTGCCATTCACCAAGTAAAACCGCTCTTAAACGGTCCCTTGGCATCGGTGCTTCCAGCTGTAATTACAGTGATTGGATTGGAACGGATGTATTAATTTTTTGGGGATCTGTCGCAGCAAACAATCAGCCTGTTTCCACTAAATACATGTACGCTGCTAAAAAGAAAGGGACAAAAATTATTGTCATCAATCCGTATAAAGAGCCTGCCATGGAAAAGTACTGGGTTCCTTCTATTCCAGAGAGTGCTTTATTCGGGACAAAAATTGCGGATGATTTTTACCAAGTCAATATAGGCGGAGATATTGCATTTATGAATGGCGTCATCAAGCATTGGTTTGACATGGAGCAGCATGCTCCTCATTCAGCTCTTGATCACGAATTTATTCAAAACCATACAACAGGCATACAGGATTTAAAACAGCACGTCGCACAGTTGAAGTGGGAGGACCTAGAAGCATCATCAGGTTTATCAAAAGAAAGAATGAAGGATTTTGCAACACTGCTTGCCAATGCTAATTCAGGTGTTTTTATTTGGAGTATGGGCCTTACTCAGCACCGCTTTGCAACTGATAATATATCACAGGTTGCCAACCTTGCCATGCTGCGAGGATTCATTGGCAGAAAACATTGTGGTGTCATGCCAATTCGGGGGCATAGCGGCGTCCAAGGTTCCGGTGAAATGGGCGCTGATCCATTTGTTTTGCCGGGAAGTGATTTTGATGAAGAGAATATTGAAAGAATCGAACATATATGGGGATTTGACATTCCTAAATGGCATGGTGACACCATTGGGCAATCCTTTGAGAAGATGGCTCTCCCAAAAGATCATCCACAAAAACTCAAAATGCTGTTTACGAGTGGTGGAAACTTTTTAGAAACGATGCCAAACCCAGAAGCGATTGAAAAAGCATTATCTGAACTTGAACTCCGTGTCCACCAAGATATCATTTTGAATACCTCTACGCTGGTAGACGCTGAAGAGGCGGTAATTGTGCTGCCTGCTATGACAAGATATGAACAACCAGGCGGCGGCACATCAACCAGTACAGAACGCATGGTATATTTCAGTCCAGAAATTGAAGGACCTCGTATTGAGGAAGCCAGAGCAGAATGGGACATTTATGTTGATCTTGCGAAAAGGGTCCGCCCAGAAGATGCCGAGCTGATTCATTTTGAAACAGCTGAAGACATTCGTCGTGAGATAGCGATGGCCAATCGAAACTATGATGGCATCCAGCATTTACGGCATAAGGGAGACGTGTTTCAATGGGGAGGCGCTTGGCTTTGTGAAGATGGCGTATGTCCAACGCCAGACGGAAAGGGGCATCTGCTTCCTGCTCAGCTGCCTCAATATCGAAAAACCGAAGGACATTTCAATATCACGACAAGAAGAGGAAAGCAATTCAACTCCATGATCTACAGTGAAAAGGATGCCTTTAATGGTGGAAAACGTCATTCTATCCTAATGAATGAAGAAGATGCAAAAGAGCTTTATGTCCAAGAAGGTGATCCAGTTGTTCTCTTTAATCAATATGGATCCTATCAAGGAGTGGCTCAATTCGGAGAGTTAAGACGTGGCAATATCGCAGTTTATTGGCCGGAAGGGAACGTTTTAATTCCTAAAGGTGTGTATGAGAGTTACTCACAGATTCCCGAGTATAATACGGCTGCCATATTAGAAAAAGCCGAAACTTTCCATGCAAGAAAGGATCAGCATTACGTGGAGAAACGAATTGATGAATTAGAAACGACTTTGAATTAATTGTCAACTTAAAAACAGCTGGGGTTGTTTCCCCAGCTGCCATTCACTCTCTACTGACCAAAAGCGCTCGCTTCTTGTTGAAGAATGCGGTTCAATTCTTCGGCATTTGCAGCCGGTTGATACTGTCCTCCACCCGCTTTTGCAACAGATTTTAAACTTTTTACTTCTTTTTCATTTACGTCGAAGCCAATGATATTGACAATTGTATCTATTCCTTCTTCATGTAATTCCTTTGCTGCTTGTGAAGGGCTTCCACCACAAGTTTCTTCACCATCACTGACAACATAAACAATATTTTTCCCTTCAGCCTGGTGATCTTCAAAATCTTGTTTCGTATCAGTTAATGCTTTTGCAAGTGGTGTCCAGCCAGTTGGCTTATACACATTTAGTGCCTGCTGAAATGTTGATGGCTCATATGATCCAAATCCGTAAACGGCTTCAGAACTTGAACAAGAAACGGCTTTCCCTGCATTTTTATTGGTCCCTTCATGACCAAACACACGAAGTAGAACTTGTGTATCTTCTGATAAAATGCTCGCAAAGCTTTGAATAGATCGTTTGGCGATATCGATTTTCTTTTCACCTTCAACTGATTGTGCCATGCTGCCGCTTAAATCGAGTAATATCACCACATGAGCAGGCGGCTCTTGTTTTGTTACAGCATGAGCTGGTGAAGAAAGAAGCAGGACAAGACTAGCCAAAATGGTTAATATGATATTTCTTTTCATCAATAAAAACCTCCATTTTTTACTTTTGTACAGAAAAAGAGAAACGAAAGCATGAATCAATCGTTTCCCTTTTGTTCAGCAAGTTATTCGTGTAGTTTTAATGATTCTGCTGATAAGATAGAACCCATCTCTTTACCAGTGCTTGCTTGGTAGTAATGGCCTTTACCAGCTTTGGCTACTTGCTTCAATTGACCTTCATAGCCATCGTTAAAGTCTAACCCGATCACATTTACAACAGTTGATCCTTTTGAGTTATGCAATTCTTTTGCTACTTTTACTGGATCTCCGCCACAAGTTTCTTCACCATCAGTGATTAAGTACACAATATGCTTTGTTCCTTCAGTAAGCTGCTCATCCGCTTGCTTTGCATTTTCAAGTGCACGTGCAATCGGTGTCCAGCCATTTGGCCCAAGTCCGTTTAAAGAGTTTTCAAAGCTGTCTTTTTCATAAGGCTGTACGCCGTAAACGCCTCTAATGACTTCACATGATTGAGCTTTACCTGAATTTTTGTTGTTTCCTTCAGAACCAAACAAGCTCATACGAATTTTAGCGTCTTTTGGAAGTGATTGAGCAAATTTAAATACCTCTTGTTTGGCGAGATCAAATTTGCGCTCTCCCTCAACTTTTCTTGCCATGCTTCCACTTGCATCAAGCAAGATTGTGACTCTTACATCTTTATTATGTTTTTTGACTGTAGATGCTTCTGCAAATACTGGTGAAGAGATTGACATAGATAATGTCAATACAGCTAAGGTTACGAGTGAGAATACTTTTTTCAACATAATTTTCCTTCCTCCTTATGTATTTAATTGAAACATCTTAATCGTAAAATATTCTGTCTTGGAATGGTATAGGACTCGGTCCCTTTTTCTCTTTCATCAAAATCACTAAAATTCTGTCAGATGTCTAGATATTTTCACCTAACAGACCCTTTATCCTCTCGATTTCTCCTCCTTTTGAGGGGCTTTGTATCGGCCATCAGTTCTTATCGGGACATAAATGTTTAAGTTTTCCTTCGGTGCGTCTTAAGTCGCAATTTGTCACATTCTGTTCAAACCTCTTTGACCACACAAAAAAAATGCCCCATTTCTGAGGCACCTTTGCTTTATTTTTTAGCCATATACGTGTTGAGAAAACGATCGGCTGATTCGATTTGAATTCCTTTATAATAATGTTTCACGATGGCATCTACTTTTTTTCCAGCCTGCGCCATATAATGCGCACCATATTGACTCATGCCTACACCATGACCATATCCTTTTGTTGTAATGACAATCTGCTGGCCCTGGCGTTCCCATGTGAAGTCCGCTGAATGAAGGCCTAGTGATTCTCGAATGTCTCGGCCTGACAGTGTTTTACCGTTGATCACGGCTTTCGCTACTTGGTTTCCTGGTGTCCGTTCTACTATCTGTCCGACCTGGGCCTGCTGAGTGAGCGTCACACCTAATTTTTGCTGAAATTCACTTACCGAGATGGTTTTCTTGTTTTGAAATTTTGGCGATTTTTCGTCCCATTTACTTGAGACACTTTTCAAATAAGGGATTTCGTTTTTCCAATAGGCTTCAGCATTTTCCGTTTTTCCATTACTTGTTGAAAAGAATGAAGCATCAATTGGTTTCTCGTCATAAGTCAGCACTTTTCCTTGTGTGCTGGCGACAGCTTCCGTGACCTTTTTTAATTTCCAATTGTACGCTTTCCCCCAAATTTTCTTGAGTTCTTGTTTGTTTTTGTACACCTGGAACATTTGGGTATCATCTACGAGCGAGCCCTTAGGTGATTTGACGGTCTTATCACTGATCATTTGTCTGACGATATACGTTCTTGCTGCGAGCGCTTGTGCCTTGAGTGCTTCCATTTCAAAATCAGCTGGCATTTCAGATGCTACGACACCGATCACATACTCTTCTAAGGGGATGTTTTCTACCTGCTGATGAGCAGAGCGATAGACGGGGATAGCGACGGGTGATTGCTTCAATTTGACTGAACCCTTCACTTCTTTTTTAACTGATGGTTCCGCTGCTACGTGCTGGCTGGCCGCCGGCTTCCCTTGGAATGTCGGCAACACAAGTAATGTTGGAATCATTAAAATGATGATGCATATTCCTGCGATTGTCCATATCATTGGTTTCATATTTGGCTGCCCCCATTTGTCATTGAATCTCTTTTATCCTATGGGCAGGGACAAGCTAATATGACAGCTTCTTTCATTTAGTGGACAAGTCTTTTATGAAGGTATGAGGCTGTTCTTCAAATGGATTTTACTGTTCGTCTGTATGAATAAAATTTAAGATGGTTGGATACACTAATGATAAGCTTTGTGAAATGAGGCATTCTATGAATCTAAAAAAATCAGCATGCCCAATGGACACACTGATTTCTTTATGATTACGCGTTCAGATCTGATACAACTTGTTCTTGTGTCACATCTGCTGATTCATCGTTTACTCTTTCAATATCTGCACCGATTGCTGCAAGCTTTTGGTGGAAGTTCACATAACCACGGTCAATATGCTTCAACTCTGTGACACGTGTATGACCTTCTGCCACTAATCCAGCAAGTACAAGTGCTGCTCCTGCTCTTAAATCAGTCGCTGCCACTTCAGCACCTTGAAGTTGAACCGGCCCATTGATAATGACAGAGCGACCCTCAATTTTAATATCGCCATTCATGCGGCGGAATTCTTCAGCATGCATAAAGCGGTTTTCAAACACCGTTTCTGTGATCATGCTTGTTCCGTTCGCACGAAGCAATAGCGCCATCATCTGAGATTGCATATCCGTTGGGAACCCAGGATGCGGCATTGTTTTTAGATCGATTGGCTTGAGCTCAGATGGTCCAATGACTCTTAAACCTTCTTCTTCTTCAATGATCTGAATACCCATTTCTTCCATTTTTGCAACAAGTGATGTCATGTGCTCTGGCACTGCGCCTTTTACAAGAACATTTCCTTCTGTAATGGCTGCTGCCACCATGAAAGTACCTGCTTCAATTCTGTCAGGGATGATGTTGTGTTTTGCACCGTGAAGTGTTTCCACACCTTCGATTTTGATTGTACCAGTACCAGCACCGCGAACCTTACCGCCCATGGCATTGATGTAGTTTGCTAAATCAACAATTTCAGGTTCTTTTGCTACGTTTTCTAAAATTGTTGTTCCTTCCGCTAATGCTGCTGCCATGATGATGTTTTCAGTTGCCCCTACACTTGGGAAATCCAAATAGATTTTTGCACCTTTTAAACGGCCTTTTACTTCAGCCTCGATGAAACCATTACCTACTTGAATTTTAGCTCCCATTGCTTCAAAGCCTTTTAAATGCTGATCAATTGGTCTTGAACCAATTGCACAGCCTCCAGGTAATGCAACTCTTGCATGACCTGTTCTTGCTAAAAGTGGTCCCATGACAAGCACGGATGCTCTCATTTTACGGACATACTCAAACGGAGCCTCAGTTTCTAGTGCATGAGATGCATCAACTGATACTTCGTTATTTTCAAAATGTACTTCTGCTCCTAAATGACGTAACACTTCATTGATTGTATATACATCGGAGAGCGTAGGTACATCACAAATTACGCTTTTTTCTGTACTTGCTAACAAAGATGCAGCGATAACTGGTAAAACGGCATTTTTTGCGCCTTCTACTTTAACTGTGCCGTTTAACTTTTGACCGCCGCGGACGATGATTTTTTCCAAGGTCTTCCCCTCCGCGTCCCAAATTCTCTATATTAATATTCAGTCGTTACGATTGGTGTGCCAACCGTAATCGTATGATTTTCGTTCATTTCCGAACTTCTGATGGCAATTTGAACATTCATTTTATCATTTGAAGTCATAATGAACTGTTCCCACTTATCTGTGTAAGCGGAAAGCGACACAAAATTAGACTCAACGAGATACTCAACTGGTTTTGCTTGAAATTCATTTGCTAACGTTTCAGCTTTTTTTTGCAAAACAACATCCATCATACCATTTACATGACCATCGAGACAAGTAAAAATTACAATTTTCTCTTGTAATATGCTTTTTGCATGACGTACGAACTGATCATATGTATGCTCCCAGGTATTCAGTGGGCGAGCACCTTTTTGCTCATATAATAAATACGACTTTTGATTTGATTTTGTGTCGGTCTTTACGAGTAAAATTTTCGATTCTGTATCATTTTTTTCATCTTTGTAAATTCCTGTGACTTTGGTGACATGTTGTTCTTTTTTTTCGGTCCACTCATACTGTCGTAGTTCGTCTTTCAAACGTTTCACTTTTTTTGAAAATTGTTCGGATGAAATATCTACATTTGTTTTGGCATGAAGGGTCCATCCATCGACTTCAATTTGCTGATTTTTCAAACCTTCTGCTATTTGAGTGAGCGGAGAAGATTCTTCCGCACGAACACCTTGAATCATTAGAACAAAAAAAAGAATAAACGCAAATAATGGCCAACCTTTCAAATACTTTCTCACCTGTCATTCCCCCTTGCTACAAGTGTTGCCGCAAGGAGGTCAATGCATACGTGGAAAAGTCAACAAAAGGCGAGCCTTTTGACCCTTCATTTTATGTTCCCGCAGAAGGCCGTGACCAAACCTTTTATGTTAGAACATATAAGGAATTTGTCTGGAGAAATTTAAGTAATCAAGGAAGAAATTGCTGACCGCAGATGCGATGGCAATAGTAATGAGCATCATCAGCAGCCTTGCTTGAACGATTTTCCCTTTTTTAATGAGTGGATCAATATTTACAGCAAGCAGTGCCCACCATGTAACCGCGATAAAAAATAGGTGAATCACAATGCCCACGATTGCTTGTTGTCCTACGTCTTCCATACAGTTGAATCCTCCTTTTATTTATTTCTGTAAAGGAAAACTCCCTTTCATTATATCCTCGAAAATCGGAAAGATGAATCATTTGGAAAAAAGAGCTACATTTAGTGTGAATCCCCTCTTATCCTGATGCCAAGGAGATGATATACTGCGTGTGGAAGGAGCTGAACACATTGAAAGATTCTTTTCCTGACTTTGTTGATTTGTACGGAGAATTGGTTCCCTCATTTGATCATGAATGGGAGGCCATTGCTTTCTACTTTGATTATAGACAGACACAGCTAGAAGAATTAGCACAATTGTGTCATTTTCATAACATTTCTTTGGATTACTCTGAGGAAAGCCTGTATCAGTTAGAATCACTATACTTTGATGCATTGACCAAGCAGCTTTTCGCTGAGTGGAAAATGCCAATAGATGCATTAGAAGCGATGATGAGTGTGTATTTAGGAGAGGTTGTCATCCGTCATCATTCAGATGCTGACTGGGTAGTGCGGCCTTATATGGACTCTTCGCACCAATATACGCTTGGCTTACGCAGAAACAATAAAACATGGCATAGTAGTACGCAATTTTGCGAGCAGTTATATCTAGAAAAGCAAGCATCTCATCCTTATGTGTCGATGTATCAATCTCTCATGTCATCCTAAAAAAAATCCTTCTTATCACTGTGATAAGAAGGATTTTCTGTTTTATTTCCCTGCTACATTTAAACGGTTTAACGCCCGTTTTAATGCGAGTTCCGCCCGGCGTACATCACTTTCATTCGGGTGGTTCAAATGCTCTTCAGCACGCTGTTTCGCTGATTTAGCGCGATCAACATCAACTTTGTCTGATGTTTCAGCGGCCTGAGCAAGAATCGTTACTTGTTCAGGGCGGACTTCAACAAATCCGCCACTTACTGCAACCAATTCAGTTGATCCACTATGTTTTAAGCGAACTGCACCGATTTTTAGCGGAGCAACCATTGGAACGTGGCCAGCTAAAATACCAAGCTCACCGCTTTCTGCTCTTACACTGACCATTTCCACATCCGCTTGATACACTGGGCCGTCGGGAGTAACGATATTGACTTGAACGGTCTTCATGCTTTTACCCTCCTAAGGACCAGATTAGGCCTCTACACCCATCTCTTTGGCTTTTTCAACCACTTCTTCAATGCGTCCAACTAAGCGGAATGCATCTTCTGGAAGGTGATCGTATTTACCAGATAAGATTTCCTTGAAGCCTTTAACAGTTTCTTTCAATGGCACATAAGAACCCTTTTGGCCAGTGAACTGCTCTGCTACGTGGAAGTTTTGAGATAGGAAGAATTGAACACGACGCGCTCTGTGTACCACAAGCTTATCGTCCTCAGATAATTCATCCATACCTAAAATGGCAATAATATCTTGCAGCTCTTTATAACGCTGCAATGTTTGCTGCACTTCACGCGCAATCGCATAATGCTCTTCGCCAACGATCTCAGGTGCAAGTGCACGAGATGTTGAAGCAAGAGGATCAACCGCTGGGTAAATACCCATTTCAGTCAGTTTACGCTCAAGGTTTGTCGTTGCATCAAGGTGAGCGAACGTAGTTGCTGGAGCTGGATCCGTATAGTCATCCGCAGGTACATAGATCGCTTGAATCGATGTAACAGATCCTACGTTTGTAGACGTGATACGCTCTTGCAGCTGACCCATTTCTGTTGCAAGTGTCGGCTGATAACCTACCGCTGAAGGCATACGTCCAAGAAGGGCTGATACTTCAGAACCTGCTTGTGTAAAACGATAGATGTTATCGATGAAGAATAATACGTCTTGACCTTGTTCATCACGGAAATGCTCTGCCATTGTCAAACCAGTTAAGGCAACACGCATACGTGCACCCGGCGGCTCGTTCATTTGGCCGAAGACCATGGCTGTTTTTTCGATAACGCCAGAATCTTTCATTTCGTAGTAAAGGTCGTTTCCTTCACGTGTACGCTCTCCAACACCAGCGAATACAGAAATACCGCCGTGTTCTTGTGCAATGTTGTTGATCAATTCTTGAATCAGAACGGTTTTACCTACACCGGCTCCACCGAATAGACCGATCTTTCCACCTTTGATGTAAGGAGCAAGCAGGTCAACAACTTTGATACCTGTTTCAAGAATTTCAACTTCTGTAGAAAGTTGATCAAAAGAAGGCGCTTGTCTGTGGATTGGATCTCTTTGAGCTTCCACACCAAGTGGCTCATCTAAGTCAATGTTATCTCCCAGTACGTTGAATACACGTCCAAGTGTTACGTTACCAACTGGTACTGAAATTGGTTTTCCAAGGTCTACAGCTTCCATACCGCGCTTCACACCATCTGTTGATGCCATCGCGATGGTTCTCACTGTATCATCACCTAAATGTAGTGCTACTTCTAAAGTTAAGTCGATATCAACTTCACTTTCGCTTTCCGCTTTATGCGAAACTTTGATCGCATTATAAATCTCAGGCAAGTGACCGTCTTCAAAACGAACGTCTACGACTGGTCCCATGATCTGACTGATGCGTCCTGTTTTCATTGCATTCCCTCCTGACAATTATTTCTATTCTAAGGCAGCTGCTCCGCCGACAATTTCTGTAATCTCTTGTGTAATCGCTGCTTGACGAGCACGGTTGTAAGAGAGTGTCAGGCTGTCGATCAATTCTTTTGCGTTGTCTGTTGCACTCTTCATTGCTGTCATTCTTGCAGCATGTTCACTTGCTTTGCTGTCAAGAAGCGCACCGAAAATCAAACTCTCTGCATATTGAGGAAGGAGAACTTCAAGAATTTCTTCTTCAGAAGGCTCAAACTCATAAGATGCGGAACGTTTATTTGGTGTCGCTGCGGCCGAAAGGTCCGTTAGCGGCAATAATTTCTTCTCTGTTACTTCTTGTGAAATCGCACTGACAAAGTGGTTGTAGAACATGTAAAGTTCGTCAAACGCTTCATCAGAGAACATTTGAACTGTACTGCTTGCTAATTCTTTAATATCAGCAAACGCTACTTCGTCTCCAAGCCCTGTTACTTCAGAAATAACTGGAATACCACGCTTTTTGAAGAAGTCGCGTCCGATTTTACCAATGACAATCACCGCATATTCATCTGCGGATTGATGACGAGATTGAATGGTTTGGTAAGCGGCACGCAAAATCGAGCTGTTAAAAGGTCCTGCAAGCCCTCGATCAGATGTAATGACGAGATACCCTGTTTTCTTGACAGGTCTTGAAAGAAGCATTGGGTGCTTAGCACTTGTTCCAGTTGCGATTGCAGCAACCACTTCCTGGATTTTCTCCATGTATGGAACAAAAGACTTCGCATTGTTTTCAGCACGATTCAGTTTCGCAGCTGATACCATTTGCATCGCTTTTGTGATCTGACTCGATTTTTTCGTTGACGTGATCCTTGACTTTATATCGCGTAATGAGGCCAAAGATTTCACCACCTTTTTTCAGGAATCCGTGTTCATTTACGTGAAAAGAGAGAAAAAGAGAATCTTTTTCTCTCGGAAAGATTACTAATTAGTTGCTTGGTGCAAACGTACGTTTAAAGCCTTCGATTGCTGTCTTCCACTCTTCATCAGCAGGCATATTTCCTGTTTGAGAGATTGTGTCAAACAAGCCTTTATGGTTTTCTTCAATGTACATGAATAACTCAGCTTCAAAACGTTTAACATCAGCAATGGCAACATCGTCTAAGTATCCTCTTGTTAGTGCGTAAAGAATCGCTACTTGTTTTTCAACTTTAAGCGGTTTGTTCAAGTCTTGTTTTAAGACTTCAACAGTTCTTGCACCACGGTTTAATTTCGCTTGAGTCGCTTGGTCTAGATCAGATCCAAACTGAGCGAAAGCTTCAAGCTCACGATAAGAAGCAAGATCCAGACGAAGTGTACCTGCTACCTTTTTCATCGCTTTGATTTGTGCAGAACCACCTACACGAGATACAGACAATCCTGCGTTTACCGCTGGACGTACGCCTGAGAAGAAGAGGTCAGATTGTAAGAAGATCTGTCCATCTGTGATGGAAATAACGTTTGTTGGGATATATGCAGAGATATCACCAGCTTGCGTTTCTACGAAAGGCAATGCTGTGATAGAACCGCCACCCTTTTCATCACTAAGCTTCGCTGCACGCTCTAATAAACGAGAGTGAAGATAGAAAACATCACCAGGGAATGCTTCACGACCTGGAGGACGACGAAGCAATAATGAAAGCTCACGGTAAGCTGCCGCTTGTTTAGAAAGGTCATCATACACAACAAGCACATGCTTGCCGTTATACATGAATTCCTCACCCATCGTTACACCTGCATAAGGAGCAAGGTAAAGAAGTGGAGCTGGCTGTGATGCAGAAGCTGTGACAACGATTGTGTAGTCAAGCGCACCATGCTTACGAAGTGTTTCAACAACACCACGAACCGTTGATTCTTTTTGTCCGATCGCTACATAGATACAGATCATGTCTTGATCTTTTTGGTTTAGAATTGTATCGATTGCAACAGATGTTTTACCTGTTTGACGGTCACCAATGATCAATTCACGCTGTCCGCGGCCGATTGGAATCAAGGCATCAATTGCTTTAATTCCTGTTTGAAGCGGCTCATGTACAGATTTACGATCCATAACGCCAGGTGCTTCACTTTCGATTGGACGTGTTTTGCTTGTTAAGATTGGACCTAGTCCATCAACAGGCTGACCAAGCGGGTTCACAATACGTCCGATTAACTCTTCACCTACTGGAACCTCCATGATACGACCTGTACGTTTTACGTCGTCACCTTCGCGGATATCTTTGTAAGGTCCTAAAATAACGATACCTACGTTAGACTCCTCAAGGTTTTGAGCCATACCCATTACACCGTTAGAGAACTCAACCAGCTCTCCTGCCATAATGTTGTCAAGGCCATGTACACGCGCGATACCGTCCCCTACTTGAATGACTGTACCGACATCTTTTACTTCAATTTCTGATTGATAGTTTTGGATTTGCTGCTTTATCAGCGCGCTAATCTCTTCAGCTTTGATACTCACTAAGGTTTCACCCCTTCTAACGATTTTCGCCTGCAAGCTGACGTTCAATGCGGGAAAGCTTTCCGCTGACACTGCCGTCATAAATGCGGTTTCCGATACGGATTTTCACTCCGCCTATTAGATCCTTGTCAATCACATTTTCAACACGCAGTGATGTGACTCCGGCTTTTTTGGCAAATACTTCAGATAAAGATTGAATTTCAGCACCGCTCAGCGGTTTCACTGAATACACGACCGCATCGTCTATTTGTTTCGTGCGGTTTGCAAGTTTCACAAACTCAGACGTCATTTCAGAGAAAATATTTGTGCGTCCGCGGTCAATCAGTAAATACATTGTGTGCAACACATAAGTAGAAACACCTTTGAAAGCTTCAGCAATCAACTGTTTCTTTTTGTCTGCCGTAATCTTTGGATGAACAAGGAAGTCATTGAGTTCTTGATCAGCCTTTAGAACTTTTTTGATCTCATTCAGCTCTTTTTCAGTTTCGTCTACTGCCGAAGAAGCAAGAACGATGTCAAAAAGAGCAGAAGCGTAACGCTTAGAGACAATAGTTACGCTCATCGGCTTTCGCCTGCCTCTTTAAGGTACTCTTGAATCAATTTCTCTTGTGCCTGCTCATCAAGTTCTTTTTCAATCACTTTAGATGCAATCAGCACAGATAGTGATGCAACCTGCTCACGCAGTGCAGCCACAGCTTGTTCTTTTTCTTTCACGATTTCAGTTCTAGCAGACTCTTTCAAGCGCTCTGATTCTTGACGTGCTGCTTGAATGATCTCTTCTTTTTGTTTCTCACCAATCTTTTTCGCATTTTCGATGAGTGTATGTGATTCTTCGCGTGCTTCTTTCAATAAGACACGTTGTTCTTCAAGAAGCTTTTCAGCTTGAACGTGCTTTTCTTCAGCACTTGAAATTTCATTTCCTATATAATCTTCACGCTGCTTCATAATACCTAATAAAGGTTTAAGCGCAAATTTCTTTAAAAGTGCAAGCAAAATGAGCATAGCGATAAGCTGGAATAACATATCACCGGCGTTGAAGCTTAAGCCCCCTGCTCCTAAAACCACTGGTAACTGAGACATTTAGTACGGCAACTCCCTTCTTTAAATAATATGTTAAGAAACAAAACATAAAGGAATGGCGAAGTTTCGAACTAATCTGATCTTCGCCATTAAAATTCATATTAGAACGCTTCTCACATATTAACCAAAGAATGCCAAGAATGCGATAACGACAGCGATAATTGGAAGTGCCTCAACTAAAGCGACCCCGATGAACATAAGTGTTCTTAGTTCTCTACCAGCTTCTGGCTGACGAGCGATTCCTTCAACTGTTTTAGATACGATTAGACCGTTACCAATACCTGCTCCTAGTGCTCCTAAACCGATTGCAATTGCTGCTGCTATTAAATTCATTAAAAAGCTCCTCCTTTAAAATAACGTCCTTTTTGGACTCTCAATTTTTTTAGTGTTCGTCGCTGACTTTATGGGAAATGTACACCATTGTCAGCATGGTGAAGATAAATGCCTGGATTGTTCCGACAAACAAACTGAATGCCTGCCATACAATCATTGGCACGATAGCACCTAATGTACCAACGATACCAAGCGCAATGTTTTGCGAGTAGAAATTGGTCGCAAGTCCTGCAAGTAAACCAAGAAGAATCTCTCCAGCGAAAATATTTCCGTAAAGACGCAAACCAAGTGTTAGCGTGTTTGCAAATTCTTCAATAAGTTTCAATGGTACTAAAAGCGGAATTGGTCTAAAGTAGTCTTTCGTATATTCCTTGACTCCTTTTGCCTTGACACCGTAGAAGTGTGTAAGTCCCATGACCATAATTGCTAGTGTCATTGTGATTGCAGGATCAGCAGTTGGTGATTTCCACCACAAGTTGTGATCGACCGTAATCGAGAATGGCAGTCCAAGCATGTTTGAAACAAATATGTACATGAGTAATGTAACGCCAAGCGCTAGAAATGGGGCTCCTGTTTTCATGTCCATCGAACTACCTATGATATTTCGAACAAAATCAACGATCCATTCCATGAAGTTCTGCGCCTTAGTCGGACGAATAGACAGAACACGAGTAGTCAGCACCGCTATGAGAAGAACGATGATACTAGCAATCGTAATCATGAGAACATTGGATAAGTTGAACGTTAACCCTAAAAATTCTGTAGTTTTTGAACTGTGACCCAAAGAGTATTCACCTCTCTTCCATAGTAGAACGTTTAAGTTGAATGAAGGAATCTATCATAATGACAGGATATATTGTCATTAATCCTATAACAACACCTGCCAGATGAACTTCATTAGGGTAACGCCAAGCAATCGCTACTGCGAGAATCGCGTTGGCCCACCTGGCTGTACTTCCCATTGAACGAATGGATTTTCCTTTTTTAACCGCTCGATCAAAAGCGTGCATTCTCCGTATAAGTAGGAATAAATTAAAGAAAGCAAAAATTGTGCCGATAATGAAACCAAGAAACAGTGGTTTAAAACCAGGCATGGCATAGCCAAACACAAAAATTGCCAATAGATAGAACATGTATTTACTCTGTCTGCGGAAAATCGCGTTTGGATCGTTCATTCATCTGACTCCCGATGAAAAGTATTGTAAAAAAGGTGATAAATGGTGATGAAAACTGCGTAGAAGACGCTTATGATAAGCCGTCCTATTCGAAAAAAATCAATCACCCATCGGTCTAATTACACAATCAGACTTGAAATCTTTAGATCTATGGGATGCTGCTTCATTCGTTGATACAAACCCTGATTATTAAAGGGTTCACAATGAGGATTAGTAGAGTGCTATAGGCTATGAAAACCTTACCATAATACCCTCGTTTAGCATACAATAGCGTCTATGATGTGTCAATCGGTTGAAAGTTAAAAAACTTTTCTATAGTGATAGAGCACACAAAATGTTCACAATTTCATCAAACTTTAGGAGAGATGTGACATTCATTGAAAAAAACAGCCAATGTTCAGTATACAATGATTTTTCTAAGAACGGTATCAACCGTTTGTCATATATTTCAAAAAGCCCACATGCACGTTTTGCATGTGGGCTTTTATTAAGACTTTCTTATTTCGTTCCATACATACGGTCACCAGCATCACCAAGACCTGGGATGATGTAACCTTTTTCGTTTAGTTTCTCATCTAATGCTGCAATGTAGATATCAACATCTGGATGATGCTTTTGCATTTCTTCTACACCTTCAGGGGCAGCAATCAGACACATGAAACGAATGTTTTTCGCACCGCGTTTTTTCAAGCTGTTTAACGCTTCGACTGCTGAGCCGCCAGTTGCAAGCATTGGATCTACTACGATAAATTCACGCTCTTCCACATCAGATGGAAGCTTCACATAATATTCAACAGGCTTTAATGTTTTCGGATCGCGGTATAAACCAACATGTCCCACTTTAGCAGCTGGAATGAGTTTCAAAATCCCGTCTACCATTCCAAGACCTGCTCTTAAAATTGGCACAACACCGAGTTTTTTACCTGAGATCACGTTTGATTTCGCTACTTGTACAGGTGTTTCTACATCTACCTCTTCAAGCGGTAAATCTCTTGTGATTTCAAATGCCATTAATGTTGCGACTTCATCCACTAGCTCTCTAAATTCTTTAGTTCCTGTATGAACGTCACGAATATATGTAAGTTTGTGCTGAATAAGCGGGTGATCAAATACATAAACCTTTGCCATAGCTTGCTACAACTCCTTTTCTGTCATCTTCCGGTGAACTTTGCACACTTCCTACAATTCTACATAAAAAGACATCATCTTTCAATATGATTCGCAAATCCTACAAAAAAAACCCACATGCCAAAAATAGGCAAATGGGTCTGTTTTTTAATAATCTAATTCGTTATATAGAGGGAAACGGGCCGTAAGATCAGATACACGCTTTTTCGCCTCTTCTAATTTCGCTTCATCTTCATGATGTTTTAGCGCAAGTGCAATAATGGAACCGACTTCTTTCATCGCTTCTTGATCGAAACCGCGGCTTGTTACTGCTGCTGTCCCTACACGTACACCACTTGTGACAAATGGTTTTTCTGGATCATAAGGAATTGCATTTTTGTTCACCGTAATACCGATTTCATCAAGAACGTTTTCTGCAATTTTTCCTGTGATGCCAAGAGAACGCAAGTCGATGAGAACAAGATGGTTATCTGTTCCGCCAGATACAAGCTGAATATCTTCAGATAAAAGAGTTTCAGCTAGTTGTTTTGCATTATCAATGACGTTTTGTGCATATGTTTTGAAATCTCCGTTCAATACTTCACCGAAAGAAACAGCTTTTGCAGAGATGACATGCATGAGTGGTCCACCTTGAATACCAGGGAAGATCGATTTGTCGATCTTTTTACCAAACTCTTCACGGCAAAGAATCATTCCGCCGCGAGGTCCGCGTAATGTTTTGTGAGTTGTCGTTGTCACAAAATCTGCGTAAGGAACTGGATTTGGATGAAGGCCTGCTGCAACAAGACCAGCAATGTGAGCCATGTCGACCATAAAGTAAGCACCGACTTCATCAGCAATCTCACGGAACTTTTTGAAATCAATTTGACGTGGGTATGCACTTGCACCCGCAACGATTAGTTTCGGCTTATGTTCACGTGCTTTTTCAAGTACATCTTGATAGTCGATATGCTGAGTTTCTTTATCTACACCATATTCTACAAAGTTGTACTGTACACCACTAAAGTTTACAGGGCTTCCGTGTGTTAAATGCCCGCCATGTGATAAGTTCATGCCCAGCACTGTATCGCCATGCTCAAGAATAGTAAAGTATACGGCCATGTTCGCTTGAGCACCTGAGTGAGGCTGTACGTTCACATACTCAGCGCCAAAAATTTCTTTTGCGCGATCACGTGCGATATCTTCCACAACGTCTACATGTTCACAGCCGCCATAGTAGCGTTTACCAGGATAGCCCTCAGCGTATTTGTTTGTTAATACAGAGCCCTGTGCTTCCATGACTGCTTCGCTTACGAAGTTTTCTGATGCAATTAATTCGATTTTGTCCTGCTGGCGTTTCCGCTCTAGTTGAATTGCTTTGAATACTTGTGCGTCTTGCTCAGGTAAATGTTTCATCAGCGAAATCCTCTCCAATCTATTTCCATTCGATGTTTTCACCATCTCATTGTACACGGTTTTTGAGTAAAATGTAAAAGTTTTTTTTGGAAAATCGACTTCTTTTTTATGAAAACCCGAATATTCAAGTGGTAAAGCGTCTTCATCATTCAACATTATATTAGAAATATATCGAAGCTATGATCTTGTATAAACCGCTCTTTCTCCGCCAATCAGCTTCGGACGTGTTTTCGCAAAAGTCACATGTGCATGTCCTAATTGATGACGACTGAGACGGACAGGTACAGCGACTCTCTTTAGGTGCATCCCAATTAACGTATCACCGATATCAATTCCAGCATGCGCCTCAATGGATTCGACTAATACAGGATGTTCCATTTGCTGATACGCGTGAGCTGCCATCGAACCACCCGCTTTACGGACAGGTACTGCAGCTACAATCTCCAAGTTAAAACGGTAAGCCATTTCTTCTTCAACAACTATGGCACGATTTAGATGCTCACAGCATTGAAAGGCGAGCTCAATGCCGGTCTCTCGTCTTAACTGATCCAATTCTTGATAGATGGACGCAGCAATTTGCTCACTCCCTGCAGTACCAATATGCTCACCAGCCACTTCTGACGTACTGCAGCCAATGACTAAGATTTGCCCGGCACGCAATTCAACTGTTTGATGAAACTCTTTTAACATTTCAAGCCAATCTTGACCAATGTTCATATTAAGCGCTCCTTATAGGTGCTTTTCTTCGTAATCAGCAATTTTGCCAATCCGCACAGCATGGCGTCCTGCTGTAAACTCTGTTGTCAGCCAAATGTGCGCAATCTCACGTGCTAATCCTGGTCCAATCACTCGCTCTCCCATTGCAAGAACGTTCGTATCATTGTGTTCTCTAGTTGCTTTTGCACTAAATGTATCATGTGCTAATGCACAGCGAATTCCTTTTACTTTATTTGCCGAGATGCTCATGCCGATGCCTGTCCCGCAAATTAAAATGCCGCGGTCGACTTCTCCGTTTGCCACCATATTGGCTACAGGGAATGCATAATCCGGGTAGTCTACAGAACCTGATCCGCATTCACAACCCATATCAATGTATTCAATCTTCAATTCATCCATCAGTTGTTTGATTTCTTCACGAATATTCGTTCCGCCGTGATCGGATGCAATGGCTACTTTCATCGGGCAATTCCTCCTAAGGGTGAGTTGATCTGTTATATCTTACATTCATTCTTTATTTACAGTTATATTTTAACCTCTGCCTAGTGATTTGCAAACAAAAGCAGAAAAACCGTTGACGCAACGGTTTTACAGGTTATCTATGATGATGATCTTTTTTCAATTTCTCAGCGAGCTGATACAGTAAGGCTTCAAGTTCATCACGAGTTTCCTGATAAACAGAAAGACTTCCGCCAAACGGGTCGGATACATCGCCTTCTGTTCCTGTCGCAAATTCCTTTAAAGTGAAGACCTTGCCTTTTGCATGCGTATATTGCTCAGTAATCAACTGTTTATGCTGCATAGTCATCGTGAAGACGTAATGAGCTTCGCGCAGAAGCTCCTCTGTCAATTTTGATGATGAGTGATTCAGGGGAATGCTTTTCTCAAATAATGCTTCGATCGCTTGAGGAGACGCCTTCCCTTCATCGGTGGCAAAAATCCCTGCTGATTTTACAGTGACCTCTAAACCTTTTTCATCGGCAATTGAAGCAAAAAGGGCTTGAGCCATTGGACTTCTGCATGTATTTCCCGTACAAACAAATAAGATTTTCATCTTTCGCCCTCCTTTTCTTCTATTATATAGCATTTCATTCTACATGTTATGTAAGGAGACTGGCTAGAGCGGAAATAATAATTTGATACCAAAGGCTAGTAAAATGATTCCGCCAAGCGCGCCGCTATATGAACCAACCCATGACCGAACCTGTTTACCGAGCAATAATCCGAGCCATGTGAGAAGCATACTAAAAAAACCAAACAATAATATAGTCATCCACACCTGGGAACCGTAAATCCCGAGGCTTAAACCAACAGAGAAGCTGTCTAGGCTAACACTTGTAGCAAAAAGAACGAGACCAGTCCCAACAGGTGCGATAAAGGGCTTATCCTCTTTGCGGATAGAAGCAACGATCATTTGCAGTCCCAGCACCAAAAGCAGCGCCCCGCCAATATAGGTGGCAAGAAGACCGAGCCATCCGGATAAGAGCTGACCTGTCAGCATACCAAAAAGCGGCATAAACATATGAAATATCCCAATAACCAGTCCAATATAAATGATTTGGCGGAATCTCAGCTGAATCATCCCCATACCAAGTCCAACCGAAAAAGCATCCATTCCAAGTGCAAAAGCCATGATGCTGAGCGTCAGCAATTCGCCAGCTAGTTCGTTCATGTAAATCCCCCTTGGACACACATTCTCCTTTAACCTATGTTTGTCCAAGAAAGGTTAGAACTATTGGAACGAAGGGAGTGTACGCCCTCCTGCGGCTTTTTGCAGGCGGTTCATGATGGCAGAACCAACTCCCTGCTCTGAAAAGGCTTCTGAAATAATCAAGTCTACATCCGTTTCATCAAATTGTCTCAGTACATGATAGAGGTTTGCAGCAACCGTTTCAGGTTTTTCTCTCCATCCACAACTGTACACAACATCTGCCGCAAACAACGATTTCTTTTCTTCTGTTGTCAGTACTCCGACTTTTAGACCTTCAGCTTTGTATCTCTGAATGTGCCGCTGCATGTCTTCATCACTTCCATGAAAGATATACATTTGGGCTTCAGGTGCATAGTGTGTGTATTTCATACCTGGCGATACAGGCACCTCGTCCTTTTTTGTCAGCCCTGGATCCACACTCACCGTCCCCACGACCTCTTCTAATGCTTCTTTTGTAATTCCGCCCGGTCTTAAAATCACTAGGGTCTCACCGACACAGGATACAACCGTTGACTCAACGCCAATTCCAGTTGAACCGCCATCCACAATTCCAGCGATTCTTCCTTCGAGGTCACTCGCTACATGGTCAGCTTGTGTTGGTGAAGGTTTCCCTGAACGGTTCGCACTTGGTGCAGCAATTGGCAGACCAGCTACTCGGATGAGCTCAAGCGCAATGGGATGGTCAGGCATTCTCACACCTACTGTGGATAAACCTGCTGTAACCTGCTTGGATAAAGTACCTGGCTTACACGGAAGAACGATGGTTAAGGCGCCCGGCCAAAAGGCATCCATCAGCGCCTTCGCTTTTTCGCTTTCTATTTGTGCAAATTCGTGAAGCTGCTGAACTTCCGCAATGTGAACAATCAACGGATTATCACTCGGACGCCCTTTCGCTTCATAAATTTTCATCACGGCTTCTGTCTCTTTCGCATTTGCCCCGAGTCCGTAAACGGTCTCTGTCGGGAAAGCAACCACTTCATTTTGCTGCAGCAGATCGGCCGCCTGTTTAATTTGTGGATAGTATGTGGATAAATCCTTTTCTAAATCCACAGACCACCTTTTTGTATTTAACATCATACAAACTCCTTTTAAAAAAGATAAAACTGTTGATATATCTCAATTATCCTTTTGAAAGTATAAAAGATGATGATCAATAAAACAAGCGTTGTCCACAATTTGTGGATAACGCTTGTTTTATAGTGGATAAGTATGTGTATAAGTCCATCATTTTGTGATTAACTGCCTTTTTTTTGCAGGACCACAGCCTGTTCTTTCCCCAATGTCTCTTTTGCATGTGCAGAGCTCCATATGCTTTCTGGGATTTCTTCTAAAGGCGTAAAGCCCATTAATGCCAAAAAATCATGGGAAGAGGAATGGTTTGCAACGACATAAAAAGTATCCACACCTATTTTTTCTCCGAGCGTTTGAACGCTTTGGAACAAGGAGACAATGTGCCCCTGACCGAGCTTATCTGATATGACAAGAGACCGCAGCAATCCCTCTTGTTCATTGAGCTGTTCAAGACCTAAGCAGCCTGCCAGCTGACCATCCGCATCTTCCATCACGACAAATGTCGTTCGCTCTGCAAGCGTTACTCCGCCTTTTGCTTGTCCCTTTTCAAGAAAAGCATTGATCGCCGGGACATCTTCCTCTGTGGCTATTCTTAATTGATAATACATGCTTTCACCTCTTTTTTGATCTCTTACTTCAACTCTATGAGGCAAAAACCGATTTATACCTTTTTTAAGAGAAAAGACTAGAGACCCATTCGAACAAAAAGAACTTCACTTCACCTGTCTCTTCTTCCTCTTCTTTCACCACTTCATTGACAGACTCTTTCGTTTGCTGCACTGTCACTTGTTTATCATCATCCCCTTCTGGTGAGGCAATGGCTTCTCCGTTTGAAAAATCGATAAAGCAGAGCGGCGGGAATAACACACACCACCAGTTGGCTCCGCCCCCTTCTCCAAGCGTAATTAAAATGGCTTCATATTTTCCGGCAGGATAGACGAAATTTCCATAGAGCTTTGTTGGAAATGAAGCTTTTTGAAAACTGACCGATACAGATTGATCAATATGCTGTTCCTTCAATTTCGCTTTGGCGATACGATTGATTTCTGGCAGCTTTGATCGAATGACACGTCTTGCTTCTTCAATGGATGTGAGGTCTTTGACCCACTCTGTCATATTCGCATTGACCTCGTCACGAATACTTCTTTTCACATCCTGATCCGCTGAACGATCACTATTTGCTAAAATGCGTAATCGAATCGCTTCATCTGGTATGACAACAGGCTGATTTGCAGAAGCAGCCGCCGTCTCCTCTCTGCCAAGGTTTGCAAAAGCACCGCATAATAATAGAAACATATAAAGACAAATCATCGTTTTACTTTTCAACATTGTGTGTTCCCCCCCACTTTTTCTCTTCGCTACAAACATTGTGTCCAGAAAACTCATTTCATAAACAGTCAATATGATTTTTTTAATAGATTATGAGTCAAAACAAAAAAGCCGTTCTCTTTAAGAACGACTTTTGAGTGAGGATTGGTAGTCAGAAGGGTACAGTCTCCCATCCCAATCTCGGCTGATTTTTAAACCAGATTCTGTTTTAATAACAGTCATGGCCCCTTTTTTCTCGATTTCTTTTTTGACTTTTCCTTTTTGATCGATAAATTGGATCACCATTTCATAGTTAAATTCAATTCTGTCATCGCTTTCATCTGAAGGCGTAAACATAATTTTCTTCAGTTTAATTTGACAATCTTGATCCTTCGCCGCTTCTAATATGCTCGGGAACATGCTGTCTTGTGTATATTCTTGATATTCATGTTCGGTTAAATAAACCTTCAGCTTCTCTTTCATATCAGATAGGTCATCCGTTCGATTCACTGTGTATTGTGCTTTTTTATAGCTTTCTCCAAATGCTGCTGCCTCTTTTTTAAAGCTCGGTTTACCACAAGCACTCACAATCAATAGTACACTGACGATGACCAACACCATCGCATACCTTTTGTTCACACCATTCGCTCCTTCAAAACAAATTTATGTAAAAAATCATGATCAGAATGTTCATTCTTCTATATATACGTTTCTCTTTTACCATAAGTTTCATCTTTACATAATAAAATAGTCCGGCTATATTCAGCCGGACTTTCCGTTTTGAATGTGTGCGCAAACAGCTCGATCTTTTCCATTAATATCTTTGACGGTGTAGACATGCGCTTTAGGGAAAGCCTGCACAAGAAGCGCTGTGACATCTTGACCTTGCGTATGTCCAATTTCAAAGACAACAACTGCCTGTTCACTCAGCACGCTGTGAAGATCACGAACAAGACGTTTATAAAACCACAAGCCATCACGTCCGTCCGTCAGCGCATTCACCGGCTCATGCTTCGTCACAACCTCAGACAGACTGTCCATTTCTTCCGCCGCAATATAAGGTGGATTGGAAATAAATACATCTACTTTGATGCCTTGAGCTATAACCGGTTCAAGTAAATCTCCATGTAAAAAATGAACGTCTGCACCGAGCGCTTGTTGATTCCGTTTTGCTACCGCAAGCGCTTCTTGTGAGATATCAGTCGCTGTGACAGATAGTGATTTTTTTTCAAGAGCGAGCGTAATTGCAATGGCTCCGCTTCCTGTGCCAACGTCAACTGCTTTGAGCGGCTGATCGGGCGGGAAAACGTCACCTACCAAATTGAGCGCCGCCAGAACAACTTCTTCCGTTTCAGGACGAGGAATGAGAACATGCTTGTTCACCTCGAAAGGACGTCCGTAAAAGAATTCAACACCCGTTAAATGCTGAACAGGAACACCCGCCTTATGCTGCGTCACAAATTTGCTGAACAGTTGATCTTGCTCCTCAGGCAGCGCATCATGAAAACGTGCAAGAAGCTCACTTCTGCTCCAGCCGAGCACATGCATCAACAGGAGTTCTGCTGCATTTTGGTCTCTGCCGGCTTCCGTTAACAAAGAAGAAGCCCATTTAAGGGCTTCAAAGATTGTTCGCTGATTATTTTGCATCTTGAAGCTTTCTTGCTTGGTCTTCCATAATTAATGCATCAATGACCTCGTCAAGTTTTCCTTCTAAAATTTGATCAAGCTTTTGAATCGTCAATCCGATGCGGTGGTCTGTTACACGGTTTTGCGGGAAGTTGTACGTACGGATACGCTCTGAACGATCCCCTGTTCCAACCGCAGATTTACGCGTTTGATCATATTCAGCCTGTGCTTCACGCTGGAATTTATCATAAACTCTTGCACGCAGTACTTTCATGGCTTTTTCTTTGTTTTTAATTTGTGATTTCTCATCCTGACAGGATACAACGACTCCTGTTGGAAGGTGAGTTAATCGAACAGCAGACATTGTCGTGTTTACACTCTGTCCGCCAGGTCCGCTTGATGTGAAAGTATCGACACGGATGTCTTTTTCATGGATATCAATTTCAACTTCTTCAGCCTCAGGTAATACCGCGACTGTCGCAGTTGATGTATGAATCCGTCCGCCTGATTCCGTTTCTGGAACACGCTGTACGCGGTGTGCGCCGTTTTCAAACTTTAGTTTGGAGTAAGCGCCTTTCCCGCTGATCATAAAGATGATTTCTTTATAACCGCCTGTGCCAGTGACACTTGCTTCCATGACTTCTGTTTTCCAGCCTTGCATTTCAGCATAACGGCTATACATACGGTAAAGGTTACCTGCAAAAAGAGCAGCCTCTTCTCCGCCTGCTGCACCACGAACCTCCACAATAACGTTCTTGTTGTCATTTGGATCTTTCGGAATCAACAAGATTTTCAGCTCGTCTTCTAAACGTTCCGTTTCCTCAGTGAGCTCTGAAATTTCTTCTTTGACCATGTCGCGCATCTCGGCATCTAGCTTCTCTTCCAGCATTGCTTTCGCATCTTTCAGCTGGTCATATGCCGCACGATATTGTCTATATACCTCAACAGTTTCTTGAATATCGGATTGTTCTTTCGAATATTCACGAAGCTTCGTAGTGTCGTTCACCACTTCAGGGTCACTTAAATATTCATTTAGTTTTTCATAACGTTCTTCAATTGATTTTAAACGGTCTAACATGGTCTTCACCTCTGTTTTGTGCGTAACAGTCTAATTATAGTATAGCGGGGTATGACAGTCAAAAAAATTTCCAAAACAATTGATTTTCTGCAATTTTTCGCTAGAAAACACGATCTTTGGCGATTGGTTACTTGTTTTGTCTAACGTGAAGGAACAGGTCCTCCTTAAAGAGAATGGTACTTGTAATTGAAAAAAGGGAGGGCATTTGGTTTGAATACAAATGAGGTTGCAAAGGAAATTGGTGTTTCTTCAAAGACGATTCAGCGTTGGGTCAAACAGCTCAACATCCCTGTCGCCCGGAATGAACTTGGACATTATGAATTTCATGAAGATATTGTACAGCTGCTCAAAGAGGTCAAACACCAAATGAGTGAAGGTGTGATCCTCCAAGACATTCAACTGCCATTCCATAAAGAAACCGTTCGTCAATCAGCACCTGCTGCCGAAGCTGATGTCTCTACACAGCGGATTGAATCATTAGAAAAACAAGTGAGAGCGCTCATCCAACAGCAATTACACGTCACTGATGTAGAAGACCGCCTGCAAGAACTTGAACGGAAATTGGCTAAAAAAGCAGATGAAGGTGTATCGTATCAGCTGCTTCAGCACCGCAGAGAAATTGAAGATTTATCCACAAAATTTGACCGCCTCGCCGCAACCTTGAAACAACCGTCACAAGCAGAAGAAAAAAAGGAAATTGCACCTCCTGATCTCAAAAAAAAGCGTGTACTCTTCCCTCTGTTTCATTCATTTCGCTAAGAAAGGCTGCCTGTCGAGGCAGCCTTTTTACTATATTATACGGTAAGTGCAATAATGATCGGTAATGTGATGAGTGACATGATGGCACTGATGACAAATGCGGATGCAGTTTCCGCCTCTTGTTTTTCAAATCGTGTTGCGATCATTGCTGCAACAGCTGAACCTGGGAAGGCTACAAGTAATACAGCTTTTGTAATTTCATCAGCCGAAAGACCCATAAGAACCGCAATAAGATACATAAGTATTGGTTGTACAGCTACTTTTAGCAATGCAATACTGAAGGCTGGCAAGCTTAATTTAATTTTGCGGATACCAACAGTAACACCGACTGCGAATAGCGCAACCCCTGATGTAACGCTGCCAATTTCCTCTAACATTTCGTGTCCAATTGCAGGAAGTTTAAATCCTAAAAGAACAAGAATGATACTGGCTAACGGTGCAAGTGCAAGCGGCTCTGATAAACCGTGCAAAATTGCTTTTGTCGTCATTTTTAGGAAGCTTTCGCCGTCTTTGGTTTTCCCTTTTGTTTTTTCACCGACAGTTGATACAATAATTGCAATTGGATCAAGCATTGCATTTACAACTATTCCGGTAATCGCAATCGGAATTGCAACTTCTTGAGCCCCAAATAAACTGCCCAAGACCGGAATCCCCATAAATGCAAAGGTCGGTTGTGCTGAGTTTAATGAGAAAACAGATGAGTCTGTTAAATCATATTTAAAAGCAAATTTCGTAACTAAAAGGATAATGATATAAAAACCAACGATTCCGAAAATCAATGCAACGAAAAATGGAATTTGACTATAGAATTTATCTTTTGGTGTTGACAGAATACTGGCGATAAAGTGCGCTGGTAAAGCATACTTTGTTACAAGTGTACTTACACCTTTTGCAGATTTAGCGTCATAGCTGCCGAAGTGTCCTGCGAACCAACCCAGCGCGATAACGAAAAAAATCGGTGCTAGGAGGATCAAAATATTTAAAAAGTCCATCTTACTATTCCTCCTTAAATCCTTTACATGTTTCTTATTTATTGCGGCATTGCTTAGATTACCCGAAGCAATGCCGCGTTACACATTTTATTATGCTCTTACAATTTTTTTATATTCAGGAATCCACATTGCGTCTTTCACAGCTTGTTCGATGTTGTCAGGCGTTTTTCTTGCGACACCATCTTCAATTGCTGCTTTCGCTACTTCAACAGCCACATGAATTGACACTTCTTGCAATTTATCAATACTTGGAAGAAGACCAGCGCCTGGTTTCTCATGATCAACCATTTCAGCAATTGCATTCGCAGAAGCAACGAACATGCCTTTTGTGATGATTTTTGATTCTGTTACGATTGAACCAAGACCAAGTCCAGGGAAAACGAACGCATTGTTTGATTGTCCGATTTCATGTTCGATTCCGTTATACTCAACATTTTCGAACGGGCTTCCTGTTGCAACAAGTGCACGGCCGTCAGTCCATTTAAATAGATCTTCTGGCACTGCTTCAGCAAGCGGTGTTGGGTTAGACATTGGCATGATCACTGGACGCTCTGTATGAGCTGCCATTTCTTTAATGATTTCTTCAGTGAATGCGCCGCCTTGACCTGAAGTACCAATAAGAATTGTTGGCTTTGCTTGGCGAACCGTTTCAGCAAATGAGATTTGTCCTTTTTCATCGCGTGCCCATCCTTCTACTTCATCAGAAGAACGAAGGTATGGTTTTTGAAAATCAAGCACTTCATCTTCAAATTGGTCTGTTAGCAATCCTCTGTAGTCTAAAGTCCAGAATGCATTGTTTGCTTCTTCTTCTGTTAGACCTTCAAGAACCATTGTGTCACGCATTTGATCTGCGATTCCGATACCAGCTGATCCAGCTCCGAAGATGACAACACGGTGATCTTTCAATTGAGTACCAGTTTTCTTGACAGCTGCAAGAACACCCGCTAAAGTAATGGCACCAGTACCTTGAATATCATCGTTGAACGTTAAGATGTTATCATTGTATTTTTTCATGATGTTACGCGCATTTTTGTTTCCAAGGTCTTCCCAGTGTAGCAATGCTTTCGGGAAGAATTTAAGTGCTGCTTTTACATAAGCATCAATGAATTCTTCGTATTTTTCACCTTGTACACGTTTGTGATGGTTCCCGATGTATAATGGATCATTCAATAATTTTTCATTGTTTGTTCCAACATCTAATACAACTGGAATCACGCGGCTAGGATCAATACCTGCTGCAGCCGTGTAAACAGCTAATTTACCGATTGCGATGTTGATACCACCAACACCCCAGTCACCAATTCCAAGAATACTCTCAGAGTCAGTTGCAACGATGAGGTCAATATCTCCAGCAGTTGCGTGCAAGTTTTCAAATGCTTTCTCGATGCCGTCAATGTCGTCGATTGAAAGATAGACACCATGAGGTCTTCTGTATTCATGGCTGTATTCTTGAATCGCTTCACCAACAGTTGGTGTGTAGACAACAGGAAGCATTTCACGAAGCTTTTCTGTTAAAAGCTTGTAGAACAATACTTCGTTACGGTTTTGTAAATCACTTAAGTATACGTTTTGACGAAGACGATCCGGCTGAGCTAGAAATTGCTTGTACGCTCTTTCTGCTTGCTGTTCTAAAGTGAGAACGGTTGGAGGAAGTAAGCCTTCTAGTCCAAGCTCTTGTCTTTCTTCTTCAGAGAAAGCAACGCCTTTGTTCAACGTTGGAATCGATAATACATCTTTACCTGTCAAAGTGGTTTCGAGGTACCCTTCTTTTGTTTTCTTCACGTTGTTCATCAAAAACTACCCTCTTTCTAAAATATAAATAAAGTGAACTATTAATCCAAAGAACGATTAAGGAGAAAAATCCTTAATCAAAAAAATTATGACAAGAAATCGAACTTTTCGTTTAAATGCTTTACACTACAGTTAGTCATTTTATGCCTGCTTATAACAAAACGCAAGCGTTGAAAATTAGATAATTTAATCGTAGTGTTATTTAATTTATTTAAGTACAAATGATGGGTGTTCAGCCAAAATCTCGAAAAACGAAACACAGCGGCATTTGCTATTTTTTTATTTGTCAAGTGTTGTACCAACATCAAGTCTTGGTACTTCATGGTGATGTCTGCATCGTGCTTCGTATGATTCCTGCGCACCTACTAAAATAATAGGATCATCATAGGATGCGGGTTTACCGTCGATCAAGCGTTGTGTTCTACTCGCTGGGGAGCCGCATACCGAACAAACTGCTTGAAGTTTTGTTACAAGCTCTGCACATGCCATTAAATGCGGAACAACACCAAATGGCTCTCCTCTGAAGTCTTGATCCAGGCCTGCAACAATGACTCGGTAGCCTTGGTCAGCCAATTGAGTGACAATGTCAATGATTGTCTCATCAAAAAATTGCACCTCATCAATGCCAATGACATCGGTTCTTTCTGATATGTGCGTTATTATGTCTTTTGGTGAGGCTACTGCAATCCCATCTAATGATGAACCGTTATGTGACACAACAGAGCTTGTACTATATCGGTTATCAATCGATGGTTTGAATATTTTTACTTCTTGTTTGGCAAAGGTGGCCCTTTTGGCTCTCCGAATCAATTCTTCCGACTTTCCAGAAAACATACTACCGCAGATGACTTCAAGCCAACCGCTTTGTTTCATCACATACATAAGGTCTTCTCCCCCGTTTTAAAGTTCCATCAATCCACGTAAAAAAACAGGCAAGAACGGATTCCTGCCTGTTTATTGTATCTATTATTACTTAAGACCGTATTTTTTGTTAAAGCGGTCAACACGTCCATCAGCAGAAGCGAATTTTTGACGGCCTGTATAGAAAGGATGGCACTCAGAGCAAATCTCGATGCGTACCTCTTCTTTTACTGATCCAGTTTCAAACTCATTTCCACAAGCGCATTTGACTGTAGCTTTTTTGTAGTTAGGATGAATTCCTGTTTTCATCTACTGTCATCTCCTTCCGCCCTGAATCCAATTCGGAAACAGAGTTAATATCTCAGAAATAAATTCTGAAACGCACATGATAAAATTATAACAGTGTAAGTCTATGATTGCAAATGTATTTTTTAAGAAGCTATCTTCTTGATGCAGACATATTGGCTTGTTTCCATTCTTGCGTTAAAATATCGAAAAACTCTTGGTTTGTCTTTGTTTTTCTCATTTTACGCATGAACTTCTCAGCGAAGTCAGGTGTATCTGACATCGATTTTCTCATCGCCCATAGACGATCAAGATGCTCTTTTGGCACAAGCAGTTCTTCTTTTCTCGTACCAGAACGGCGAATGTCGATCGCAGGGAAAATTCTTCTTTCGGCCAAAGAACGGTCCAAATGAAGCTCCATGTTTCCAGTTCCTTTAAACTCTTCATAAATCACGTCATCCATACGTGATCCTGTATCAACAAGTGCAGTGGCTAAAATCGTCAAACTTCCGCCTTCTTCAATGTTACGCGCAGCACCAAAGAAGCGTTTTGGACGATGGAAAGCCGCAGGATCAATACCACCTGAAAGTGTTCGGCCGCTTGGCGGAATCACAAGGTTGTATGCACGAGCAAGCCTTGTGATGCTGTCCATTAAGATGATGACATCTTTTTTATGTTCAACAAGACGCATCGCACGCTCTAAGACAAGCTCTGCTACTTTAATGTGGTTTTCCGGTACTTCGTCAAAGGTTGAACTAACAACATCCCCTGCAACAGAACGTTCGATATCTGTTACTTCCTCTGGACGCTCGTCAATTAAAAGGACAATCAGCTCTGCCTCTGGGTGATTTTCAGAAATGCTGTTGGCAATTTCTTTAAGCAAAATGGTTTTCCCAGCCTTAGGCGGTGCAACGATTAAACCACGCTGACCAAATCCAACTGGCGCCATCATGTCCATAATTCTAGTAGACAGGTGATTAGGCTGTGTTTCAAGAATCATTTGGCGGTCAGGAAATAGCGGTGTGAGTGCAGGAAAGTGAACACGTTCCTTTGCTGATTCTGGGTCGTCCCCATTTACCGCTTCTACATGAAGGAGGCCATAGTAGCGTTCATTCTCTTTTGGAGGTCGTACCTTTCCAGACACTTTATCTCCATTTCGTAAATCAAAGCGTCTGATTTGTGAAGCAGAAATATAAATGTCTTCTGAGCTTGGGGAATAGTTAATCGGTCTTAAGAAACCAAATCCCTCAGACTGAATAATTTCAAGAACCCCTTCCATAAATAAGAGATCCTCTTGCTCAGCATTCGCCTTTAAGATGGCAAAAATTAATTCTTTTTTTGTTAGTTTGCTGTAATAAGAGATTTTGTATCGTTTTGCTAACTCATACAGCTCTTTTAATTTCATATTTTCCAAAGATGAAATCGAAACATCTTTCAATATGGACACCACACTTTTCTAGTCAATGTATTTCTTTACAAATGCATGACCATTGTATTTGATTAGCTTTTTAATTCCGTTGTTGTTGGAATGACCTCGCTCTGATGGTAACGCTCCCACTCGTTTTATCGTGAAAGATAGGAACAATGTGAAATAGAGCTTTTTTAACATAGAGAAGGATAATGAGTATATCGTCATGATGCGGCAGTATTTAAACTTGTTGAAGCTTAAAAGAAGTAAATTCGCAGAAAATTTCGCAGCACTCTTTAGTTTTACCTCATTTGCAGAGAATATTCAACTTTAAAAAGAAAATGATATACATTTGACACCTATATGAAAAGCGGGTAATGAATACCCGCTTTCAGATTACGGACGAATGACAAGATTCGGTTTTTTCTTTAAGCTGTGTCTGCCGTCTACGAAACGAACTGTACCCGATTTCGCACGCATGACAACACTATGTGTTGTTCCAACAGAGCCTTTGAATTGAACACCTTTAAGTAATTCCCCGTCCGTTACACCTGTCGCTGCAAAAATGGCGTCATCTCCTTTTACGAGATCTTCCATTCTGAGGACTTTACCAACATCAAGTCCCATTCTCTCACAGCGTCTCAGTTCTTCTTCACTTTGAGGAAGAAGCTTACCATGGATTTCACCACCAAGTGCCTTTAATGCAACAGCAGAAAGGACACCTTCAGGCGCTCCGCCTGAACCAAATAGAATATCAACACCTGTGTGATCAAATGCTGTATTAATGGCTCCTGCAACGTCACCATCATCGATCAGTTTAATTCTTGCTCCTGCTTCTCTCAGTTCAGCAATAATTTTTTCATGTCGATCTCTGTTTAAAATCGTTGCAACCACGTCTTCAATATCTTTGTTTTTCGCTTTTGCAACAGCGCGAAGATTATCAATGACAGGCGCTTCAATGTCGATGCAGCCTACCGCTTCTGGACCTACTGCGATCTTATCCATGTACATATCAGGTGCATTCAGCAGATTGCCATGATCTGCAACTGCAATGACAGCTAAGGCATTCCAGCCGCCGCTTGCCACAATGTTTGTTCCTTCTAATGGATCAACAGCGACATCCACGCGAGGTCCATATCCGTTCCCAAGCTTTTCCCCAATATAAAGCATTGGTGCTTCGTCCATTTCTCCTTCGCCAATCACCACTGTTCCCTTCATTGGGATGGTGTCAAATACATCACGCATTGCACTTGTTGCAGCATCATCCGCTTCGTCTTTTAATCCTCTTCCCATCCAACGGGCAGATTTTAATGCAGCTGCTTCTGTCACCCGTACTAGTTCCATCGATAAACTTCTTTCCATTTTTGTCCAAATCTCCTCTCACAGTCAAAGCCTTATGAATTTTGAAGTTCTTCTATTTCTTGGTCATTCAGCTTTTCACGCCAGATGGTTGCACCCAAGCCTTCAAGCTTCTTCTCAAGCAAACTATATCCTCTGTCTATATGTTCAAGCCCTGTGATTTCGGTCACACCGTCCGCCATTAGCCCTGCGACAACAAGACAAGCTCCTGCACGCAGATCACTTGCTTTGACCTTTGCTCCTTGAAGCTGCGTTTGTCCGGTAATAATAGCGGATCTTCCTTCGACCTTCATGTTTGCACCCATTCGGCGCAATTCGTCAATGTGCTTAAAGCGAGCTGAGTAGATCGTATCTGTGACCACACTCGTGCCTTTCGCTTTTGTTAACAGCGCCGTCATCGGCTGTTGAAGGTCAGTCGGAAAGCCCGGATACACAAGGGTTTTGATATCGACAGGCTTGAGTCCTTCGTTTCTGCCAACGATCAGCATCTGATCGTTGCTCGTTTCAATGGTGAACCCCATTTCTCTAAGTTTCGCCGTAATTGATTCTAAATGAGTTGGGATCACATTATCAAGTACAACTTCATCTCCCATCGCTGCACCAGCAATTAAAAATGTTCCTGCTTCGATGCGGTCAGGGATGATTGAATGCTTACAGCCATGAAGAGATTCGACACCTTCGATTCGAATGACATCGGTCCCCGCACCTTTGATTTTGGCACCCATGCTTGCAAGCAGTGTCGCTACATCAATAATTTCGGGTTCCTTTGCAGCATTTTCAATCACGGTTTTTCCTTCAGCCAGTACGGCTGCCAGCATGATGTTGATCGTCGCACCTACACTGACAACATCAAGATAAATCCGGGCTCCGACTAATTTTTCAGCGCGCAAATAAATCGCACCCTGCTCGTTTGTCACCTCAGCTCCGAGTGCTTCAAAGCCTTTGATATGCTGATCAATCGGTCTAGGTCCTAAGTGACATCCTCCTGGCAGTCCGATGACAGCCTGCTTGAATCTTCCCAGCATGGCTCCCATTAAATAATAGGATGCACGCAGCTTCTTCACTTTTCCATTAGGAAGCGGCATACTGATCATGGAAACAGGATTAACAACCATTTCACCTTTTTCAAAAGTGACCTTTCCGCCAATTTCTTCTAACAGATCTCGCAATGTGTCGATATCTGATATATGCGGAAGGCCTTCAATGGTTACTGGAGAATCAGCGAGAATCGTGGCAGGAATCAGTGCCACAGCACTATTTTTCGCACCACTAATATGTACGGTCCCACGCAAGGGATCACCGCCGGCAATGTTTAACTTTTCCATATTTGTCTCCCTTCTTAAAGAAGATCACTGTTGGAGTTATACTGTTTGTGGATGTCGCGCTTTAAAAGGTCTTGTCCAAAATTTAGCCAATATCAAGAGAAAGAATACAGGTTAAACGAAATTTGTCGGAAGAAAAATAATCGAAGCTTTGCGAGGCTGTGATGTTCTCTTCTTTGCACAAAACATTTCTTAGCGTTTAAAAGGAAAACTGCGGCAAACGAGAGACGATCCCGCCTGCCACAATCATTTATTTATTCCAGTCTGCTAAAAATTGCTCAATGCCTGCATCCGTTAATGGGTGTTTCGTCAGCTGCTTGATGACTTTCAGCGGCATTGTGCCGATATGAGCACCTCTAAGCGCAGCTTCTGTCACATGCTGCGGATGACGAATGGATGCAGCAATGATTTGTGTATCTAATCCATGAACATCAAAAATAGTTTTCACTTCACTGATGAGATCAAGACCATTTTGGCCAATGTCATCTAAGCGGCCAAGGAATGGAGAAACATACGTCGCACCAGCTCTAGCTGCAAGAAGTGCCTGGTTTGCACTAAAAATCAATGTAACGTTTGTTTTAATTCCAAGGTCCGTTAATGCTTTAACAGCTTTAAGGCCATCTGTAGTCATTGGAATTTTGACCGTGATATTTGGTGCGATAGCAGCAAGCTCTTTTCCTTCTTCAATCATTTCCTCTGCTTTTAGGGAAATCACTTCTGCACTGACAGAGCCTGATACCACGTCAGTGATTTCACGAAGGCGGTCGTGGAATGATACGTCCTTTTCTTTCGCTACTAAACTAGGGTTTGTTGTGACGCCTGCTAAAATGCCAAGCTCGTGCGCCTCTTTGATGTCTTCAATATTCGCTGTATCTACGAAAAATAACATAACTGTGCCACTCTCCTATCAATAAATTGTCTGAAATGTAAATTTGATTGCGCTTTCTCGAGATATGGAGAAAACCGCCTGTGACTCAGGCGGCTTTCGGTTCTCATCAAATTATGCTTGGTTAGAAGAACCAAATTCGCGCATTTTGCCGATAACAGTCGCTTTAATTGCGTCACGAGCTGGTCCAAGATATTTACGTGGATCATACTCTTCTGTTTTTGCAGCAAGTGTTTCGCGTACTGCTTTCGCAGAAGCAATTTGGTTTTCAGTGTTTACATTGATTTTTGCTGTACCAAGTGAAATTGCACGCTTGATGTCAGCAGTTGGGATACCTGTTCCGCCGTGAAGAACAAGTGGAAGACCAGTTGTTTTACCGATTTCTTCCATCTCAGCGAAACCAAGGTTTGGTTCACCTTTGTATGGACCATGTACTGAACCTAATGCAGGTGCAAGGCAGTCAATACCAGTGCGTTCTACAAGCTCTTGGCACTCTTTTGGATCAGCATAAATAACGCCCTCAGCGATGACGTCATCTTCTTGCCCACCAACAGTTCCAAGTTCAGCTTCGACAGACACACCATGGAAATGTGCAAGTTCAACAACTTTCGCAGTTGTTTCCACATTCTCATCAAATGGGTGGTGAGAAGCATCGATCATGACAGAAGTAAATCCTGCATGAATCGCTTTTGCACAAGATTCAAAGCTTGAACCGTGATCTAAATGAATCGCAACAGGAACTGTTACATTATATTCTTCGATTAACGCTTTAACCATTGCGACAACTGTTTTGAAGCCGCCCATGTAGCGTCCTGCTCCTTCAGATACTCCTAAGATAACAGGAGATTTCTCTTCTTCAGCAGCTTGTAAAATCGCTTGCGTGAATTCTAAGTTATTTAAGTTAAACTGTCCAACAGCGTAACCTTTTTCCTTTGCGTCTTTCAACATTTCTGTCATTGAAACTAAAGGCATGATGAAAAATCCTCCCTATGTAGCTAATTTGCTTGCTAAAAAAAGCTCTCCACCCTAGCATGACCAGAATTTCTCGCCATATGTAAACTTTCAAAGTCAGATCGCTTTCTTCTTCCTTTCTAGGATACCAATTATTCGACAAATCGGCAACAGAATGGCTCGATTCAATCATTTCCATCTAGCCATTTGTTTCAAGCGGCAAGTATTCTTTGACAGCATCTCGGATTTCATCAATATCAAAAGGCTTAGCGAAATGCGTCAATGCACCGAGTTCTTTGGATTCTTGGATCATATCTAATTCACCATAGGCTGTCATAATAATGACACGGATATCTTCATCAATTAATTTCATCCGTTTTAAAATTTCGATACCATCCATTCCGGGGATTTTCATATCAAGCAGGACAAGGTTCGGTCTATGGTTTTTCACAATATCTAATGCCTGTAGTCCATTGGCAGCTTGGAAGGTTTGATAGCCTTCTTTATGAAACACTTCATTCAATAATATTCTAATACCGTACTGATCATCGACAATTAAAATTTTCTCATTCATCTGTTACACCCCATTGCTTTCATTTTTCGCCATAAAAAGAGCTGTTGTTAAATAATTCTGTTTGATTTTCACATTTCCTTTAATTATAATAGTTTACTTTACGACATTTTCTGAGCATTTTTCCTAATATTCTCTTTATATTCTATTATAAAATGATCTGACCGAAGGAGGAAATGAGTCTTGTTAAAAATTTTTACGACCCAGTTATCAGGTATTTTTTCACGTATTGGAGAAAAGCAGGCTGAAGCGATTGAGGACGGTGCACGCCTTCTTGCACAGGCTGTTGTCAGTGGACATGCCGTTTATTTTCACGGAAAGAATGAACTGGCTGCTGTCGCCCTAGAGGCATCTGAAAGCAAGGAGCCGTTTCCCGGTGCGAAAGTGCTGCCGCTCGATCAAAAGGAGCGCAGCTTACTTCAACCTAGTGACAGGGTGCTGCTATTTTATTCAGACCCAGGAGATCAGGAAATTCAATCTCTTGTTAAAGAACTGCACGAACAAGGTACGCCCGTTGTTGGTGTAGGGCCGGCACAAAAGGAGCCGTCCACGATTGAAGAGCATTGTGATGTCCACATTGATTTTCAGCTCAAGAAACCGCTTGTGCCCGCTGAAGATGGGACAAGGTTTGGTTTTCCTGCTTTAATGACCTGCTTATACGTCTACCACGCCCTATCGTTTACTGTGAAGGAGATCGTGGAGGAATATGAATAAAAAAACTGCCGAGAAGTGATATTCTCGGCAGTTTTTTGTTTTATTTTGATTCAGATGCTTGTAGTGAAGCACCAACGAAATCTCTAAATAATGGCTGTGGTCTTGTCGGTCTTGAAACGAATTCTGGGTGGAACTGAGAAGCAAGGAACCAAGGGTGATCCTTGAGCTCGATGATTTCAACAAGTCGTCCGTCTGGGCTTGTACCAGAGAAGACGAAGCCTGCTGCTTCCATTTGCTGTCTGTATTCGTTATTAAATTCGTAACGATGACGGTGGCGTTCGTAGACCACTTCGTCATTGTATGCAGCAAATGCTTTTGAGTCTTCATTTAATTTACAAGGATATAGACCGAGACGAAGTGTTCCGCCTAGATCATCTACATCCTTCTGTTCTGGAAGAAGGTCAATGATTGGGAATGCTGTTTCAGGATCAATTTCCGCTGAATGAGCTCCTTCAAGGCCTAATACGTTTCTTGCGTATTCGATAGATGCCACTTGCATTCCTAAGCAGATTCCGAAGAATGGCACTTTGTTTTCACGGGCAAATTGTGTAGCAATGATTTTCCCTTCTACTCCGCGGTCTCCGAAGCCTCCAGGAACAATAATGCCGTCAACATCTTGTACGAAATCAGCGATATTCTCTGCTGTCACTTCTTCTGCATTGATCCATTTAATTTGAACATCTGCATCAAACGCATAACCAGCATGACGAAGTGATTCAACGACAGAAATATAAGCATCTTGCAGCTCAACATATTTCCCTACAAGACCAATTGTGACTTGTTTTGAAAGGTTTTGTACTTTATCAACAAGTGCTGTCCACTCTGTCATGTCCGCATCTTGGCAGTCAAGTTTCATATGTTCACATACTAGCTTGTCCAGCCCTTGTTTTTGTAAATCAAGCGGAATGGAGTAAAGCGTGTCTGCATCCTGACATTCGATAACAGCTTTTGTATCAATATCACAAAACAGTGCAATTTTGTCCTTCATATCTTGTGCCAATGGCATTTCCGTTCTGACCACGATGACATTTGGCTGAATACCAAGACTGCGAAGTTCTTTTACACTATGCTGTGTTGGTTTTGTTTTCAATTCACCCGCTGCACGGATGTAAGGAACGAGGGTACAATGAATGTACATCACGTTTTCACGGCCGATGTCACTCTTCATTTGACGAATGGCTTCAAGGAATGGAAGGGATTCGATATCTCCTACTGTCCCGCCGATTTCTGTAATAACCACATCTGCACCCGTTTCTTTTCCGGCACGGTACACGCGGTCTTTGATTTCATTTGTAATGTGGGGAATGACTTGTACTGTTCCACCTAAGTAGTCACCGCGGCGCTCTTTCTTCAGAACAGTAGAGTAGATTTTACCAGTTGTGACGTTGCTGTACTTATTTAAGTTAATATCAATGAAACGCTCGTAGTGACCTAAGTCAAGGTCTGTTTCAGCACCATCATCTGTGACAAAAACCTCACCGTGCTGGTATGGACTCATTGTCCCCGGATCTACGTTGATGTATGGATCGAATTTTTGAATGGTGACATCCATCCCTCTATTTTTCAGAAGGCGGCCTAATGAAGCAGCCGTGATTCCTTTCCCAAGTGAGGAAACAACTCCTCCTGTTACAAAAATATACTTTGTCATTTCGTATGCTCCTCTCTTTTTTACCCTTGCATGTCTACACATGCACAGCTTCATCCTTTTTAGAGTGTATCCCTAAATCTCTTGAAAAATAAGAAAGCTCCCTTTCAAATAAATGAAAGGGAGCGTAAATGAACGTATCTTTACGTACTCTTTTTTAGAGAGCCCAAAATACATACTACATAGTTCGCTCACGAAAGTCAAGACGGTTTTGTCCTGTTTTGAGGACGGGTTTGAGAGGGTTATTTCTCTTCCTCATCATCGTCTAAATCGTCTTCATCAATCTCCGTTAAGCCGTCATCATCTTCATCATCATCTTCGTCGAAGTCTTCAATATCTTCATCAATTTCTTCATCATCTTCTAGGTCGAGATCATCGTCGTCTTCAACAAGATCAAGGTCTTCTTCAAGCTCGTCGATTTCTTCTTCCTCTTCGATTTCATCGAAGTCGTCTTCAACGACAGCTGCTTTTGTTTTTTTCTTTTTCGCTTTTGTTTTCACAGCTGGCTGAACTTCTTCTTCGATTTGATCAACTGGATACCAGCTGCGAAGCCCCCATCTCTGATCACCTAACGAAATAAAGCGGCCATCTATATTTAAGTCTGTATAAAATTGAGCAAGTCGATCATCAAGATCGGATTTTTGTATTCCTTGCAAACGGACAATTTCATCTATTAACTCGGAAAACGTAATGGGTGTTTTGCTGTCTCTGAAAATTTCATAAGCAAGTTCAACTAAAGACATTTGTTTGAGCTGTTCCTGTGAGTATTCTTTCAAACTCAAGGTCAGACACTCCCTTTCTATTACATGTATGTATCCATTTATCAGTGAAATAATAAGTATTTATACCTTATTCTTACGACAAACCATACCTCTCATTATAAACAAATTAGGGGAGTTTATGCCACCTTTATTGTTGTTAATTTTTGATTTTTTCTCACGGGGAGAACCTTTCGGTCTTCCCCTGCGTGAAATTGGACTGTTTCTTGTATACGGCATGCTTTTGTTTGTTGTTCTATTCATTCTAAACGAAAAAATTGGAAAATTAGAGGCAGCACTGTTGAATGAATAAAATTTAGCTATCGTTTGAACAAAGTGATTGTCCATTCTTTATAAAACATATAAAAAGGTACACGTCAACGGGTTAAGTTTACGTGCACCTATAATGGAAGCTTGTATTCAGTTCATCCTCTAATTTTTATTCATTACAGTACAGCGACTATTTCTTTTCCTAGGGAAATTAAAGCATCTATAATAAATGGTGCCGCAAAGAGAATCGATGCTTTCCAGTTCGCTTTTTTATATTGAAAAAAGAACAAGATCAACATTGCTCCTATAAGTGCCGTGAAGATATACAGCCATAAGCTATGTATTTGCAAGATCCCCATACATATTACATTAATAAACATAATGATAATCTTAGGGATCAGAGCATAAAACAAATGACCCTTAACCTCCGGAACAAAGATCATTAATAAGAATTTAGAGATGAGATATTGTACTAAGAGACTGATGGTGGTTAGAATTGTTGTAATGACAACAATTAGATTCAGCATCGTTTCATAGGACATATCCTCTAACAAAGCTCTTAAATCATCTAGTTTCGAAATGTAGCCATTTAACTCAATAGCAAAAGTAACGAAATAATAATTGGCCAGAATAAAAATGACCAATGATATCAGTGATGTTATTCTTGGACGTTGTTCCATAATAGCCTCCCATCCCCTATACTCACAATGCTTGAATGATCGTTTAAACGTTTATTCACCATGCTATGGGAAACATATATGATGGTTGAAATTTTTTTAATAGAAAGATTCACTAGCCTCTCAGATAGCATCTCTATACTCTCTGAATCTAGAGATGACATGGTTTCATCAATTAGGATGGTTTTCCAATCTTTTACGAATAATAAAGATAACCCTACCTTCGCTTTCATACCCGTAGATGCTCTGCTATAAGAACCATCTAGGTTACCATCAAAAAAATCATTCACAATACTCATTTGTTCTTTAGTCGGCACAATTTTAAACGTATTCCACAGAATCTCTAGGTTTTCTCTAATTGTAAATGGGTGAATGCCGATAGGATCCACATTTAAGTAAAGAGTCGATTCTTTGTTTGCCTCAATATCTCCAGAATATCTCTTATCTAAACCTGCTATCATTTTAAGGAGAGTGCTTTTACCTGCACCATTTCTCCCCACTAAATGAAAGAGACCTTTTGAAATTGAAAAATTCACTTTATCTAGTATGATATTGTTTTTGAACTTCTTAGTACATTCTACAAATTCTAATCCCACTTGAATCCCCTTCTCTGTCATATAGAGTCTTCAATAAAACCATCTATGATTGATAATGATAGAAAATAATAAAGAATCATACCCTTCAATAAAAGCAGCTATTATTAGGATGACTAACGATAGCAGATAATAAGGAATCATTTTTTTCATAACACCTAAAGCAGCTTTAATTGATTTCGTATAAATTAGTGTGAACAGCACATACTGGCTTATTCCTTGATAAAGCAACATATTTGGGAATTCTAATAGCCCGTGAGGAATTAGTTTACCTAAAGCTTCTTGTGCTCCTAGCGTTCTAAAGCCCATCGTAATGACGAAGGACGAACCTCCAAAATCCATTATTTGAAATAACGGCGACAACAAGAACCCCAGTAAATACATTGCAAAGTTCGTTAAGTTATGTGTCAGGACTACAGACATAAATTCCTGGCCCGAAGTTGGTGGTGCTGCTTCAAATAAATCTTTGTTGACTATATTCCCAAGATAAATCCCTGTACCTATCAGCAATATACAGTAAATAGAGTAGTACCACAGAAAATATTTCAATCTTTTATGTATCATTTTCCTCCTCTTTTCATGAAATAATCGTGAAAATAGTAATGCATATGAGTAATAAAATAGGCAAGGACAGCTTCAATAACTTATGTTCATAATCGTTGATTAATAGTTCTGTTTTTCTGAAATATACGACCCCAATAAAGATGATTAAAGGAAGCGATAACGTATTTTTAAGAATAATTGAGATATCAGACGTGTTTATCACTACTCCGACTATTCCACACACACTGACAAAAGTCAGTACGATACATAGTAAATAAATCGTACTAGATTTAAACCTCTCGTACGGACTCACAATCAAAGAGGATTGCAGCATCTCAATTCTTGCCTTATCAAGCATAATTTCTTCCTTTTTTGAACCTATTAGGATTTCTAAGATCGTGATATAGTTTATATAGACCAAAATGAGCGCAGGCAGATATTCTATTTTTGTTAAAAAGGATTGGGCGAAATAAGTAAGTACTGCTACTAAGACGCCAATTAAAATTATTAATATTTTATTACTAATGATATAAGAAAAAAACAAATACATAATATTCCCAGACCTATATTGCTTATTCGCACTTTTTAGGAAGGAAAGTCCAGATGTCAAAGGTATCCTATGAGAATTACTTATGTAAATGTAAATAAGAAGAGACTGTACCATTTGCAGTATCAACACTGCTTCAAAAATGGACGTTATGATATACCAAAATTGTAACAAAAGGAGTATTCTGTTTATGATATTGAATAGACCAGACAATAATTGAGATGCAAAGGACAGCATCACAACAATAAGAGCTAGTATCATAATGAAATATTGTTTTTCTACTAACAAAAAAGTTAAAGCGATGAAACAAGCGAAAAGTAATTGAACTGAATACCCTTTTTTAATCGTAAAGAATAAATGTTTCAACAACAATTGTTTAGAGATAAAGACCAAGCCTGGCTGCTGTCTTTTATACGGTAATACACAGCGATTAATATTAGCTGTAGCTACAATGTATATTGAAATAAAAATAAAACTGTTTTTATAAGTGCCGGGAACCCCATCGCGATAGAAAATCATCGCTATCACAACAATGATAGAAAAAAGAATCATTCCAATATAATTGAGATACCCCATTATACTTTGATCATATATTTTAAATAGCTTATTTATTTTATACATAAGTCATGTTAAAAAGCAGCAGCCTTGGCTTTTCCTTGTTTTTTAAGCACAGCCAAACTAGAGACAGCCACAGTACTAAGACCTAGATTTGCTGATATCAAAGAACCTTTTCTAGCGACTAAAGATGCCATTGTAACTTCCACTAACAATAGTGAGAATGAGCCAAGTTTTTTTGCCTTCATCATAAAATTTCCTCCTAATTAATGTTTTATTACAAGCCGCATGGCATAAAACGCTAAATTAGTTTTTATCATTGTCTAGTGAACGTCGTTTCACCTGCTATCAAAACACTTTTGGAAAAAAAATCATCTCAATAAAGATTGAGATGATTTTTTTTTTTGAGATTAAAAAGCAGCAGCTTTTGCTTTTCCTTTTTTCTTGAGGATAGCCAAAATAGTAGCAGCTACACCTGCACTAATTGTTCCTACACCAGTGAACATGCCAACGACAGTAATAACAGTTGCTACTGAAGACCAAGCGTCTAAGAAATTAACCATTGCAAACGCGGTTCCAGAACTAACACCCAGATTTGCTGCAATTAATGAGCCATTTCCAATTACTAAAGCTCCTAATGTTACCGCAAGAAGTAGCAGCGATAATAAAGCATAAAACTTAGAATCTGTTGCTTTTGTCATAACACGACCTCCTTCTATTATTTACCACTCTTTTAGTCTAGCAAGAATTAAATTACATTTCAACATTTTTTGTAAATTTTTTAATAATAATTGAAATAGATGTAATTATAACCAGTTATTATAGGGGATTATGTTCATTTCCCAGTTTTACAGGGCGCTTATGTACTGACATAAAATGCTCTGATTCTCTAAAAACTAGTCAAAATATCTAGTAATCAAAAAATCAATTCGTTTCAAATCTTTATTGACTTGTCTTAGAGGTAGGTAGATTTATCATCACTTAAGAGATTATGGCATTTATATTTATATGTATGATAAGCTACCTTTATCCTTAAAGTTATGAACGGAATATTACGAATAAACATGTTTATCTTTACTAAAGGCAGAACTAAATTCAATGAGTAACTCTCTTTCGATTCTCTGTGAACTTATTTTGAATTCAAGAGACCTGATCGTACAAATCATAATAAATTTATACATAACGGTTGACATATTTTGAAATTTTCAATATATCAAAACCCAATATCCCTGTAAGCCGTTGAAAAAAAGACTTAACCGGGTGGAACCAACTAGGTAAGTAATCCAATTTCTCACTTTCAAAAAAATCGAAACACTCATATTGAGTTGTCTCGATTTCGATTGATAATAATGTACTTAATTAGAGATGTTATTAGTATTATTTATTGTTGTTTTGTATTAAACATCTCACTGGCTATCTCTGTTATTTCTTTATATCAAGAAATTTATGTAGTTTGGATGATATTCCTCATTTTAGAAGAATCCGTTCTCTTTTAGAATGAAGCTTAATCCCGATATTTCCGCAAAATGATTGCTTCAGTTTCACTTATAATATGCTTAAAAATTAATTGTTGAAAACTTTATAGCCATACACCTCTATATTCTATCTTAATTTAAAGTTTCTGAAATAATGAGATTACAACAGCTATGGTCAATACAATTCCTGCGAACATTAATACAATTAATTTTCTATTACTGTTTTCTTTTTGATCATTGTCTTTTTTTGAAGTCTTCGAAAGTTCTACGGAAACAAGAATCCATATAACCATGGTTACGATTCCTAAGGTGGTAGCAGCGTTCATAATAACCTCCCATATTTATATTTCTTCAATTTTAACATAACCCCAAAGGTAAGTTGGACCTATACTGGGCATCACCTCAAATTCAGGGAAAATTAACTATTATCCTTTATACACATTTACCTATTTCTTTATTAATCCCTAATACTTTAGTAAGTTTGTTGCCAGTTTTTATTGATTAAATACTCTCTAAATCATCGATGACAAGTCACTCTTAAGTTAAAGCTTTTTATACTGCTGACACAATCCTTTTTCCTTCACAAAAAAACCTTTAGATTTTGCTACTGATTTAAAGCTGATTGAACCATACAAAGCAAAAGCCACCTAACGAGAGGTGGCTTTTACTTTATTTCTACATATCTAGCAGTTTCCTTGAGATGACCAGACGCTGGATTTCCTGAGTTCCTTCATAAATTTGAGTGATTTTCGCATCACGCATGTATCGTTCGACTGGGTAATCCTTTGTGTAGCCGTACCCGCCGAAGATTTGCACCGCTTCTGTCGTCACCTTCATCGCTGTATCACCGGCAAAGAGCTTGGACATGGCTGATTCCTTTCCATACGGGAGGCCTTTCGTTTCGAGCCATGCCGCCTGGTAAGTAAGCAGCCTTGATGCTTCAATCGCGGTGGCCATATCAGCCAGCTTAAAGGCAATTCCTTGTTGCTGAATGATTGGTTTACCAAATTGTTTACGCTCCTTGGCATAATCAACCGCCGCATCAAGAGCGCCTTGAGCAATCCCAACTGCCTGTGCAGCAATGCCGTTTCTACCGCCATCGAGCGTCATCATGGCTATTTTGAATCCTTCTCCTTCTTGACCGAGCCGGTTCCTTTCATGAATCCGGCAATCTTCAAATCGAATTTCAGTTGTTGGCGATGAGCGTATGCCCAGTTTGCTTTCCTTTTTGCCAACGGAAAAACCAGGTGTCTCTTTTTCTACAATAAAAGCAGTTGTATTTCGGGATGAAGCTCCTTGGTCTGTTACGGCAAACACAATATAATAATCTGCAATGCCTCCATTTGTAATAAAGATTTTCGCCCCGTTCAGGACATATTCATTGCCTGCCTTGACGGCCGTTGTCTTCATTCCGCCAGCATCTGAGCCTGAACCGCTCTCTGTGAGCGCATATGCTCCTATCTTCTGCCCTTCTGCAAGCGGCTTTAAATAGGTCTCTTTTTGTTCATCTGTTCCGAATGTATAGATTGGCCATGAAGCGAGAGATGTATGAGCGGACAGGGTGACGCCTGTAGAGGCGCATACTCTTGAAAGCTCCTCAACTGCTATGACGTAGGCTAAATAATCACTGCCGATTCCGCCCACGTCTTCCGGCCAAGGGATACCCGTTAAACCGAGTTCCGCCATTTTACGAAAAATAGATGGATCATATGTCTCTGTTTCGTCTCGCTTTGCTGCTGTTGGCTCCACTTCATTTTTCGCAAAGTCTCTCACCATTTTTTGAATCATTTCATGTTCGTCACTTAATTGGAACTGCATCGTGAGCCACCTCGTTTCATATTAGCTGTTTACAGATGACCAGCCTTTGAATTTCACTTGTTCCTTCATAGATTTCACAAATTTTCGCATCACGAAAGTAACGTTCTGCTTGATAGCGATTCGTATAACCATCCATGCCTAGCAAATGGATCGCTTCTGTACTGATCTCCACCGCCGTTTTTGACGCAAATAGCTTTGCCATTGATGCTTCCTTTGTGACGGGACGATTGGCCTCTTTGAAAGAAGCCGCTTGATAGACGAGCAGTTTGGCCGCCTCAAGCTTCGCCGCCAAATCGCCCAGTCGAATGGTCGTTTCAAGACCTGCTGGATGTCGCTTTAAATAGCTGACTGCCTCGGTTAAAGCGGCTTCTGCAATACCAAGGCTTTGAGCCGCAATTCCGATTCTCCCTGCATTTAAGCTAGACATGGCAATTTGAAAGCCTTCTCCTTCTGCACCAAGCAGCTGATCTTTTGGAATCCGCACGCCTTCAAAATGAAGCGTGACTGTTTTTGAACCGTGCAGTCCCATCTTTTTCTCATCTTTTCCAATCGTAAATCCCGGCGTATCTTTCTCGACAATGAACGCCGATATATTTTTTCTCGCAGAAGCCGGATCGGTCACCGCAAAGACAAGATATAGCTCTGCTTCTCCGCCGCTTGTGATAAAGATTTTCGTTCCATTTAATACATAATCACCGCCCATCCACTCTGCTCTTAACTGAATACTGGAGGCATCTGATCCGGCCTTTGGTTCAGTCAGACAAAAGGCGCCCAGCTTCTCTCCTGATGCAAGCAGAGGGACATAGGATTCTTTTTGTTCCTTCGTTCCAAAAGTCAAAATAGGCATCGTCACAACAGATGTATGAACGGACACAATGACACCGATGGTCGCACTCACTTTCGATAATTCATGGATTGCGATGATATACGTTGTAAAATCTGCTCCTAAGCCTTGATACGAAGCTGGTATTGGAATCCCTAGATAGCCTTGCCGTCCCATTTCACTTAAAAGGGTTTTTGGAAACTGGCCTTGTTCCATAGCTTCAACTTCAGGGAATACACGCTGGCGTGCAAATTCTGCTGTCTGTTCTCTCCAGAGACGCTGTTTATCCGTAAGCATAACATCCATCTTGACTCCCCCTATGAGTGGTCGTGGTATGTGTAAAAACCTCTCTTTGTCTTTTTGCCAAGCCAGCCTGCATTCACGTATTTTTTCAAAAGAGGACAAGGTCGATATTTGCTGTCTCCAAGTCCTTCGTGAAGGGTATTCATTATAAATAAACATGTATCCAGTCCAATGAAATCAGCTAGACGAAGCGGCCCCATTGGGTGATTCATCCCAAGTGTCATCACGCCATCAATGCTTTCTGCATCTGCCACGCCTTCATATAGGGTGTAAATGGCTTCATTGATCATTGGCATCAATATGCGATTTGAGACGAACCCTGGGAAGTCTTCCACTTCAATTGGGGTTTTGTTTAATGTCTTCGCTGTTTCATAAACAAATTGATATGTGTCATCACTCGTTTGCAGCGCGCGAATGACTTCAACGAGTTTCATGACAGGGACGGGATTCATAAAATGCATGCCAATCACTTTCTCCGGTCTGCTCGTCACAGCTGCTAATTCTGTGATCGACAAGGAAGACGTGTTTGTCGCAAATATGGCCTCCGCCTCTGCAAATTGATCAAGTGTTTCAAAGATTTGTTTTTTCACACTCATTTGTTCAGAAGCAGCTTCAATCACTAAATGAGCCTGCTGAACGTCTTTTAAATCTGTGGATACGGCAAGCCGCTGCGTGATATCTCGGACTGCCTGATGTGCCAGCTTTCCTTTTTCTGCCCGCTTCGTCAGTTGTTTGGTCATGGAGGAAATCGCTCGATGAATCTGCTTTTCTGATGCATCATGGAGCAGGACTGTATAGCCTGACTGTGCAAACACTTGGGCAATGCCTGATCCCATTTGACCGGCTCCAACGACCAGAACGGTCTCTTCTATGCTCATCAAAAAACGCCTCCCTTTTCATCTACCTTTATCATGAACGCATCTCCTTGACCGCCTCCACTGCAAATCGCCGCAATGCCAATGCCACCGCCTCTTTGTCTTAATGCATGAATCAATGTCAATATGATACGTGTTCCGCTTGCCCCAATCGGATGACCGAGTGCGACAGCCCCTCCGTTGATATTCATTTTCCGCCGGTCGATCCCGGTCATTTTTTCACATGCCAGAGCCACAGCTGAAAAGGCCTCATTGATTTCAAACAAATCGATATCCTCTAGGCGCTTTCCTGTTTTCTTTAAAAGCTTCTCGATGGCAAGGGCTGGTGTTTTCGGGAAATCCTTCGCCTCTACAGCAACCTGAGTATGACCGAGAACGACTGCCAGTGGCTTTACGCCATGCCGTGCAGCATACGTGTCTTTCATTAGAAGAAGTGCACTTGCACCATCATTGACACCTGGTGCATTTCCAGCGGTGATGGTACCCTTCTGATCAAAAACAGGCATGAGCTTTGACAGCCGTTCATATGAGGTATCACGCCGCGGAGATTCATCTTCTGTGATCAGCCGTTCTCCCGTTTTTGTTTTAACGGTGACGGGGGTGATTTCCTGTTGAAAAAAGCCACTTTTTTGCGCTTCGATGGCGCGTTCATGACTTCTGAGTGCCCACAGATCCTGCTCTTCCCGCGTGATGCCAAGCTCCTTTGCAGCCATACTTCCATACTCACCCATATGAACGCCTGTAAACGAACAGGTTAAGCCATCTAAAATCATCGCATCTTGTACTGCACCGTCTCCCATTTTGTAGCCCCATCGCGCTTTTTTTAGCAGATAAGGAGCGTGAGACATGGATTCCATACCGCCCGCCGCGATGACCTCAGCATCACCGGCTCGAATGATTTGATCTGCCGTGCTCACACTGCGCATGCCTGATGCACAGACTTTATTGATGGTTTGTGTTGGAACACACCAAGGAAGATCAGCATATCTTGCTGCTTGCCTTGAAGGAATTTGCCCTTGCCCTCCTTGTAAAACACTTCCCATAATGACCTCATCTATTTCATGAGAACCCGAAACTCTTTCCAGTGCAGCCTTGATCGCTATACCGCCTAGTTCTGCGGCAGTCAAACCACTGAGAGCCCCGCCTAGTTTTCCAAATGGTGTTCTTGCACCAGATACAATGACCGTCGTACTCATGTATGCCCCTCCCCATTTGTTAACGCTTACATATCACTTAGACAGCTGATGAAACAGCGCCATGGATAAGCCGATGAACATTCTATTCATCGGCCTATCATCTTTACGACACCTGTTTTCCAGGCTCACCAAACACTGATTTTTCAAGAAGTTCGGCGACATCAAATGTGCCTACCTGCTCCTCTACTTCCTTCGCCTTCGTCCCATCTCCCAGCATCGTTAAGCAATAAGGACACCCTGAGCTGATAATGGACGGCTGGACCTGTAGCGCCTGCTCCGTTCGTGCAGTGTTAATCCGGGTACCCGTCTCTTCTTCCATCCACATTAAGCCCCCGCCTGCACCGCAGCACATACCAGTTTCACGGTTGCGTTCCATTTCTTTCAGCGTCACACCTGGAATGGCTTTTAAAATATCTCTTGGCGGGTCGTACACTTCGTTATATCTGCCTAAGTAGCATGAGTCGTGGAAAGTAATCACCTCGTTCACTTCATGTACAGGCGTTATTTTCCCTTCTTTCACTAACTCTGCCAGTAATTCTGTATGATGGTACACTTCTGCCTCAAGTCCAAAGTCTGGATATTCATTTTTAAATAAATTGTAGGCGTGTGGATCAATCGTGACGATCTTTGTGACGCCGTTTTTCTGGAATTCTTCAATGTTTTTTGCAGCAAGCTCTTGGAATAAAAATTCGTTTCCGAGTCTTCTTGGTGTATCGCCTGAGTTTTTCTCTTTATTGCCTAGGATCGCAAAGGATACCCCCGCTTCATTGAGGAGTTTTGCAAAGGCAAGTGCAATCTTTTGGCTTCGATTGTCATATGCCCCCATTGAACCAACCCAGAATAAATAATCAAAGGTTTGCTCTGCTTTTTTCAGCTCTTTCACTGTCGGCACATGCACATCTTCTCTCAGTTCACGCCAATTTTCTCTTTCTTTCCGGTTCAATCCCCACGGGTTCCCTTGGCGCTCAATGCTTGTCATGGCACGCTGTGCATCTGCGTCCATTTTTCCTTCGGTCAGCACAAGATATCTGCGCATATCAATAATCTTGTCGACATGTTCATTCATGACAGGGCATTGGTCTTCACAGTTTCGGCATGTCGTACATGCCCAGATCTCTTCTTCTGTAATGACCTCTCCAATAAGAGAAGGATGATATATAGAGCTGGCAGCCGACTCTTCCGCACCTGCTCCTCTCGCCTGCAGTGCCAGCTGGTTTCCTGTTGTCTGCTTGAAGGCAAGCTGCGGGACCCAAGGTGTCTTCGAGGTAATGGCAGCCCCTTTATTGGTTAAATGATCTCTTAACCTTAAAATCAAATCCATTGGAGACAGCATCTTCCCTGTCCCTGTTGCCGGGCACATATTCGTGCAGCGCCCGCATTCCACACAGGCATAAAGATCGATCAGCTGAGACTGACGGAAGTCTTCAATTTTTCCCACACCGAAGGTCTCTTGTGTCTCATCTTCAAAATCGATTTTTTGCAGCTTGCCTGGCGGGTCTAATCTGCTGACAAATACGTTGACAGGCCCCGCAATCAAATGGGCGTGCTTTGACTGTGGAACATATACTAAAAATGTCAGCAAAATGAGCAGATGCACCCACCATGCGGCATAAAAAACAATCGCAGCCGCAAGAGGTGAAATTCCGCCCAGCAAGAAAGCAATACCAGAAGCGATTGGCTCAGTTGGTGATAGAGAGTGTCCATGCCAGATGATGTTCATGCCGTTCCCTAGTAAAACTGTCAGCATTAATCCGCCAATAAATAAAAGCACTAGACCCGATTTAAAACCTCGTTTTAAACGGACAAGTTTTTCCACATATCTTCTATGGAAAGCCCATACAACGGCCACTAAAATGAGAAGTGTGACCACCTCTTGGAAAAACGTAAAGACGCCGTACACCGGACCTAAAGGAAGCCCGCTGTCTGGAATAAGCCCCTTCAAAATAAAATCAAGGGCTCCGAACTGTACAAGGATAAATCCGTAGAAAAACAGTACATGAATGATGCCGCTCTTCTTGTCCTTTAACAGCTTCTTTTGCCCAAATACATTGACCCAAACACGCTCTAAGCGTTTCTTCATGTCTTGTTGAAACTCTTCTTTTTTACCAAGACGAATATACGCCGCTCGTGTTCGAATGAGATAAACAAACAAATACAGAGCGTAAGCGGTCACCGCCGCAAATGCGATCAAGTTGATGATTAAAAGGCTATTCATCTTGCTCCCCCTTTCATTCCCCAAAACCCACTTTGTTCCGTTTCCATGTTGTACCTCTATCATAAATAATGAATGAGTATTCAGTCAATATTTTTTACGCGTTTGGGTACACTATTGAAATATGCAAAAAAGGAGGAAGTTTCATGATCGCATTGATCATCCTACTCGTACTCATTGCCATCGTTTTGCTCGTCATGTTAGACCTTTATATGGGAAAGAAATATTTTTCTACGCACGCATTTGAACGGTCTTTTGACCAAACAAGCGGCGATGCCATCTTTTATCATGATGGCGAACCATTTTTCGATCAGCTGCTTACGGATATACAGCAGGCCTCTTCTTCTATTCATATGATGTTCTTTATTGTAAAGAACGACAAGATTGGTCAAAGGGTCTTACAAGCATTGAAAGCCAAAGCGGAGCAAGGCGTTTCCGTCTTTTTGCTGACCGACCGATTAGGCTCCTATTCGTTTGATCAAAAGTCGATTGACATGCTAGAAAGGAGTGGCATTCAATTTTACTTTTTAAATAAGCCTCGTTTTCCTTTTTTGATTTACCGGTTAAACATGAGAAATCACCGTAAAATTACGGTGATTGATGGGAAGATTGGCTATATTGGCGGATTTAATATAGGCGATGAATATGTTGGGAAAAAAGGCCGCTTTGGCATTTGGAAGGATTATCATTTGCGGATGACTGGACAGGTTGTCGCAGATCTCCAGCATGTGTTTCTGAATGATTTGTACCGGTCGTCTGGCATTCATCAGCTGCAATATGAGGTTTTCCCTACATTGGAACCGGGAACATTACAATGCACAACACGCGCGACTGCCGGTTTTTCTTTAGAAGCTTTATTTCTCCAAGATATTCAGCAGGCAAAGAAACAGATCATCATCTGTACGCCTTATTTTATTCCATCAGCCCCTCTTCTGAAGGCGCTGCTTGATGCACGAAAGCGGGACGTCACAGTTGAAATTATCATTCCAATGAAAGCGGATCATCCACTTGTCAAAGAGGCTGGTTTTCATTATTTAAAGGATCTCATTGCCTCTGGATGTCTTGTTTATCGTTTTTATAAAGGATTTTATCATTCGAAAGCCATATTGATTGATCACAGCCGCTGTATGATCAGTACCGCGAATTTTGATAAACGAAGCTTGTTTTTAAACGAAGAAGTAGATGTGGCCATTGATGATCCCGACTTTACTGCACACGTAGAGGAAAAGATTCGGGAGCATATGGAAGTATCTGAGATCCTGACAGAAGAAACATTGTCAAAGCGCCCTCTTTTCACACGACCGCTTGAGTGGGTTGCCGCCATGTTCTCGTATTTTTTATAAAGGAGATGACCTATGCGTTATCGATTTGGTTATGTATCCAATGCCGTCACCTTGTGGGAAGCTTCTCCTGCCAAGTCGCTGACCTTTGCAAGATACAGCAAGCTCTCTAAGGAAGAAAGAAAAGAGGCTTTATTGCGAACAACGAAAGCCAATCTTGTGAATACATTAAGAACGCTTTATTTCGCCATTGCTCATGATATCCCGCTTTACCGTTTTTCAAGCTCGATCGTCCCGCTCGCGACCCATCCCGAGGTGCGCTGGGACTTCGTGACACCTTTTCACAAAGAATTTCTTGAGATTGGCAAGTTGGTGAAACGGCACAACTTACGGGTAAGCTTTCACCCCAATCAATTCACTTTGTTTACCAGCCCAAAACTTTCAATTACAGAAAATGCCGTCATCGATATGACGTACCATTATCAGATGCTTGAGGCGATGAAGCTCGAAAAGGAAGGTTACATGAATATTCATGTAGGCGGGGCGTACGGCGATAAAGAATCGGCTCTTCAACGCTTTGATGAAAATATCAAACAGCTTCCGGCTCATATCAAAGCAAGGATGACACTTGAGAACGATGACAAAACATATACGTCGCTCGAAACGCTTGGTGTATGTGAAAAGCATGACATTCCGTTTGTTTTTGATTACCATCATCACGTGGCAAATAAAGATGACGATGCCGCACTCGATGACATCCTGCCAAGAATGTTCGACACTTGGACAAAGACTGGCATTCCGCCTAAAATCCACTTGTCTTCACCTAAATCAGAAAAAGCCATACGCAGTCATGCAGATGGAGTAGATATGGCCTTTGTCTTACCGCTTTTTCAAGCATTAAAACCGTATGGCCGTGATGCAGATTTTATGATTGAAGCAAAATTAAAGGATCAGGCTCTGCTCCGTCTAGTCGAAGAGCTGTCTGCGATAAGGGGCAATCGGCGGACGGGCGGAGGAACCATTGAGTGGAAATCATAGAGAAAGGTTTACCTTTGTGCAAATGAGGGTAACAAAGCTATTGTGAAAAAGTAATTAACAGGAGGATATGAAGATGTCTCAAATCTATTCAATCCGAATCGCTGCAAAAGCGTTGAATTTACATAAGCTTATTTCTCTTTATGAAAAGTGCCAGCAGGCTCAGCATCGTATATATGTGTATTCTAAAAAAACAATGTGCAGCATTAAGAACATCGTAGAGCTTGAAACCTTCAGGCTCACTCATTTAGAATCTGATTATTTAATTGTCGTAGAGGGGAAAAAAGCGCAAGATCTTCTACAGCCGTTTGAGAAAGAAAAGGTTTCATAAAAAAGAGCAGCCCCGAGCCGCTCTTTTTTATATCCACTCTTCTGTCAGCCAAACTTGTTTAGAAGCTGCATCTATTTTCACTTGTGCCCCGATTGGCATCGTAAGCATAGGGTGCGTATGGGCACAGTCAAAATCAGCGATGATTGGTCTTTTTGTCTCACCGAGCACCTCAAGCAAAATCTCGTAAGGTTCTTTGCCCGTCCCTTCATCATCAAACAGCTCATGTTTCCCTAAAAGAATCCCTGACACCCGTTCAAACACTCCATTTACTTTCAATAAAGAGAAATTCTTTTCGACAACAGAAGCGGTTTTCATGCAATCTTCAATGAGGAGGATGTCTCCGTTTTGGATGGCTGGCATGAACTCACTTCCCCAAATGCCGTACATCGCATTCAGGTTCCCGCCGATCAATCTGCCTCCTGCCTGTCCCTCTATGACGCACAGCCAATCATTCGGACGCTGCTTTTTGTCACGCGTCTTTTCTTCCCAATTGATTCGTTCATCTGTCCAAAAAGGCGGTTTTTCAATCTGATAAGGAATGCTTTGAGGAAACATTAAGATGTCCTCAAATGACTGATATGTATAATCGACAAACGGTTCAAACTCGCCAAAAGAAGGAACAAGCGCAGGCCCGTAGAAAACAGGCAGGCCCGTTTTTTCGTACGCCGCTAGTAGAATCGCTGTCGCATCTGAATAACCGATCATGATTTTTGGATGTTGATTCAGCAGCTCAAAATCAAGATAAGGCAGCAAACTATTTGAATTCGTCCCGCCAATCATTGACATGATGCACGCCAAGTCCTCTTTAGCCATCAGCTCATTCAGCTCATCAGCTCGTTCTTGAATTGTACCGGAACGGTAGTGATCCTCTTTCCCTGTTAATGATCCAGGGATCACAATGAATCCTTTTTGCTCAAGCCACTTCTTCGCCCGCTGATACCTAAGAGGCGAGGTCGCTGATGCAGGACTGGAAGGTGAAAAAATACCGATCTTATCGCCCTTTTGTAATCGCCGAAGCCCCTTCATTCCATCAGATCCTTCCTACACGCATTTTTTCTATCCTAACAAAAAAAGCCCTTTATCAAAAGGGCTACTGAACGAATGAAAATCTTTTCAAAAAAATATTTTAAAAAGGCCAAGTAATATGAGCGTAAAACTAATAATCAATGCTATCGATATTTTGACTTTGCTTAAAGAACTGTCTATAACGTTTACAAAAAGGTGAATGCCAAATAAAATAATCCCAATGTAAAAAAATACTGGGTTGATTCCAGCTGGAATGATCAATATAAATAAACCAACAAGAGTCACGTAGTGAATGCTTTTCAGCATGAATGTTTTTGCTGTTTCGCTCAAACAACCCTCTCCTTTTGGATCTAATTTCCTTAAATTATATCAGAATTCCAGTTAAATGGTGATTTAAATATTTGCAGGACGAACCACTTTTTATTATCACATGTAAAAAAATGAGTCCAACTCAATAGCTGAACTCATTTACGCCTTACTATCAATGACCAAACTGCGCTTCATGCAGTCTGCTGTACACCCCGCCCATTTGGATGAGTTCTTGGTGGCGGCCTTGTTCTTGAATGCCTTCTTCTGTTACGACGATGATACGATCGGCGTGCTTAATTGTAGCGAGGCGGTGGGCAATGACAAGTGTCGTCCTGCCGACAGCCAGTTCGCTTAGTGCATCCTGTATAGCTTTTTCTGTTTCTGTATCAAGTGCTGATGTGGCTTCATCTAAAATAAGAATTGAAGGATTTTTTAGGAACATCCGCGCAATCGACAGGCGCTGCTTTTGACCGCCTGACAATTTGACGCCGCGCTCGCCTATGACAGTATTTAATCCTTCTGGAAAACGCTGAACGAGTTCCTCTAAATGCGCACGACGTACAGCCTCCCAAATCTCTGCATCGCTGGCTTCTAGGTTGCCGTATGCGATGTTTTCTCGAATGGTGCCTGAGAATAAAAAGACATCCTGCTGCACAATGCCGATCTGCTGTCTTAAAGAAGAGAGGGTCATCGATTTTGTACTCACGCCATCAATCGTAATCTCCCCTTCAACCACATCATAAAAACGTGGCAGCAAACTACAAATCGTCGATTTTCCGGCTCCTGAGGGCCCGACAAACGCAACGGTTTCTCCTTGTTTGATCTTCAAATCGATATCCTTTAACACATGACTGTGCTCATCGTAGCCAAATGTCACGTTTCGATATTCAATTTCACCTTTCAGCCCAAATACATCACGAGCTCCTTCTGTATCCTTCACATCTGGCTCTGTTTCAAGTAAGTCGACATAGCTTTTAAAGCCAGCAATGCCTTTTGGATACATTTCAATCACTGTGTTAATCTTATCAATCGGTCTGAATAAGACGTTTGTAATCAGAACAAACGCGATAAATCCACCTGCCGTTAATTGACCCTGCAGAACAAACCATGTCCCTGCTAGAAGGACAAACAGTGTCACAAGACGTGTCAGAATGTAACTGATTGAGCCGTTAACCGACATGATTTTATATGAAAGAAGCTTCGCTTTCCGAAAGCGGTTGTTGTTTTCAGCAAAACGCTTTTTCTCGAAATGTTCGTTGGCAAAGGCTTGAACAAGACGAATACCGCCGATATTGTTTTCAACCCTTGCATGAAAGTCTCCAATGTCATTGTTCAGCTGTGTAATCGCCTGTGTCATCTTTTTATTAAAATGAAGGGCAAGCCAAATGATGACGGGCATGATCAAGAAGGTTAAAATGGCAAGCTGCCAGTTAATCATTAGCATGACAGCAAAGGCGCCAAGAATCGTCATAATCGCAATAAACAAATCCTCAGGTCCGTGATGAGCCACCTCACCAATGTACATGAGGTCATTTGTCATCCGAGACATAAGCTTACCCGTTTTGTTGTTATCAAAAAACTTAAATGAGAGACGCTGAAAATGATCAAACAGCTTCTTCCTCATATCTGTTTCAATATTGATGCCAAGCATGTGTCCCCAGTACGACACAATAAATTGCATCACTGAGCTGAGGGCATAAATGATAAACAGAGCAAGTGCGGTCCAGGCAATGACTGTCCAGTTCCCTGTTGGTAATAACGTATCAATGAAGTAGTTCACGATCAGCGGGAAACCAAGTTCCATTAATCCAACTGCGACAGCGCAAAAGAAATCTAAAAAGAACAGACCGCGATAGGGCCTGTAATAGGCGAAAAAGCGTTTTAGCATATGTAAAAGGACCTCATTTCCTCTATAATTGATAATCATTTTCAATTATAGAGGAATTCTCTGCAAAATACTAGATCAGGAAATGATTTCTTTGACTGGAAATCCTCATAATACGCCAGAAAACAATCGAGCAAATGATTCCTTCAACCGCTCTTTTAAGCCTCTTTTATAAAAATGAACAGGACCCATTTGCTCACATTCCTTCATATCTTCCTCATAGTGGGCCATCAATTGCTCAATTGGCTTTTTCGCAGCTGTAAAGACATTGACCTCAAAATTAAGCTGAAAGCTTCTCATATCAACATTTGCAGTGCCGACAGAGGCGAGTTCTCCATCTGCGATCATCACCTTTTGATGCATGAACCCTTTTTGATAGTGATACACCTTGATGCCCTCTTTTAGAAGCTCAGAAAAATAGGAACGTGTGGCATATTGCGTGAGAAATCCGTCATTGATCTCCGGTACCATCACCCGCACATCCACCCCTCTCGTGGCAGCGATTTTGAGCGCAGTGCGAATTGATTCGTTTGGTACAAAGTAAGGTGTGGCAATCCAGACAAATTGTTTCGCATTAGATATGAGGGCATCATATAAATCACTCATACTTTCTTTCATATCAGGTCCAGTTGGTACAACCTGAATGACATCCTCTCCGGTCACAGGATGCGGCGTATGATACTTCGGATCATCAATTAATACTTCATCTGATACGTATTCCCAGTCAAGCATAAAAACGGAGTGAAGGGTCTGAACAGCCTCTCCCTTTAACATGGCATGCGTATCACGCCAAAAGCCGATCTTTTCATCCCGTCCTACGTATTCCTTGCCAACATTTAACCCTCCAACAAACCCTGTTTCTCCATCAATAATGACGATTTTTCGATGATTTCTGAAATTGAATTTTTGGTTAAAAAATCCATATTTTAAAGGTAGAAAAGGAGCGACCTTAACCCCTGCCTGCTTCAAGCGTTTAATATCTTTTCGTGAGAAACGAATGCTACCTGCCGCATCATATATGAAGCGGACCTCTACCCCTTCTTTCACTTTTTCAATTAAAATCTCCATCATTCGGTGGCCGAGGAAATCAGATTTAAACATGTAATATTCAATATGAATGAATGATTTTGCTTTTTTTAACTCTTCAAAAATTCGGGGAAACGTCTCCTCTCCATTCTTTAAAATGTCCATATCACTATTTGTATTCACATGCATGCCTGTAGCTTTTTCTGTGTATTGAAAAAAACCACGCTGATTATCGGTTAAACGTGATTCATCCGGCTTGCTCTCAAGCTCAGATATTCTTCTTAATTTTTCACGGTTATACATTCTCTTTGATTTGAATAAATGACCTTTTACATAGAGCTGCCCTGAGAACAGATAGAACATATAGCCGATGATCGGGAAAAAAACCAGCACATATATCCATAACAACGTGTGCTGTGATGTACGGTTCTCCAGCATGAGTGAGACGATACTAAATAAAATAATGGCGATATAAATCGCTGCGTACAGCTGAACGCTCCACGCCGGCACAGTCCACCAATACACCACATATGCCCCGAATATCATAAAATATAAAAATAAAAATTCCAGTCTTCTCTTTTTCACATTCTCCGCCCTCATTCTGTCTTTTTCTCTTCCATACCCTTTGGACAGCTTGTATGAAACGCACGACCCATTCCTTTCTCCTAGCCTTTACAGACTTGCGCTATTTGATCCGATATAATAGACAAATATGTGATGGAAAGGAAGATCTGTTATGCATACCCCCTCACCTCTTGAAAAAGGAAGCCATATACGTGTCATTGCCCCAAGCCGAAGTGCCAGCATTTTATCAGAAGAAGGAATTTCTCAAGCGAAAAAACGTTTAGAGTCTTTAGGCTTCACTGTCTCTTTGGGACAGCATGTGTTTGAATGTGACCTTCATTCCTCATCGTCTATTGAACACCGATTGTCTGATCTGCATGAGGCGTTCAGAGATAATGATGTCGATGGTATTTTAACAGCCATCGGAGGCTTCAACTGCAATGAACTTTTGCCTTATATTGATTACGACTTGATCCGTCAGCATCCTAAAGTCCTTTGCGGCTATAGTGACATCACTGCACTTGCAAACGCCATTACAGCGAAATGTGATATGGTGACATATTCTGGCCCCCATTTCTCAAGCTTTCAAATGGAGCAGGGACAGGAGGAGCAGACTGCCATGTTTCAAACTTGCTTGATGAACGGCGGCGAACCGTTTGATGTGATTCCATCGACAAAATGGAGTGATGATGCTTGGTATCTCGATCAAGCGAACAGGCAGTTTCATCCGACGAAATGGAACATATATCAGGAAGGAACAGCTGAAGGCACCTTGTATGGTGGAAACCTTTGTACACTGAACTTACTGCAAGGGACATCATTTATGCCGAATGTAAAGGATGCGATCTTATTTGTGGAGGATGATGAGCTGGTGTTCCCTGAAACGTTCGCCAGAGACCTTACCTCCCTCTTGCAGCAAGCACAATCAATCAAAGGATTGATCATCGGACGCTTTCAGAAGAAATCCAAGATGACAGAGGAACATTTAAGATTCATTCTTGATAAACACCCAATGCTCAAACACATCCCAGTGATTTACGATGTCGATATCGGACATACACAGCCCGTCTTCACCTTCCCGATTAGCGGAAACGTTCAGCTAGCGTGTACAAAAGGAGACATAAAGCTGCGCATTCATTCATAACTAAAGGCAAAAAAGCACCCGAATAGGCGGTGCTTTTTTCTATGCCGCCATCTTTTTTAAAATTTTTTTAGAAAAAGTGATCCAACCCTTCATTCCCTTCGTTAAGTAGATGTAAAAAGAAAAGAGAGGAGGCAAAAATATGTTTTCTGATGTACTTAGCCAATTATTTGATTCTATTTCTAACATCATCAACACACTTGGATAATTCCATTTGACGCACACATACTACATGCTTACCGAAGGAAGGGAGGCTGCACTCTATGTTCTCTGATGTACTTAGCCAATTATTTGATTCTATTTCTAACATTATTAATACGCTTGGATAATTTTCAAAACCCGCTATCTCTTGAGGATAGCGGGTTTTTTATATGAAAAAGCCCCACTCATTCAATAGAGTGGGGCTTTCTTTCATTTCATTACATCTTTTCCGGAGCCGATACACCAATTAGTTTTAATGCATTAGCGAGCGTGATTTGTGTTGCTTTCATGAGTGAAAGACGTGCTGTTGTTTTTGTTTCGTTTTCTACATCGATGACCTTCTCGGCATTGTAGAAGCTGTGAAGGGCTGATGCAAGGTCGTAAATATAGTTCGTCACGCGGTGCGGAATACGTTTTTCAGCTGCTTCTGCTACAACTTCTGGGAAGCTGCCAATGATTTTCAGAAGATCGTATTCTTTTTCCGATTGAATGTGAGAGAAATCGGCTTTTTCAAGGTTTGGTTCGTAGCCTTTTTCTTCTCCTTGACGCAGCATGCTGCAAATTCTCGCATGCGCATATTGTGCATAGTACACAGGGTTTTCGTTAGACGTAGAAATGGCTAGGTCTAGGTCAAAGTCCATATGTGTCGCCGCACTTCTCATCGCAAAGAAATAACGAGTCGCATCTAAGCCGACTTCTTCAATGAGATCACGCATTGTGACAGCTTTTCCTGTACGCTTACTCATCTTCATCTTTTCACCGTTTTTGTAAAGATGCACAAGCTGGATAATTTCTACTTCAAGCTTGCCAGCTGGATATCCAAGTGCTTGGATCGCCGCTTTCATTCGAGGGATATAGCCGTGATGGTCCGCTCCCCAAATGTTAATGAGCTGGTCAAAGCCTCTGTCCAATTTGTCTTTATGATATGCGATGTCTGGAAGCAGGTAAGTGAAACTGCCGTCTTTTTTAATCAGCACACGGTCCTTGTCATCGCCAAAATCAGTTGAACGCAGCCATGTTGCGCCGTCTTCTTCAAAGACATAGCCTTTTTCACGAAGTGTTTCCAGCGCTGGTTCGATTTTTCCGTTCTCATATAAAGAGGTTTCTGAATACCATACATCAAATGGCACACGGAAATTCTCAAGGTCTACACGTAATTTCTCTAATTCGTATTTCAATCCGTATTCACGGAAGAACTTCATCCGCTCTTCTTCCGGTTCATGAACGAAACGGTCACCAAATTCATCCGCAAGCTTTTGCCCGATGCCTTTGATGTCTTCCCCTCTGTAGCCGTCTTCAGGCATTTCTTTTTCAAGACCGAGTGCCTCAAAATAACGTGCTTCGACAGATAAAGCGAGATTATTGATTTGATTCCCTGCATCGTTGATATAGTATTCACGGCTCACATCGAACCCTGCTTTATCAAGGATGTTGCAAAGGGAATCTCCTACAGCTGCTCCGCGGGCATGTCCAAGGTGAAGGTCACCTGTTGGGTTGGCTGAGACGAATTCGACTTGCACCTTTTGACCGCCGCCTGTATTCGTTTCGCCATAAGCTTCTTTTGCTTCAAGGACAGCTGGAATCAGCTTTGTTAAATACTGATTGTTCATATAAAAGTTAATGAATCCTGGACCTGCGATATCCAGTTTTTCAATGGAAGCTTTCCCTTTATCAAACGCATTGACGATGTCTTCTGCGATTTGACGAGGTGCTTTTTTCGCAATGCGGGCAAGCTGCATCGCCATGTTGGTAGAGTAATCACCGTGAGTTTTGTCTTTCGGCACTTCTAAAAGGACATCTGGCACCTGGCTTTCATCGGCAAGTCCTGCTTTGACGACTGCCGCAATGATTTCTTCTTTTAACGCATCTTTGACCTGTTCTGCGATATTCATGAACGTAAATCCTCCTTATACGAAATCGATAATGTATGTAAATGCTTTTGATCTTCTCCTGTCAGCATATCGTACGTAATGTGTAGCAGTCCCTTGTCCACATCGAGATCAATGCCATGTGTGTGCACATCTAACTGAAGTGTACCGAATGGCATCGTGTAATGTGTGACGGTCGTTTCTCCAATGAGAAAGCGCTGCTTCATTTGAATAGCCCCTGATCTCATGACAAAAATTTCTTTTTCACTCATTTTCACAACGGTTTTTACTTGACCCATTTCATGTTCTTCATGGTAAGTGAGATACGTTTTGTCATTCTTCTCTTGATACGTTCCAGTCGTGCGGAATTCGATCGTTTCAGCCGGCTCCGTCTCTGGTTTCATCACTGACTTTACATGAATTGAAATTTGGTTTTGTGTCATTTTGCACTTCCTTTGCTAAGACCCGTTTAACTAAAATAGTATACCATATTCATGATCGCCTATCATACCATCATTTCTCTTCTTCACGGCGATTAAACTTCGTTTTTCATCTTAAGCCATCCCTTTAGAAAAAAAGAAAAATGCAACTGACCAATACGACAAGTCCAGCCTTTACGCCTAAGTCTTTTCTTTTCAATAAATAAAAAAGAGCCTGTATGCCTGAACTTGCCAAAAATGCCTGAAAAAAATCAAATGGTGCGATTTGATCCTTTTTAAATACCACCTGCATGAATAACGCAATGGCCGTCAGATAGAAAAAACCTCGATCCTGAAATAAACCAACTAACTCTTCCTTTGCTTCCTTTTTCGAAGCAAAGACAGGCGGATCAGCTGCGAGCTCTCGTTTCAGTGTGAGAAAGCCTGCCGCTAATACGCAAAAAGCGAGGGACACCATCAATATTGAAGAAAACATGAGCTGCCTCCTTTAAGTTTGATCAATGTAAAAAAAGAGCTTGTCCACATGAGATGACAAGCTCCTCTATCAACTAATTATTTCACAAATCCAAGCAGCATTTCGCGTAAAAGCTTACTCGCTGTATTCGCTGTTTGGTCAGAGTGATCATATACAGGTGCTACCTCGACAAGGTCTGCCCCGACTACTTGGACGTCAGATCCTGCAATCGCATGAATGGATGCAAGCAGCTCTTTTGATGTAATACCGCCAGCATCTACCGTTCCTGTACCAGGTGCATGGGCTGGGTCAAGTACATCAATATCGATCGTCACATATACTGGACGCCCTTTTAGCTTTGGCAATACTTGCTTCAATGGCTCCAGCACTTCAAATTTAGAAATGTGCATACCCGCTTCTTTTGCCCATTCAAATTCTTCTTTCATTCCAGAACGGATGCCGAAAGAAAATACATTTTCTGCTCCAATAAGTCCTGCAACTTTACGAATTGGTGTTGAATGTGAAAGCGGCTCACCTTCATATTCCTCACGAAGATCTGTATGTGCGTCCATATGGATGATCACCAAATCAGGGTATTTCTTATACATCGCACGGAAAACCGGCCAAGACACGAGATGCTCGCCGCCCATTCCTAATGGAAACTTTCCTTTTTCTAAAATGCTGTCGACATACTCTTCAATTAAATCTAAGCTCTTTTGTGCATTCCCAAAAGGAAGTGGGATGTCCCCCGCATCAAAGAATGGCACCTCGTGCAGCTCACGATCTAAATAAGGGCTGTATTCCTCTAAACCGATCGATACTTCACGAATGCGGTTCGGACCGAAACGTGAACCTGGGCGGTAGCTAACTGTCCAGTCCATCGGCATGCCGTATAAAATGACCTTTGCATCTTCCCATGTCGGATGACTTCCAATAAACACTTTTCCTGAATAAGCCTCGTCGAATCTCATGCAAGATTCCTCCTTTAACGCTTCAAAAAATGCGCAAACTGTCATTTGCGCATTCCCATTTCGCTTGATTTATTTGATTAAGTCGCTCACAAATTTCGGCAGAACGAATGCCGCTTTGTGCAATTCTTTTGTGTAATATTTCGTATCAATATCAAAGAAACGGCTGTCTTCTACAGCAAGTGGATCATATTTTTTAGAACCGATGGTGAATGTCCAAAGACCGCTTGGATACGTTGGAATATTCGCTGTGTAAAGCTTCGTAATTGGGAAAATTTCTTTTACATCACGCTGTACATTTGTAATCAGCTCCGGTGTAAACCAAGGGTTGTCCGTTTGTGCAACGAAAATACCGTCTTCTTTGAGTGCCTTTGAGATTCCTGCGTAAAATCCTTTAGAGAATAGGTTCACAGCTGGTCCAACTGGCTCAGTTGAGTCCACCATGATCACATCATACTCGTTTTCAGCTTCAGCAATGTGCATAAAGCCGTCTCCGACTTTGACATCTACACGAGGATCGTCTAGTTTCCCAGCAATAGAAGGAAGGAATTTTTTCGAGTATTCGATAACCTTTCCGTCAATATCAACAAGTGTCGCTTTTTTCACACTTGGGTGTTTGAGAATCTCACGAATAACACCGCCGTCTCCTCCACCTACGACAAGAACATTTTCCGGGTTTGGATGAGTGAAAAGAGGAACATGAGCTACCATTTCGTGGTATACAAACTCATCTTTCTCAGATGTCATCACCATGCCGTCTAAAAACAGCATATTGCCAAACTCTTCTGTTTCCACCATTTCTAAATGCTGAAAGTCTGTTTGTTCTGTGTGAAGGGTTTTGTTCACCTTCAATGTAATACCAAAATTCTTCGTTTGCTTCTCTGTATACCAAAGTTCGCTCATTGTTCATCTTCCTCTCATCCAATAATAAACAAACATCTATTGTTAGCGCCTTTTATCGGCTTTGACTATATCGATTGTCCAAGAAAAAAGTATAGTGGATTCATATCAAATTGTAAAGAACCGCATGAGTTCCCTTCATTTTTTAAAGCGCTCCTGCAATCGTTTGTTTAAAACGGTTTTCTTTGTTCCATACTGATAAAAAACCGTCAAAATGGGGGCTTTGCATGGACACAATCATGAGTAATAAAAAAATCCGCATGACCGTGAAAACGATTCGAGCCTGTTTTTTTATCGGCTTGCTCGCTTTTCTATTTGCAGGCACTGTCTTTTTGACGATTCTATTAATAGCTAAATGGCAAGGTGCCCCTTCTGTTCAAGTTCCCCAATCCACGACCATTTATGCAGCTGATGGGTCAAAGCTTGGAGAATCCAGTTTTGGAGAAAAGAGATATTGGGTGCCATTAAAGAATATGTCTCCTCATATGAGACAGGCTGTTGTGGCTGTTGAGGATAAAACCTTTTATGAGCATCATGGCTTTGATGTGAAACGGATGGCAGGTGCTGCGGTGGCCGATATTCGTGCCATGGCTAAGGTACAAGGTGCCAGCACGATCACCCAGCAGTATGCACGAAATCTGTATTTAGATCATGATAAAACGTGGAAGCGGAAGTGGAATGAAGCCTTTTACACGATTCGTTTAGAGCAAAACTATACAAAAGATGAGATTTTAGAAGGATACTTGAACACCATTTATTATGGTCACGGAGCGTACGGTGTGGAAGCAGCGTCACGTCTGTATTTCGGAAAAAAAGCAAAGAACTTAACCCTCGCTGAATCTGCCCTTCTAGCCGGTATCCCAAAGGGGCCTTCTCTCTATTCCCCTTATGTGAATGAGGAGAAAGCCGGAGCAAGAAAGAATATGATTTTGAGACAAATGCAAGAGGATGGCATGATTACGAAAAAAGCAGCCGATGACGCTGCGAAAGAAAAGCTGTCCTATCGCCCTTTGCAGAAGAAGCAGCTGCAAGCAAAGCAAGCCCCGTATTTTTATGACGATGTGATTCGAGAGTTGAAACAAAGCTTGGGGTTAACAGAGGAACAGATCGAAACCTATGGACTTCATATCCAAACGACCCTTAATCCAGAATTACAGAAAATCGCAGAAAAGACGTTAAAAAACACGATGAATTCCAAATCAGATATCCAAATTGGCTTTGCCGCCATCCATCCTCAAACAGGGCATGTACTTGCCCTCATAGGTGGGAGAGATTATGAGAAAAGTCCATTCAATCGGGTGACACAAGCAAAAAGGCAGCCCGGTTCAACCATGAAACCCCTTCTTTATTACATTGCCTTGCAAAACGGGTTTACACCCGCAACCGTCATGCGCAGTGAGGAAACGGTGTTTGAACTGGATGATCAAGGCAGCGGTGCGGCTTATTCACCAAGCAATTATCACGGCTATTACGCCAATGACGGCATTACAATGCTACAAGCTTTAGCGCTGTCTGATAATATTTACGCTGTAAAGACCCATCTATTTTTAGGAATGGAGCAGCTTGTACGTGCTGGCAAGACATTTGGAATCAAGGAGAAACTAGACCAAGTACCATCTCTTGCTCTAGGCACGTCTCCTGTGAAACCCATCGAAATGACCAATGCTTACGCCATGCTGGTCAATGGCGGAAAACGCGTCAAACCAACCTTTATTACGAAAGTAACCGACGCAAAAGGCAATGTGCTTTTTGAAGAGAAACAAAAACGAGAACAAATCCTCGATGAAAAAGCAGCCTTTGTCACTACCGATATGATGTCAGGAATGTTCAACGATCAATTAAATGGCTATACAAGTGTCACAGGTCGCACCATTATAAAGGAACTTACACGAACATACGGAGGGAAATCCGGGACAACAGGAGCCGACAGCTGGATGATCGGCTTCTCTCCCCAGCTCGTCACAGGTGTATGGACTGGCTATGATAAAGGCCGCACCATTGACTCAGTCGAAGAAACGGCCTATGCGAAAAAAATATGGGCTTCCTTTATGGAATCAGCCCTCTCGAAGCAGCCAGCCTCCTCCTTCATGCCGCCTGACGGTGTCAAAGGGGTATATATCAATCCAAAAACTGGCGATCTCGCAGGACCAGGATGTGAATCAAAGGTATTCACCTATTTTATAGAAGGAACAGAGCCGACAGGTCTCTGCTATGGTGCTGAGGACAAAGCCTCTGAACAGGAACCAGTTCAAGATCAAAAGCCAAAGAAATGGTGGGAAAAGTGGCTGAAACGTTAAAAAAAGACATGAAAAACCCCGAGATCAATATCTCGGGATTCTCCATGTCCTAGCTTTAACACCAGTTTACTCAAAAAACGGATGGATTTGGTAGCGATCCGCCATTCTTCACAAAAATTTCACAATTATTCAGGGACAGCCAATCCTTCTTTTAATTCATCTGTCGATGCGTCCCATAGCGCTTCATTGTGACCCTTTAAGAAATCAGCCAGCACCTTTTTGGATACGTCATCCATATGACTGACAACGATTTTTCGCTTCATCGATTTATCCATTAAATTCACATGCTCTGGAAGTGACTTATACCCGCGGCGAATCGAACGGTCAACGGTCATCTCACAAGCCGTCACCCCTGCATAATAAGGGCCTTCTTCTCTGCGGTCAATCGTCACCCATACGAGCCAATAAGGCTTTCCGTTTGGCACCTCTTCTTTTGTTTTCAAAAATTTAATTCCTTTTTCGACGGCACTTCTTGCATGCATGGCACCAATATCAATGACAGCTTCCTTTTCCTCTACATCAATGATGACTGGCGAGATATTATCAAGACTGAGGGCACCTGCCCCAAAGCCTCCATGTCCGTCGGTTGCATCTGTTTTTTTAATGATGTTAAAACCAATTGGTTTCTTCTTTTTACCTTCCATTCATTAAACCTCCTAAAGCAGCGGCTTCAAAATAAGATTAAACCAGTATATGATTTGATCCCGCATTCCGATCAATGGACCAAACACAAACTGACCCAGCGGTGTGATCACGAATATGAGAAAAATAATGATCCCATATTGTTCAAATTGCGTCATTTTCGCACGAATACCAGGACTGACCACGTCCTCAATGATACGATATCCATCCAGCGGCGGAAGCGGCAATAAGTTAAATAGGAACAAAATGACGTTCAAGTTAATAAAGATCTGGAAGAAATAATCGACTCCCGGCTCAAAGCGCATGATCCATTCCCCGCCAAACTTCTGAAGAAGCACATACACAAGAAAGCCCAAAAACGCCAGCACTAAGTTACTTAATGGCCCAGCAATGGAGACACAAATCCCTGCTAAACGCGGTTTTTTAAAATGGTAACGATTCACTTGTACAGGTCTCGCCCAGCCAAACCCCGCCACAAAGATCAAAATCGTCCCGAATATATCGAGATGCTTAAGTGGATTTAACGTCAGTCTCCCTTGATTCTTAGCCGTCGGGTCTCCGAAACGGTACGCAACATATGCATGTGCCAGCTCGTGCATCGTAAATGCAACAACAAGCGTAATGGCGACATATGGAATAAGTTCTAATGGATAAACAAGAAATTGGTTCAAAGGCATGAATCCCTCTTTCTTTCTATACAATGATTTACTTCATTCAGTATACTATAAGAAGTCCCTTAAACTAAAGGGAAGCGTAGCATTAAAGGAAAAAGGAGGTTTTCGCATTGCCGATTGTCACCGTTCAAATGCTTGAAGGAAGAACAGACGAGCAGAAAAGAGCTCTAGTGGAGAAAGTCACTGATGCCGTTGTGGAAACAACAGGCGCAGGTGCAGAAAAAGTATCTGTTATTATTGAAGAAATGAAAAAAGAACACTATGCCGTAGCAGGAAAGCGAATGAGCGACCTGTAAGCATATAAAAAGGACAAACACCTAAGGTGTTTGTCCTTTGTCTTCTTTCTTATCTGTACCAAGCTTTATTACGGTTCACTTGATTTTTATGAGCCGCATCAAAGTAGTCAACTGTGTAGGAATAATCATAATTCATTAAGCAGACAATGCCGCTTCCTTGAGGGTCATGCGGTAAGCCAAAGTTATGGCCGTATTCATGTGTGGCCGCTTTTGCTGTATTCGCTGTTCCTTGGTCAAGGTTCACGGCGAATGCACTTCCGCTTGGTGCACTATTGTAGACATAAGCGATTCCGCCAGCATCAAAGTTTGGATTTGCTGTAAATCCAGTGACAAAGTCGTATCCTCTGCCATCAAAGCTGCGCGCAAGGTTGGAAAGAATTTGTGATGAATTTGATCCCGAAGACGTCCAAGATCCTACTGCCTGTACAACAAAGTCCACATCATGATCACGGTTAAACGTGACATCTGCTTGCTCGATGATGTTGACAATCCGTGTTTGCCAGTCACTATATTTCGCACGATACTGCGCATCAGCAACCGCATAGACAGTGACCTTCTGACTGCCTGTACTTGCTTTTGTTGAAATTGAATCTCCTGTATTGGCCTTAAAGGTTCTCGAGCCTACCTGCTTACCAGACTCATCTAATACCTTTGTTGTCACATCTCGCTCAATTGGAGGTGCTGCCGTCAAATCTTTAAAATCGTTTGCTTTTGGCAACCCCTCACCAATGTGGGTTTCGAACGGCGCATGACCATGATCATGCCCATGACCAGCACTCGCTACTGGTGCTGAAGCTGAACTTACTCCCGGTAACAAACTACCTACCAATAAAAATGACAAAAAGACTGAACGCTTTTTCATTCCTATCCCTCCTTTGTTTTTCACAAAGTTATATATTCACTGAAAATTCACCATTTTCCTTCTCTTCAGTCAAAAACAGGGAATTAGATGCACAGGAAAAAAGTCGAATTACGTCATTTTCACTAATTTTTCAGATATTTTGACACACATTTCATCGAAAAATAGCGCTTTTGGTCTGGGTCATTTACTTAGTAAACATCCATATTTTTAAGAAATCATATCATGGACCTAACGACACATCTGAAAGAAACAAAAAATGATATTAGAAAAGATAAAGTCACACTTTACTGATACCAATTATACTTCTCTGCGGTTCTGCCTTATGATGAAGAACATAAAACATTGCTACCTCAAACAGAAGGGACGATCGGCATGACTGGAAAACAGCACATACAATTTGGATTAATGTTACATGGCCCAGGGGGTCACATGAATGCATGGAAGGATGAATCGGTTCCAGCAGATGCAAGTGTTAACATTGATTATTATCAAGCGATGACAAAAAAGGCAGAATCAGCGGGTTTCCGTTTTGTTTTTGTTGCAGATGGTTTATATATCCACGAACATTCAATTCCTCATTTCTTGAACCGATTTGAACCATTAACCATCTTATCTGCGCTTGCCACAGTCACCAAACAGATTGGACTTGTGGGTACTGTATCCACTTCATACAGTGAGCCCTTTACCATTGCCAGACAATTTGCTTCCTTGGACAAATTAAGTAAAGGCCGGGCAGGCTGGAATGTTGTGACTTCCCCATTAGAGGGCTCTGCTGAAAATCACATCATCCGTTCGCACCCAAGCCACTCACTTCGATATGAAATTGCAGAAGAGTACTTACATGTAGTGAACGGGCTTTGGAGCTCATGGGAAGAAGATGCTTTTGTAAGGGATCGTTCAACGGGGGTTTTCTTCGATCGAGATAAATTGCACACCTTAAACCATCATGGAAAACACTTTTCTGTCAAAGGTCCTTTAAATATTGAACGCTCTGAACAAGGGCAGCCCGTGATTTTCCAGGCAGGCGCTTCAGAGGCTGGAAAAGATCTAGCCGCAAAAGAAGCAGACGCTGTATTTACAAATGCCGATTCACTTGAAAAGGCAAAAGCCTATTACCGCGACGTGAAAAATAGAGCCGAAGCGTTTGGGCGAAAACCATCTGATATCAAAATATTCCCTGGCATCCACCCGATTACAGGAAGAACAGTCGAAGAAGCAGAAGAAAAATATGAAGCCATTAAACATCTAGTCTCTATTGAAGAAGCTCTGCATTATCTGGGCCGATTCTTTGACCACTTGGACTTCAGTCAATTCCCGCTTGATGAACCTTTTCCTGATATAGGTGACGCTGGGTCAAACAGCTTCCAATCCACAACAGAGTCCATTAAGAAAATGGCCAAAGAGCAAAACCTGACCTTAAGAGAAGTCGCTTTACAAGTGACCACGCCCAAAAGTGCCTTTTTCGGCACTTACGAACAAGTAGCTGACAAATTAATTCAATGGATCGAAGAGGATGCCGCAGATGGATTTATTTTTGGCGCTCCGATTTTAGCTAGTGGTTTATCCGAATGGACGGAGCACGTCATTCCGATATTAGTCGAAAGAGGATATTACGATCCAAATTATCCAGCTCATACCCTTCGCGAAAACTTAGGCCTGCCCATTAAGAAGAATCAATTTCTGAAACAAACAGTGAAATAAACTTGAAAGAGGGGCTAGCATAAAGGCTAACCCCTCTTTTTATGATGGTTGGTGCTGGTGCAATCGACTTTCAATGAGATCAATGAACTGGAGCACAGCTCTTCCAGGCGTATCATTTGTTTTCCTCAATAGACCAACTGGCGGGGAAACTTGAATGCCCTTTATTTCTAATACCTTCGTACCGGGGAGTGTAAAAGAATGAGCCGTTCGTGTAAATAGAGATACTCCTAAGCCCGCCTGAACATAGTGTTTATGGGACATGCTGCTAGTAATCTCTAATTTCTTGTAATTTGTCCCAATGACATCGACGATTTGTTGTTCAATTTGGATACGTATGGGGCAATTGTGAGGTGTGAATAGTATAGTCTCATTTTCTAAATCAGTTACCTCCACTGCCTCTTTTTCTGCCAATCGATGGGAAGACGGGACCAGTAGCACGATATCATCTTGAAAAAGAGGCTTATAGCTATTTTCCATCGAAGCTTCTGGTGCGCCGCAAATCGCAAAATCAATCTCATCATGGGAAAGCAAGGAACTCAGTGTATTCGCATCTGCTACTTGCACAGAAAATTCTACATTCGGAAACCTTTCCTTGAATTCTGCAAGGAGCGCCGGGAACTCTAAACTGGCAGTAGGCTCAGAAACACCGATGCGAATTAATCCCGCAATGCCCACTTCTAAATCTTGGAGCGTTTTCGTCAGTTTCTCATATTCATTGAGTAAAGAATTGGCTCTTTCATAAAAAAGCTGTCCTGATGCTGTTAACTTTAAGGTCTTCCCTCTCTCTAGAAGCTTCTCTCCAATCTCCTCTTCTAAATGCTTGATGTGCAAGGTAATGGTTGGCTGAGAATAATTCAGTGCTTCTGCTGCTTTTAAAAAATTCCCATATTTCACGATGGTGGCAAAGGTGCGGATCGCACGAATCTCCATAAAAACCCCTCTTTTCTCTATATTTTAAATAACTGAATCGTGTATTTATGATTACTAATTATACTTTTCAATTGGTTTGCCTTATTATAATTTATATTATCAACTATTCCAAGTTGTTTAGAAGGAATTATGTGAAATGGAGGAGACGAAATGACGAAAGTAACGATTATAGCAGGCGGACACTCCGTCCAATCTCGATTAACCGGTATTCTGCAGCATGTTCAGCAGCATTTAACGATCAATGGAATCGATGTACATATCATTCAAGTTCACCAGCTGCCTAGCAGCGCACTAATACGTGCGGACTTTTCAAACGAAGAGATTGTCAAGGCCATTGAACTTGTGAATGAGAGTGACGGTGTCATTGTGTTAACGCCTGTCTACAAAGCGTCATTTTCCGGTATTTTAAAAACGTTTTTAGATTTACTTCCACAGAAAGCGTTGCAAGGAAAACCCGTCCTTCCGTTCGTTTTAGGAGGAACCTACGGTCACCTGCTCGTCATTGAATATGCTCTTAAACCGATTATTCATCAACTTGGTGCAACGGTTGTTCAATCTGGCGTGTATGTAGTGGATCAACAGGTCACAAAGCAGGAATCAGGTGATTATTTACTTGATTCAGATGCCTCAAACAGGTTAAACCTCGCATTATCTCAATATCAAAGTCTGATAGGAGGAACAGCCAATGTCGTTCATCCTTAGTATTCTTGATCAAAGCCTTGTCGGTGAAAACGAGAACGCAGAGACGGGCATTCAGCATACTGTCAGATTGGCTGAAGCAGCGGATCAGCTTGGCTATCACAGGTTTTGGGTGTCTGAACATCACAATAACCCTCAAGTAGCAGGTTCTTCCCCTGAAGCTCTCGCTGGCTATCTCTTAGCAAAAACAAACAACATACGCATTGGGTCTGGCGGTGTAATGCTTCAGCATTACAGTCCGTTTAAGGTGGCTGAAACATTTCACGTCCTGGCATCATTAGCGCCTGGAAGGGTCGATTTAGGTGTTGGGAAAGCACCGGGAGGACTGAACCTATCGACACAAGCTCTTCAGGAAGATTATCAGGCGTCACGGAAGGATTTTTCTCAAAAATTAGTGGATCTCAACACCTATCTGACGGAACATACAAATGACTTGAATGCTCAGCCCATCCCGCGCATATCACCTGACATCTTCCTTTTAGGGGGAAGTACGGAGAGTGCTGAATTCGCAGCAAAACTTGGTATCTCCTTTGTGTTTGCCTTCTTTATTAATGGAGATGAAGCCTTATTAAAAGATGCAAGAGAGACCTTCCAAACATATCAGAAAGCGGGCGCCCGCCAGCAGTTCCTTCTTGCCATCACCGTTTCTGTAGCTGAAGATCACGAACAGGCACTCTCGCACATCAAACAAAAGGAAACAGTAAAGGTCTCCTTTTCCGATGGAAGAAAGCTGAATGTCACATCGTTAGAGGATGCAGAAAAACTGGTGAAAGAAACGGAGAAGGAACACTACAACATTCACGTACAAAAAGCCGGCTACACCGCTGGCACAAAAGAAACCGTTCATCACAGGCTGACTGAGCTATCCGAGTCATACGATATCAATGAATTCATCGTGCTGTCGCCAATCGTAGATATTGATAAAAGGATCACGTCTATTACTTTATTAAAAGAAGCACTTGATCAAGAACAAACAAACCAAAAACCAATCAATCAAGAGGTGAACGTCTAATGTCAAACAGTCAAAAAATCATTTTATGGAGCAAAAATGGATGCAGTTATTGCAAGAACATTCAATCCTACTTCAACGAACAGCAGATTCCTTTTTCAACGATTGATGTCACAGAGCATGACGATTACAGAAACATTTTAGAAGCAAAATACGGTGTCCGTTATGTGCCTGTAGTTGAGATCAGTCAAGATTCCAATGTGTATCAAGCATTGCTGAATCCAGATATCGAGACTTTAAGAAAAGCGTTAATCTGACATTACATTTTGAATGGAGGTTTGTCATGAGTCGAGATATTTTTCGCATCGCTACCGAAGAAGATGCACCAGCTTTTTTAGAATTGCTGTCCAGTGCATTTAAACCGCTTGGTGAAATGGGCATCGATTGGCCATCCACGAACGCCACACTGGAAATGGTCACAGAAAACATTAAACAGTCCGCTGCCGTTGTATTAGAACGAGACGGCCGGCTCATATCTACCATCACCATACGTTTTCCTTGGGAAAGCACTGAGCCGGTCTCAGGCTATCCATTTGTTTGGTGGTTTGCGACAGCTCCTGATTTAGCCGGTCAAGGGATTGGAAATAAACTGCTCGATTATGTAGAAAACACCTTGCTTCGGCAGACATATAAAGCGCCTGCATATACACTGGGCACTTCTGGCCGGAAACACCCTTGGCTTTTAGAGATGTACGAACGAAAAGGATATACAAAATATATTGAACGCGAGGCTGAAAATGGAGATTTAGGTGTTTTGATGTATAAAGTGCTTATCCCTGAGCGCTTTGATCCAGACATTCTAGGGGCACCACCCGCAGAAGAAAAAGTCGAAACGACTTCTACATAGGAGGTGATTCAACGTGGGTGAGTTTTTCAAATGGGAGTACGTGGTCACTCTCTTTCCTAAAGTGTTATCAGCCCTTCCAACGACCTTGCTGATTGTTTTATTTGCCACTTTGATTGGCGGCTTTCTTGGATTCATCCTTGCTTATTTTCGAATTGAGCGCATTCCTGTTCTGCACCAACTCAGTGCAGTCTATGTCTCATTTATTCGCGGAACGCCTATCCTGGTTCAAATGTTTATTGTCTTTTATGGTCTGCCAGGTGTGCTCGCAGCAATTGGCCTTGATATCTCCATGTGGAACAAATTGATCTTTCTTTATATTACATATGGACTCAATACAGCTGCCTACTTTTCAGAAATATTCCGATCAGCCTTATCGAGTGTCCCAGCATCTCAATATGAAGCGGCTGCCTCGATTGGAATGACGAAATGGCAGATTTATAGAAGGACACTCATTCCTCAAGCAGGGAGAATCGCGCTCCCGAATATTGGCGTGGCTATTGTCAACTTATTACAAAATACCTCCCTCGCCTTCACACTGGGCGTGATGGATATTATAGGAAAGGTCCAAACATTAGGGGCTTTATACTATCGCGTTTTAGAAGGATACTTTATTGCTGCCGTTATATTTATCATTTTAAGTCTGCTGCTGGAAAAAGCGTTTGACCTATTGGAAAAACAGATTAATACACCGAAAACAAGGAAGCAGCGTCAGACGACATTCGTTTCCTTAAAAAGACCCGAAACAGCTTTCACAGTCGAAAAGCGTGCGAAGTAAAACGAGGAGGATTTCACATGAAAAATAACAAACAATTCAAAAAACATTACATCATCGGTCTGCTTACACTCGGCTCACTGCTGCTTGCTGCCTGCGGAAATGCAGAACAATCGAGTGGAAACAAAGCGGAAGTAGCGAATAATGATCCAGATGCGAAAGAAATCATCGTTGGCACAGGGAACGCTTATCAGCCTTTCGTTTACTTAGATGAAAACGGTCAACTAACAGGCTATGAGAAGGCTGTATTAGATGAAGTGGATCAGCTGCTTCCACAATATAAGTTTAAATATGAATCCTTCGAATTTAAAAATATTCTGCCCGCTTTAGATGCTGGCAAAGTAGATCTCGCTGCCCATCAATATGAAATCAATGATGAGCGCCAGAAGAAGTATCTATTTGGAAAAGTTGGCTACACAGATTATACAAGCTATGTGGTTGTTGATAAAGCCTCCGGTCATGATTTTCAAAGCCTTGACGATTTGGCTGGACACAAAGTGCACACCTCTACAGGAAGTAATTTCGCTTATCTTCTTGAGCAATATAACAAAAAGCATGATCGGAAAATTGACATTGTCTACGGAGATGGCGGGAACGAGATTCTCGTCAAAAACCTTCAAAATGGCACAGTCGATGCGGCCCTGCTCACAAAGTATGACGTCAACAAGCTAAACAAACAATTTAATGCCAATCTAGTCACCTCTGGAAAGCCTGTAAACGTATCTAAAACGTATTATCTTTATCAAAAAAACAATACGAAACTTCAAAAAGACATTGATCAAGCATTACAAAAACTAATCGATAACGGCAAGCTCGCTGAATTGTCTAAGAAAATATTGGGCGGAGACTTTACTACATCATAAGAAAGGAGCGATCTGAGTGGATTTTGATGTTGCCTTTATGCTACAGGCCTTTATAGCCGCACTTCATTATTTGCCAACGACACTGCTATTAGGCTTTCTCCCGCTACTATTTGGCTCTGTCTTTGGATTTGGTATTGCCCTTATCCGTTTTTATCAGGTGCCTGTATTGTCTCCTTTGTTTAAATGGTTTGTGGCTATTTTTAAAGCAATTCCGGTTGTCCTGATTTTGCTCGTATCTTATCTGCTTTTTTCCGATTCACTGGACCATTTGGCTGCATCTCTTTCTCTTCAGATTCGTTTCAGTGATTTGGACAGACGATGGATTGCCATTTTCGCCCTTACTTTATATGCCGTAAGCGGGTTATCTGAAATATTTCGAAGCTCTCTTGCATCTATTCCAAAGGGACAATTCGATGCTGCTCTATCCGTTGGTTTCACCAGCAGACAGGTTTTAAGAAGGGTCATCATACCGCAAGTCTTTCCCATCTCCCTTCCAATGCTGAACAACATGCTGATCAGTTTAATCAAAGCCTCTTCTCTCGTTTCTATGGTGTCTGTGGTCGATATTTTAAACGGCGCTTTAATTAAAGCCAATGTGAACTATCGTTATCTTGAAGCATACATCGCCGTTGCCCTGATCTACTGGGCCCTGTGTGCCTCAATCGAAGCCATTACAGCCGGATATGAGAAATATGGACATAAAAACAAAAGGAGACGATTGGCATGATTGATATCAAACAGGTGCATAAAGCGTTCGGTAAAAATCAGATTCTGAGAGGAATTGATTTAACGGTAGAAAGAGGCGAAGTGGTCGTCATTTTAGGTCCGAGCGGTTCTGGAAAATCAACCTTTCTGCGATGCTTGAATTTTCTTGAGCGTGCAGATCAAGGAGAAATCAGCATTGATCACACGACCGTCAAGTTCAATCAAGCAAGGCCTAAAGACATTCTCGCACTTCGCAGAAAAACCGCCATGGTCTTTCAGCAATACGATCTATTTCTTCATAAAACAGCACTTGAAAACGTCATGGAAGGTTTAGTCATTGCCCGTAAACAACCAAAAGATCAAGCCTATGACACATCTCTCCAATTACTCACAAAGGTCGGATTACTGGAGAAAAAGGATGCCTATCCGCATCAATTATCTGGCGGACAGCAGCAGCGAGTCGGCATTGCACGGGCACTGGCTTTGAATCCAGAAGTCATTTTATTCGACGAACCGACCTCTGCATTAGATCCAGAACTTGTAGGAGAAACGCTTGATGTCATTAAACAGGTAGCACAAACCGGGGTCACCATGATCATCGTCACCCACGAGATGAGCTTTGCCTATGATATTGCTGACAGGGTGATTTTCATGGAGGATGGAGTCATCGTCGAATCAGGTACGCCGGAAGAAGTCTTTGAACAGACGAAAGAAGAACGTACAAAACAATTTTTAGCAAGATTCTCTTATCACCATTCATAAAATACAAGTCGATCCATGGGGTCGGCTTGTTTCTGTGCAAAATAAAAACCAGTCTGTTCTAGCCATCAGCCATCACATACTGGTTCTTCTCGTTAGTTCAATTCCTTCAACTGATCAATATAAGCAAGGGCAGCCTCAAATTCTTCGTCCGTATAGCGCTGCTTGCTTTTAATGGTGAAGACCTTTTCCTTTATCTCATCTTCTGGCAGGTCATCAAAATATAAAATCGTTGAGACAAGCTCTAGGAAACGGGACGATTGCTCGTTCATCTGGTGCGTCAGCGCTTTGAGGTCAGGCATGTCCACTTCACATTGATCGAGAAACTCTTTCCCATTGTCCGTCAGCGAATAGCGATATTGATAGTATCCGCCCTTTTTTTCCTTCATTTCGTCCAAGAATCCAAGGTTGCACAGCTCTTCAATTCTGAGCGTCAACTCCTCTGAATAGGGGCCATAAAAATGAAAATCGTATTTCTCGTAAAAAGGCAAATTTAGCTTTTTTGCTATGTAAATCATCTTTTGCAGCTTCTTCCGTCCAACGATTTCCCCTGATTCAGAGAATACCTTCATCAACTTTGCATGCTCTTTCAACAAATTCCCGACATCTCCTTTTTCAGTACTTCTTTATCCCAAACCAAGCAGCTTCATGATCGCCTTCTTTTCTTCAGCTTTTTCCGACATATCTACAATTAAGTCCATCGGGAAATAAAGTTTATGATCGGTTCTTCGTTTACCGGAAATGGCGTCAACAATATCTGACTGTCTCGACAGTTCTTTAATATGACCGCTTTGCGTCAAAAGGTGAATTGGCAGCCTCTCTTCTTCCTCTCCTGGTCTATAAAAGTCATAGGGCAAGTCAGAAGACGAGTCGACCACTAAATAGTAGTCAGGATCAATTCCTGCCTCCTTAAACAAGGCGGTCAGCTTGAAATATTTCGTCATTTCTTCATTTGGATTAAACTCTGTATATTGGAACAATCGGCGGTTCATAAAACGGCGGCACAAATCGGCCAGCACGTGATCTTCTTCGTCTTCCCACGCCTGAAAATAAAATAAAACAATGGATTCATCCAGCTTAATATAGTCCTCTGTGGTGACATTTCCCTCAAAGATTGAGTAAAAATGAACTGGGGCATGTGTAAAAATATAACCCGTTTCATGCAGCTCTTTTGCACGATGAAGGATTTTCGTTAAAATGACTTCCGCACTGCGTGTCACTGGATGGAAATAGACTTGCCAGTACATTTGATAGCGGCTCATAATATAATCTTCTACCGCATGCATCCCGCTCTGCTTCATCACAATCTGATCTTCTCTCGGGCGCATCACACGTAAAATACGTTCCATATCAAAGTGGCCGTAGCTGACGCCTGTATAGTAGGCATCACGCTGCAAATAGTCCATTCGGTCGGCATCGATTTGACTTGAGATCAAACTAACCACCTGTTTGTTTTGATACGTTTTGGCAATGACTTCAGCCACATGCTTCGGGAAATCATCACTCACCCGGCGGAGCACTTCATTGACTTCCGTCTGCCCTAAAATAATATCTCTTGTAAACGATTCATGGTCTAAGTGGAAGACCTTTTCAAAGGAGTGAGAAAATGGACCATGTCCGAGGTCATGAAGCAAGGCTGCACTAAGTACAAGCTCGCGCTCTCCTTCATCCCATTCAGGCCGCCCTTTAAACACATCATCCACAATTCGTCTCACAATCTCGTATACACCGAGTGAATGATTGAATCGGCTGTGTTCTGCACCATGAAACGTCAAATACGTGGTTCCTAGCTGTTTAATCCGTCTCAGGCGCTGAAATTCTCTTGTTCCTATTAAATCCCATATTAATGCGTCCCTTACATGAACATAACGGTGCACAGGATCTTTAAATACCTTTTCCTCAGATAATTTACCTTTTGGATACGCCATCGTTTCGTCCCTCTTTTTTTAAGACGTGTTTCTATTATATCGGGTAACTTTTCCCGAAAACATCCTTGAATTTGTTGGTGAATGTGTTCTCAAAGATTGCACGGACGTAAAAAGCCCGACCTGACAGGGACGGACCTCTTTTTAGGTCGACTGAACACATTCAGTGACATTTATTTGACTTTTTTTTGAACCTTTTCAAGTAATTCATCTTCTGTTGGTGCGGATAATGGGCGATTGTTCACAAACGCAAAAGCCTTTTTTCGTCCTGGACCACAATAGGATTGACAGCCAATCTCAATTTTTGCATCAGGGTCAACCGATTTGAGTCGAGGCAATAACGTCTTTAGGTTCGTCGCATCACAATCGTCACATACGCGAAACTCATTAGCCATGGTCTTACGCTTCCTTTCAATGATGATACTTCATTCTATATGAAACAGTTGGACAGCCAATCGTGAATAATATACCACCCAACATTGTACATCGAAGCGGCTGGACTTGCAAGACGCTTTGCCGCCCCAATGACGCGTTTACATAAAAGCTAGTATTTTCCACTATCCTTTTAGCAAACTTGTATAAACCTTCTTGAACTTGGCTAATCTAATACCATCAAATCATATGGGGGTTTAAACACATGTCAAAACAAAGACAAGATGCTTGGTCAGAGGAAAATGATCTCCTCCTGGCAGAAACCGTCTTACGTCACGTCAGAGAGGGCAGTACGCAGCTAAATGCGTTTGAAGAAGTAGGAGACAAGCTGAACCGCACCTCCGCAGCATGCGGATTTAGATGGAACGCTGTCGTGAGGCATCAATATGAAAAAGCGTTGGCACTAGCCAAAAAACAACGAAAACAACGGATGCGTGCACTTGGCAATGGCCAGCCTGCGAAAAAACGATTACTTTATCAGCCGCAAGTAGAAGAAACGGTCACTCAGGAGGAATTCTCCCAGGAATTGGAGCCAGCAAAGGAAGAAACATTTGCACCAGCTGCTGAAACTGCCGAACAGCTTCAGTTTGTGGATCAAAGCTACAATGAAGAGTTAGCTAGTTTATCACATTTATTGTCACAGGCTTCTCCTGCCCCAAATACCGCAGAGAAAAAGCCGGAAGCAAATCCATTTAGGCAGCATCAAGAATTAACCATCGACGATATCATTGATTTCTTACGCCGTTATGAAGGCGATGGTCAGCAATCCACTGCCTTACGTATGGAAAACAGCCGCTTAAAAAGAGAAAACAATGAGCTTTCTCATAAAGTCTCGCAGCTAGAAGCTGAAGTAAAAAAGCTTGAAAAGGATCAGCTCACGATTCAAGAAGATTATGAAACACTCGTCAAAATCATGAACCGTGCAAGAAAACTAGTTTTGTTTGAAGAAGACGATAGTGCCGCACCAACCTTTAAAATGGATCGGAACGGCAACCTCGAAAAAATGGCAGAATAACAAAAAGTGCTCCCCGCCTCGGGAAGCACTTTTTTAAATGCCCAAAAATAGCATCACACTAAAAAGGACATTGATCAAAAACACGAACATAAAAATATACCTGACCTGCCTTACTTGAAAATCACCAAACATAAAAATATAAAGACCTGCGATGCCAAGTGTCAGTACAGGCTGAAGAAATGGCACTAAAAGCGAAATGCCGTAGCCGGCTCCCATGATGACAGGAAGCCATAGTAAATAGAGGTAACCGCCATTTTTGGATTTCAAGAAACCACTCCCTCTCTTTCTTCTATCTGCTTGATTTCAGGCTGAACAAACTTGAGTCCGGCTATTGTGCGGCCGCGTTTTTGTGATGTCCAAACCACAATCGCCGGCTGCTCTGTCAGAGATTCTGTATCAATGGTGATTAGCACTTTGTCATGTAATTCAATTGAAGCTTCAGACTCGATTTTACACCCAGATAAACTAATATCATGTATATTCACCGGCACCTTCTCTTCTAACCGGTCCTCATAGACTAGCGTGCCTGCCACACCTTGCAATGGTCTTCTCATCCATTTGCGCCGAATAGCCTTTGGTACTTTCTCCGTTTCTCTTACAAAGCGGAGAAATGTCCGAACAGCATAGGATTTTTTCTCACGATCCGTTATCGATACGTGCTCTCGTGTGAATAAGAAGCGGATCAGTGATAGGTACTGTGATTTTTCTGTGTTAGTAAAAGCCACACCAACCATCAGCTTGTCTCCCTCCGAATGACTCCAGACCACATCACATGCCACACTTTCATTCTCTGAAAAGGATAATTGCATTTGTCCTTGATTTAGAGAAGAAGCTTGATCCAATGGAATGGATAGACGTGCACCTGAATCACTCATATCTAGTAGAAAACAAGCAATCGACTCATCTTGATGATCAGAACGGAGCTGCCCCTCTTTTTCAATGACAAACCGCTCTGATTTTCGATAACGCGGACGATCAAACGCCACAATAAGTGCCATGAACAGCCCTGCACCGTTATAAAGTACCCAAAAAATATTAATCAACGTGAGATCAGCATTCATCGTCCCATTTACTTTCATATCGTATCCTATTTTCACAAGGACAAGCAATGAGAGCAGCAAGAAGATCAAATGAGGAATCATCGTTTTCAAATGGAAATGTCTCTTGTCCGTTTGAATTCCCTTCGGCGTGACAAGAAATTCAACCCTCTTCTTCAAAAACAGCTCACTTAAAGCCACACCAGCCAGGTGGAATGCCATAGAGCTTTCGTAAATATGACTCCAAAACATACTTCTTTTTTGATTCGACACCAGTTTAAACGCTAAATACGAACTAAAGAACGCCGGCAGCCAAAACATGAAAATGGACTGAAAATCGGCCCAGAAACTTTGAATACCAAATAATAAAAACAATATCGGTGTAAGAATGTAAATCATTTTAAACAAACCGTTAAACCAATACACAATGCCATCTAAATAAAGAACGCGCTGCATAAGCGTTAAGCCGCGAACCTTCAATGGATTAAACTTACGGGCACACTGAATGTTCCCTCTCGACCACCGGTCTCGCTGCTTTAACAGATCAAGCCAGCTTTCAGGTGCCAGACCGACAGCTAATACCTCTCCGACAGACACAGATTTGAACTTCCCTTGGAGAAGCATTCCTGTCGCCATGTCTTCTGTAATTACCCCAGTAGCAAATCCGCCAATTTCCTCTAATGCTGTTCTTCTAAATACCGTATTACTCCCGACATACATGACCGCATTGAATCGATCTTTACCAGATTGGAGGGTTTGCATGAAGAAGTCCTGCTCATTTGGAATTCGATCCTTCGAGAACATATTATATTGGAAAGGATCTTCGTTATAAAACGCTTGTGGAACTTGAACAAATGCAGTCGCTCCATCATGAAAGTAAGGCACTGTCTTTTCTAAAAAGGCAGGAAGCGGGACCATATCAGCATCAAGTGTGAGAATCAGCTCCCCATTCGTTTGAGACATCGCATGGTTTAAATTCCCCGCCTTAGCAAACTTGTTATCCGTTCTTGTCAGATAATGAACACCAAACTCAGAAGCAAGCTGCTTCACAGACTCCCTCTTGCCATCATCACATAAATAAATATGGACGCTGCCTTTTGGATAAGACAGATTCAAACAACCTGCAACCGTGCGTTTTAGCACTTCAATTGGTTCATTATATGTAGCTATGAAAATATCAACTGTTGGCAGCCTTTCAAGATCACTGATCATGACTTGTTTCCGATTTGAAGGCTTCCAAACAAGTGTATAAAACACAAGCAGCTGTAAAAATCCAATACATTCACAGGCCACAAGCAAGATGCCCATTATCATATTAAATGTACCTTCATGCGGCAGTGTAAAGAAAAGACGCCAGCAAATGTATGCGGCATTTGTTAACACACAGAGCACAATGATGATTTTTTTAATCGTAGAGGCCATTGGCTGAATACGATACATCACATACAACAAAGACAAAACACAAAGCATAAACAGCGGGTAATACGTGGTGATGAATGACAATACATTTTCCTTCTTTCTTATGTCATAAAGGACTATCACATATATAAAATTTCATAACAAAGGAGGGGATTCTTCCATTACATTGCCCCTCCAAATCTATATAAATCATTTCCACAATCTATCTAACTGATTCGAATAAAAATCAATGGCCTTTCGATAACTCAAAATAGCAGGATCGTTTGTCGTCTCAGTTAAACAGTTCAGTAATATTTCCATCGCTTTGCTATGTTCCTTCAAATTATACAAAGTCATGGCATAAAACGTTTGAATGGCTTTATTATGCGGATAAGCTTCCATCGCATGCAGGAATATCTGTTTTGACTTTTCATATTCCCCTAAGGTTCTGTATGTACTTCCTAACCCTAGTAAAGCGTCTTCTAGTTCTTCTGAAGACAATCCTAACTCAATGGCCCTTTCATAAAAAAAGACAGCTTGTTTTTCCTTTCCTAACACATCATAACTCCAAGCACATTGATAGTGAATGGAGGCATGGTCTGGATACTCTTCTACAAGACGGGTGAGCATGTCATTGGATTCTTGAAGATGTCCACTTTCTCGAAGTTCAATGGCTTTCAGAAGTTTCGTTTCCATTACATCACCCCTAATTTTTAAGATGGAAAGATGTGTTTACGAGAACACTTTCTCATTTCGCTCAATCATCCGCGTCATGTTTTTCTCAAACTCTAGCTGTTCCTCGGTGGTCAGTCCTGAAGCTGTCAGTTGGTCGCTCAGCTTTTGGAGTTCTTCTAGTAAAAGACGCATGAGAAGCGCACAGTCAATTGGTTCTCCAGTTAATTCTGATAGGGATGCCATCGTATCCGGCTGTATATCAGGGAATACCGCTTTCACCTCATGTCGTTTATCCTTTAAGGCCACCTCATAAAAACGGCGAATCAAATCAGCTCGTTTTTGACCGCTTCCATCTGCACACAAATAGATTTGCACAGCGACCCCTCCGCGTAATCTACGCTGAGAAATGCCGGCAAATTTCTTTCCATTGATACTCAAATCGTAGCTGCCTGGACAGTAAGAGCCGACAATTTCATAAGCTTCAATGTCCACCTCATACACCGACAGCATCCGGCGGATCAATTCCACCATCGCATCATACCCGCGGTCAATATCAATGCCCTTCTTTTGTTCAGCAAAGATTAAAGACACATTCAGTACGCCTTCATCCAGTACCACAGCAAGACCGCCTGAATTGCGCACAATCACACGATATCCTTCATCCTCAAGCAGCTTTACACCATCTTGGAGAAAAGGAAGTCTTGTATCCTGAATCCCAAGCACAATCGTATTGTGATGCACCCAAGAACGGGCTGTCGCTGGTGAGAGGCCCTTCCCCACCGACGCGCAAAGCGTATCATCCATCGCAAAGGATTGCTTTGGGTCTACATAGAGACCTAGGCTCGATTGATCTATGATTCGCCATGTCGGCTGTGTCAATAACTCAATAGGTTCATTTTTCATGTCCTGCATATCCTCTCGTTCATAAACTGTGTTTATTATACCATGGGAGGAATGGAGGGAGAATGCAAAAAAGCTCCATAACATTTGGCGTCACAGAGCGTTTCAGTTAGATGATTTTGTTTTCTTGTTCTTCCTTTTCGAGATGAAATAAACAGCTGCAATTAAAACGACAGGAACCCCAACCACGAGGCATGCAGCGATCAATGTATTCCACGGCAAATTGATCATCTCCTTAATAAACTAAACTTCTATGAAACAGCCCTCATTTACCCAGCTCAACAAGTCTTCAGCGACCAGTTCCGCATGCTGAGAGTCCATCACACCAGTATCGACGATCCACACTTTTTTCTCCTCTTCTGCCTGCCGCATGAGAAGTACTCGCCCGCCGCCATCGTCACCAATTGCTGCATAGCCGCTTGCATACTGCTGAACCTCCCACGTTGCATTGCGTTCCACTATGTCCTCAGTTCCGTATAGTAGAACATCGCCTCCAACAGAACATCCATTTGTCTGTTTCAGCAATTCCTTATAAGCACGGGGCAGCACCATGTTTAGCTGGGATTCTGCCTCTTTGATATGTATGTCACTTGCTGGTTTGTTCACGTGCAAATTTAGGATTTGAGTTAAATTGAGCATTTTAAGAGCCTCCTCTATGTTAAGCAGCTGATTTTTTCATGACCCTTTTATACATCTTTAAAAGAAAATAGCCTCATCTAGAACTATAGACAGCCATTTTATCTATTACAGCATTTCTTTTAGCAAACTCTCTGCTTTATGTAATTCATCTAGAAAGGGGTTTAGATAATCATTGTAACTATCCAAATAAGCTCTTACCCCGCCAATGATCAACATCTTTTGGAGATCTTCATTGTTCTGAATGATCCTTTGTGCATCCTTATATCTTTTGTATATTAATTGGAGAACACCTTGATTGATTTTTTGGGAATAGTCTTTTTCTAGGATGTTGATGACGGTTTGGATTTGTTTCGTTAGTTCTTGTTTTTTGTTCATTGAACGCTCCTATTTTCGAAGTTTTATTTAAATCATTCAATGGTACTTTACTGTTAATAATATAGATTGAGCTTTGATGATACACATGCGCTATCATATTTCAGCCCAAACTGCCCCGGGTATGAACCTACAGAAACCGGTTTTGCCAACGATCAACTTGACGCATATTTCACTAACTCATAAATAATTAAAAGGCCCTCTTACCGAGGGCTTGGATTTTAAAGTTCTAAGATGTCAATTGTTACTCAACTGCCAATTCCCATACTATTTGACCATCTACCAAAATCTTATTTGGTGGATCATCATAAAGAGATATCTCAACTAAAGAGCTTTTCTCTTGAATTAACCAATCGTATACACTGCCACTGTTTTCATTAGGATGAGATAGAATATCATTCACTTGGAAAGCAGCAGCAATATATTCTGTAAAATTAATATCATCTTCATCTAACATATTATTTGTTTCAAAAACTGTATCTAGTTTTCCTAAGATTTTCAACCCACTATTCCATTCCAAAATCATATCTTTTTTTTCATACTTTATTAATGTTCCAATCAAAGAATCGTAACCCATTTTTTACCTCCAATTCATTTTAAGGCCTCGCTGGTACGATGTGAGCACCATCTTTCCCATAATGTATCATTCCCTTAGTAGTCTCTTCATACTTTCCAGTATCAATATTATAGTATTTTCCTATTGCTTGGCCAAAGTCTATCCTTTCTTTATTCTTACCCAATTCTTTGCCTGTCCCTGCATATTTATCCAGCAATTCTTGTGCCTTTTTATTATCTCCGTAAAAAATGCTTTTATTTTTTCCATTTGCTACTTCTTGCTTGTAATTTGGTGTTTCTGGAATATGTTTTTCTTGAGCTCCTGATTTTACTTTTGCTGGGAAACCATTTACTTCACGGTAAGGTCCTTTAGGTACGGATTGTTTTCCGTAAGCAGGTGTTTTAACCCTCTTCACATTCTTCTCTTGATCCAACCTAAAAACATATTTCCCAACCTTCACTATTTTCGTGATTGGGATGATAGAGACTGCGGATAAGGCTCGGTCTGTGCTACTGATGTTTTGGCTGGTTTCTGGGTCTTTGCCAGTAACGGCTCGGTAGCCGTCGTAGATGCCGCTGTATTCTAAGATGATGTTTTCGGTAGTTGAGACAACTTCACCATCTAATATGCGTTTAGCGTTGCCACGGCTACGGCTTTCTGGAATTTTATCGACTTCTTCTATTCTTATTTCGCCGTTTGTGAAATACGTTCGGATGATTTGTTTATTGGCATAAACGGTGTATCGTCCACCAATAAAATCAATATTCGATGGGTCCGTGACGACTTCATCTGCGATGTCGAATTCTTTTAACTTTTTAATGCCTTTTACGTTGAATAGTTTACCATTTATGACCCTGATGTCTCTATGAATCTTGTTTTTCCCGTTCACGGCTTCCCTTTGCAATGTCGTAAGCGATGGATCGTTTGCTGTGATTTGTTTACTGATGTTTTTATGGGTGTCATTCCGAACAACCGTCTCCACATTCGCTTGTCGTTTCTCTTTCAGTTTCTTCAGCATGATGATCATTGGATTGTCTTTTGGGTTGTCTATTTTGTCGTTCAATCCACTGATGGTGCTGCTTACTTTTTCTTCTTTTCCATCTTTGAAAATAGATCCCTTTTGATAGCTCGTGATGTCGATTTTAGGGCTGGTGAACATGGTACTTAAGGTATCTATGTATTGCTTCATTGTTTGAAGGGAGCTTTTGGTTTCATGTAAAGCATTTTTCTGCTCCCTGTCAAATGCATGAAGCAGACCAATGGTTTTTGAGGTCTCAAGCCATGCCTTTTGATAGTTTTGCTGAAAAGCTGATTCGTCTACACTTGGCAAGTGAACAATATGACCAACTCTGCCGATGGCGTGGTTTACCTCTGATACGATTTCAGAAATCGTACGTTCAGCTTTTTTTAAGCCTTGATCAAGTTCTTGTTCAATAAACGCTTGTGAGATAAAGCCGTGCTCGTTTGATTCTAGTGCGTGAAGAGCCTGCTTTGTGTTTTTCAATGCAGCACTATATTCCTCAGTGACGACCTGAAAGAATTGCAGGAAGGGAATATGGCATTCTGTATAGAAGGCGCGGATGGCTTGTCCCGCCTCTCCCTTTAGTGCGCCGTCGAGTGAGATGATGTGATTGATTTGTTTTTCTAAGGAGCTGATTTGCTGTGACTGCTGCTTTAACGTATTCAGCGTTTGATCTATTCCGTTTATTAGCCCAAAGGCGTCAAGGGTTTTCATTGCGTTCTCCTTTATTTTCTTTTACTGCTGGAAGCAAGCGCCTTGTCCGTTTCAATCATGGTGTTCACCGCTTGTTCTGTTTGTACAAGCTGTTTCTGAAGGATGCCTATATAGGATGTAATTAATTCGTTCAGTTGTTGATTAATCTTTTCTAATGAGTCTGCCGTCACGAGCTGATTTCTTCCTTTGATGGTTGTTGGAAGGGCTGCATTCATTTGAGCGCCTGATTGTTTTGCATGCTGTAATACTCGTTTGACCTGACTGGCATCTATTTTAATTTCTCTCATCATGTGACTACCCTCTTTTTTCTTCCAGTTGTTTCTGCTTTTCTTTCTCTATTTTTCTTTCAACCGAATGAATTTCATGTTCTAACGAATGAATCTCCGATGTGAAATCACTAATTATCTCATCAATTCGATTTAATAGATTGGTTAGCTGTACTCCTTTTATCTCCTGACTGGCGGAAGCCATTTCGTCTCGAATGTCATCAAACGTGTCTGCCAAATGGCCAAACCATGTATGTGATGTCAGATCCGGATGAGTGATTTTCTTGCTGGCATCTGACAGGGTTAATTTTGCCTCTTTGATTTCTTTGCGGCACAGGTTGAGTTCGATGATTTGTTCTTTTTTTATAGATATATCTGCCTTTAATGAATACAAGGCTGTTTTATAACCGATGATTGCTCCAGATATGGTCAAACACCTCTATCCCTTAAATAGTCCTCCGTTATGTTACCATTTACTAGAACAAGAGGCATATGATTGAAAGTGAATTGACCAAAAAATGAATCGTACGTATTGGGTTTTAATACCTATTTCTAACGCGCAAAAAAGCTGAATTCATTTACTGAATCCAGCTTTTTATTGCTTATTTGAGCGAATCACTCGCTGATGCTGATGGATGATCGCTAAATGAGGTGTCTTTCTTTTCAGGAATATAATTCAGAGAGAAACCAACAAGACTAAAAAAGGCACTTAACACCAGTGTTGGGTTTTTGAATAGATTCGTACTTGCAATAATCATATCTCCCTTTTGCAAGACAATCCCTAGTATTTGACCAAATACCAACAGGGCTCCTGACGTTAAGAACAGGACAAGCAGCACTTTAAATAATAATTCCATTAATGCTCTCATGTGTTTCTCCTTTCTATACTGGAAGTATTCCCATTCCGATGAGCCAGCCAATTCCCACGATCGGCAGCATATAGTAGAGAATCAGTGGTATAAAGGTTTTCTCAGGTTTGGCTCCTGCAAGACCAGAAGCAATGAAAATCGATCCTGATGCCGGCGGGGAAGCGCCTTCTGTCGATGAAAAAGCAAGAATGGCGACAACAGCCACAACTGGATCCACTCCGACTGAGACTAAAGCTGAAAACGAGACAAGTCCAACAGCTGTTAATGTGGCTGTAGAAGATAATGGTCCAGCCACCAGCGTGACAAGAATTCCCACAATGAGTACCATGAGCCATTTCGGAATGGTAAGTACTGATGTGATTTGCGTCAAATCTTCTGCCAATCCTAATTCAGCAAGCACCTGGCTTGCCGCAACAGCAAACAGCATCAAGGCACCGATCGTTGTAAATTTAGGAATGGCCGACTTGAAAAACTGAGACCAATCAAGTGCAGACGCCTTTTTTCTCCCGATCGTTAAACTAATCAACATCATGAGAATCGGAATCCACGTAATTAAAGAAATGTGATCCATTGCCTCTGGTCCAATGTTTGGATTACTTTTTAAGTAGTTTGCCAGTGGACCAATTGTGATAATGATAGGAATCAAGGCACCGAAAAAAATAAAGATCGACTTCCACCCTTGTTTCACAGCTTCCCTAAAAGGAAGAATATCATCTGGCGGCATGGCCTGAATTTTATTCTTTTTCACCAGAATATACACCAAAATAAATCGGTATACGACTTGATACAGTCCCCCTATTAGAAGCGCAATATATAAATCTCCTTCCGATACAAGGGCTGCAATTGGTGCAAACCCCAGCATGATAAACATGGAAGAGTTCGGAGGCAGTGCTGCTCCAAGTCCGCCATTCCCTGCTAAAATGGTCGCTGTATGGGTTCGGCTCCAGCCTGATTTAATCATCCAAGAGGCCGTGATAGAGCCAGTGGCAGCTGTGTTTGCAGAATTTGAACCTGAAAGAGCACCTAAGACTGCTGAGCCTAACGTACTCATATAAGCTGCTCCACCAGGAAGTTTACCTACAACCGAATTTAAGATTCGCAAGAGTGCATGAATTAATTCCAGCTTTTCAATTAAATAAGCCATGAATACAAATGCAACAGCTGCATAGAGCACCTCATATGTGGATGCGAATTTTAATCCATCCCAGAAAAGTCTTAATGCATCCAATCCGCCAAATAATGTGGTTGCAATAAAGCCTAATAGCATGGCTTCTCCCATATTCCGTTTCACGACGACATTCCATATAATGATGACAGCTATGAATACAATCAACGCAATAAAACCCATATCGTTTTTTCGCCTCCCCTTTGTTAAATAAAACGCTTACAATTTATTACCCCTGCTGCATCACGTCAATGACTTCTTCCCAGCTGGCCGGCTTTTTCCCATTAAACCGTTCAACGAATTGAAAGTCTGCTAATCTCTCTAGCTTCTGTTGTGCTGCCCGAGACATGCTTGCATCAATATGAGCTGAATCCAGCATTTCAATAGAGCCAAGAAGCTCAACCGCTCGTCTTTTCGCATGCAATGCACTCCCTGTTACAAGACGATTCATGGTCTCTTCAAAACTTTTGCTATCCATTGTATTGCTTAGTGAAGAAATCACTTTATGCTCCACATTATATTTTTTGGAAATTTCCAAAAATTCAATCATGAGACCAACGATCCCCTTCATATAAATGCTTCTGATCAGCTTTAAAGCCGAAGCATCTCCTGGCTGGTCACTGATTTTTGTGATATTCATGCCATAAGCATTCATTACTTTCATGAATTGGTCAGTTCCACTGCCGCTTGCCGTGATCGGAACCTTGTGTTTGTTGACTGGAAGAGGCCCTAGCATGGCGGCATCTACAAATAGAGCTTCTTGCTTTTCAATTTCGTTTGCCACTTGTTTTTTGATGTCTGGTGTTGATGCCGACACATCCACATATAGTTGATTCTTTTTCAAACTTCCCGTTACAGATTGTGCCACTTCTAAGGTTTTATTCGCTGGCACAGCTGCAATCACAATATCAGATTTCTCAATGACTTCGCTGATACTGCTGGTTAATTGAACTCCTGTCTGCGATGCTTTCTCTTTCAACGCGCCAGCTAATTTCTCATTCTGTAATAGTACATCATACGCGTAAAATTGATCTAATCCTTCTGTTTTCAATCCCGTTGATAGCTCATATGCTGCTTCTCCATAACCGATAAAGCCTATCTTCATCACCGATTCTCCCCTATCCCTGAAATTTTTTCATTCTGCCATCCAGCCATGCCGGTGCTAAAAGACTGATGTCTTGCTTTCCTTCGTCCACATACTGTTGAATCGTTTTTAATCTCTGATTTTCATACGCTTGTTTCTCTTCCGCTAGTGTCAGCAGATGTTCCGCCTTTTCCTTTGGAACGATGACGACTCCATCATCGTCAGCAATGACTAAATCACCTGGAGCTACTTTGACACCGCCGCACGAGATGGTTTGATTCAATTCCCCAGGACCATCTTTAAAAGGTCCGTTTGGCATAAATCCCTTACTGTATATTGGAAAAGCCAGCTCCTCTAAAGAGAGTTTGTCGCGAACAAGCCCGTCAATTACGATTCCTTCAATTCCTACCGCCTTTGCTGAATGGGCCATCAATTCCCCTAAATATGCATGACCTTTATGGTCTTTTCCATCAACAATCAGTACATCTCCTTCTTTAGCAGAATAGATCGCTTGATGAAGAAATAAATTATCCCCTGGCCGTAAGCTAACGGTAAAAGCTGTCCCTACTATATTCATGCCTCTTGCAACAGGCTTAATTTGATGATCCATCGCTCCGGTGCATCCCATCACGTCTGACAGCAAGGTTGAGTTAAGCTTTCTTGCCCGATCTATTAGATCATTTGACACGAATTGAACAGTACTCATTGTTTCCATCATCCCCTTTGAGTTATATTCGTTACATTCAACTTTATTAAAGTAATATATATTACTTTCGTGACACGATCATACCATCTCGATTTTATTTAGTAAAGCGCTTTCATAAAAATTAAATGAAAAAAATGAGTCACCACACGACTAATGTGTTGTGTGATAACTCATTTTCGTTAACATATGATTGATTTGATCTAAACGAGGTTTTGTTCTTTCAGGGTCATTAATGGCTAAGGCACTTAAAATATAATCTACGATAAAGATAGCAGATACGACAGAGTTATGAGAGCCCACACTTGCTGAGGAACATGGTAATACATATTGTGCATACTTAGTTAGTGGAGAGCTGTAGCTGTCTGTAATTAAAAGCACTTCCACCCCATATGACTTCGCTGCCTCCAGCAAGTCCTTTATACGCTTTGCATAGCGGGGATAGCTGACCGCTATAATGAAATCATCAGATTGAAAATGAACGAGATCATCCACCCAGTCGCTTTTGTCCGCATCAATATATTGACAGTTCCCCAATAGCCGATTGATTCCAAATGACAGATACTCGCCAACAGGTCTTCCACTTCGGACACTTGTACACAGAACCTGGCGGGAGCTGGCTATTTTTTCAACAATATGCTGAAAGGTTTCTTCCGTGATATTGTCTAAAGCGTACTGGATATTTTGAAATTGCAGCTCCACATGGTTGTGCAGAAGCTTACTTTTATTTGAATGCTTGAGGTTCGCTTCAAGTCTCGTTTGAGGGGCAGCTTTATGCTTCATGTTTGATTGAAGCTCTTTTTGAAGCTCAGAGAAACCGGAATACCCTACAGCAGAAGAGAATCTCATGATGGTAGCTGTACTCGTCCCAACTTTTGAAGCCAATTTATCTACAGTTAAAAACGCGACCTCCATCGGATTGTGCACGATATAATCTGCAATTCTCCTTTGTGCCTCTGTTAATCCCGCGACCTTATGCTGAAGCTTATGTATGAAATCGTCCATTATTGCACCTGCCTATTCTATCGGCTTTATCTACGATCAAATTTTTTCTTTTCCCCCTATATTGTACACATTTGTCATCAAAAAAACAGCCAGCACGAATCTATCGTACTGGCTGCCTTTGTCGAGATCATTATAGTGCTTGAGCTGCTGTGATAAGCGCAAGATTGTAAACGTCTTCGGCATTACAGCCTCTTGAAAGATCGTTTACTGGCTGGTTTAAGCCTTGTAGGATTGGACCTACAGCTTCAAAATTACCTAAGCGCTGTGCAATTTTGTAGCCAATGTTTCCTGCTTCGAGGCTAGGGAAAACAAATACGCTGGCATCGCCTTTGATGACGGAATCTGGCGCTTTTTTCGCTGCTACTGAAGGAACGAAAGCTGCATCGAATTGGAATTCTCCATCAAGTACAAGCTCAGGTGCCTTTTCTTTTGCAATGCGAACTGCTTCAGATACTTTTTCTGTTTCGTCTGATTTAGCTGAGCCTTTAGTAGAGAAGCTAAGCATTGCCACACGTGGTTCGATATCAAACATTTTTGCTGTGTTTGCACTTTCGATCGCAATTTCAGCTAGATCTTGGCTGTCTGGAGCAATGTTGATTGCACAATCAGCAAACACGTACTGCTCTTCGCCGCGAGCCATGATGAAGACGCCAGATGTTTTCTTTACGCCTTCTTTTGTTTTAATGATTTGAAGTGCTGGACGCACTGTGTCAGCAGTTGAGTGTGCCGCACCGCTCACAAGTCCGTCTGCAAGACCTTTATACACAAGCATTGTACCGAAGTAGTTTTCATCTAGTAATGCTTTTCTTGCTTGCTCTTCTGTTGCTTTGCCTTTACGTCTTTCTACGAAAGCTTGTACAAGCTCTTCAAAACCTTCATATGTATGTGGATCATACACGTCAACACCATCAAGTGTAAGACCTAATTCTTTTGCTTTTGCTTCAACTTCTTGTTTTTTACCTACCACAATTGGCTGTAATACTTTGCCATCTGCTAGTTTTTGAACGGCTGTTAGAATGCGTTCGTCCATTCCCTCAGGAAAAACGATCTTTACTCCTTTACCTGCAACCTTTTCCTGAACTGTTGAAAAAATATCTGCCACTACAATACCCTCCTTGATTTTACAAAAAAAGCGTTCTCTTTTAAGCATACTCTTCTTCTACCTAAATTCAAACTACCAACTTATATTATAGCGCTTACAAATTAAATTCTTATTTTTCAAACTAATTTAATCAATTTTCATAAAAGCTGTTTTCTTCGTTCAAGTTTTGATCACATCTCCATTTGGACAAACTATGTTATAGTTGGAACAGATGGAAAACTGTTAATAGGAGTGAAAGAAATGAGCGAACAACATACAACAAATGAAGCAGCTCAAACACTAGATGGCTGGTATGCGCTGCATGATTTTAGAACGATCGACTGGACAGCTTGGAAGCTGCTGACAAGTGATGAGCGCCAAGCCATCATTCATGAGTTCACAGGTCTATTGGAAAAATGGAAAACAGCTGAGCAAGATAAAGCTGGGAGCCAAACAATCTATAGTATTGTCGGCCAAAAAGCAGATATTATGCTCATGATTTTACGTCCGACAATGGAAGAACTAGGTGAAATTGAACTTGAATTCAACAAAACACGACTAGCAGAATTTACGATTCCAGCTTATTCGTATGTTTCAGTTGTTGAGCTCAGCAACTACTTAGCAGGAGGCGGCGATGGCGGAGATCCTTACGAGAACCCGCATGTACGTGCGCGCCTATATCCAGAGCTTCCTTCTTCTCAATACGTGTGCTTCTATCCAATGGATAAAAGACGTTCTGGCAATGACAACTGGTACATGCTTTCCATGGATGAGCGTAAATCTCTTATGAGAAGCCATGGCTTAATTGGCCGAAGCTATGCTGGAAAAGTAAAACAGATCATTACAGGTTCTGTTGGTTTTGATGATTATGAGTGGGGCGTAACCCTTTTCTCTGATGATGTGCTTCAATTTAAAAAATTGGTTTATGAAATGCGCTTTGATGAAGTCAGTGCACGCTACGGCGAATTCGGTTCCTTCTTTGTTGGAAACCGTTTAGCAAACGAGCAGCTGGCGTCTTATTTCCATGTATGATAAACTCTTAAGGCTTCGGATCTTTCCGAAGCTTTTTTATGTATTTGTTTAGAAAGGTGATCACATCATGAAAAACTTCCCCATCGCTATTTTTGCGTTAACGCTCGGTGCGTTTTCGATTGGCATGACTGAATTTGTCATCATGGGCCTTTTGCCAAATGTCGCAAACGATCTTCATGTATCAATTTCTGCTTCAGGACAGCTGATTACTGGATACGCACTTGGTGTCGCAGTTGGTGGACCTATATTAACGTTATCGACTGGGAAAATGTCGAGAAAACGTCTCCTCATTCTGTTAATGATTCTTTTCGTGGCGGGAAATGCTGCTGCCGCTGTCTCGACCTCTTATGGTCTATTAATGGCCGCCCGTATTTTAACGTCATTTGCTCATGGAACGTTCTTTGGCGTCGGAGCCATTATGGCTGCACGGCTTGTGCCTAAAGAGAAAAGTGCAAGTGCGATCAGCTTCATGTTTACAGGACTGACGGTAGCCAATGTACTCGGTGTGCCGTTCGGTACCTTTATCGGAAATCAATTCGGCTGGCGTATGTCTTTTCTAGTCATTGCCGTCATTGGTCTCATTTCCTTAATCGGTATCATCAGCTTAGTTCCGAATCAATCAAAGGAAGAAGTATTGGATATTCGAAATGAAGTATCCGTCTTGAAAAAACCACAGGTACTCGTTTCCTTTGCGATGACCATCTTTGGTTTTGCTGGTGTTTTTACAGCATTTACGTATATCAGCCCAATCCTGCTGCAAGTCACTGGCTTTCAGGAAAATGGGGTAACGCTCATCCTTGTCCTATTTGGACTTGGGGTCACCATCGGGAATTTAGTTGGCGGAAAACTTGCTGACTGGAAGCTGATGCCGAGTATTATGGTGACACTGCTCCTACTCATTGCTGTCCTGTTATTGTTTACAGTCACTTCCGAATTCAAAGTGCCTGCCGTGCTGACCATTTTTGTTTGGGGAATCATTTCATTTATTCTTGTTCCTACCTTGCAATACCGCACGATGAACATGGCACATGAAGCACCGACACTCGCATCGACGCTCAGCCATTCTGCCTTTAATATTGGGAATGCCGGCGGTGCAGCGCTTGGCGGTCTTGCTATCGACATCACACATTTACAGCTTGTTCCGTTATTTGCTGCAGCTGTGACATTTATTGGCCTTATCATTACGTTTATGAGTTATCAGTCAGATAAACGAATAAAAAGGACCTGACATAGGTCCTTTTTTATTTCACCACGGTCATTTCTGGCTCTTCTATTTGTTTTAAGCGTTCCTGAATGGGATGGGAAAAAGAGTGCTCTGACAAGACAATATGGGAGACGGTTTTTGTAAATCCAGACACTTCTTGAATAAAGGCTTCAATTTCTTCAAGAGACGAAACTGACAGCTTAATGAAAAAGCAAGACTGTCCTGCCACTCGATAAGCAAAAAAAGCGCGTGGGTGCTCGTTCATAAAAGCCACAAAACGCTGATACTCCCCATTTAACACCGTAACTTCCAGCAGGCAGTCAATCAGAAGCCCTAATTTTTTATAATTGACCTGAACAGAATACCCTTCGATAATCCCTGCGTCCTCTAATTTACGCACTCTTTCTGCTACCGCAGGTGCTGATAAATTCACTCGTTTGGACAATTCCCTCATGGATAAGCGGGCATCTTCTCTCAATTCATTTAAAATATGCACATCAACATCGGTGATTTTCATTCGTACCTCTCCTATCCAAAAATCGTTCCATTTGAAAAGTATTTGATGATAATACTTATGATGCGAAATGTAAAATAAAACTAAATAATGGTAGAATTTATTTTAACGGAATTGAATGAAAAAGCAAGTATGGAGGGATCACTTGATGAAAGAATCTTTAGACAGCCAGGCTTCTAAAACATTTCCCATCACACTTGCCATCGCACTCACACTTGGCGTTTTTGCGGCGGGATCGGAGGAACTGGTGATTTCACCACTGCTGCCTGATTTATCAAACTCCTTTCAGCACTCTCTTGATGTTCTCGCTCTTTCCATCAGCATTTATGGGTTAGCTGTGCTGGTTGGAGCTCCGCTTCTCGTTCCTTTAGGGGACCGGTATTCAAGAGAGCTGTGTTTGATAATTGGGCTGTCTTTCTTTTTGATTGGAACAGTGATGTGTGCTGCTGCCCCAAATTTGGCCATGTTTTTTGCCGGCCGTGCTATTTCTGGGCTGGCGACTGGTGTATTTGTGCCAACAGCCTATGCTCTTGTGGGGGACCGGGTTCCATATGAATATCGCGGCAAAGTGATGGGACTCATTGTATCGAGCTGGTCTCTTTCTCTTGTCCTTGGTGTGCCCATTGGCGCTTTTATCGGTCAAAGTTTGAACTGGCGATGGACATTTTGGATTTTCGCCATGATGAGTCTCGTTGTCCTGCTGCTCGTCATCCTTGAATCTAGAAAACAAGTCGCCACAGCTCATCCGAAGGCACCTCAAGCTAGGGAGAAATCAGGTTCTTTATGGGGGGCTTTGAAAATCGATCGTGTCCCTGCCTATTTGACCGTGACATTTTGTAACATGCTTGGATTTTATGGTATGTATTCATTTTTAGGAGCTTACCTACAAAGTTTGTTTTCCGGAGGGCAATCAACAGCTGGACTTCTGATCATGGCTTATGGCGTTGGTTTTTCCATGAGTATATTTACCGGGAAATTAGCAGATTGGTTTGGCAAAACACGGTCTCTTTTCTTTGTGCTGGGCGGCATTGCGCTCGTTCTTGCCTTACTTCCTTATGCCCCGTTCTCATGGACATTGCTCATTTTCGCTTTATTTATTTGGGGTGCCATGCAAAGTTTATCCGTCACGCTTTTGAGCACCGTCCTGAGCGACTGCTCCCAAACACAACGAGGCAAAGTGATGGCTTTTTACAGCCTTGCTTCCAATCTAGCCGTTATGCTTGGGTCCGCTTTGATGGGACCTGTTTATGTCCATTTCGGCTATCATACGGTAGGACTTGTATGTGCACTCATTACGCTCGTTGGTTTTCTCATCAGCTTCATCAGCTATAAACGTGAAAAAACCTTACAGCAGAAACATAAAAATACCTTTGAAACGTGAGCTCATTTCACTGCACATCTCGATATGTGCAGTTTTTTAGATCAATTTTTAATATCATCATAAAATACATTTTTTATAAATTTTGTTGACAATTACCAATTTTATTTTTTATAATCTAGTAAAAATTTGAAAAGATTGGATGGTAAACATGATCTTAAAGAATGATGTTTTTCATTTCAAAGAGGAGCCCATCGTTTCACCTAAGATGTTTACAGTCAATACATTAGGCCCTAAGGGGACAAGCAGTGAATATGCAGCAAAACATTTCATCTCTCATTCCACCACTACACTCGGCACTCATACGAAACTATCCCTTTACGACACATTCGAAACTTGCATTGAACATACTCTCTCTAACGCACTCCAATACACTCTCGTTCCACACGCATACGAAGGAATTAAACACTTCTACATGAGACCTGACCTGCAGCTTTTACAAATATTCAGATGTGACACGCCCATGTATGGTTTGGCTGTCAGACCAGATTTCCCCTTTCAAGAACAAATGCTTCACCATTTAAAAATTGTTTCTCATCCTGCACCTGTGAATTTGATTCAATATTTTATTCATCAAAATGCTGAATTTGAGCTTGTCAATTCTACAAGTACAGCCGCACAAAAAGTAAGAGACGGCGAATTTGATTTCGCTTTAACCAATGAGGTGGCTAGAGCTACATACGGCCTCACCTTCATTCGAACATTTAAAAGCATTCCTATGAGCTGGTCTATATTCGGAAAAGGAGAGATGTAACATGACGACTGAACAAAAGGTGCAAGAATTATATTTTCCTCAAGCGAAAAAACGAGAATGGGATAATGGTGTCATCCAATATTCTACTGTCAGAGGCGATACGGAAGTGTTAATTTCATACGTCCCTCCTCACACGATCATCGAACCTCACGAGCATCCGGAAGCACAAATCGGTATCGTATTAAAAGGCGAGCTTCAAATGACGGTCGGCCAATCGACCCAAGTGCTCACCACATTAGAATCAGCCTATATTGCACCACCATTCGTTCCTCACGGCGCATCGAATTTGACAGATGAAGAAGTGATCGCCATTGATATTAAAAGATTAAAAGATGGCGAGGAATATACGGCTCCTCCTACTTATTTCTTAGACATTTTCAAAACGCGTGATTTGCTTCCTGGCATGGAAGTGACCTTTTTTGTGGAGGACTGGATGGAGCTTATGATTGCCAACATTCCGGGGAATGGCGGGGAAATGCCTTTTCATAAGCACCGTAATGAACAAATCGGGATTTGCATTAGCGGTGGTTACGATATGACGATTGAAGGCTTTACAGAGAAGATGGAATTTGGCACGACCTACTTCTGTGATCCAAAAGAAGATCACGGCGCCATTAATCCAAAGCCAGAAACATCAAAGTCTATTAATCTCTTCTTCCCTCCACGCTATAACCGTTTAAAGCCAAAAGCGTCTAAGGTGAAGAAATGAACATTGCCGGAAAAGTCGTCCTCATTACAGGAGGTGCATCAGGGATTGGGCTTGCCGCGGTCAAGCTTTTCCTTGAGCACGGAGCAAAAGTAGCAGTAGCTGACATCAATGAACAGAGCGGCAAACAACTCATTGAGTCATTGCCTCATGAACATGCTGCTTTTTTCAAAACAGATATTACGAATGAGTCTGACTGTCAAAAAACCGTTCAGTCCGTGCTGAGCCAATTCGGGACAATTGATGTGTTGATTAACAATGCAGGCATCGAAATTGTCTCACCTATTCACGAGATGTCACTGAAGGATTGGAACCATATTCTACAGGTCAACCTGACGGGTGTATTTCTTATGAGTAAGCATACATTGCCGCATATGCTTGAGAAGAAAAGCGGGAGTATTATTAATACTGGATCTGTCGGAGGTCTCGTTGGCTGGCCTGACATTCCTGCATACAACGCAACAAAGGGCGGTGTCATCCAGCTCACCAAATCGATGGCGATCGACTATGCCGCTCATCAAATCAGGGTGAATTGTATCGCCCCAGGCATCATTGATACGCCATTAAATGAAAAATCCTTTTTAGACAATCATTCAGAAAGTCTTGAGTTTGTCAAAAAGGAAAAAGCAAAGGTGAATCCCTTGCTTCGTCTCGGAAAACCTGAAGAAATTGCGGGCGTGATGCTGTTTCTCGCCTCTGATCTATCCAGCTATATGACTGGAAGTGTTGTCACAGCAGATGGCGGTTACACCGCTAGATAAAAAGGAGTGCTTTCATTGAGTAAAAAAACCGTACTTGTCATTGCTGACTTAGGAGGATGCCCGCCCCATATGTTTTATGAAAGCGTGGCGGCATCTTATCATATCGTTTCTTATATCCCTAGACCCTTTGCCATTACAAAGGGTCACGCTGAACTAATAGAAAAATACTCCATTGCCGTCATCAAAGACCGCGATTATTTTGAGACACACCCTTCTTTTGAACACCCTGATTCTATTTACTGGGCACATGATGATTATTTGAAATCAGAGGAAGAGGTGGTGGATGACCTAGTCCGTGTGGCTTCCTTTTTCAAAGCTGATGCCATCACCACCAATAATGAATTATTTATTGCACCAATGGCAAAAGCCGCCGAGCGGCTGGGGCTGCGCGGCGCTGGGGTAAAGGCAGCTGAAATGGCGCGTGATAAAAGCCAAATGAGAGCTGCATTCAACGCTGCGGGTGTCAAAGCGGTGAAAACTCAGCCTGTCACCACTTTAGCTGATTTCCAGCAAGCTATTGAACATATCGGAACACCGCTTATTTTAAAGCCTACATATTTAGCAAGCTCGATTGGCGTGACCCTTTTTCATGACAGAGCGGGCAGTGATGATCTCTTTTTAAACGTACAATCCTACTTGCAAACCATTCCCGTCCCAAACGCTGTGACATTTGAAGCACCATTTGTCGCTGAAACGTACTTAGAGGGTGCTTACGAGGATTGGTATCAAGAGGATGGCTATTCTGATTATGTCAGTGTAGAAGGATTAGTCGTAGAGGGAGAATATATCCCTTTTGTCATACATGACAAGACCCCTCAAATCGGTTTTACAGAAACGGCTCATATTACTCCCTCGATACTAGACAATGAAGCCCAGCAAATCATCATTGAGGCAGCAAAGAAGGCAAATGAAGGGCTGGGCCTTGAAAACTGTGCGACCCATACAGAGATCAAGCTCATGAAAAATCGAGAAACGGGACTGATCGAATCCGCAGCTAGATTTGCTGGCTGGAATATGATTCCGAATATCAAAAAAGTGTTTGGGGTGGATATGGCCAAGTTGCTGATCGATGTATTAGTCGATGGAAAAAAAGCGGAGCTGCCAAAAGAGCTGCTTTCTGGACATACGCATTATATAGCAGACTGCCATTTGTACCCTCAGCATTTCAAAGAAAGCGGGCACATACCGGCAGATGCCACACATATCACCATTGATCATGTCCATATTCCGCAGGATGCTTTAGTTGGAGATACTGTGATCATCAGTGAAACCGTCCCATCTAAAGGCACCTTTGTGGATCTCTCTTTATTCGAAGCCTTTAATGGCATCGTGTCGCTTGAATTAAAAGGGTCATCCTCACAGGATGTTGCCGCATCCATCCGCAACTTACAGAAGCAAGCTGCCATTCAGTTAATGGATGAATTAGTGAAGGGATAGAAAGAGAGGGTAATGTGGTGAAGATCTTACCATCTAACGTGATTGAACGGCTGCCAGAACAGAAATTTGGAACCGTCTTTGAGAAAATTGCACATAAAGCACAAAACGGGGCGAACATCATAAACCTTGGGCAGGGAAATCCTGATCTTCCGACTCCTGCACATATCGTAAGCGCCCTTCAAGAGGCAGCAGGCACTTTGCAATTTCAGCAGTATGCACCTTTTAGAGGCTTCGACTTTTTCAAGCAAGCCATTGCAGATTTCTACAAAAAGGAGTTCGGCACTGAGATAGACCCACAGAAAGAAGTGGCCCTTTTCAATGGGGGGAAAACAGGCCTTTATGTCATGAGTCAGTGTCTGCTTGACCCCGGGGACATTGCCCTCGTCCCCGATCCAGGATACCCAGAATATCATTCTGGGATCTTGATGGCAGACGCAAAGCCCTACTGCATCAAACTTGAATCGAAAAATGGCTATTTGCCGAATCTCTCTTCAATTGATCCGGAGGTGCTCAAAAAGGCAAAGGTTCTTTTCTTAAATTATCCGAATAACCCAACAGGTGCTGTGGCAAATGATGCATTTTTTGAAGAGGCTGCTGATTTCGCATCGGCTCACGGACTACATGTCATTCATGATTTTGCCTATGGTTCATTTCATTATGAGCAAAAACCAGTAAGCTTTCTGAATGCTCCTCTTGGAAAAAGTGTAGGAGTAGAATTATATTCTCTATCCAAAACATTTAATATGGCAGGGTGGAGAGTCGCTTTTTCTGTAGGTAATGAGGACATCATCCAAGCAATTAACGCCTTCCAAGATCATGTGTTTGTCAGTATGTATGGAGGATTTCAACAAGCCGCAACCGTCGCCTTACAAAGTGATGACCGTCACATTCAATCATTAAAAGAGGTCTACCTTGAACGAATTCACTTCTTCATCCGTCAGGCAGAAAAGCAGCTAGGATGGTCCATCGAACATCCAGCTAGCGCCTTTTATTTATGGGCTCCAATCCCTGATGAGTTTGAACATTCTCATGCATTTGCAGACTATTTACTCGAACATACTGATGTCGTTGTCACGCCTGGGGGTGTGTTTGGAGCACATGGAAAACGTCATGTCCGCATCTCAATGGTTGCTCCAATAGAACAGCTTGCCCTGTTTATCGACCGGCTTCGCATTCTTCCGATTCGCTTTAATCAAAAAAACCGCATATAGCGGTTTTTTTGATGCTATATACTTTTCATCGCTCCACCATCGACAGATATTTGTTGTCCTGTAAGATAGGAAGCTTCCTCTGATGCGATAAAAGCGGCCAATGAAGCCATTTCACTCGCTGAGCCCACTCGTTGCATTGGAATTCCTGACGCTACAGCCTGTACAGCTTCTTCCCGCGATAATGCCTGTTTACGCATCATGTTTCCGATAAATTGTTCATACCGATCTGTAGCAATAAATCCCGGGTTTAAACAATTCACTGTGATCCCTGAAGATGCAAGCTGTGTGGCAGCATTTTTACTAGCATTGATAATCGCTGCATTCATCATACTGTTCGTAAACATTTGGTCACCGGGTTCCTTCCATAGGTTCCCGACAATTTGAATGATCCGGCCATACTCATGTCGTTTCATCATCTCTGCTGCACGCTTCATCGTATCAATGTACGCAATGGCTTTTTGAGAAAATGCTGCCATCATCTGCTCGCTCTCACACGAATCAAAGGTATCTGGCTTTCCCCCCGGAATGTTATTAATCAACACATCCAGTCTGCCAAACTCTTTTTCTATTTCCGTAAAAGCCTCAGCCCTCACCCCTTCATCTGACATGTCGCCACAGAAAAGAGCCACCGGCTCCTTTGTTTCTGCCATACGCCCAATGTGCTGCTGCGCTTCTTCTAGTGAGGATTGATTTCTAGAATTGATGATGACCTTTACATGGTCTTGAGCGGCAAGCTTTATGGCAATGGCCTTTCCAATTCCTGTACTTGCTCCTGTTACAAATGCAATTCTTTTAGACAAAATCATCCACATCCCTTTTCTTATCGGTTTCGTACATATACATAAAATGACACATATAGAATGTATTTCAACAAAAAAAGACCTTTCTCCTGCGAAAGGCCCCTCGTTCTCTATTTAAATGTCGTTTCCCAATCAAACCCGATCATTTCGTCATTCCAGGCAATTCGCTTTTCATCTGGGTTTTTCGGGTCATACGATTCTGTTGTGAAATACACAATTTGCAGCGGCGTCTCACCTAATACACGGTAGCCATGTGCGACACCCTTTGGGATGAGAAGCAGCATCGGATTGTCTTCTCCCATATAATACACATCGGTTTGCCCCTTTGTGGGAGAGTCCTCACGCAAATCATATAACACGACCTGTGCATGACCTGCGGGGAAGAACCAAACGTCGTCTTGTTTTTCATGATAATGAAAGGCTTTGATCACGCCTGGAAAGCTTTTCGACCATGACGCCTGCCCAAAGCGTTTCAGCATCGGTTCATCATCTCGAATGAGCTCTGCAAAAAAGCCGCGGTCATCACAATGTTTCATGAGTTTTTTCGTTTCAACACCATCAATCATGCTGATGCCATCTCCCTTCTTTCTGCAAGTATTCGTGAAGTGCATCCTTCCAATGCCTCGGCTGCCAGCCTGTGGCTTCAATCGCTTGAAGATCTAAGACAGAATAGGCCGGGCGTGGCGTTTGGAAGCCGTACTCTTCCGTGGTAATAGGCTCAATTGTGGCGGACAAGCCGCTTTTCATCACAATTTCTGACGCAAAATCAAACCAGGAACAGCTTTCTCGGTTACTGACATGGTACACGCCTGCCTTCTGATCAAACAAATGAATCAGAGCCTCAGCTACATCCTTTGTATAAGTAGGAGACCCTATTTGATCGTTCACAATGCGTAAATGATCCTTCGTTTCAGCGAGCCGAAGAATGGTATTCACAAAGTTATGCCCCTCATGTCCGTAAAGCCACGAGGTACGAATGATTTTCACTTCGTCTGATACAAGCTGAATCAATTCCTCACCAAGCTTTTTACTCTTTCCATAAATGGTTTGAGGATCTGCTTGTGCATCGACTTGGTAAGGGGTGTCCGCCTGCCCGTCAAACACATAATCTGTACTGACATGTAACACATCAGCCCCTGCGCGCTTTGCTTCTAATGTTGTATAGTAGGCGCCAATACCATTCACAAGATACGCCTTTTCGGTTTCTGTTTCACATTGATCAACAGATGTATAGGCTGCTGCACTGACAACAATATCAGGCTGATAGTGTCTCATCGCATGCCTGACTGCTTGCTGGTCTGCGATATTGAGCATGTTCCTCGTTAAGGCAATGACGGTCATGTCTTTTTCCTTGAGCTGCCTGCTCAATTCTTTCCCTAATTGGCCGCCTGCACCGGTGATTAAAACTTTCATCCGTCACCCTTCTTCGCTCTGATCGTATTTGGCTCGATACCAATTGATCGTTTTTTCGATACCTTCTTCAAATGACGTCTCCTGCGTCCAGCCGAGCTCGCCTTTTAGCTTACTGGCATCAATGGCATACCGTCTGTCATGTCCTTTTCGATCTTGAATAAACACAATTTGATCATGACTGATTCCGAGCTGCGATAAAATCGTTTTGGTCAAATCGAGATTTGTTTTCTCATTGCCGCCGCCAATATTGTATACCTGCCCCGCTGTGCCATTTTCTAGCACCTGCTTCACAGCTCTCGCATGGTCCTCTACATACAGCCAATCGCGAATTTGCTGACCGTCTCCATAAATTGGGATGTTTTCTCCATTGACTGCTTTTCTAATAATGGTCGGGATTAATTTTTCCTCATGCTGATACGGTCCGTAATTGTTGCTGCATCGTGTAATCATCGCGGGTAATTGGTGAGTGTGGATATAGGATTTCACAAGCAGGTCTGAACTCGCCTTGCTTGCTGAATAAGGATTATTCGGTGAAAGTGGTGTTTGTTCTGTGAAAGCAGGATCATCTGGCTCCAAATCTCCATATACTTCGTCTGTTGAAATATGAATGAGCTTTTTCGCTTTTCCTTTTAAGACCGCTTCAAGCATACGATACGTTCCGAGGACATTTGTTTGAATAAAAGGCTCTGCTGATTCAATGCTGCGATCAACATGCGATTCTGCCGCAAAATGAATGATGGCATCATAGACTTCGTCAAATGCTTGATCCAGCTCATGCTGAAGGGTGATATCCCCTTGAATAAAACGAAAATGAGACAACTTTAATAATTCATCCATCTCCTCTGGATGGCTGGCATACGTTAATTTATCAAAAACGGTGAGCCGGACATCTGCATCCTGAAGCAGCAACTTCACAAAATTCAGTCCGATAAAACCCGCTCCGCCTGTAATTAAATAAGACTTCGTCATTCGGATCCCTCTTTTTTCTTCATCGTTTCAAACATTTTCGCAGATGCTTGGTGGAGAGATTCATGTGTTCCTGCATCAATCCACCACCCTTTTAACATATCATAGGTCAGCTGACTATTTGAGATATACAGATTGTTCACGTCTGTAATCTCTAATTCGCCTCGATCTGACGGTGAGATTCTCTCAATATATTGAAAGACTTCCTGGTCATAAAAATAGATGCCCGTAACGCAGTAAGATGAGCGCGGATACTCCGGTTTTTCCTCTATTGATAAAATCCGTTGGCGCGTGGCATCAATTTCTGCAATGCCAAACCGCTTTGGATCTGCCACTTCTTTCAACAAAACCTTGGCTCCTCTTTCTTGCTGCTGAAAGGCTTCAACAAAAGGGTTTAGTGAATCCTCAAATACATTATCACCAAGCATCAGCACAAACTTCTCCCCTTCTACAAAGGGCTTTGCATAGGATAAACCGTCTGATATACCAGACGCTTCAGGCTGTACCTGATATACGATGTTCAACCCCAGTTCCTGATCGCTTTCAAGCAGCTTTTGAAACAGCGGGATTTGTTCTTCTTGTGATATGACCATCACATCTAAAATCCCTGCTTCCTTCAATTTGAACAATGACCAATAAATCATTGGATATGGACCAACCGGCAATAAATGTTTATTGAAAATCTTCGTTAAAGGCGCCAGTCGTGATCCCTTTCCTCCTGCTAAAATAACTCCCTTCACATCTACACATCCTTATGTTCTTTTTGGTGATGATTCATGAGGTGTATAAGAATGTTTTTCACTCGTTCAGTTCCTTTTCCATCTATGAGTGTCCGTCCATTGAGATGAATGCTCCTGCGGAGAAAATAGCTGCCGGACAGTCTTTCCACAGCACGCCGAATATCTTTTTCATCCACAAGTTCACCTAATCCAAGATGGTGACAGGCTCCCTTTTGCGCAAAACGAGCGGCTGTCACTGCTTGGTGGTCTACTTGTGAAAGGACAATGCTGGGCACTCCGATACAAACTGCCTCGTATAACGTCATCCCGCCAGCCACTATTGCCAGATCGGCTTCCGAGAGACGCGCAGGTAATTGATCTGTATGACGAATGAATTGAATATGCTCAGCCTCTATTTGTTCTTCAATGCGGGAGGCTTTTCCTGTAACTGCTAAAATGTGTAGGTGATCAGCTTCGAGAAGTGCTGATACAGCCTTTGATAACAATCCGCGTGGGTCACTGCCTCCAAGGCTGATGACCACCTTTTTGCATTCTTTTCGAACCTCGTATGTGTCTTTTAATCGGCTTATCTCTTGATCTAACAATAAATAAGGTGTTCCATCAAAATATGCTGTCCCATCTACTTGCATGTGCTTTTCGTCCAGACCGCCATAAATGCCGTTCACGACAGCATCGGCAAGCTGACAGGCTTCTGCTCTATTTTCTTCGAATAAAACTAGCTTTGCAGAGCCGGAGGACGCTTTGATCGATCGAAGAAATTGGAGGTCACAATCAAGTACATCAATCAGCAAAAGATCAGGATTCAGCTCTTTTATGTCCTTTTCCATCTGAAGGAATGCCTTCGACTCCTGCACCAAATGAACGTGCCAATTTGGACCTGAGATCATTTCTACACAGATCTGTTCATTTGTATAGAAATATAAGTCGTTTCCTTCTTGAAGCAGTTGATTTGCCAGCCGTTTCATTCTGACAACATGCCCCATTCCTCTTAAAAACCCGCCATACACAACAATCATGATTTTCTTGTTCATTCAGCATCCTTCTGTTTCACAAATTGATTCAATCGAACAATATCAGGATCTTGTTCGCAAATGGTGATGAGTTCAGCCGTAGGCACATTAATGGATCCGCCAGCTCTCTCTAGTAAACGGGTCGCAAACTCATAATCTTCTTCTGTATCAATCGTGAATCGATAAGCAGGATATGCAAGTTCTTTGGGCGGTGTGAATAATTGCAGATGAAATTGCTCAGGATGCTTTCTGATATAGAGCGTGACATGCTCACGCTCTGGCTGCGTAAGGGGAAAATTGTCGATTTCACTTAAAATCTGTGCGTCGATCATTTCCCCGGAAATACCGAGTGGTGTGCCAGTCGTATACGTGTAATCAGCCTTCTCTTGTCTATGTTTTTCAAGCATTTTCGACAAAAGGGCCGGATCTATAAATGGGTTATCTCCTGTTAAACGCACAATGATTTGCGGTTCAAAATGACGGACAATCTGTGCAAATCGCTGCAATACATCTGTCTCACTGCCACGAAATACTTTATATCCCTTTGAGAGACAATAATGAGCCAGCAGATCATCTTCTGCCTCAATTGTTGTGGCGATCATGAGGTTCTGCGTTTTGTGATTGTAATGATCTGATTGCTTTACTCGTTCAACAATCAGGTCGATCAGCGCCATACCGCCGATCGGTTTCATCACCTTTTTGGGCAGCCTTGTTGAGCCCATTCTCGCCTGTATGACAAAGAGGACATCATTAATCATTTGGCGTCTCCTGCGTGAGTACATCTTTCCACGAAACCCCTGTATGGGCTGGGATATCTCTGACAGCCTTTGCGCCAAGTAAAATAGACATATACCGCGGATGCAGACCTTGGCTTTTTTGGCCTGGACGTAACACGGCTAGATTTTCTGCGGTCAATGCCTCGCCCTTCGCAATGCCTTTTGTCGTAAAAATGCCTCGATACGCAAATTCACGAATCTTGCCTTCAATAGCTGTTGTCGTTTTATAAGAACTGCCAAGGAGCTCTTCTGGCACTGAATGAGTGTCAGCTTCTTTTAGATGCCGCTGCTTTTCTGCCGCTCGAATATGCTGAACCATTTCCTTCAATTCATCAGGATCAAGAGCAAAGGAATGATCAGCCCCAGGTAACGTTTTATCTACTGTAAAATGCTTTTCAATGATTGCTGCACCAAGCTTCACAGCGGCCACTGGCGCATCAGTCGGATGCTCACTATGATCAGAAAAGCCAATGACTGCATCGGGAAATGCCGCAGCTAATGTTTGAAGCACTCGCAGGTTCGTGTAAGCTCTAGGTGCTGGATACTTTGCTACGCAATGCATGATAGCGACCTGCTGATTTTGTTCGCTTGTAATCGCCTCATATGCTTCATGGACATCTGAAATGGTTGCCCCGGCTGTTGAGAAAATAATGGGCTTTTGAAAAGATGCCGTGTGACGCATAAGCGGCAAATGATTGATTTCATAGGATGCTAGTTTGAAAGCCGGCGGATCAGTCTGATTCAACAGATCCGCAGATTCTTCGTCACACACTGTGCTTAAAAAAATCAGCCCTTTTTCCGCGCAGCGTGACAATAACACCGGGAGCCATTCTGGCGGCAGCTCCATTTTTTCTACTAAAGAAAAAATGGACACCTCTTCTCCCTTGGCTGTTTCATACAAACCCGGTTCCTTTTGATACATCCGATCAGCTTGAAACATTTGAAACTTCACCGCATCGGCACCTGCTTCTTTTGCCACATCAATTAAAGCAAGTGCCTGATCCAGCTTTCCATCATGGTTAATGCCTGCCTCTGCAATGATAAAGACAGGCGCACCATCCCCCACTTTGCGATCTCCGATATAGAAATGCGCCATCTTACCTCTCTCCTTTTTTCGGCCACACATGGTAATACAAGAAGGCATTTTTTGTTCTAAAGCCCAGCTTTTCGTAAAGCTGAATCGCGGTTGTGTTATGCATTTGAGTACCGGCAGACATAAACCGGTGCCCTCTCTCATACGAGGCTTTTATCATCGCCATAACCAGCTTTTTTCCGATCCCTTTTCCTTGTACATCCGGTCTAATGGACAATAAATCAAGCACTAGTTCATCGCCCTTTGTTACACCTTGAATCAATCCAATGACTTCACCGTTCACCTTTGCCGCGAGATTGATATCTGCACGTCCGAGTAGATTGTTTCTCATCCATTCCTGAAAGAAATGCTGGACGACATTCTGATCTAGAAAAGCATCAAGTGCATACCGGCTTTTCCCAAAAGCCTGATGAGCAAGTGACACCGCCTCATCGTATTCCTTTTCATCCGGAAGACTGATGACCACATCTTCACCTGTTGATGTTATTTCCATTTGAACAGGGGGCGCCTCAAGACGAGTGAGACCGCCTACATAGTACACATGTGCCAGCCTTTGGACGATGCGGTTTTTTTCAAGATCAGACGCTTCAAGACGTAAAAAGAAAAAATCGCATTTTTCTGTTCTCATCCAATTGATGAAACGCTCCATCAATTCTTGAAAAGCTGACGCTGACTCCGCTTCTATAAACTTCACATGAAAAATATGCTGATCAAAAATGCCGCTTTCCCATTTTGACCATTCATATAACAGGACCGCTTTGAGCTGGGCGCCATTAACAAGAGCAAACTGCTTGAAGGCGTTCATTTGTTCCGCTTGTTGGCCGTATTTCTCCAGCCAAGCCGCCAGCACCTGATCATCGATGGAATGAACGACCTTCATGATGATGCCTTCTGTTCTTTTAAAATAGACAACACCGCTGTGATAACATCCTGCACATCTTCATCTGTCATACTCGGATAGAGCGGCAGTGAGAGCGTCTGCTTGTAGTATGCGAGTGACTTAGGGAAATCCTCTGGTGAATAGTGATACGTTTGTTGATAGTATGGGTGCAAGTGAACAGGGATAAAGTGAACACTCGTGCCGATTTTATATTCCGTTTGCAGCTGATCAATCAGTTCATCACGCGTGATGAATGCTTCTTTTGGATTTACTTGCAGTACATACAAATGCCATGCATGTCTTCCTTCCTGATGCACAGGCGGCAGAATCAGGCCCGCTTCTTTTTGAAAAGCCTGATTGTATGCTTTCGCAATCTGTTCTCTCCGTACCTGCATGTCATCTAGTCGGCTTAGCTGAACAAGCCCTAACGATGCCTGCACGTCAAACATATTCATTTTATAACCAGGTTCCTCGACCTCGTAATACCACGTTCCTTTTTCTCCATAACGATTCCACGCTCCCTTACTCATCCCATGGAGCGCTAGTCGTCTAATTCGATCCGCAAGCGCATCATCATTTGTTGTCAGCATGCCGCCTTCACCAGTCGCTAGGTTTTTCGTTGCATAAAAGCTAAAAGCGGTCGCATCACCAATCGATCCAACGGGCTGACCATGGTACGTTGTGTAAAGAGCATGGGCAGCATCTTCAAGTACAAATAGATCATACTTTTTGGCAATCGCTAGAATCCGGTCCATATCGCACGATTGACCAGCAAAGTGAACAGGGACAATTGCTTTTGTATGTGGTGTTATGGCCGCTTCTATTTTCTCTGCATCCAGATTGAGTGTTGCTGGATCAATATCGACAAATACAGGCGCTGCTCCCGTATGGATGATTGTATTTGCTGTTGCGCAGAATGTCAGAGGTGTTGTAATCACCTCATCCCCAGCCCCAATCCCTCTTGCCTTTAACGCTAAAAATAAAGCAGCCGTACATGAATTGACTGCGATCGCATGTTTTGCACCGGTCAGCTGCTGAAATTCTTCTTCAAACTGTCTTACTTTTGGTCCAGTTGACAGCCAGCCGGACTTTAATGTTCCGATGACTTCATCGATTTCTTCCTGCTCAATGAAAGGCAGAGCATAAGGAAGAAATTGTGCTCTCTTTTTTCCCATATCGCATGCACACCCCTATCTTCATCTCTGAAAATCCACACCAGTTTTTGTTTTGAGCAGAGAAAGCAGAACATCGGTAGATCGCGCATGAGGATAGTGTTGTTTAATGAACTGAGCTCCTTGCTGCTTTGCCAGCTTCATCTCTTGTTCATCCGACAAAATACGAATGGCTTTCTCAGCTAGTTCAACAGGGTTTTCCATATGATAGCTGCCAAGCGACTCGTAATATGGGTATCTTCTGCCTTCTGTCATTTTCCCGATCAGCACACTCTTTTCAAAAAGCATGGCTTCAAGACCAACTGTTGATGTGAGCGTAATCACGATATCCACATATGGCAGCAGGTCATACAGGTCAATTTCTTTTTTAATCAATTTCACATGATTTCCCGCTCGTTCAATAGACACATAGTCGTTTAATCGATTTCGAGCAATTTCCCAAGGATGCGGCTTCATGACCAGCTGAATGTCTTTCCGTTTGGCAATCGTTTTAAGAACATCACCATAGAAGGCTTCAGAAAACGGCTGCGTTGCCACAAGCACGGTCTTTTTAGCCGGACTGAAGTTCAATTTACGAAAAATAAGATCCTGTTGAAGCGGTGTTCGCTCCTTCACCAAATCAAACCTCGGATGACCTGTGATTTCCACCTGTTCCGGCTGACAGCCTTTGTCTACATACCAGTCCTTTTCATACTTTCCAAACACCCCATGGCAAGTCGTGAAAATCGGTAAAAAGGCTTCGTCTCCCATAAGCGCGCCGTGCTGAAGACAGATACTCGTCAGCTGGCGTTTCACTGTTTGCAAAGCGAGTACGCGGCTGTAAGCATCCTCCGTCGTTCCAACAATGACAGCTGTAATCGGCTGCATTTGAAACAGCACTTCTATCTGGTCAATGACATCAATAAATTGCACAATGTCCTTCCGCAATTTTTCTCTAAAAAAGACATTGCCAAAGACAGGGTGGTGAGCGTAAGGTTTAAGGAGAGCATTTGCTTTTTCAATATATTCAGCGTGGGCTTCTTTATTAACCTCTCCGGTTAATTCCGGCTTACTGATAACAGGTATTCCGAAATAATCTGCCTTCTTCCAGCGAGCGAGCACCACCGTTTGGTTTGGATGGAACCGCTTGTAATTTTGTTCAGTAAAACGCAGGTGTTCAAAGTGAAGCAATACCTTTCCATTCGCCGGACGATAAGCGATACGCTTGATCTGCTGCTTATGCTGATCAAAAAATGGCTGAATCTCTTCCGGTAATGGACAATCGGTTGTCAGTTCTTGACCAAATGCTTCATCTTCCATGCGTTCCCTCACTTCAGGACTGATATATTGATAAAAATTGCTGATCAACCCAAGAGGAATTTCCTTGTAGGACAAATCTTTCATCAGATTCACATACTCAAAGTACACCTGCCAATAATGATGAATATAGTGCGACATTTCAGGTCACCTCCCATATTTTTGTTTTAATATGCTGCGGAGATCCCAGCAGGTAGACTGCTCGGGAAGTGCTTGAATAAAGGCACTTTTCTCTTCTGCTGCCAGTTGATAATGAATCGACTGTTCTGTGATGTAATTTGTATCTAATATTTCATCAAAGGGATAAAACGGATAAAAATGATTTAGCCGAAAAAAGAAACGGGCATCCCCTATTCGATAAAAATGCGGACTCTCGTCCCAGTAGGACCCAAATTCATCATGAATTTTTGATAAGATGGATGCACGATGCACGACAGAGCAATGATCTATAGCGCAGGGAGCATTCCATTGCACTGTTTGCGCCGGCCGAATCATTTCCTTCACTGGCTCTTTTTTGCTATTTAAATAGATAACTTTAGAACTAGAATAGACAATATCTTTACCTGGATGGGCATCTAGATAATGAGTGAGCTTCTCTAAACGGTCCGGGGCGTAGACATTGTCATCTGTGGCATAGGAAATATACTCGCCCTTTGCCAGTTCTAATGCTTGATTAATCAGCACGGCGTAGCGAGTTTTCGCTGTTCTCTCTTCCAATGTTTTGACACCGCTTTGGATAAAGTGAACGCGGGGATCTTTGCGAAACGGTTCAATAGCAGCAAGGGTTTTTTCGTTTGATCCATCATCCATGATAAAAAGTTCAAAGTCTGACAGCGTCTGCTGCAGGACCGCTTCAATCGATCTGCCGACGTAAGCCGCCTTGTTGTAGCTCGTCATAATGACAGTTACTTTTGTCAAAATTATCACCTCGGTCTCTTTCAAACTATGTTTATCATATGTGTCTCCTCTGAAAGAGACTGTAGAGTGACCTATTTTTTATAAAATTGGATTTTTTTAATGATCTTTCTTTGAAAAACGCGAAATTTTTGGTAATATAAGTAATCATTTATGTGTATTAAAGGAGTAAAGAACATTGGAAGCTATGAAGAATGATCACTCCCAAGAAGAGGAAGTAAAAGGATTTTTTCGATTTTTTAAAATTTTCGTCGCGACAAAAACGATTATTCGCTCATATCGACATTCCAATATTCCAATTTGGCTGATGATGCTCCTTGCAAGTTTCGCCGGTACAGGCTGGATCTACGAAGGGTATTTTAGCGAGTATATGGGCAATCATATTCCATTCCCTTTTATTCTGTTACAAGGAGCGGGATATGGTATTTTGGCAGGCAATATGATTCTATTTTTCGGTGCCCTCATCATCAAATGGTTAGGGCGTCTCTTTTTCGGCTGTCAAACGGCGTATCGAGATATACTCAAGGCCTGCACACTGACAGTCTTTTTCCCTTCTGCTTTATTTGCACTTACTTGGATTTCCACTGTTGGGATGCTCGGTCCGTATACGTTTGTTAAAATCACACCATATTTAGATCAGCATTATGAAGTATGGTATTATATCGATCTTTTGACTCTTACGGATGTATATGCAAAGACGTGGATATTTGGAATGGCTGTTTTAGGCATTGTCGCTGTGATGAAACTCAGATTATGGCAAGCCTTCATCATTGTGATCACACCGCCCGCCGCGTTTTTTCTCATCGTGACACTTTTATTTGATGTCCAGCACGCTGTAAACTGGATCATGTAAAAAGGACGAGTACCGATAGAATACGAAGATTTTTCTCCACTTTAGGAACTGTAGAGCAGTTCCTTTTTTTCGTTCAATGTACATATTCTCCCCTCCTGTCTCATAGTGTGAAAGAGAGAAAGAATGCTATGGAAACAACAGGCGCCTAAACGCCTTCTGTTTAGAACACCATGAGGAAAGAGGAGGAACGTTATGAAATTGAAAAATCAATTTGGGCAAGGTTCGGGTTTCGAAGGTCAAGATTTCCGCCAGCAACAATATGGAGCAAATCCGTATCCTGCGCAGCAGATGGGTTATTCAGTCCCTCCCCAAACGCAGGGTCAAATGCAAGGTCAAATGCAGCAGGGGTTTTCACCAATGCCGTCTACCGGCACTTCACAAGGAGGCCAAGGAACGCAAGGCGGCGGTCAGCCATATCAAATTCCCTCTGGACCGATCTATCAGCAAAATGTCACCGGACAGCTGCCTATTGAGCAGTCCTATATTGAAAATATTTTACGATTGAACCGCGGCAAGGTAGCCACGATTTATATGACATTTGAGGCGAGTAAGGAATGGAATTCGAAGATTTTTAGAGGCGTCATTGAAGCTGCAGGACGTGACCACATTATCATTAGTGATAACAAAACAGGAACACGATACTTACTATTAACAATCTATCTTGATTACATTACGTTTGATGGAGAAATTCAGTACGACTATCCATATTCGATGTCAACATATTCTCCGAGATAACGTCATACATGGCAAAAGCAAGGCACAGGTGCCCTTGCTTTTTTCTTTTGTCTAGGTTTTTGTCACACCGCTGGGGCGCGGCTCATAAGATGCCTAGTAGTTTTTATCAAAAGCCTAGAGGTGACATCAATGACTGTTGAACTGGATTATACATCACCAAATGTGAAATTTTCATACGATCTGAATCAAAGCCCCCTTGTGAAATACGATCAGCATAACCTGATTAATGTGTTAGGAAAAAAACAATTAAACTCATTGGATCAAGTGTCCCTGCTGGATATATATTTGAGTAAAAGCAAAGTCGTAGAGCCTCATTATCATCAAAATGCCGCAGAGCTTGTTTATTGTATAGCCGGTTCTGCTGCCGTATCGATGCTGAATCCATTTACAAAAAAACTGCACACCTATACCATTACACCTGGACAGGTGGCAAACGTGCCTCAAGGCTGGTGGCACTATGAAGTCGCTCTCCAAGACAGAACTCATTTGTTAGCCATTTTTAACGCATCTACACCTGAAGTGATCCTAGGCTCAGACCTTCTTACCCTCACCCCTTCTCACATCATGGCCCATACTTATTGCATGAACGAAACACAGTGGAAGCAGGCGACAAAGCCTGTGAAACCCAGCGTGTTTATCGGACCATTTTGCCACCGGGAAGAGGAGTCTCAAACGCACCCTGTCCCTCCTTCTCACTACGTCCCTTATTATCAAGCACCACCCAATTATACTCCTTACTGGAGTTAAGAAAAAAACCGATGCCCCTATAAGAGCATCGGTTTTTTACCTTATAAATTTTTTGCTGCTGCAATTACCAGCATGATCCAAGAGGCGATAAATGCTACTCCGCCAATTGGGGTAATGGCACCTAGAATCTTCACCTGAGTCAATGCCAGCACATAAAGGCTTCCTGAGAAGAAAAGGATGCCTGCAAGCATCACCCAGCCAGCGGCAGGAACCAAGGAGACACCTGACAGCTTATCTGCAAGAAAAGCGACAACAAATAAGCCAATGGCATGGAACATCTGATATTGAACACCTTTATTCCATATTTCTATATATTTTTCAGGGATTTTCCCTTCTAGACCGTGCGCACCGAAGGCTCCAAGGCCTACAGCAAGCATGGCGTTAATGGCACCTAAAATGAAAAATAGTTTCATTCGTCATTCTCCTTATCTCGTCAATTATGTTTATCATAGCGCGGGTGAAGGGCGACATTCAACTTTCCCTTTACGTTGACACGAGATTGTCGGATTTCTTTTTCTTTCGTAACAAGACCTGATCGACAACAATCGCAATGAGCGTGCCTAGAACAAGACCGTTGCTTAATAATGAAATGAGCACAGGATGCATTCCTTTCAAAGCCCCCTGAGGCACAAACATCGCCCCTACTCCTGCTAAAACGGCAATCCCAAGAACAAAGCGAATCCGCGGGATTTCTTCTTTCTCATATTGATCAAACTCCGACATCGCAATCCCAATCATGGAAGAGAAGACCACAAAGTTTACAGCAAGCCCCACAGGTGATGGCAATGCAGAGAAAAAGCTCATGAGCAGCGGAAACAAACTAATGAGAACAATAAGCAGACTTCCTATGAAAAAAGGCTTTCTAGAAGGAATTTTGGTTGTCTGGATAAATCCTGCTGCCCCCGAAATAGGTACAGGCGCAATCGCACCGATCAGCCCGCTTAGTAAATGACCAAATGCTGCGACAAAACCAGCAGGGCGTGCTCTCTTCCGCTCACGCAGTTCACCAAATGCCTTCACTGAGCTTTCCACAATTCGAATACTTGCCAGCATGTTCACAATGAGTAAAATCGTTATAAAAAAGGACGTGACAAGCAATCCGCTGTCAAAGACCGGCATACCGAATGGAAACAGCTTCGGAAACTCGATGATTTGCTCTGGAATTCGAACTGGCTTCGCCAATCCGAGTAGAGCGAATAACAGCCATCCGCCTGCAAGTGCGAATAACACAGAAAACTGCCTCAAGTAATGCCATTTTGAGCGGCTGATCATGAAGGTGAGGATAATAATCAAGATCGATAAGCAAAAGACAAGCCCATCTACTTGATTTCCTCGATAGCCGATCCCCATCAGCCCTTTCATGATTGGCTGACTTAGCTGCACAACAAGCAGCAGCAGGTAAATGCCTGTGACGACTGGCGTAAATAAAGACGCGAGCCAATTGATGATTTTAAATAGACTAAAAATAAAAAAGAAAATAGCACTAATAATTAAAGCCCCTTGTAATGCTTGCAAAGTTTCAGGATACGTCGCAAAGATTGTTCCTGTCATGCCGGCATAAAGGGTATACACACCCCACCAAAGCCCTGCTGGACTTTCATTAATCGGCAGCATATGGCCGCATAAACACTGCACCATCGCCACAAGACCAAGTGAAAAGAAAGTACTTTGAATCAGCTCTGCCGATTGTACTTGATTCAATTCAAATGCTTGTGCAATCGCAATTGGTACGGCAATAGAAGCTGCGATAAAAAATGCCATCCACTGAATGGCGCCCAAAAATAGTTTCAAACCGATCACCTTCCCTTTGTCGTGACAAGACCATTAAAAATCAAAAATAGAGTCGCCGTTCCCGTCCTTCTCTTTTTGACCCTCATCATTTTGCTGAAATTTCTTCGCGCCACTTGTGCCCATGAGTTTCTCCAGCATGGCTTGATCTGTAGACACAGATGGCGCTGATGGTGTATGTATCGATGGAGGTGGTGAGATGACTGGCGACTGCGGCATTTGCGCCTGTGATGGTGCGTCGAGAATGACATCACATAGTGAAGAAATCGCTGCCACTTGACGTTTCACCTCTTCATCATTTCCACTTTGTTTTGCTTTTTGAACCGCTTCCTCCATTTTTTGAAGCAGGCTTGATATATGAATATTCAAGGGTAGACCCTCCAATCTAAAAAAATCTCTTTTCAACATTATTTTACCAAATGAACAAACCAAATGGGTTCATTTTTTCAAAGCAGTGCGCTCAGCCTCTCTAATTTGACCCCTCATCTTCATTCACACATAATAAAAGAAACAAAATCGTCTATGAAAGGATTAAATCATGAACAAGCTCACCGCTCTATTTCAGAAACAAAAAGTCTTTCAGAAGCCGGCAGTTAAAGAACGCATCCGCATTCTTCAAGACTTAAAAGCAGCAATCAAACAGCATGAGAAGGATATTTTACAGGCCTTAGCCCATGATTTACATAAATCCGAACAGGAAGCCTATACAACAGAGATCGGAATGGTGTATGAAGAAATCAATCATACCATCAAGCACCTTCACAAATGGGCGAAGCCAACACGCGTGAAAACACCGCTGACTCATATCGGATCGAAAAGCATGATCATCAAGGAGCCCTATGGAAGTGTGCTCATCATTGCTCCTTGGAACTATCCTTTCCAATTGGCCCTTTCTCCATTAGTCGGCGCGATTTCTGCGGGAAATGCCGTGATTTTAAAACCGTCTGAGCTGACCCCGGCAGTCTCACAAGTGATCAGCACTATCATCAAACGTGTATTTCAAGAAGACCATGCGGCTGTTGTAGAGGGCGGTGTCGATGTTAGTACAGAACTGTTGAAGCTGCCCTTTGATTATATCTTCTTTACTGGAAGTGTGGCAGTCGGCAAAGTCGTCATGGAAGCCGCCGCAAAGCATTTGACCCCTGTCACACTTGAGCTTGGCGGAAAAAGCCCCTGCATCGTCATGCCTGATGCCGACATCAAGCTAGCAGCGAAGCGGATCACCTTTGGAAAATTCACCAATGCAGGGCAAACTTGCATTGCACCAGACTATTTGCTCGTTCATGAATCCATCAAAGAGGAACTTCTGCGAGAAATGACGGCCTGTATCCGTGACTTTTATGGTGAACATCCCGAAACGCATCCGCACTTTGGCAAAAATGTCAGTCAGCGTCATTTTGACAGGCTCACACAATTTCTCTCAAATGGAACGATCGTCACAGGTGGACAGCGCAATGAACACGAGCTTAAAATCGCTCCGACCATTTTAGACGACATCACCTGGGAGGATCCCGTCATGCAGGAGGAAATTTTCGGGCCGATCCTGCCTGTCATGACCTTTGATTCTCTGCATGAGGTAGCGCATATGATCGAAGCAAGGCCAAAGCCGCTTGCGCTTTACTTATTTACAACAAATAAAGAAACAGAATCCTATATTCTAGAGAACCTCTCATTTGGCGGAGGATGTATCAATGACACGCTTATGCATGTCGCTACACCTTACCTGCCATTCGGAGGCGTCGGCGAAAGCGGCATGGGACGATATCACGGGAAGGAAAGCTTCTTTACTTTTACGCATGAAAAAAGCGTCCTGCGCCAAACGAACCGCTTCGATTTTTCCTTCCGTTACCCAAATGCGAAAAACGGACTCGACTTGGTCCGCAAATTTTTAAAATAAACAGGACGAAGGGGCTCTCCCCTCGTCCTATTTTCATTCAATATCCTTGATACACCAATTGATTTCTTCGAATCCCATTTGCTTTAAATACGTGTTTACCTTTGAAAACGGACGACTGCCAAAAAAGCCGTTTCTTGCAGAAAAAGGACTTGGATGAGGTGACTCAATGATGTAATGCTTGTTTTGATCAATGCGTTCTTTCTTGTTTTGAGCATGTCTGCCCCATAACACAAAAACGACGGGCTGATCACGTTCATTCAGCACATCAATCACGCGGTCTGTCACACGTTCCCAGCCTTTTCCTTTATGCGAATTCGCCTCGCCCTTTCTCACAGTCAGTACAGTGTTTAAGAGTAGCACACCCTGCTCTGCCCAGCTGACAAGTGAGCCGTGGTTTGGAACAGGACAGCCAAGATCATCCTTTAGCTCTTGAAAAATATTTCTCAAAGATGGCGGGTGTTTGACACCTGGCTGAACAGAAAAGCTTAATCCATGTGCCTGCCCTGGGCCATGATAAGGGTCTTGTCCTAAAATCACCACTTTGACCTTTTCATATGACGTCAAATGAAGGGCACGATACACGTCATCTGGTTTTGGAAAAACGGTCTGCGTGCGATATTCTTCCTTCATCCATTCACGTAATTCCTGATAATATGGCTGTTCAAATTCACTTTTCATCACAGCCCACCAGCTATCATTTAAAAATGGCTTCATTGTGGTTTTCCTCCTTCTACTTGCTGCGCTAGTCTGGAGATCATCGGTTTTCCATCCCACACAATCTCACTCTCTGATTCTCGCTTTTTCATCGCTGGTTCTTCTAATAATATAGCAAAGTTAGCTGTTGGCAGGTCGCCTAAATCATGCTTTTCACTTAAATCATCTAGGTAGTTCTTCCTTGTTTCACCAAGATCACTAGACTGATTTCCACCGCCGTCAAAAAACGCATAGATCACGCTGGCAGCTGGTACTCGTTTGACTCGGGCATGCTGTGATACACGCAAAAAGAAGTCCCAGTCCCAATAATGATGCATCGCTGGATCAAAATAGCCAATCTCATCGTGTATAGAGCGTTTGTACATACTGCCAGAAGGAACATATGTAGAAAAGACACGCATATCCTCAATGTCCGCTGTATAAGCAAACAAACGTCTCGACAGTGGAAAGCGGGTCGCGCCTTTTTCTTCAAACGACACAATTTCTGCATCAGAAAAAACAAAATCGGCATCTTCCAACGCCTTGCTCATGCGTTCGATATGACAAGGTGTGAAGTAATCATCGTCGTCACTCAGCATGATGACGTCGCCTGTCAGCTCCCGGATCCCCACATTTCTGGCATTCACATGCTGGACATTCTCATCTAAATGAATCAAGCGGATCGGAAGCTCAGGGTAAAGTTCCTGAATGCTGTCGACTCGCTCTCCTGCATCATTGACGACGACAATTTCAAAAGGCTGTACGGTTTGTCTTGAAATGGATTCAAGCAGCTCACACAATGCGCTGAGCCGGTTATGTGTCACAATTAATAAGGAAATCTTCATATGCAGCTTACTCCTTTAATAGATTCGTCTTTTTCCATTAAAACATAAATTGACTTTCTTCTCATGATATAAAAGGCGGTTTGATTTGATGAGAAAATGGGAATTTTTGATGAAAAGGAGTGATGATAATGGAATATATCACGGCTGAGAATAGTAAAGAAGCGAAACAGGCCATCGACCACATTCATTCATCGGGTTCAACAAAGGACGCTGTATTTGTTTTTGCGTACGACCCAGAACGCTCTGATACCGTAACAGAGTATACAGACGCCAAAAGCATGACTGCGGTCGATCAAGGGATTTTGGATCAAGTCGCCAATGTCATTCGTACCCGGGATGATGAACTGATGGCCAAAATGATGTCAGCTGGCGCCGATCAAGAGTTAGCTTTAACCCTTTTAGACGAACTGAAAAAAGGGAAATTGGTGATTTGTAAAAGGTAAGAAAGAGAGGCGTTCCGAAGAGAGGAACGCTTTTTTATGCCGTTTCATTGTGATAAATGGAAAAGCTGATTATAATAAGGGATAGAACAATAACTGTTACACATCACATTGGAGGTTCAGCAACTATGTCTATGAATAAAGCACTCACCATCGCAGGTTCGGATTCAAGCGGCGGTGCAGGTATCCAAGCAGATTTAAAAACGTTTCAAGAAAAAAACGTCTACGGGATGACAGCTTTAACCGTTGTCGTTGCAATGGACCCTCATAATCATTGGGATCATCAGGTGTTTCCAATTGATACGGCGACGATTCGCGCGCAGCTCTCTACCATTGTTGAAGGCATTGGTGTAAATGCACTGAAAACGGGTATGCTCCCAACCGTCGACGTGATCGAGCTTGCAGCTGAAACCATCAAAACATACGACCTAAAAAATGTCGTCATTGATCCTGTTATGGTTTGTAAGGGTGCGAACGAAGTCCTTTACCCAGAGCACGCGGAAGCATTGCGCGAAAAGCTCACGCCACTGGCAACCGTTATTACACCTAACCTTTTCGAAGCAGGTCAATTAAGCGGAATCGGCGAGATCAAAACGATTGAACAAATGGAAGAAGCAGCAAAACGCATTCACGAACTTGGTGCAAAATATGTGGTCATCACTGGAGGCGGTAAGCTAAGCGAAGACAAAGCCATCGATTTGCTTTATGATGGACAAACCTTCGAACGCCTTGAAACAGATAAAATCGACACAGAATACACACACGGCGCAGGCTGCACATTCTCAGCAGCAGTTACAGCTGAACTAGCGAATGGATCAGACGTGAAAGAAGCCATTTATGCAGCAAAAGAATTCATCACTGCTGCCATCAAAGGCTCTTTCCAGCTAAACGAATACATCGGACCAACAAAGCATTCTGCTCATCGTTTTGACAAATAAAACAAAAAAAAGCCGATTCGCCGTTTAGGTGAATCGGTTTTTTGTTTATCGAAAGCTTCTTCTCTGTGCAAACAGCCAATCGGTTAAGCCAGGCGTCTCATAAGCAGGCGTCCATGATGCATGGTCATATCCATACTTGCTTGCGTACTCCGTATAAAGCGGCTGGCCGCCTGCTTTTTGAATAGCTTGAATTGTATTTCTCGCATAGCCGATAGGGATAATGGAATCATCTTCTGCATGAAATGCCCATATTGGCTTGTGTGCTAATATTCCTGCCTTGCTTGGATCTGCACCCCCAGCAATAGGAATCATCGCTGCAAACAAACGAGGATATGTGATATTCAACTGGTACGTGCCAAATCCACCTTGTGATAAACCCGTCGCATAAATCCTTTTCTGATCAATCTGATAAGAAGTTAACACATGCTGAAGGACATCATAAGCTTTGTGTAAATCCGGTGAAAATTGAAACACGTTTGTCAGATCGATTTCATTTTGCAAATTTCTTGTTAATGCAAAGCCTCCATCCACAGCATTTCGCGCCTGAGGGGCTAATACGTACGAAGGATGTTTCTTTTGGACTTCAGGGGAAGCCCATAAAACTGCACCATCATTCGCAAGTAACTGCTTTTGATTGTCTGTTCCCCTCTCACCTCCTCCATGTAAGAACAGGACGAGAGGATAGGCTTTACCCCTCTTACGATTTTTTGGAATATACAGCCGATAAGGCATTCCTTTGTATTCGAAAGATAAAAAAGATGATGCAATGTCCTCTCGTGTGACAAACCGATAATTGTATGTAGACGTGGAAAGGCGGTGACTTTTATTGTAAACGCTTACTTTTAAAGTCGTATCTGTTTCGATATGAATGGGCTTTTTGTACAACTGACTTTGAGTTGTCGGCTGGCTGCCATCTGTTGTGTAATAAAGAGAAGCTTTTTGAACGTGAGAATGCAGAGCTACCTCTTGTGAACGATAATATTGACCAGACGGGACTGAAGCAGTTGATGCAGCATACGACGTATGATTTCGGGCAGAAGAAATGGAAGGAAAAAGAAAACTCATAGAAAATAAGACAATCATAAAGGTGATCAGGCATTTCTTGGTTGTATGGTTCATATCGTTCCTCCTGTACATGCTCAGATGAATTTTTATTTATTATTTATCATGACAATAAGAATGTCAACGCTTTCATTCAAATTTCTGAATAATCTGACCGAAACAAAAAAGCATACCCGCAACCGAGTACACTCTTTTATCCATACATGAATGCCTATTTTTGCTGATCGGACTCTTTCGCCATTTTTCGAATAAAGGCTTCGATGGATTCAACAAATAAAGCATATTCTTTCATTTGTTTATACGTATCTGTCAGCTTCTCTTTCACTTCTTCCTGCTCTAAAGAAGGTTCACCGAGAATAGATTGAACTTGAATGAGCAATTCTTTATATTCTTCACGTTTATCTTCAACATGATCTGCCATTGTCTCCAAGCGTTTTCTAGTCGTCGGCTGCTGTTTTGAATTCAAGTAAACAACCCCTTTTTTGTCCTACCGCATTTGGATAAACGTCAGCCTCAGCTGTATATATTTTAAAATGATACCATAATTCCACCTGTTATCATATATGTAAAACGTCATCAAACCGCTTTAGGCCAACCTTGTATATACATGGTATAGGCTTTAAGATACAGGCTGATTTCACTAGAAAAAAGCAGATCATTGATCTGCTCAGATTGTAGATAAATTATTTTTCAAGCCGGATTTCCCCTATTTCCTTCTGACTCTTGAAGGCAGTTCTTTTTTGCTCAAATTTCATAGCTAATACCAATATGAAAGCTATTATTAAAATAATACTTAAGAAAATCAAACCGGCTTGCATTTTTCCTGTAGCATCTTTTAGCCATCCAACTGCATAAGGGCCAACAAAACCTCCTAGACTTCCAATTGAATTAATGACTGCAATTCCAACAGCTACTGTGGCTGGACTCAATATCATAGTGGGTAATGACCAAAAAGGACCTTTAAAACAATACATGGCTGCCAATGAAATGGTGATGAAAATCATTGCAATAAATGGATTGGATACCATTCCTACACTGAGTAACGTTAAACCAGCTACGAGTAATGGTAAAGCTGTGTGCATACGTCTTTCACCTGTGCGATCTGAGCGTCTTGACCAGTAGTTCATGACGATTGAAGCAATAATATAAGGGATTGTAGCAATGAAGCCGATCTGGGTGTTTGATAAATAGCTAGATAATCCTTTAATAATTTGGGGCATCCAATATCCAACACCCAGTGTACCTGCAGTATATACAAAGTAAATTAAGGCGAGGTACCACAGTTTAGGATCAGTCAAGGCCGTCTTATGACTAGTTGTTTGTTGGCCTTTCTTTTCTCGTAGCTCCTCGTCCTTTCTTAATTCTGAAATCAACCAATTTTTTTCTTCGGCTGTTAGCCACTTTGCTTGTTCTGGCCGGTCTGTTAAGTAGAAATATGTAACAAACCCTAAAATAACAGCAGGGGCGCCTTCGATAATAAACATCCAACGCCATCCAGGCACATTCATCCAATGAATATGATCAATAATTAAAGTAGAAACGGGAGCTCCTATAATATAAGAAACGGCGATTGCTGTCATAAACATCGCAATTGTACTTGCTCTTTCTTTAGCTCGGAACCAATAAGTAAGGTATAGAATAATACCTGGAAATAGACCTGCCTCTGCTATTCCAAGAAGGAATCTAATGATATAAAGCTGGGTAGCATTCTGAGCAAACCCAGTTGCCATAGAAATAATTCCCCAAGTAAAGAGTATCCTAGTAATCCAAACTCTTGCCCCAAATTTTTGCATTAGAATATTACTTGGTACTTCAAAGAGAAAATAACCAATAAAAAAAATACCTGTCACAAGACCAAACATTTTACTTGTGAGTCCTAGTGCTTCATTCATTTCCAATGCAGCATATCCCACATTTGCCCTGTCTAGATAAGAAATAATATAGAGTAAAAATAGTAACGGGATAATTCTTCGTGTCACTTTTCGAATCGTCTTCTTTTCGAAATTCAATTGAGAATTTTCCAATCAAATTCCTCCTTTTAAAAAGAAATTTTGATAACGCTTACATTTATCTAAAAAATAAAGAGATACTCTTACGGTTCTGTAAGATGTCTAAGAGTATCTCCATTTACCCTTCTGTTGTTTCCTCAAGACAGCGAACAAAATGAAATATATCTGTCAAAAATGTTTATTTCCAACTAGAAACGCTCTCAATATCTGGTATACCGTTAAATATTAAGTGTTTCGGTTGATAATTAATGTTACCTAACACGGTTTCTCCATCTACATCAGGAAAAGCAGTCTCAGTAGAAGTAGAATCCAGAACCACAAGGTTATTTGGAGTAAAAGTAAAATCGTCAATTCCTAACAATTTAGGAGCTGTTACCAGAACGGTTCTAAAAGCTTCATCTAGAGACAGTCCACCTACAATCATTTTAGAAATGATATAGCTCATGTTATAAACAGGGTATTTTCTCCATGACGCGCTTGTTAAATCTGAACTGATAGTATCTGGTTTAATTCCCTCAGCTAAGCATTTATAAAAAACATTCCAATTAAAGTGTTTTCTACCGTGACCGATATCTAATACTATCCCTCTTTCTACTGCAGCTAGAAATTCTTTTTTTACCTTCCCGGCAGTATTTAACACGTTTCCATCCCTTCCTTGAAATGGATGAGTGAGAATGTCCCCTTTATTAAAATATTGTGTTACCTCTTCAATATCTAGTTTAGTTTCAGTTAAATGAACCATCATTCGTAAATCAGTTCGATCGGCTGCTTCTCTTGCTAAGCGTAATAAAGACCGGTCAGTCGTTATGTCCACCTGACCTAAGCGAATCTTAATTCCTAATAAACGATCATCAGCTAAAGATGCAACTTCAACAATTCGATCCAACGAAATACTTTCTGGCTTGGTTGGGTTAGGGTTGGGATGATTGGTTAGCCCTTCTGGTAAGGCTGATAACCAAGAACGAACTGTTAATGGGCTCTTTTCCCAATAACGATTTGCTTCCTCCCATCCGTCATAGCCAAAAGTACCTGCGTCCCCAACTGTCGTTACTCCTGAGGAGAGATATTGTTTATCTTTCACACCAATCTCCGCTCCAGGTGCCCATAAATGACAATGAAAATCGACTAGTCCTGGTACAATTACGCTAGATTCAGATAAATGAATCTCCCTATCATCCTCATGAGTAACTGTTATTCTTGTAGACTTATTTGGAATGAATCCCTTTTCTGACCAAATAGAACCGCCTTTAAAATTCCATACTCCCATGCAAATACACCCCTTAACTTCATATTGATATAATAGATTCGTTTATTTAATTGTTAACAATAGCATTCTCTTTACATGCCTTGATAACATCCAACCACTGTGCTAAATCACTGACCAACATACACTCCTCTTCTTTTTGGATAGTGGAAACAATCAACTAAGTGGTTCATTTCCAAACACAAACCAAAAAAGATAGCGCTTTCAAAAAATAAAATGAATGACTCAACCCCTATCCCCAAAGGATTATCACGCACCTCAAAAAAATTTTTATGATTTATCTTACGTAATAAAAATTACTATTTTTTATATAAAAGTAATATTTATTACCAATAATTTAAATGTATGTTATCACTCATACTTAATAAAGTAAACCTTTTTTATAAAGAACAGCAGATAAAGTAAAACGAACAGTGAAGCAAATGGGAAATGATCGTTTTCCGGAAAATATAATGGAATTGATGGCGAGGGATATGTAGACGTTGTGATTACCATTGGTCCAAAAGCAAAAAACAATGAAAATAAAAATTCCACTTATGATCAGTGGAATAAGATGAGGATGCGGTATTGGGGTACCCAATTTCCCGCACCTCGCTTATCTGATAGAGAAATGTATTTACTTGCACCTTTCTATCAATCGTGCAGACGGCTCTGAATCTCCTTTTTTTATATGACGTGCTGTTTTTGGTTACTTTTAATTTCACATCATATTAATGATCACATGTAGGGTTCGGATCAACGACCTGCTTCTTTTTGTAAATGCCATGTCTTCAATGTCAGCTTTGTTTCATTTCTTCCACTGATGGATATTGATTTATTTCCCGGGGAAGGAAAGTAACGTGCAGTAAAAACTTCTCGGCCACCATTTACAAAAATCTCAATCGACGATGCATCAATAAAGATATGAAGGTCGTGTAATTCCTCTATGACTGCTTCACGAACTTCCTTTGATCGATCTTCAAATCGATCCCGCTCTAATGTCAGCTTCCCTTTCTCTTTATCATAGATGATCCGTGCAGCTGCACGGATACAGCATTCAAACCCTTTCTGTGTGTCAATTTGATCAATGAATACCTCTGCGCTCGTAATATCATCTACAGGGATAGAATGAACAGAACGTTTAATATGAAAAACATGCTCTTGTTCATTGGTCCGCATGGATTGAAGTTCACTTACTGGTTTTTGAATGAGATGTCCGTCATCATCTAAACGGAGCTCTCTCGGGATCGTGAGGCAGTGTATCCATTGATAAGAAATCGTCGGATGATGCTCTTCTCCTTGATCAGGCACCCCCATCCACCCGATTAAAAGACGTCTGCCTGATTCGTCTAAAAAGGTTTGCTGCGCGTAGAAGTCAAAGCCTCGATCCAGCTCCTCAAACGCTCCATGCGTATATTGATAAGTATGATCATCCAATCTCCCAACAAAATAACCTGATTGATGGGTATTGTGATATTTTAAACCATCCGGCTTGAGCCCTTGCGGTGATACAATCAATACATCTCGGCCGTCTAACTCAAACAGGTCTGGACATTCCCACATATAGCCGAAATTGTCTAAACCATTCTTTCCACTGCCTGCAATCGTGCCTTGAAACGTCCACTTCTCTAACGTATCAGAGGTAAACAAAACAAGGTGTCCTTTCAGGTCTAAACTTTGTGCACCAAGAACCATGTACCACTGACCATTCCTCTTCCATACCTTTGGATCTCTAAAATGGGCAGTGAAACCTTCCGGCAGCGTTGCCACGACACCTTTTTTCTGAAAGTGAATGCCATCCTCTGAAACAGCTAAACATTGATACGTCTCACGGTTCCCTTGTTCATCCCGAACGTTTCCAGTGTACATCACATGCATCTGCCCATCGTCTATAAATGCACTGCCAGAATAACAGCCGTTTTGATCAAACCAATCACTTGGGGCAAGAGCGGCTTCTTCGTGATGCCAATTCACTAGATCTGTCGATGTGTAATGACCCCAGAATTTTGCACCATGTCCCGTTTTAAATGGCTGCCACTGATAAAAAACATGATAAATTCCTTTCCACTGAATCAGCCCATTCGGATCATTTAAAAGACCGACTGGCGGCATTAAATGAAATTGCTGCCGGTACACATCCTTTTTAACCAAATGCTCATAGTTTCGAATACGTTCTGCTATCTTTTGACGAAGTGCTGCGTCAGTTGTTGTCATGACTGTGACCACCCCTTGATTATTTTTCGACTTCTTTTACTTTAAAAATGATGGTGAGAATAAATGAAACAGCAACAGCGATTAACATACCAATTACATAATTGACCACATTTTGAACACCGAATGGTGCTGCAATCGCAATCATCGGAATGCCTGTTAAACCATAAGCATTGGCGGCTACCTTCGTGAAAACGACAAATGCCCCGCCCAATGCGCCCCCGATCATCGCCGCAATAAATGGTTTACGGTAGCGGAGGTTTACACCGAATATGACAGGCTCGGTAATTCCTAAAAAAGCAGAGAAGGCAGCAGGAAGGGCAATTTCTTTTGTTTTTGCACGCTTGGCTAAGAAAAAGACAGCCAATCCTGCCCCGCCTTGCGCGACATTCGACATTGCCCAAATTGGCAGCAAATAGTTACGTCCAATATCATTCAGCAATCCTGCCTCAATCGCATGGAAGCTATGGTGAACCCCTGTGAGCACAATTAAAGAGTAAGCACCGCCGAAAATGAGTCCTGCTAAGAACCCTGCATGGTCATAAATAAACGTCAGCGCATTCGAAATTCCTGTACCAAGCATTCTTCCAAGCGGGCCAACTGCAATAAACGTCACAAATCCAGTTACAATCACCGTCACAAATGGGGTCACAAGTAAATCAATACTGTTCGGAACCACTTTTCTTAAATTCTTCTCAACAAGACACATGATATATACGGTCAATAACACTGGAATAACCGTCCCTTGGTAACCAAGAAGAGCAATATCAACATTGAATAAATGCATATATTCTGGTTTTGCTTCCGTCAATCCCCACGGATTAAGCAGATTCGGGTGAATCATAATTCCCCCAATGACGGCTCCTAAATATGGATTTCCACCAAACTCTTTCGCTGCACTGACCCCAATTAAAATCGGTAAAATGATAAAGGCTGCACTTGAGAACATATCAAGCATTTGGAAGACCGCAGAGCTTGGGTCAGCCCATTTGAAGGCTTTCATCATACCTAAGAGACCCATTAATAAACCGCTTGCCACAATTGCTGGAATGATCGGTACAAAAATATTCGATAACGTCTTGGCAAAACGCGCAAGTAGATTCATTTTTTGTTTCACTGCTTCATCATGGCTGACAGGCTTTTGTTTCTCGTCGCCTGTCTCGAGACCAGTCTCACGAGCAAATGGTTCATATACTTTGTTGACAGATCCCGTTCCGAAAATGACCTGAAATTGTCCTGAACTTGAGAAAGCCCCCTTCACTCCTTCAAGTTCTTCAATGGCCTCTTTGTCAATCAAATCCTCATTTTTCACCACCAATCTGAGTCTTGTTGCACAATGCGTGGCACTGATGACATTTTCTTTGCCGCCTAACAGACTTGTTAATTCTTTGGCTGTTTTTTGATAATCCATGATGTCTCCTCCTTTTTTAAAGCAAAAAAGACCTAAAATTCACCAACGAGTAAAGGACATACACGTCCCCTCGTTACGCAAATTTTAGGTCTTGCCTGCCTGACAGTCACAATCCCGCGATATCAAATTTTGATGACGCTTTCATCATAGTATAAGACTGTGACATGCGTCAACCTCTTTTTTCAAATCCAATGACCCATATACACTAATAAGAGTAGTGTGCATAAAAAAAAGCCTGCATGCAGGCACGATCATTTTAAACCAATTCGGCTTCCTGCAGACGCTGGACATGCAGCGTGATGTAGCCGATCTCCGATTCAGGGAGATGAAGTCCATATTCATCTTTTAACAAATCAGCGAGTCCAAGTGCACACCGGTAAGCCGTATCATACTTTGTTTGGATAAAAATCAGCATGTCATCGTCCATGATTTGAAATGCCTCATTCGATTCCAACCTGCCTAATGCATACCTCAAATGTGTCACAAGCCGCTGATAGGAAATACTATCCTCATCAATTGAATGCTGAAAATAGCTTTCAATATGCTCGATCATTTCTTTGATCATCGTTGTATATTTTACGGTCTTTTTCATGGACTCCGTATTCATTTTGGCCGTATGAATATGAAGTGCCACATATCCTGCCTCATCGTCCGGCAGTTCGACCCCCAGCCGCTCCTTTACATAACGAATGGCATACTTTCCAATCTCATATTCCTGCTTATATAAGACTTTGATCTCACCAAGCAATTTATTATATAACACAATGCCTTTTTGAAGGCGTTCAATGGCGAAGGACAAATGATCAGTCAGTGATATGTGGATGTGATCACTGAGCGGCATCATGAGTTTACCTTCTGCATAACTGATGATATGCTCTGCCACCTCAATATGCGCTTCTGGCAATGTGGCAAGAATTTGTTTGAATTTCTCATTTTCTTCACGCACAACAAAGATTTTCTCTATTTTTTGAAGAGGAACGACGTCATTTTTCCCCTTCTGAAAAGCAATTCCGGGTCCCATCACAATTTTCTCCTGATCGCCCTCCTTTACAACCACTGCGTTGTTATTCAATATTTTATATATCTTCAAGGGGTATCCTCTCCCAGCAGATAACATTTCTTATGTGGGATTTTACCCTGTTTCACTTTTTCTGTAAAGGTAAGAGCGGACCAGCACGCGCCTCTCGCATCGTCTTCTCTTCAAGCATCATCAGACTTTGAATCAACCGCTTCTCTGCCCTGCGTTTCTTCTTATGTTCTTCTGCCAGCTTCTCCAGCTCTCTCTCTTTCACTACTTGAAAAAATCCGACATCCGCCGCGGCCACCTGAAACCCTTGCTGCTTCATCATCACACCAGGGTTCACAAGCACATTCATCATGAAACCAAACCATACGCTCAACCAGCTTTTTAATTTCTTCACTGAACATCCCTCCGCTTTTCTTAGAATCTAGCAGCTCTAGCAAAACAACTGCTCCTATCATATCCCGAGAAAAAAGAGAGGTTTGTCACAATCTGGGTGAAAAAATAAACTAGTTTTCAGAAGTTTTGTTGAAAAGTGCAGAAGATCATCATGTGCCTAGATGTTTCATTGAAAATTTTATGCACATGCTATCCCAAAGATAAGCACACCTTATCAACAGGGTTTATCCACATATCAACACCCTCTCACTAGATTTTGTGTATGTAAATTTTTTATTTTCCATATATGTATCTTAATAATCGAGTTATCAACAGACACTTGTGAATAAGTGCGACTTTATAAACAAAATAGTTCTTTGTAACTATGTAAAATAAGACCATTTTAGTAAAGGAATTGTTTTCAACATATTGAATACTTAATAACGGGCAGTGAATCTTTCCTATTTATCCACAAAAAGAAAGGCTATCTCCCTAAAAACACAGCTAGAAAGGGGAAAATTAATGAAAAAGGTAATATCTCGTTCTTCTGTTCTATTGTTCTCCACTATTTTTATTTTATCCACATTCTTTACCGGTCAACAGGCTGCTGCTGCTCCAACTAACAAAAAGGTGGAACTAGAAAAAGCAGAAATCTTCGGTGAAATCAATGTCAACTCGAAAAAACAAACCACTGTCATTGTTGAATTAAAGGAAAAATCCTTAGTTGAAGCCAAGCAAGACGGCGAAGCACAAACAAAAGCCTCCCTCAAAAAATCTCGAACAAAAGTAAAGAACGCAGCACTCAAAGAGGTAGATAAAGCGAGTGTTCGTCAAGAATATGAAAAAGTCTTCTCTGGTTTCTCTATGAAACTTCCTGCAAACGAAATCCCGAAGCTGCTCGCAGTTGATGGAGTAAAAGCTGTTTATCCGGATGTTACATATAAAACCGATGAAGTGAAAAAGGAAAGCATCCAACTTCCAAACGAAGATGTCTCCCCGCTTATGGATAAGAGCGCTCCATTTATCGGTGCACCAAAAGCATGGGATGCCGGCTATTCTGGAAAAGGGGTCAAAGTCGCAGTCATTGATACTGGAGTAGACTATACCCACCCTGATTTAAAAGGAAACTTCGGTTTATACAAAGGCTATGATTTTGTTGATAATGATTATTCTCCGCAAGAGACACCTAAAGGAGATCCTAGAGGCGAATCCACAGATCACGGCACACACGTCGCAGGAACGATCGCGGCAAATGGACAAATTAAAGGTGTCGCAAAGGATGCCACACTTCTTGCATACCGTGTACTTGGACCCGGTGGATCTGGAACAACTGAGAACGTTCTTGCAGGCATCGACCGGGCGGTTACAGACGGAGCAGATGTCATGAACCTCTCTCTTGGAAACAGTGTCAATAACCCTGATTATGCAACGAGCATCGCTCTCGATTGGGCCATGTCTGAAGACGTCGTCGCTGTTACATCCAATGGAAACAGCGGTCCGAACAACTGGACAGTCGGTTCACCTGGCACGTCAAGAGATGCCATTTCTGTCGGAGCAACTCAGCTTCCGTACAGCCTTTACAATGTGAAATTCCCGAACTATTCAACTGCAAAAGTCATGGGCTACTACCAAGAGAGTGATTTAAAAGCGCTTGACCAAAAACAAGTCACACTCGTCCAAGCTGGAATCGGTGACGAAAAGGCATTTGAAGACATCGATGTTAAAGGAAAGGTGGCCGTGATTGAACGTGGTGCCATTGCTTTTGTGGATAAAGTCGACAATGCAAAAGCAGCTGGTGCAATCGGCGTTGTGATGTATAACAATACCGATGGAGAGATCCCAGTCGATGTACCAGGTCTCGCACTTCCTACAATTAAACTGTCAAAAGCTGATGGAACAGCGCTTATCAAAGCCATTGAGGCTGGAAACAATACAACGGCTTTCTCCATTCAATTTGTCAAAGAACTTAGTGAGCAAGTCGCTGACTTCTCGTCCCGCGGACCTGTTGTGGATACGTGGATGATTAAGCCTGATCTATCAGCACCCGGCGTCAGCATTGTGAGTACGATCCCAACGCATGATCCTTCTCAGCCTTACGGATATGGTTCTAAGCAAGGAACAAGTATGGCTTCTCCGCATGTGGCAGGAGTAGCAGCGATCATCAAACAAGCAAAACCATCGTACTCAACTGGACAAATCAAAGCATTACTGATGAATACAGCAGAAAAACTGTTTGACGCAAATGGCAGCCCATTCCCTCATAACACACAAGGAACAGGCAGCGTTCGAATCATGGAATCACTTCAAGCGTCTTCTATCGTTTCTGATGCGAGCTATTCTTACGGCACTTTCTTAAAGGAAAAAGGCGTTCAAATCAAAACGAAGAAATTCAAGGTAGAAAACCTTTCAAAAGCACCGAAAACGTATACCATTGATTACAAATTCAATGGCAGCGGCATTAGTACAAACGGAACGAAAAAAATCACCGTCAAAGGGAATTCCACTGGATCCTTTACTTCCGCAGTACAGGTGAATTACGGAAAAACCAAAAAAGGGACGTACCAAGGCAGCATAACCATTCGCGAAAATGGCAGAAAGGTCACGGAAATCCCCACTTTATTGATTGTGAAAGAGCCAGATTATCCGCGCGTCACTTCTGTTTCCGTAGAGCCTGACAACCGTGCTGGAAGCTATGTTATTAGCAGCTACCTGCCTGGCGGTGCTGAGAACCTTGCATTCCTTGTCTACTCGACAGATGGAGAGTATTTAGGTGAAGCTGGTGTTTATCAACATGTTGATAAAGGAGAGCACCGCGTAAAATGGAATGGCACGATCAATCAAGGCCAGAAGCTTGAAGCTGGTGAGTATACAATGCTTGCGTATGCAAGTTTGAAAGGAAAATCAGATACCGTACAAACGAAGGAACCTTTCGAAATTTACCCTGAATAAATGTGAATCACAAGAAAAGCCTTGTATGAGCGGATAAGCTCATCAAGGCTTTTCGATCATATATGGAAGAAAGAGAAACTCATGTTGATATTGCTATCGATCGTTTCTTTTTTTACTGCTTTTTTTCTGACGATCACCTTGGTTTATTTTCTAACCTTTTTACATACGAAGCTGCCTCGTCCTTTTCATCAAGCATGCGAACTGACTCTTTATGCTTCCTGTATCTACCCGCTCAGCCTGCTGGTGTCAGCCGCCTTCTTCCTCACTATGATGCTCCTTTTCCCCTTTTACTGGCTGCGTGAACGTTAAATATACATACGTTATGCATCAAAGGCTTCTTTTAATAAACGATACGATGTGAGCCGGTCTTGCATGTGATATGTGATGGTCACAGCAATCAATTCATCTGTTCGATAAGCCTTCGCAAGTGTGGTCAGCTGCTTTTTCACAGAAACTGGTGTTCCAATGACCATCCTTTGACGATTGGCAGCCACTCGTTTTTGTTCATATTGACTATAGGAATACGCCTGTGCCTCTTCATATGAAGGAAAACCATCAAGATTCAGCCCCTGTTCATTGGCAAGTAAAGATAAATCTAAGCTGACAGCTAGTTTTTCTGCCTGCTCCTCTGTTTCAGCACATAAAACAAAGACTGCCAGACTGACACGCGGCTGATCACCGAATACTGAAGGTTCAAACCGATTGATATATTGCTCTACAGAATCTTCTCCGCCTTCACCATTAATAAAAAGAGCAAACGTGTAGCCTGCACCTGCTTTCGCCGCAAGCCTTGCACTCCCTCCAGAGGAACCGAGCATCCAAACTTCTGGCGCGGTCTCTACCTTCGGAGAAGCAGTCAAATGAGGCAGCGGGTAAAATTCATCCGCTAGATCGTGTAAATACACCTTCAATTCTTCTACTTGCTCAGGATATTGATCACCTAAACGCTTTCGCTCCCCATGATGAAGGGCAATAGATGAAATGGGCATACCGCCAGGGGCACGTCCAATCCCAAGATCAATTCTACCAGGAGCCAACGCTTCGAGAACCCTGAAGTTCTCTGCTACTTTATAGGCGCTATAGTGGGGAAGCATGACGCCGCCCGAGCCAATGCGTATATGCGACGTAACGGCTGATAAATGGCCGAGAAGCACCTCTGGACTCGATCCTGCAAGCCGATTTGAAAAATGATGCTCTGATACCCAAAAACGGTGATAACCCCACTTTTCCGCCTGCTTCGCCAGTTCAACCGTCTGCTTCAAAGCCTCAGCAGGCGTAGCACCTCCTATCAAAGGAGATTGATCCAGTATACTTAATTTCATCATGCTGCACCTCTTACAGAAATCCCCCTCTCTTAATGGAAAGGGGGTTGTCTTATTTATTTTCGATTAAAGCCCTTCTCTTTCACAAATTCTCCAAGGAAGGCACGCTTTGGCTGGCTAAAGCCTCGCAGCATCTGCTCAGACCAAGTATCTTTTCTCTCACCGTTTGTTCGTGTTTCATAATATGCGGAAATACGATCGTCGTATTCTTTTAAATAACGATCCACATGCGCTTCATCTTGCTGATATGAATTTTCATGATATATGAGTTCAACTGGCAGTCGTTCCTTTTGAGACGACTGATTAGCTGGATGCCCAACAGCTAGACCGAATAACGGCAGCACATAAGATGGCGTTTCAAGCACTTCAGAGACTTCTCTCAGCTGATTACGCAGTCCGCCAATATAGCAGATTCCAAGTCCCATTGATTCTGCGGCAACACTGACATTTTGTGCAGCCAATGCCGCATCAATGACGCTAATGAGAAAGGCTTCTGTATTCTCAAGCGCCTCCTGATGATTCTTCCCTGCTTTTTTTGCAATATAATCATGGCGTTTCAAGTCTGCACAGAAGACAAAGAAATGCCCATTCTTCTCAACGTAATGCTGATTCCCAGCCAGTTCAGCAAGCTTGGCCTTCTTCTCCTGATCTGTTACACCAATAATACTATACGCCTGTACGTAGCTTGATGTTGAAGCAGCCTGTGCACTTTTGATCAGTGTCAGTACCTCTTCTTCTGTCAAACGCTCGTCTGTAAACGAACGGATGGATCGATGATTTAATATGGTTTCTATCGTCTTGTTCAACTCGAAGACCTCCTTCACTTCTTCTATCATAAGGCAAAGACATAGGGCTTTTCAAAAATTAAAACTCGCAATAAAAAAGACAGCCTATACTTAGACTGCCCTTACCCGTTTTATTTAAATAAATAACTTTGATATTTCGTTAATTGAACACTTGCGTTATAGGCAATTCCGAAACCAATCAGAACGGACAAGACAGAGCTTCCTCCAAAACTGATAAATAAGAGTGGAATCCCTGTTACAGGCATCACACCTATGTTCATTCCAATATTCTGGAACGTATGGATCACAATCAAGGCTGTATATCCGACGCAGAAGAATGACGCAAATCGGCTATAAGGATGTATTCGGTCAATCAGTACGACCAGCCGGTAGATCAAGAAGAAGAACATGATCACAACAAACGCACAGCCAATAAAGCCAAAGGCTTCACCTATAATGGAGAAAATCATATCCGTTTGTGCTTCAGGAACGTAGACCTTTAAGTTTTTAATGCCATTCCCAAAAATCTGCCCTGCACCAATGGCCATAATCGCCTGTTCCACTTGATATTTATCAGATCCAGATGCATCCTGCGTCTGTGCTTGGTTGGCTGTCGAAGAACTATCAGGCAGCCAAGCGGTAATCCGGTTGATCTGGTACTGCTGAATGCCAATTGTTTTCGCAAAATCAGGGAATAAGATAATCACGGCTAAAACAGAGGCAACTAAAAACACAACCACTGAGCCGATGAGTGAGATCAGTTTCCAATTGACCCCTGATAAAAATACCATCACCACAACAATAAACATACAAACAGCCGCAGTCCCTGCATCCTGCAAGAAAATCAGTCCAACTGGTACAGCTGACACCCCAGCAATTTTTAATAGTAGAAAGATATCATCTTCTAATGTCCGTTTTCCTCTAGGTGTAGACTTTCCGATGACAGATGCGAGCATCATAATCAAACCAATTTTCATGAACTCTGAGGGCTGAAGTGTTCCAACCCCTGGTATCACAAACCAGCTTTTTGCACCATTTTTAATTGGAGCAAAATCATGACTTCCAATTTTTGCAGGAGCAACTTTCAGAAGAAGTAACAGCAGTATGCCACCTATAAAAATATAGAGACTTAGCTTCTCTAATTGCTCCAAATCAAAATAATTTATGGCTACAATACATATAACTCCGACCATATAGTATATGATCTGCCTCGTCCATGCATTAGATCCATACTGCCCAAATTGACCCGCAGCATAAATCGCAATGACACTGATGGCAAAGAAGGCTAAAAATATAAAAATCAAATCTCCTTGATAGTAAGGAGATGTATTCTGCTTGTTCATGAACTAACCACCCTTATTACAAAACATAAAAGCCCTTATTTATATTAGATTGAAATTTTCACAAAATCAACTCACCTTAAATATGACGGAAGATACATCCGAAAGGTTCCATTCAATTTTCAAAAAATGAAATACTTTTCATCCTAACAATAGGAAAAAATTCCTCTATACACTTTTCATTCAACCGATCTCAAGTCCTTTAAAAAGTTTATTTTACAGATTTTAAGGGGAAAATTCAATGACCTATGTGGCGATATGAAAAGTAAACATCAGATGAGATAAGCTGCACTGAGGAATGAGGATTAAAACCATTTTGTATGGAATAAGGCCCATTTTCCAATTATTACGTTTACTTCAAAGTCAATTATGGTATAATATTTGTAACAAAATGTTCACAATATATCCTAAAAACAGACACAATTGCATCCTGACCTCTCATTTGATTTGAACATCAACTTACAAAGGAGTTGGATACGATGGATATGTTCTTTGCGTACCTATGTATTGCAACGGCTACACCCCTGTTTTTATGGCTGGAAAACAGAAAGATTGCATTAGCATCTATTCCACCCATTATGATTATGTGGATTTTCTTCGGTCTTTACATGACAAGCAGTTTATCTCCAGCAGGACATACCTTCATGATCGCATTCTTTGCCATTAACGTGATTTTGGCTCACATTGCAGCGTTCCTCATCTACGGACTTCCATTCATTCGCAAAAGATTCAGCAGCAGATAGATATCGCCCAACTATTGGAAGCGTTATCACTATCATGATAAAAACCACTCACCTTCAAGAGATGAGTGGTTTTTTTATTATTTCTCTGAATGCTCAGACTGCTTTGGTGCAGACGGTGAATAACCGTCTTTACTGTTCTCTCCGTGGCTGTAGTGAGCCGCAAAGATCCAAACAGATCCGATGACGAAGATAATCGCACAGAACAGACCAAACAAAGTATTTCCGACTTGAACAGTTCCGTTCTCGCTCTCTGTCATGTGCATAAACATGAACAGCTGCAAGAATGCTTGAATGAACGCAAAACCAAAGATAATCCATAGTTTTGCGGAACTGCCAATTTCAGCTCCAATGGCAATCCAGAATGCTAAAATTGTCAGCACAATGGATAGAATGAAGCCAACTACGTGTTTCCAAGGGAAGTGTTCGTGCTCTGCTGAGGAATGTGTTTTTCCAGCCATATCACAAAAGCCCCCCTAATCCGATCAAGTAAACAGCTGTGAAGATGAAAATCCATACAACATCAAGGAAATGCCAGTATAGACTTGAGATGAAAATCTTCGCTGCTGTTTGTGGAGTTAATCCACGTTTTTTAATTTGGAACAAGATTCCGGTAATCCAGAAGATACCGATCGATACGTGTAGTCCGTGAGTTCCTAAGAGTACAAAGAATGCAGACCAGTACGCACTTGTATGGATGCTCGCACCCTCATGTACATAATGGAAGAACTCAAAAATCTCAAATCCAACGAAGCCTGCACCTAGAAGCAGTGTGAGAATCGTCCAGATGACAACCCCTTTTGTACTTCCACGACGCATTTCATGAACGGCAATCCCGCATGTAAATGAACTAACCAATAGCAGGAATGTCATGATCAATACAAGTTTCATATCAAACAGCTCAGCTGGTAAAACGCCACCAGCTGTTCTGCCATGTAGAACAAAGTAGGTCGCAAAAAGTGTTGAGAATAACACGATTTCCGCGCCAAGGAATATCCAGAAACCAAGGATGTTTAAACGTCCGGTTTCAGAGCGATATTCAAGCGGTGCATTTGCATAGCTGCTATCATTATGTCCCATTACTTCTGCGCCTCCTTATTCTTTTTCTCTGTTTCAATGACTTCTTCAACAGGAATATAGTAGCCATCGTCATATTCGAATGAACGTAAAATCATCGTTGCGAATACACCGATTAAGCCAATAACGCCAATCCAGTACCATTCAAATACAAGACCGAATGCACCAAGTCCAAAGAATGCAGACATGATCAGCGGTCTGCCTGAATTGTGCGGCATGTGAATTTTCTTGAATTCTTTTTCAGGATGAACGTCTACATTGTTTTGCTTCCAATGATGGAATGCATCTGGTGTTGTCACTTCTGGAAGTGCTGCAAAGTTATAATGCGGCGGAATTGCAGAAGATGTCGCCCAGTCAAGTGTACGTCCTTCTCCCCAGCTGTCTCCAGACACTTCACGTTTTGCGTGTCTCCAGCTGTAGTAAATGTTGTAGCAAAGGATGATGAATCCGATACCCATCATAAATGCACCAATTGTTGAAATAAAGTTTAGTGCAGTCCAGCCATCTTCTGGTCCATACGTATAAATACGTCTTGGCATTCCTTGCAGTCCTAAGAAGTACTGCGGGAAGAAACAGATGTTAAATCCGATCATGAATACCCAGAAGAACCATTTGCCGATTCTTTCGTTTAACTTGTAACCAAACATTTTTGGATACCAGAAAACAAGACCAGCAAAACAAGCAAATACAGTACCTGCGATTAATACATAGTGGAAGTGGGATACAAGGAAGTACGTGTTATGGTACTGGTAATCCGCAGCTGCCATCGCAAGCATAACCCCAGTTACACCACCGATTACGAAGTTCGGGATGAAACCAAGTGCCCAAAGCATTGGTGATGTAAAGCTGATACGGCCTCGATACATCGTAAAGAGCCAGTTAAAGATTTTCACACCTGTTGGTACAGAAATCGCCATTGTTGTAATCGAGAAGAATGAGTTAACCGCTGCACTGTTCCCCATTGTAAAGAAGTGGTGAACCCACACAAGGAAACTAAGAACAGAGATTGCCACAATCGAGACAACCATCGCTTTGTAACCAAACAACTGCTTTCTTGAGAACGTCGCAAAAATTTCTGAGAAAATACCGAAAGCCGGCAGGATAACAATATATACCTCAGGATGTCCCCAAATCCAGAATAGGTTCGCCCAAAGCATCGGCATACCGCCTGCTTCGAGTGTAAAGAATGCAGAACCGAATAAACGATCAAATGTCATAAGTGCTAAAGCAACTGTTAGTACAGGGAATGCAAAAACGATGATGACAGACGTAATCAATGTTGTCCATGTAAACATTGGCATACGCATAAGTGTCATACCTTTTGTACGCATTTTTAAGATGGTCACCATGAAGTTAATACCTGTCATAAGTGTACCAATACCTGCAATTTGGAGCCCGAGCAAGTAGTAGTTCTGTCCAGGTCCTGGTGAGAAATCATTTCCGGCGAGCGGCATGTAACTCGTCCAGCCTGCACTTGGTGATCCTCCAATAACGAAGGAAATGTTGAACAGCATTGCTCCGACCATGAATGTCCAGAAGCTAAGGTTGTTCAAATAAGGGAATGCAACGTCACGTGCACCAATTTGAAGAGGAACAACGACGTTGATTAAACCAATTAAAAATGGCATCGCCATGAATAGAATCATGATCGTACCATGCGTTGTAAAGATTTCATTATAGTGGTTTGAATCTAAAAACGTATTATTAGGAAGCGCCAGCTGCGCGCGCATCATCAGTCCGTCTACCCCACCGCGGAAGAACATAATCACAGCAGCAAGGATATACATGATTCCAAGCTTTTTATGATCAACTGATGTCAGCCATTCTTTCCAGAGCCATTTCCACTTTTTAAAGTAGGTTAAAACAAACACGATGGCAATGGAGGTAAGAGCGATAGAAATTTGCGCACCAAGAATTAATGGGTCTCCAGTTACAAAAAACTCATCCCATTTTAAATGCATAACGGCCTCCTCCTTTCCTTAGTCAGTTTATTCTGTTTCTAATTTTCTTTTATAGTTCTTCACATTCTCGAAAGGATCTGTCTTGGAATGCGGAGAAACTGCTTGGTAACCTAAACGTTTGCGTGCTTGGAGTGCATATTCAGAATCCTCTCCGTGCTTCGCAAAGGATAAATGTGTTGATGAGAATGTCTGCACATCTGCAGCATCAGGAAGCATCAAGTAGTCATACGTTTTCTTCGTTAACTTCGGTGCTTCTTTCTTTGTTTTATTTACCCATTTATCATAGTCAGACTGCGTCATCGCATTGACTTTGAATTTTTGCTGAGCAAAGCCCTCGCCTGTGAAGTTGGCGTTTCTTCCTTGATATGTGCCAACTTGATCAGCTTGAAGGTATTGTTCCATCTCCATTCCAGCCATCGCATACTTCTCCCCGCCTAGCTGAGGAATCCATAGTGATGCCATTGTATCAGCGGAAGTGATTTTGAATAAAACCGGCTGATCTTTTGGAATGTTTAAGTAGTTCACTGTCTCAATATTTTCCTCTGGATAGCTAAAGATCCATTTCCAATCAACAGCTGTCGCATAAACGACAAGAGGATCTTTATGGCTTGTTGCTTGAGGTGCCTCTTCCAAAGAGTAAATTGTTTTTACAGTTGGAACTGAAAGGGCAGCAACGATTAATATTGGGATCACTGTCCAGACAACTTCTAGAAGCGTGTTCCCGTGTATTTCTGGGTTATAAGAGGCGTTTCCAACGTCCTTACGCTCACGGTATTTAACCAAAATGATGGTAAACATTACAAATACCGCACCAACGATAAAGAGCATAAATCCGATAGATAAAAGGATTAAGTCTTTTTGTTGTGCTGCGACTGGTCCTTTAGGATCTAAAACAGCGATATTGCTGCAACCTCCTAATACAAAAACACTCACGAGCATCGCTAATAAAAGCATAGGTTTAATGGCTCTGAACAAGAAGATCACCATCCTTCCTTAGATAATGTATAAATTGCTGAATAATTGTGAAAAGCCATCTGCCTTCGAAAACTTTTCTTCCCTTTGTAATGCTATCAAAATCTGTTAGAGTTAGCTTCCCTTTTTTCAAAAGTTCATTTATTTTTCAACAGATTTCTTTTAAAATGTCATAAATTCGACATAAATTTATATTATTGCACACACAATAAATTTCTAGGATTTTGAAAAGTTGAGAGTTGAAGGCAAAGGACAAACAATCAAGAACTTTGTCAAATTTAGGTTTACCACAATAAAAAAGTTTGGTCAAATTTCAATTTAACTTAATGAAATTTTATCTAGGTAAACAATTTCAAAATAGGTATCCCCACATTTAACAAAAACCTTACTTATTTTAACGCAAGTTGATAAGAAAAGAAAGTATCGATCCTCTGACTATACGCTGTAAGAATTGGTAATCATGTTGAATATGTGGAATCCCACTTAATGACTTCCAGCAAAAAACCGGCTTAGCGCCGGCATTCTGCAATTATTCATCTCTTACTAAAATATCAGGGCGCCTATAGATGTCCCCTTCATGTTCAACGTCAATGTATGTCCACTTGCCTGTATAGGTTAAAAAGCGGTTCCCCTCTTTCTCTACGACCATCGTATCCTCTGATTTCAATCCAGGCAATGAAGGGTTCCATGTAAACACTTGCTGCAGCTGAATTTCTTCCTTCGATGAAGGCACTGCAATCATTTCTCTAGATACAAAGCCCGTTTTCCCTCCTTGATGAAGCTTTTTCCAGCTTTCAGGGAAGCCCTCTTTTTCATACTGAGCAATACCTGCTTTCAACACATCTCCCAAAGTCTTACCGGGGCGCGTAGCGGCATTCATGACCGTGTCAATTCGTGCAAGCCGCTCTTTGTTCTCTTCAAGCTCCTGTGGAAGCTGACCGAAGTAAACAGACCTTGTGACATTCGCCACGAGTCCATGCCGTTCAGCGCAAAGGACAACAAGCGCATGCTTTTGAAGTTTTTTGTCTGTTGGAATTGGATGACGGTATTGATGAATCCGGTCATCTGTTGCTACAAGCAGCACTTCAATCGTCATTCCCTGCGCGATCGCTTTTTGAGCCGCAAGCGAAGCGATTTGGTGCTCCGTCTGTCCTGGAACGATTTCTTTACAAACACTCTCTACAATGACCGCTGTTTCATGACAAAGCGTTTCATACTGGCGGAGCTGTGATGCAGAAAGAATGGATCGAACTTGCGACAAATCCGGCTCAACCGATTCGAATCCATCCATTTGAATGTCTGACCCGATTCGTTTGTCTTTTGTGAGTGTTTGAATGTGTGCCGTATCATCCTCAAACCAATCCATCGTCACCACTTGAAATGGGTGATCGATATACGCCATCTCTTCTTCAATGATCCGCTTTTCTTCCATTTGATTCACAATGAGGACGATGTCGTCTTTTAACACAAGCAGCTTGCAAACACCCTCTGGTGTATTTAACACGATATGATTTCTTCTTCCTCCTGTCAGCCAGGAGAAGTTATTTCGCTTTTGAATTAAGACACCGTCGAGCTGTTTTTCTTCCATTATTTTTCTTACTTGTTCAATCATCTAATCACCTGCCTATATGAGTGTATGAATGAAACGTTTAAAAGCTGTTTTCCCTTGCTCGGTTCTTTTAAACACACCCGCCTGTGAGAGAATTCGAGAAAAAATCATGCCGACTTCTTTTTGTAAAATGGCTTCTGTATTCTCCTCTGTAAAGGTGTTCTCTTCAAGCAGACGCTTTGCCCATGCTTCATGTTTCGTGATAGCAGGACGGGCTTTGATTTCTTCAAGGGGGTTTTGGGATAACAGCGCTTCTTTTAATTGGCTTAATTCCTCTGCTAATCTACCAGGAAGAACTGCAAGACCCATCACTTCAATTAATCCGATATTCTCTTTTTTAATATGATGGACTTCTTCGTGTGGGTGGAAAATTCCGTCCGGGTGCTGCTTGTTTGTGCGATTATTACGCAGCACTAGATCTAATTCATAGTCATCTCCATGGCGGCGTGCAATTGGAGTAATGGTATTATGCGGCGTCTCTCCTGTATGAGCTAGCAGCTCCACTTCTTCATCTGAATACATTTTCCACTCGTTTAAGATAAAGTCTGCGGCGTCTGCAAGCGTCTGCCTATCGCTGCTTCGAAGGCGGATCACAGACATCGGCCATTTCACAATCCCGGCCCTCACATTCGGAAAGGCACTCAGAGAAAAAATATCTTCAAGTTCCGCTTTCGCCATCGGAAATTCATGCGCACCGCCCTGAAAATGGTCATGACTTAATATACTTCCCCCGACAATCGGAAGGTCGGCGTTCGATCCGATGAAATAATGCGGGTATATATATATGAAAGAAAGCAATCGTTCAAAGGTCTTTTTGGTGATACTCATCGGCTCATGTTCGCCTTTGAACACAATGCAGTGCTCGTTGTAGTACACATAAGGTGAAAATTGTAGAAACCAAGATTCATCTGTGAGTGTCACAGGAATAATCCGGTGATTCTGTCTCGCTGGATGGTTGATCCGTCCCCCAAACCCAACGTTTTCTTTACAAAGGAGACAAAGAGGATATTGCTTTTGACTAAGTTTTTTGGCTTCAGCGATTGCTTTTGGGTCCTTTTCCGGCTTCGATAGATTAATTGTGATCTCCAGCTCGCCATCATCTGTTGGTGTAAACCACTGCACATTTTTGGCGATTCTGCCAGTATGAATATAGTGTGCGTGCTGCTGCATTTCATAGAACCAGCTTGTAGCCGCCTCTGGCCCTTCATGCTGGCGTTTCTCTTCAAACTTCGCGTAGATGACACTTGGAGGCGCCACCAAGCATCCCATGATTTTCGCATCTAGTAAATCGCGATACGTATCCGTCTCCTCAGGGATAAGGCCAGTCTCTACTGCCCAATCCAGCATTGGCATTAAGATGTCTTCAAGTTCCGCATCCCCTGAGACTGTTCTTGCCTCAGCTTCATCCAGCCCAAGCACCTCAAGCAGCCGATTTCTCGTATAATCGATATCTAGTGGTGTAATCAGCTCTTGATTGACTCCGTATTGAATCAGCTGTTCCAGTTTTCCAAAAATATCTACCGCCATTCTCTCTGTCCCCTCTCTTGCCTGCCTGTTACGCGTTATTTACTCTGGTAGCCGTCTGGATGCTTCTGAAACCAATCCCACGCACTTTGAATAATGGTGTGAAGATCAGCATATTGAGGTGCCCACCCTAATTCTTGCAGCGCTTTTTCAGAAGAAGCAATCAGCTTTGCTGGATCTCCCGCGCGTCTGTCAGCCACCTGTGCTGGAATCGCATGCCCCGTGACGTTTCTTACAGCATCTACTACCTGCTTCACGGAGAAACCTGTGCCATTCCCTAAGTTATATGTTGCACTTCCTTTTCCAGCACGCAGACGATCAACTGCTAAGATGTGCGCCTCTACTAAATCCATGACATGAATGTAATCTCTAATACACGTGCCGTCCTCTGTCTCATAATCATCACCGTAAATCATGATCTGATCTCGTTTTCCTAATGCCACTTGCAGAATGATCGGAATGAGGTGTGTCTCAGGCTGATGATCCTCTCCGACAAGTCCTTCTGTATGAGCGCCAGCTACATTAAAGTAGCGAAGCACGACGTATTTCATTCCATATGCCTGCTCAGACCACTGCAGCATTTTTTCAATCGCAAGTTTTGTTTCTCCATAAGGATTGGTTGGGTTCGTCTCATCCGTTTCAACGATCGGCACACGCTTTGGTTCACCATACGCAGCTGCGGTTGAAGAGAAAACGATGTGTTTCACATCAAATTCATTCATCACCTGAAGTAAAGCTGTTGCTCCCCCAACGTTGTTGTCATAGTACTTTAGCGGGTTTGTTACACTCTCACCTACAAGTGAATCTGCGGCAAAGTGCATAACCGCTTCTATTTGATGCGTTTTGAAAACCTGTCTTAAAAAATCTTGATCTCGTAAATCTCCCTCTTCTAAAACAGCTCCCTCCAAAACAGCTTCTTTGTGGCCTGTCTGCAAATTATCCACTACTACTACTTGTTCACCTTTCGCTAAAAGAGCCGCTACAGCATGACTGCCAATGTACCCTGCTCCTCCGCATACTAAAATCGTCATAACACTTCCTCCTTCGTGAGTTCTCTTGCGCCGCCTCCAATTCCAGCTATGTAAAAAGAGGCTTCAATACCTGTCTTCTCTTGATAAATCGTACCCGTTTCTTCTATAAACGATGCCAGCTGCTTTTCTTTTACAATACTGATCGTGCAGCCGCCAAAACCCGCGCCCGTCATACGGGAGCCAATCGTTCCAGGATGGAGCCAAGCGGCTTCTGCCAGAGTATCCAGTTCAAATCCAGTCACTTCATAATCATTCTTTAAAGAAAGATGAGATGCCTTCATGAGGGCGCCTAGCTTTTCAATTTTATCATCTTTCAAAAAATTTATCGCTCTCATCGTCCGCTCATTTTCTGTCACCACGTGCCTTGCACGTTTGCGGCATGTTTCATCCTGAATCAAGTGGGCATGATCGGCAAATTCATCAGCCGTGAGCTCACATAAGTGGGCAAGATCGATTTCTTTTCGCAAATCGTTTAAAGCGGATTGACACTCTGACCGACGTTCATTGTATTTGGAGTCTGCCAGTGTCCGCTTTTTGTTTGTATTGGCAATGACAAGCGCCAGCCCCTCTTGCCGAAACGGACTGTATTCAAAATCAAGGGTATCGCAATTGAGCAAGATGGCGTGATCTTCTTTTCCAAGAGCGATTGAAAACTGATCCATAATGCCGCAATTGACGCCAATAAATTCATTTTCTGCACGCTGCGAAAGGAGGGCAAGACGGGCATTTGAAACGCCGAATGAATGCCATTTATTGATAAAGACAGCGGTGACAAGTTCGATGGAGGCAGAGGAAGACAGCCCTGCGCCATTGGGAATATTTCCGCCGTATACTATGTCAAATCCTTCTTCTATCTTCATCCCTGCTTCGATAAACTGATGGAACACGCCCTTCGGATAATTCGCCCAGCCGTCTGACTCCAAGTAAGCGATTTCAAAAAGGTCGAATTCTTTCACACCATCGCCATCAAAGTTCAAGGAATACATTCTCACGCGGCCATCTGACCGCTTGGCACATGCTGCATATGTACCGAGAGTGAGCGCACAAGGGAATACATGACCTCCATTGTAATCTGTATGTTCACCAATCAGGTTCACTCTTCCCGGGGCAAAAAAATAGCGAAGTTCTTCTTCTCTATCCCCAAATTGCTGGTGAAATGCCGTGCGTAACATATCGATCATATCCATTCCCCTTTTCTCTTCTGATACTCTTATTTTAGTTGCCTGAACTGCGTAAGTTCAATGGTAAAAAAATCGTTAAAAAATACCCTTTTTTTGCTGTGAATGGTACGATGTGATATGAGGTGTACCATGATTCAAAATAGAAAAAGGTTGTTTTTTGCTGTGAAGGAGGTTTTCCAATTTGAAGAAGGAAGCATTTGCATTTCGTTTTCACCATTCTGATGTTACATTGCCGGCACAAATATGGTCTGTTGGCTGGGAGGTTCAATCATCTTCTTTATACAGCTGGAATGGCGTGGAGCGGAAGGATCAGGGCAAGTGCATCTTTCAGCTCACACTGTCTGGACACGGCATGATTGAAATCGGACAGAAGCGGTTCAAAGTCTTGCCAGGGCAGGCCTTTCTTGTGAAAAGCCCAAGTGCCTATCAATATTATTTTCCAGAAGACAGTGAGCATTGGGAATTTCTCTATTTGACGCTTTATGGGGAAGCCTGCGATCTTTGCTTTGACCAATTTATAGATCAAGGAAAGCAGGTCATGCGTTTTCATCCTAATTCCAAACCGATCCGCCTGCTGAAGAAAATTTATGATGAAGCCAGTGAAAGACGGATTACCAATCCATTTGAGGGGTCTAGCCTTGCTTATCAATTTGTCATGGAACTGTATTCATATTTGCCAAAGCTTGAGGGACAAATGGAGAAATGGCCTGAGCCTATCGTTCAAGCGGCCTTGTTTGCCAGCCATCATTTTCACGAGGAAATTGGCCCAGACGATATGGCAGCTGCGGCACGTTTATCCAAAAGTCATTTTACGAGGGAATTCAAAAAGGCCACTGGCTTCACACCTATTCACTACTTAACCAATATCCGGTTAGAGAAGGCGGAAACATTACTAAAAACAACGAAATACTCGATTGAAGAAATTTCCATACAGTGCGGCTACCGAAATGCGAATTACTTGAATAAAGTCTTTCGAAAGAAAATCGGCATGTCTCCAAAGCAACTACGGGAAACAAGCGATGCATAATAAAAAGCAGCCGCTTTATCATTGGCTGCTTCTTTTACGCTTTTGACAGGTCAACATGAATTCTCCCTTGTCTTAAAACAATGGTCATTTGCGTATCAGGGGTCATTAAGTTTTCTAAAATGTCCGTTGCCGTTTGAAGCGCAATGTCCATTCGGTTGATCTTTTCCTTTTCTTGTTCCGAAAACACTTCTGGATGTGCGGTCATTTCTTTGACTAGCCTCAGCACTTGTTCATGCTGCTTTTCTGCTTGTTGATATATGACATCATATAAGTCGTCTGGCCTGCTGCTCATTTCACATCACCTATCTTTTTTATGTGTTAAATCGCATCTTCTTTTGTTTTCTTGAAGACGAACCATTTACTGGCGACATAATTGACCACCACAATCACAAAGTTGACGAGAATTTTTGCGACGGTTTCATTGAGCGCCATTTGGCTCACAAATAAAATCATCAGCCCCAGATCTACACCTAGAGACATGAGACGAACACTAAAAAATGAAGAAAGTTCACGCATGAGGCTTTTTGTGTCACGAGCCTTTTGCTTGAAGACATACTTCTTATTGGTGATATAAGCAAAGAGAACAGCAAATACCCATGAAACAACCGTAGCTGTTTTGTAATCCATGGAAAACATCTCAACGAATAAATAGAAGCTGACGATATTGACAATGGTTGTACACACACCCATCACAAGATACATGACAACTTCTCGATACTTTTGAAAAAGGCTATACATGTCTTTCTTCATTCCTTCTTGGTGGTTTCTGTTTCTTTTAGAATACCATCTTAAGAAGAACTTCCCAAACGAACAATATGTACGTCCTGTAAAGATGAAATTTGTTCTACTCGATGGCAAATGTCAACACAATTGGTTTATATGAGTCAAATGTTTTAGGTCTTTTTCATTATTTTAATTTATAATCTTTCAACTGACTTTACAATTGTTTATTATTAGAAGTAAGATTTCAATATTTATGGGTTTTTTAGTCATTTTTTTAGGAACGTGGTAGGTGATAGATTTTACAAAATAGGTTAAATGTCATCATTTTTCGACAAAAATTTATTTTGTGCTGTTTTCAACCACACGTACAGTTACTAGACGGTTTGTTCAAGTCATTGGTTGCAGTGAATATGTCTTATTGAACTGGAGGATATTATGGATACGCAAGTGAAAAGAAGAGTTGACGAAGAGTGGGTTTATTTGATTCAGGAAGCGAAAAAAATTGGACTAGGCATCGAAGAAATACAAGCTTTTTTAACATCCAACGGTGATCAGAAGATGATAAACAAACCGTAAATCAACGCCGTTATCCTTTGTCTTTCAGACTGCTTTGGCTAAAAGTTCTGACCTGTCAATTGACCTTTTGAAAATCCTTTCATGACGATACGCTACAATAATTGAACACCTCTCCATACCAATCCCTTCACTCAATGGGGTTCTGTCTTTCTATATTAGGAGGACAGTCCACTTCCCGTTCTCTATATGATCCCTTTTTAGTTGCATTCATGAAAATTGTCCTTCTCTCGTTATAAAACCAAGCTGCCCACCCATATATTAACCATGAAAACAATGAGAAAGCAGAAAGGTGGGTAGAGCGTGAGTTCAGATTCCCTTTCGTATTATCACCAAAAAAAGGATCAGTATTATCATGGGGTAAACCCGGTCATCGTCAGTCGTATTCGCGCGGAATGGACGTCTTTATTGGATATCGGATGCGGCACAGGCAAGCTTGGAAAAGTCCTGAAACAAAAGGGCCGAACCATCTATGGCATTGAGTCATTTGAAGACGCAGCAAAAGAGGCTGAGCAAGAGCTAAATCATGTTCTCTGCGGAAATATTGAACAGATGGCTCTCCCTTATGACCATGAACAATTTGACTGCATTATTTTCGGAGATGTCCTCGAGCACTTATTGGACCCTTGGGCCGTTTTAAAAAAGGTGAAACCCTTCCTTAAAAAAGAGGGTGCCATCTTGTCATCTATTCCAAATATCGGCCACATTTCAACGGTTTTAGAATTACTAGCCGGCAGATTTACTTATACAGATGCAGGGTTAATGGATCAAACCCATTTACGCTTCTTCACGCTTCACGAAATACATGCACTCTTTCATTCAGCGGGTTTTCGCATTCGCGAATTCGAGGCTATTCGCGTACAGCATCCTTCCTATGCAGGCGTGTTGAATGACCTACATGAATTACTCATGAAACACGGCATTCGTTCTGATTTTCACGAGGCTGCTACAGCCTATCAATATGTAGTCGAGGCGGTTCCATTTCATGAGTAATCCGACCATCCTGTTTGTTTTATGTGTAAATGATGAATCGATGTTTCAGGCTTGTTTCCGGCAGCTCGCTTCGCTTCCGGCTCCTCATGGATACCATGTGGAGGTCTTACCAATCAGACAGGCATCAAGTATGACCTCTGCCTATAATGAAGCCATCACTCATCCAGCTCAGTTTAAAATCTACCTTCATCAGGATACCTTGATTGTCAAACAGCATATGCTGCTCGAGCTCATCCCCCTTTTTTTACAAAATCCATCACTTGGCCTGGTGGGCGTGATTGGAGCAGAAAGCGTGCCTGACAATGGAATTTGGTGGGAGAGTGCTGATTGCAGGGGTAAAGTCATTGAATATCGCCACGACACCTATCAGCTGCTTTCGTTTGAAAAAGACCGTCAGCAGCCCGAAGTGCAAGATTATATCAAAGCTGCGGCTATTGATGGTCTATTCATGGCAACACAATACGATGTGAGGTGGCGTGAGGACCTCTTTGATGGCTTTCATTTTTATGATGTCTCGCAGTCCTTTGAATTCACTCAGCAGGGCTATGAAGTTGGGATTGCAAAACAAGAAGAGCCTTGGTGTATTCATAAATGCGGAGATCATTTTGACGCAGAAGCGTATGAAAAAGCGAGAGAACAATTTCTTGCAAATTATCGATAGAAAGCACCCTTTTCGGGTGCCTTTTTTATGATATACTGTCATAAACAGCCAGATCGTCTCATATGCATTGGAGTACCTTGTCCCTAATTCGTACAAAGGAGGAAACAATGGCAGACAAAAAAGTTCATTATAAGAAGGTTGCCGCTTCAGAGGATTTTCGAAAACTTCTTGAGGAAAAACGCAGATTTATCGTACCGATGACGATTTTCTTTTTTCTCTTTTACTTTTCACTTCCGGTTGCTACATCCTACTTCACCTTTTTGAACACGCCGGCAATTGGCGCGATCTCATGGGCTTGGTTATTCGCCCTCACACAATTTGTCATGACCTGGGTTTTATGTGGACTTTATGCAAAAAAAGCGGCTAAGTTCGACAATTATGTAAGCGCTTTAAAAACTGAATCAAGAGGTGATGACGAATGAGCATGACCGCTTTTATTTTGTTCGTAGCGATCGTAGGTCTCACATTGGTCATCACATATTTTGCTGCAAAAAAAACAAGCAATGCGAGTGATTTTTACACAGCAGGCGGAGGTTTGACCGGGTTTCAAAACGGCCTTGCCATTGCTGGCGACTATATGTCTGCTGCATCCTTTTTAGGGATTGCTGGAATGATCGCGTTAAACGGATTTGACGGCTTTTTCTATAGCATTGGTTTTCTAGTAGCGTATCTTGTCGTTCTTTACGTTGTGGCTGAACCGCTACGAAATCTAGGGAAATATACGATGGCAGACATGATCGCTGCACGATTTAAGCGCCCTGCCATTCGAGGGGTTGCCGCCTTTAATACCATTACAGTCTCCACTTTTTATATGATTGCACAGCTTGTTGGAGCAGGTGCGTTAATCAAGCTGCTTCTTGGCATTGATTACTGGATCGCAGTGCTGATCGTGGGTGTCCTGATGACCATTTATGTCGTGTTTGGCGGCATGATTGCGACCAGCTGGGTACAGATCACAAAGGCTGTGCTTCTCATGCTTGGGACGCTCATTATTTCTCTGCTTGTGTTTGCAAAGTTTGATTTTAGTCTGCTAAAGATGTTTGAACAGATGAAAACTGTAACCCCGCTTGGTGAATCGTTTCTTCACCCGGGAAATAAATATGATGTGCCTTTAGAAACCTTGTCTCTTAACCTCGCCTTAGTGCTTGGGACAGCAGGTCTGCCGCACATTTTGATTCGTTTTTATACAGTAAAGGATGCGATTTCTGCGCGAAAATCGGTTCTTTCTGCTACTTGGATCATCGGGATTTTTTATTTAATGACGGTTTTCCTTGGCTTTGGTGCTGCTGCCTTTGTTGGAACAGAAGCGATCACAGCAGCAGATGCAGCCGGAAATATGGCCGCACCTCTTCTGGCACAAGCCCTTGGAGGAGATTTATTATTTGCCTTTGTTTCCGCTATCGCCTTTGCGACCATATTGGCAGTGGTGACTGGTCTTGTTTTATCCGCCGCGTCAGCTTTTGCCCATGACTTTTATAGTCAGATTATCCGCAAAGGAAAAGCGAGTGAGCGGGAGCAGGTGAAGGCGGCACGCTTTGCTTCAATCGGCGTGGCGATCCTCTCTATCATTCTTGCATTATTTGCCCAGTCCTTAAACGTCGCTTTTCTTGTGTCTCTTGCCTTCGCAGTCGCAGCGAGTGCGAATTTACCTTTAATTATCTTCACTGTTTTTTGGAAACGATTTAACTCTACGGGTGCTATCGCCGGAAGCTTAACAGGCCTTCTAAGCGCACTGATTATCGTCTCGCTCAGCCCAAGCGTCTGGGACCCATCAGGAGCAGCCATCTTCACAGGAGAGCCGCTCATCCCGCTGTCGAACCCTGGGATTATCTCGATTCCACTCGGATTCCTTGCCGCATACTTAGGCACGATATTCTCGTCTGAAAAAGCAGATGAAGACACCTTTTCGGAAATTCAAGTAAAGGCACATACAGGCATGCATATGGATACTGATTCATAAGGAAAAGCCGGCTGCTCAGCCGGCTTTTTTGTGTTCTTCTGTTCAAGTCTCAGTAAGGTATAAATTGGCTTTTCAACTTATTTTTATACTTCTCTAACCTGGCAACCCTTCTAAACGTGATGAGAGAGCAGCATGTAATGATGATTAACAGAATTTCATGAACTTCCCCTATGTTATCAACCACACTCTTCATTCCTATCCCTCCCCGTAATGAATCTATTTATCGTTATGTATTTCCTGCAAGATGTCATTCCTATGTTATCATGTTATACACATACTGGAAATTATTTAAAACGATAAGAAAGAAGTAGGATGACGTATGCAAAGGATTTATTCCGCAAAATTATTATTCGAATCCATCTCATCACCAAGCAGTATACCCGATAAAATCTTTGAAGAACGAATCGTCTTGGTAAAAGCTAAGAACCAACGTCAAGTGAAGAAAATAGTCAAACAAGCCTTCCCAGAGGAAACCTATGATAATGCAGAAGGTGGCCAAACTAACATAAAATTAGCAGCCATTCTAGATATTTTTGAGCTTGTAGATCACTTAGAGCAAAAATCACTACACTTGAGTGAAGTGTACAGCCGCCACCTTATTTTTGATGAAGAAACATCTGTTCAAGAAGCCATCGAGGCCTATGCTTTAGACAAATAAAAAAGCCGGCTGCTCAGCCGGCTTTTTAATAGCGCTGGAATAACTCTGGGTTTTTCGGAACGTTTTCTAAATAAACGATCTTCCCTTGGTCGTCCAGCTCTGCGATATCAATTCCTTCTGCTGTATAGACACGGCCATCAGAAAGCTTTCCGCACACGGCCCAGTTTGTTTCATACTTCCCATCTTCTCTTTTAACCCATCCATCCCACATATGCTTAATGTCATCATGTACGTGGAAAAATGTGTTCAAAAATTGTGTGAATGCTTGGATTCCAGGCTTCTGGGCGCCATTTAAGACAATCATGACATCGTCAGAAAACAATGCCAGCAATTCATCCAGCTGCTCCTGCCCTTTTCCTGCTTCATCGTATCGGCGAAAATATGTATCGAGCACTTCCATGTTCATTCTCCTTTATTTACCTGTCATTTCGAAAACAATCGAACTATATAATTGTACACATTTGTTTCTCTCCTGTCTATTTTCCCCGACATAAGAAAAGACATGAATTGATTCAATCCATGTCTCCCTCAGATCAAAGAGATGCTTTTTCTGCTTCAACAAGTGATTTCAGCTTTTCTGCTGCTTTTTTTGGATCGGTGCTCTGGCTAATGGCGCTAATGATGCTAATGCCATCTGCCCCCGCTTGTATGACTGGTGCAGCGTTGTCGTATGTGATCCCTCCGATACCCACAATCGGAATTTGAAGGCCATGACGGCGGACTTCAGTAATCAAAGACACCCCCTGGACACTGCGTGTATCCTTTTTCGTTTCCGTTGGATAGACTGGGCCCATCCCGACATAATCTGCTCCGTCTTTCATGGCTTGTTTCACTTCATCTAGGTTATGCGTCGACACGCCTAATATTTTATTACCGATCCTTTGTCTGACGTGTTTTGCGTTTGTGTCTTCCTGTCCAACATGAACGCCATCTGCATCTAGATCAATCGCTAGCTGTACATCATCATTCACAATAAAAGGAACATTTGCTTCTTGGCAAAGCGCTTGAATTTGACGAGCCAATTGTTTCTTCTCTTCACCCTGCAAGACTTTTTCACCCTTTTCACGAAATTGAAACATGGTGATTCCGCCTTGAATGGCCTCGTTCACAACATCAAGCGGCTGTCTCGTTGAATTTGCTGTTCCCATAATAAAATAAACCGATAATTGCTGTTTGATTTGCTCTTGATCAGCCTTTGTCATGTGAAACTCCCCCTAATTTCCCTAGTGTCAGAACATCATCGCCGGTTGTGTGTTCTAGTGCGTTTAACAATTCCATTTGAAAGGTCCCCGGTCCTTTATCCTTTGTGTGCAGAGCTGCCTTTTCAGCTGCCACACCATAAAACAGCAATGCAGCGGCCGACGCATGAAGCGGCCTTTCACCTGCTGCACAAAATGCTCCTATGATAGATGTCAGCAAGCAGCCGGTTCCCGTCACCTTGGTGAGCCATTCATGTCCATTATGAATGGACAGTACCTCATTTCCATCTGACACCACATCGACTTTTCCTGTGATCACCACTATTGTCTGAAGTACAACGGACGCTTGTTTGGCTAATGCCAATACATCTCCATTCGCCGCTTTCGCATCAACGCCTTTTGATTCCCAGCCATCCACTCCAAGTAAATGAGCCACCTCAGCAGCATTTCCTCTGACCACGGTCATTTTCACATTCTCTAACAGCTGTTTAGCTGCATTCGCTCGAAACGTTGTCGCACCGACGCCGACAGGATCTAACAAAACAGGTACACCTTTTTCATTGGCGGCTTGTCCAGCGAGAATCATGGCTTCCACCGTCTCCTTGGTCAGTGTGCCAATATTAAGCACAAGTGCATCCGCTAATTGCGCCATTTCAGCTACTTCTTCTTTGGCGTTTGCCATGACTGGCGAAGCACCTAAAGCAAGCAGTCCATTCGCTGTGAAATTCGTCACGACTTGATTCGTGATATTATGAACGAGTGGATTTTCCTCTCGAACCTTCTCCAATAAATGAGACGCGCGGCTTGTCTTCATCTGTATCATCCTCCCTTTTACTCTGCATCCCACACGTAAGATTTCGTATGCTTTAACCATTCTCTTGCCGCAAACGACAAATAGCGGTCTTTTCGCCAAATGACACCTAAATGCCACGGGATTGATGGGTTTAGGGAAATGACCTTTACTTTTTCAGGATCAAGATCACGGCAGATTCGTTCTGGCAGAAGTCCAATCCCTAAGTTTTCAGCTACCATTTCACTAATGAAATCCCACTGAGACGTTTCATAAATGACATTTGGCCGGAATCCCGCATTCATACATTCATTTAAAATCCGGCTGTGCAGAACAAAATCTTCTCTAAAGAAAATAAACGACTCTTCCCTTAAATCAGCTAAATGTACCTCCTCACGACCGGCCATCGGATGGGATGGATGCGTCACGAGCTTCATGTTCTCTTTAATAATGGTGTACGTATGAAAAATTTTATCATTTGCAGGCAGAACAATGACACCAATATCTAACGACCCATCCTCGACCCCTTCCTCTACTTTAATGGAGCCGTGCTCGACCAATTGAAATGTGACATCTGGATATTGCTGGCGGAATTCTCCCATGACATTCGGGAAGAAACTTGACCCAATCATCGGGGGCAGTCCGATTCGGATATGCCCTTTTTTCACATTCATTAAATCATTTAATTCGCTCGTTAAATTCTGAAATGACTGCGTGATTTCACTCGCCTGTGTATACATGGTTTGGCCGGCATCTGTCATTTCAACCTGCCGTCCATTTCGGTAAAACAACTGCACCCCCAGCTCATCCTCCAAGTTTTTGACCATCTTGGAAATGGTCGGCTGTGATACGTAAAGGGACTGCGATGCTTTCGTGAAGCTCTTTAATCTTGCCACTTCTAAGAAATATGTTAAATGTCTAATGTCCACATACTTCATCCTTCCTATAGACAAAAGGAATAATTACTATTCGATATATGTATTTTACCTATAACTAAACGTGCTGTACACTTTAAAGTAAGCTCATCAATTGGAACGTTGTCATGTTTTTGTGAAATAGTGAACAATTTATATAGAAAAAGGAGTGAACAGAAAGTGAAATTGCTCAAAAAGCCGCTGATTGCTGCCCTTCAGATTATGGTCTTGTTTATTTTTGCGAAATTCATGAATGTGCTGGCGGCCTTTTTGCATTTAAGAATCCCGGGCACGATCTTAGGCATTCTTGTCATTTTCTTATTACTTCATTTTAAGATCATTCAATTAAAATGGATAGAACTTGGCGCCGTATGGCTGCTCGGAGAACTGCTGCTTTTCTTTATTCCATCAGCAGTTGGTGTCATTGATTATGGAAAACTGCTTTCTCAATCTGGCACAAGTATTGTCCTTGTCGTCTTAATTAGTACGTTTGTGGTCATGCTCTCAACTGGTATCATGACGCAAATGATTGCGAAACGAAAGGAGCGAAAAAAGCTATGTTAGTTGGCGGACTATTTCTGATCTTAACAGTTCTTTTATATCTCGGATCAAAAGCGGTGTACAAACGGCATCCAAAGGTTTATGTCTCACCATTACTTGTCACTCCGCTTGTTCTTGTCGTCTTGCTGTTAATCGTCAACATTCCTTACGATGCTTACAATCAAGGCGGGAAATGGCTCACGAATATGCTGCAGCCTGCGACTGTTGCTTTTGCCATTCCTTTATATAAGTATTTTCATATCCTGAAGAAGCATGCAGTGGAAATTCTTTTGAATGTGGCTTGCGGCTCTATCATTGCGATTTTATCAACGGCATTTATCGCCAAGTTATTTCATCTGGACACAGGCCTTATTGAGAGCCTTGTCCCAAGATCGGTCACAACGCCTGTAGCAATGAGTGTGTCAGAAATGATCGGCGGCATGCCGTCTGTTACGGCTGTCTTCGTCATTTTAACCGCACTGTTTGGATCGATTATCGGTCCAATGGTGATCCGTTACTTCCGCATCGATAATGACATTGCCATGGGCGTCCTGCTTGGAACAGGTGCACACGGTGCAGGAACATCGAAAGCCTTTGAAATGAGCTCCGTCTCAGGGACGATCTCAAGTGTATCGATGATTATTTCAGCCATTATTACATTATGTGCAGCGCCGCTCCTCATGTCGTTTGCCTTATAGAAAAAAGCCATTCCTTATCGGAAATGGCTTTTTCTTATGCTTGTATGAAGACAACCTTTAAATAGTTTCCTTCGGGATAATCCTTCGTTGTACGAAAATCCTCAGGAAGTGTATATTCTTCAAGAATCCGATAGGTTTTCCCTGATTCTTTAAAGGCCTGCGCAATAAATCCTTTGAACTTCTTCATGCCAAATGCACTGCTATTCGTTGATGCCACAATGACGCCGTTCTCAGCTGTGATTTGGATGGCTTCTTTTAATAGCTTCTTATAATCCTTCGCCGCACTGAATGTGTGCTTTTTCGTTCGTGCAAAGGAAGGCGGATCTAAAATGACGAGATCATAGGTCCAGCCTTTTTTCGCTGCAAACGGAAAATATTTAAAGACATCCATGACTTTGATATCCTGCCCGTCCACATCAATATCATTGACTTCAAACTGCTCAGATGTTTTTTTCAAGCTACGGTTTGCAACATCCACACTTGTCGTACGGCTCGCTCCACCAAGCGCAGCTGCTACTGAGAAAGCGCCTGTGTAGGAAAACGTATTGAGCACAGTCTTTCCCTTTGCATAACGATCTCGAATCGCTTTTCTCACATGACGCTGATCAAGGAAAATGCCCGTCATCGCACCATCATTTAAGTAAACTGCTACGTTCATGCCGTTTTCTTTCACGATGAGAGGAAATTCACCTTTCTCTCCCTTCACAAAATCATCATCTTCAATATACTGTCCAGACGTATCAAATCGTTTCTTCTCATAAATACCTTTATAGTCTGGATAGACGTGCTCAAGTGCAGCCAATACTTCTGCCTTTAATGTATAGACTCCTTCGCTATACCATTGGATGAGGTAGAATCCGTCGTAATGATCAATCGTGACGCCGCCAATTCCATCCCCTTCTCCGTTGAACACACGAAAAGCAGTCGTCTGTGCATCACGAAATAAATGCGTTCTGCTTTTCGCTGCCTGCTCAAGCCTAGAGACAAAAAAAGCTTGATCTATTTTTTCGTTTGCATCAAAGGTCAGTACCCAGCCGATTCCTTTATTTTGCACACCATAATACCCTTTTCCTAAAAAAGTGCCCCGCTCATCTACCCATTCAATGAGCTCGCCTTCCCGTACACCGTTCACATGCGATACTGCATCTTTAGAAATGAGCGGATATCCCTTCTTCACTTGTTCCGCAAATGTTTGTTTTAATGAGATTTTTTTCATTTGTGTCATCCTTATCCTAAATTGACTCTCTCTATCCTACCATATGAATGTATACGTTACTTCTATTATGATAAGATGAGGAGAAAAATATCAACATGACATAGAGGAGGCACTTCGTTTGACGACATTACGCTTAGATCATACAGGTATTATGGTTTCGAATATTGATCAGTCGATTGATTTTTATGAAAAAGTGGTGGGGATGAAATTAAAGGACCGCATCACTCATACAAATGGAGTGATTGAGCTTGCATTTCTCGGTTTTAAAGATGAAACCGAAACGGAAATTGAGCTCATCCAAGGCTACAGCAGTGACCTGCCATCTGAAGGGAAAGTCCATCATCTCGCCTTCACAACAGACAATATTCATGCTGAATTCAATCGTATTCAAAAGCTGCAAATTGAATTAATCGATGAAGAAATCACAACATTACCAAATGGATATTGCTACTTCTTTTTCAGAGGACCAGACCAAGAATGGATCGAATTCTTCCAGCGCTAATATTTCCTAGGAAATCGGGCCGCTAAATCTATCTTCCATTTATTCACAAAGAAAAGAGTAAGAGCATATACATGCCCTTACTCTTTTTTATAACACCTTACTAAGAAATGATTTTGTACGCTCATGCTGCGGGTTTCCAAAGAGAGCCTCCGGTTTATCTTCCTCGACAATATATCCGCCATCCATAAAGATGACACGGTCTCCTACCTCTCTTGCAAAGCCCATTTCATGTGTCACTACAATCATGGTCATGCCTTCCACAGCTAATTGTTTCATTACAGCTAATACATCCCCTACAACTTCAGGATCAAGAGCTGATGTCGGCTCATCGAATAATAGTACTTTCGGGTCCATTGCCAAGGCTCTTGCAATGGCAACACGCTGTTTTTGTCCACCGGATAATTGGTTAGGGTAGCTTTGGGCTTTGTCTTTTAAGCCGACCTTTTCAAGCAAGTCTAACGCTTTTTCGGCCGCTGCCTTCTTTTCAATGCCTTTTACCTTTATCGGTGCGATCGTAATGTTTTCTAAAACGGTTTTATGAGGAAATAAATTAAAGTGCTGAAACACCATGCCTACTTCTTGTCGTACTTTATTGATATTCACCTTCGGGTCTGTAATCGTGTGTCCGTGGACAACGACTTCTCCAGCAGTGATATCTTCTAATTTATTGAGGCATCTTAGAAACGTGCTTTTCCCTGATCCAGAAGGACCAATGACACACACTACTTCCTTTTCCTCGATGACTGCATTAATATCCTTTAACACTTCGTGATCGCCAAAGGATTTCTTTAAGTTTTTCACCGTAATCATACTCATTTGATATCAAATCTCCTTTCTGCGTAGCTAGCCAGTAGAGAAAGTAAATAAATGATCACGAAATAAATGACACCGACAATGAGCCAGACATTCAATGGATCAAATGTAGCCGATGCTTGAACTTGTCCTCGCTGCATAATATCGGCAATCCCGATAATAGATAAGAGAGATGTATCTTTCAAGCTGATGATGGCTTGGTTTGTAATCGCTGGGAGCATGCGGCGGAAGGCCTGCGGAAGGACGATAAAACGCATGTTTTGTCCCCCTGTAAAGCCTAATGAGCGCGCAGCTTCTGTTTGCCCTTTATCAATGGACTGAATCCCTGCACGAATAATTTCAGAGAAATAAGCCCCTGCATTAATCGCTACTGTAATAATCCCTGCTGGCACTCGATCAAGCGAAATGAATTCCAGTGTATTCAAACCAAAATAAATGAAGAATAGCTGTACGATAAATGGTGTGCCTCGAATGGCATTCACAAAGACGAGTGCGATGAAATTTAAGATTTTAAATGGTGACAGACGGAATAATGCCACAATTAACCCGATGATAAAACCTAAAATGATGGCAACAACAAAGATATATAAAGTGGTTTGCAGACCATCCATTAAATATGGAAATGCATTAATAATTGTATCCATGTTTCTCCCTCCCTAATTCACATACGGCTGACACATAAAGAAAGCGCGCTCGGAGCGCACCTCGCTTGTGTTATGACTTCAAATATTTATCAATAATTTTGTCATATTCACCGTTTTTCTTTAGGTTCTCCAGACCTTTATTGATTTTCTTCAATAGGTCTTGATTTTTCCCCTTCATGACAGAGATACCATACTGATCTCCATTCAAGCGGTCTCCAACTGTTTTCAATTTTAAATCTTGTTGTGCGATCGCATACGTAATGACAGGATAATCCTCAATTAAGGCATCTGCATTTCCGTTTGATACTTCTTGGAACATAGATGGGCTGTCATTAAATTGAACGACTTCATACCCATATTTATCTGCGTTATCAGATGCAAACTTTGCACCAGTCGTCCCGTTTTTAACAGCTAGCTTTTTCCCCTTTAAATCATTAATTGATTTGATGCTGCTGTCCTTTTTCACAACAACTGTCAGCCCAGCGTCAAAGTAAGGATCTGAGAAATCTACTTTCTTCTTACGCTCATCTGTAATACTCATCCCGCCCATTCCAACATCAAGCTGTCCTGCCTGCATTGCTGGAATGATACCTGAGAAGTCCATAGCTTCCAGCTTCACTTTGAAACCTTGATCTTTTGCGATTGCATTAATTAAATCAACGTCTATGCCTTCATATTTACCGCCCTTTTCAAATTCAAATGGCGGATACGTTGTATCTATCCCAATTTTATATGTGCCTTTGCCTTCTCCCGAACCACTGTCTGATTTTGATCCACAGGCTGCCATGACAAGCACAACAATTAGTCCCATGATCAATAACATCGATTTCTTCATAAAACACGACCCCCATTGTCAGTTTTGTCTAAATATTCGCAATAACAATAATACTATAACACGCTAAAGCTATAGTGTGTGATATTTTTTATCAATACCAAAGATCCATACAATTCTAGATCAATAGTCTCTTTAAATTTTACTTTTTTGCGAATAACTCATTTTATTCTAAAAGAAGAGTCATTCACAATTATAATGTAAGATAATCTTACAAAAAAATGAGGCATCACCTTGATTAATGATGTTTTTTTCTAGTATACGAAAGCAAACTCAACAACCGGCTTCCTCGCTTTATTGATATTGTAATATATTTTTTTCAAAACCCTCTTTTTACCTAAAAATATGTAAGCGTATACATAATGTCGCCTTCTCCCTATTTCTTTCACTACTGGTTTAATTTACATCAAAAAACATGTTTTACAAACTGCATGAGAGAGCTTAAAATATAAGAATATACTGGAATATGGAAAGTTGATTCAAAAGAACGGATTTTGATAGATGAAGAAAGGAGGATATGAATTGGCAGAAGCAGGTGTTTTGTCGTCCGTAGATGTAGCAAATATGCTCAATGATTGGTATGTCATGATGAAGAAAAGAGAGATACAAGGTGCCATCCAGTTAAAAGAAGACATTCTTCAAGCGTTTGATCGAATGGAAGAAAATCAAGACGTCTTACTTTACTATCAACTGCTAGAGTACCGTTTTAAAGATCTAATAGAAGATACAGCTTCGTTAGATCATAGTCTTTTTGTTGATGAAAATGCCATCCGTACGGATGATATGCTCAGCTATTATTTCTATTTCTTTAAAGGGATGTATGAAATGCGCAGAGGCAATCAGGATACGGCATTTCACCATTTAAAATTGGCCGAGGATAAATTAGATCTCGTGCACGATGACATTGAAAAAGCCGAATTTCATTATAAAACAGGGTGTCTTTACTATAATATCAGGTCCACGCTTCTCTCCATCCACCACTTAAAGATGGCTTCATCTATTTACGACGCAGATCCATGTTATGTGAAAAAATCAATCAGCTGTCAAATGATGCTTGCTTTGAATTATGCGGATCAGTCAAAATATGATGAGGCAGAATCGTTGTTCGAAGAAGTGATTCATTCACTAGAAAAGATGGAAGATCCAGATTTACTTGGACACGCCTATTGCAATGCAGCCTTTATTAAAAGTCTAAGAAATGAATACAGTGAAGCTGTGCCACTCCTTGAAAAGGCTTTAATGATAGAATCATTCGAAACTTCTTCTCCAGGCGGCTATTTACTTGCCATGTACGCCTACACAAAAGCACTATTTAAGCTGAAAAAGCCAGGTTTGTTCCACTATTATGTACAGCTTTCACTTCAAAAAGCAGAAAATTTAAAACAACGAAACATTTCACTTAAATTATCCATTTTAGAAACACTTATGATTCAGCCAGACAACATGATTGAGCAAATCAAGTCTTATTGTGATCAATTAGAATCGATGAATTTCCTTGTTGATCTTGAAGCTATTTGTCAGGATGCAGCTGCTTACTTAATGGATCTTGGACTTCATGAAGAATCCTCTTATTTTAGAAACAAGGCATTATCCTTAAAAACTTGTTAAGAATATGGAGTGATGTATGATGAAGAAATGGCTTATCACAAGTGCGATTTTTACCCTCTTGATAACAGGTGTTTCTATTGGTGCTTCCGTTCAAAAAGACAGCAAATCTGCACTATCTCAAGATATCATTCAAAAGAGGGATCGTGGAACCAACCCTTAATATGAAAAAAGCAGCTGTGAACAAAACAGCTGCTTTTTTATGTGTTAATCAATTTCTCGTTTGATATTTTGCATTTTTTCATCTAAGTAATGGGCAATATCTGCGGCTTCCTTCAGTTCATCAGTCAGTTGATGAGGAACATCGTTTTGCAGTTTATAATAGATTTTATGCTCTAGACTCGCCCAAAAATCCATCGCTATGGTCCGCACCTGAATCTCAACCTTCACATACTCCACACGATTCGTTAAGTAGACAGGAATCTCAACAATTAAGTGAAGGCTTCTGTAGCCATTTGGTTTCGGATGTTGAATGTAGTCTTTCACCTCAAGGATCTTTAAATCCTCTCTTTGCCTCAATACATCCATAATATTATAGATATCTTGAATAAAAGAACAGATGATGCGGACACCTGCGATATCATGGATATGCTCCTTGGCACATTGTGTCGTGATGTCGCATCCTTTTCTGGCTAGTTTATTCACTATGCTTTCAAAGGATTTGATCCGTGATTTTGTATGCTCTATTGGGTTGTGTCCATGGATTAAATTATACTCCTGGCTGATAATTGAAAACTTTGTATCCATTTCATCTAATGCAAATTTATATACTAATAGTTCATTTTTCCAGTCTTCCATGACATTTTTCAAATCTTCTACATGAGTTGCTGACATATTCATTTTCTTTGTCATCTCCTTTTGGGAAACGGCAACTGTACCGCTTTCCGTTTACTAGACGGAGAGAGGACTCGAATGGTTTTAAAAAATACGCAGTTAGCCTCTTTGTTTGTAATATGTCAGCGCCAGTGCAAGAGCCAGCACAGAACCTTTCACAATATCCATTGCATAATAAGGAACAGACATCATCACAAGCCCATTTTGTAAGATTCCGATGAGTACAGCTCCGATAAAAGTACCAAATGCGTTTGGCTTACCTGCTCCCATGACGGAAAAGCCAATAAAAGCAGCCGCTACTCCATCCATTAAATATGGTGCCCCAGCATTAATTTCTGCTGTCATCACCCTTGATGCCAGCACAATACCTCCAATCGCTGCAAATAACGCAGAAAGCAGATAGGCCGCAATTTTGTATTTGTTCACATGAATGCCAGACAATCGAGCCGCTTCTTTATTCCCACCGATGATGTACATGAATCGGCCGTGCTTTGTGTAGGTCATGAAAACATGCGCAAATAGAACAATGGCAGCCATAATGAGAATGATATATGGCACCTGTCCGATTTTGCTGAAAAAGGCAGGGATCGTTCCTGTTGAAAACGTACCATCAGGCAGCACCATATTTTCAGAAATGGTCGCCCCTTTCGTATACGTTTGAGCCAGCCCTTGAATGATAAACATCATGGCTAATGTCATGAGCATATCTGGAATTTTCATTTTGACGATCATCCATGCATTTAACAATCCAACAATGATAGAAGCCGCTAGTGCAGAAAGGATTGCAATCAGTGGGTTTTGCGAGAACCATACGAACATAGAAATGACAATGGCATTTGACAGCGTAGCGACTGATCCAACTGATAAATCAAAACCGTTTACTGCCAATGAGATGGTTAAACCCACCGCAATGATGGTCACTATTGAGATAGACCGTAAAATATTAATGATATTTCCCGATTGCAAAAACGCTGGATTCGCTGCCGCAAATACCACAATCAACACAACAATGGTTAAAATCGTCCCATATCGATAAAAGAAATCAAACAGATGAAAGGATGGCCGCTGTTTTTTGATTTGCTGCACAGGGGCTGGAATTTGTTGTTCGCTCATGATTGTCCTCCTGTTGAATGATATAAAAGCTCCTCTTCAGTCGTCGGTGCAGTCATTTCCCGGGCAATGCTGCCATCATATAACACGTATACTCGGTCAGCGATACCTGCAATCTCTGACAGCTCACTCGACGCATAAATGACAGATTTTCCGCGGGCGGCAAGCTCTGCAATCAAAGTGAAAATATCTTTTTTCGCTCCAACGTCTACACCTTTAGTTGGTTCATCAAAGAGATACACATCTGCCTCAGCCAGCAGCCATTTTCCGATGGCAACCTTTTGCTGATTTCCACCAGATAGGTGCTTCACCTTTGCTTCAAGAGACGGCGTTTTGACACCAAGCCGTTTGACGATGTCGCCTGCTTCCCGCTTTTCCTTCGAACGATGTAAGAAGCTGAATACCCGTGAAAATGAATGAAGACTTGCAGCCGTTAAATTCCACCCCACGCTCTCTTCGGTCAGAACCCCTTCTTTTCTCCGCTCTTCAGGCACAAGGGCTATTCCAGCTCTCACAGCTTGATGAGGCGATGTGATGTGAATGGTTTGACCATGCAGCTGCACAGTCCCCGTCTTTTTTTCTGAGGCACCGAAAAGGGCTTTGCACAATTCTGTTTTTCCAGCACCGACAAGTCCTGCGATCCCGAGAATTTCTCCTTTCTTGACATAAAAGTGAATGTTGTTTAATTTGTGTTGATCATTTAAGTCTTTCACTTCAAGCACAATAGGTGCATCCTTCAAAGGTTTGCGAGACGGGAATTGTTCCTCTAATGGCGCACCTAGCATTTCTTCAATGACTTGCTGCGGATTTGTGTCTTTGACAAGGTGGGCTGCAACATCCGTTCCATTTCGCATCACTGTCAGTTCATCACAGATGGTGAAAATTTCGGGCATGCGATGGGAGATAAACACGATCCCTGTCCCATACTGTTTCAGCCGATCAATCATTGAGAATAATTTGCTTGTTTCTGCATGACTAAGCGGAGCTGTTGGTTCATCTAAGATTAAAATGCTGCATTGAATGGAAACGGCCTTAGCAATGAGCACCATCTGTTTTTCAGCAAGGGTCAGATCGCTGACAAGTCGTTTTGTGGAGATGTCGATGTCCATTTCTTTTAATAGCTGAGCCGCCTTGCGATGCAGCTCTTTCCAGCTGACAAATGTTTTTTTCTCAATCTCATGCATCATCATATTCTCGCCAACACTTAAGTAGGGAACAAGAGCCGTATCCACTTCTTGATGAACCGTCTGCACACCATATGAGGATGCATCCTTTGGGGTTTGAATGGTTGCCGCCTGGCCATTGATGTGGATGGTTCCGTCGAAGTGGGAATGAGCGCCAGAAAGAACTTTCATTAACGTGGACTTCCCAGCACCATTCGCTCCAATTAGTGCATGGACCGTCCCTTTTTTTAATGTGAAATTCACTTGATCTAAAGCTTTGACCCCTGGGAATTCAATTGAAATATTTTTCATACGAACAAGCGGCGCTGTCATAGGTGTCCTCCTTTTCTTGATATCATCTGAAAAACGAAACACCCTCTATGGAAAGAGAGTGCACGTCGCTTATTTTGTATAATGCTTCTTCAAGGTCTTCATCCAGTCTTCCTCAAAAGCAGTCGATGAACCGAATCCCTTCACCTCGTCTGCAAGATTGACCATGTTAATGGCTTTTCCTGCTTGTTGAAGCTGCTTTTGCGAGATGAGAGAGGCCTCAAGGTCATAGGAAGATGGTGTTTTCTCACCAGCTATTTTCTTCGCAAGAATCCTCACGTCGACTGCGCCGATGAGCTTCGGATCAACCGCTGCTGTGTACTTCCATGGACTGTCCTTCGCTGTCATTTCTTGAAGATCAGCATTTGACACATCAATCCCATAAATCTTCACTTCTGTTCTTCCTGCTTCCTTTAACGCTCTTGCTGCCCCAATGGCAAAGGCATCCCATGTGGCAAAAATAGCGTCCAGTTTGCCCTTTGGATACTTATTCAGCATGGCTGCTACTGCATTTTGCGTTTGAACAGACGTATCAGAAGAGGCTACACCAAAGCGGTCAAGCTCCTTGATCCCTGAATGTTGTTTAAGCGTTTCTTGATAGACCTTGTTTCGTCTCACCATTGGCGGGAATCCATCTACCCACAGGTACGCAATATTTGCTTTTCCTTTAAAATCAGACACGAGCGCGTCTAATGATTTTTTCGCTAATTGTTCGTCATCTTGAGACGTCACTGTGACCCCTTTGATGTCCTTTAGCTTAGGATTCGAATCAAACGCTACAACCGGAATGCCTTTCGCTGTGATCTTTTTCACATCAGCCACTGTCGCCTCGTCGTCCCCGTGAGAGATGATAAAGCCATCATAATTTTCTTCCAGCGCCTGAGAGATGGCATCATGGAATTTTGCTGTATCACCATTTGCGGTGTAGACATCTACCGTAAAGCCGAGTGCTTCACCTTCTGCCTTCGTTCCAGCTAAAAATTGAGCTGTATGATCGTCTCCTCCAATTTTGCGGATCACTTTAATTTTTGCCCCCTGTCCCTTTGCAAATCGCTTCGGTACATTGTCAAAAGAGACTTTTTCGTTTGCATTTGCCTTTGAGCCTGCACTTGATCCAGTGCCGCAGCCAGATAATAGGACGGTTAATGCCGTTAATAAGACAAGAAATGATGTAAAATGCTTACGCTTCATTGCTGTTCCTCCTCAAGTTGTTTTAAATTTTTCACATCGGAAAACTAGGTAAAAAAGTGGAAATACGCCTGTCAAACAGGCATTTGATTCGAAAAAGAGACGAAAAAAAGCCTCTCTTGGAAAGAGAGGCTTTATCACCGTTGCATGAAACATGTATCGGGAAGTCTTCCTCTCTTATCTGTCAAAGCTGTAACAGCTTTGCAGGAATTAGCACCAATTTCTACAATAGAAACGGTTGCTGGGCGTCATAGGGCCAGTCCCTCTGCCTCTCTTGATAAGAGATCCGTTATGAAATTTGTTTTCGTTGAAATGTCTTCTTTACTTTAATGTGATGTCACATCAATGTCAATGACTTTTTTGAAAATTTCTAAAATATCATCAGCTTCCGATAATTTTCTTAGCAGGTGATGATTTCTTCAGACGGAAATCATATTTTTTCTCATTCACAAATTGTGGGTTGAGATGGGCTGATCCTTTATCTTGACCGCTTTTAGAGAGATAGGTTTTGTAGCCTTCCATCCATTTCCCGCGCCAAATCCACTGTGATGCTTTCGCACCTTTGCGGTCATCATAAACGTTCTTCTGGAAGGTATTCTTTTGGTTCACTTGATAAAGATTCACGACTAAGTAATGCGAGGCGCTAGCCGTCATGATATTATTCGTGATTCGATTGTTCACCGCTTGATACTGCATTAGCAATTGGCCGCCTTCTAAGCCGGCTGTGTCATTTTTGTACAAAATATTATGTGAAATCGTCGTATTGGTTGTACCGCCACGCTTCTTATCATAGCCGCCAATAGAAATGCCTGTATAACGGTTTAAATATACTTGATTGTGTTCGATGCGGATGCGATCTGCCATTTTTCCTTTATGTTCGCTTGTGACTTCAATCCCCAGGTCATTGTGATGTGAGATGTTATGATCGATCACAATGTCTTTGCCGCCATCAACATAAATTCCGCCAGCGGAGATGTCGGTGCCGTAGGCTGGATTCCCTGCACTCGTAATCTCATATACTTTGTTTCTAGAGACGACACCATTTCTAACTTGATCATACTTTTTAGAGGGTGCTACGTTCTCGAAACCAATTAAATCAATGCCAATATTGTCAGTGTGCCGGACCGTGTTATGTGTCACACGGAACTTTTTGACGTTTCCATTTAGCACAAGCGCTTCGCTGAAGCCCAGTTTTAATTTTTCAACGGTATTTCCTTTGATTTCAATGTCTTCTATTGCTGCAGGAGCTTTTGTCCCATAGACAGCAATTCCATGTGCATTTCCATTTTCATGTTTCGTCTGAATGTCATACACTCGGTTATTGAGCAATTTAACGCCTTTACCGCTTCCTTTGATGAAAATACCAACTGGTGTTAAATCTTCTTTATTCGTCTTAAGATGTCCTACAGTCAGGCCTTTGAGGGTGATGTAGCTCTTTTGATCGACCGTGACAAGACCGCCATCGGCTTGATTTCCTTTAAGGGATGCCCCGCTAATCACAGGTTTTTCTTTTCCGTAAGCTTGAAAGACAACGGGTGCTTTCTTTGTTCCGGAATGACGGACAATCAATTTCTCTTTGTATGTACCGCCTCTCATGTAAATGGTTGTCCCAGCCTTCGCCATACTTGCTGCTTTTTTCAGCGTGCGGAAAGGTTTTTGCTTTGTTCCCGGGTTTTTGTCGTTTCCGTTTACCGCTACGTAATAAGATGTGCTTTGCTTAGCACCAGCTTCCTCTGTCATCGCCTGACAGCCAAAACTGATCATGGACATGAATACAATGAGTAAAATGCTTGGTATCGCTCGTTTCATCTTGTTGTTTGCTCCTTTCCCTTCTCTTCTTCCTTTATCGGTTAAAAAAAAAGAGGATTAAAATATGACAATGTCCCTTGCAATGTACTAGTCAAAAGGTGTATGGTTGAAAGAATATCTTACAGGAAAACCATTCGTTTTTAAATTGTCAGATTAATCAGTTAATAATGTATTTGGATTTTATTTCTTTTTTAAAAAGGGGGGACATAAGCCAAACTGACAGCAGAGAGAAGGAAAGCGCTTTAACAGATTTTTCTTGTCTGAATTCCAGAAAACCTATTGCTAATATTTTGTGAAGGTATAGAATAGAATCATAATTATTTCATATTATTAGAATTTTCAAATAATCAAACAGCAAGGAGATTTACAATGCCAAAACAACCCATCCGCGTTGAACTTAGTTCAACAAAAAAACCAAAACCTCAATCTGATCAACTTGAATTCGGAAAAATCTTCACAGATCACATGTTTGTGATGGATTATTCAATTGATAAAGGCTGGTATGATCCAAGAATCATTCCTTATCAGGCTATTCCAATGGACCCAGCTTCGATGGTCTACCATTATGGTCAATCTGTTTTTGAAGGCTTAAAGGCTTATGTTTCTGAGGATCAAAAAATTCTCTTATTCCGTCCGGAAAAGAACATGGAACGCTTAAACAGATCCAATGACCGCCTGTGTATTCCGCAAATTGATTCAGAAACAGTATTAGAGGGCTTAAATGAACTCATTCGCATTGATAAGGATTGGGTACCTGATGCAGAGGGCACTTCCTTGTATATTCGTCCATTCATTATTTCCACTGAGCCGTATTTAGGCGTTGCACCGTCTAGCACGTATAAGCTGATCATTATCTTATCTCCAGTGGGATCATACTATAAAGAAGGCATTCATCCGGTCAAAATTGCTGTTGAAAATGAGTTTGTCCGTGCCGTTAAGGGTGGAACAGGAAATGCCAAAACAGCTGGAAACTATGCATCAAGCCTTAAAGCACAGCAAGTGGCTGAAACGAAAGGATTTTCACAAGTTCTTTGGCTTGATGGAGTCGAGAAAAAATACATTGAAGAAGTCGGCAGCATGAATATCTTCTTTAAAATCAACGGAGAAATCGTGACGCCTGAATTGAACGGCAGCATTTTAGAAGGCATCACACGTAACTCTGTACTTGAGCTGTTAAAGCATTGGGGAATTCCAGTCACAGAGCGCAAAATTTCAATTGATGAGTTAATTGAAGCACATCAATCTGGCGAGCTTGAAGAAATCTTTGGGACTGGAACGGCAGCCGTGATCTCTCCTGTCGGGGAATTAATTTATCATGATCAGCCATATGTGATCCAAAATGGTCAAACAGGCGAAGTATCCAAGAAATTGTATGAAGCCATTACTGGCATCCAAAAAGGAACACAGCCAGATATCTTCGGCTGGACAGTTGAAGTTGACTCGGTCGTCAAGCAAGCATAATCATGTAAAAGAACCTTTCATTCACGAAGGGTTCTTTTTTGTTTATTAACCTCTCCAATATACCTTATAATGGTAATAAATTAAGGAGGGATGGTATGTTTTTTACTTATCTATTAGCGTTCATTGGGATCTGTATCGGATCGATGATCGTCGCTACTGGTTTCGACGATTCACCGTTCCTCACCCGATTTCTATTTAAGGCGTTTGGGATTTCTATCCTTGCTCTTTCCATCTCTTTTGTAAAGGTTAGACGAAAGAAGTTACAGAAACAAAAAGCGAAAAAGACTTAGTTGACTCGTCTCCTTGCCATCAAATCGTGCACCAAAACAAGACCGATACCGCAACAATTGCCCCGACGTATATCCACTGTTTCCCCTTGATGCTCCGCTTTCTTTCGATCAGTAAAAAAATCTCTGGCAAAAAGATGATCATGATTTCTAGGATAAAGACAAGATAGTAAACAAGCGGCATCGGCTGGAAATCAAACTTTCTTGCATCTCCTCCAATCGTTGCGAAATACATCAATAGATTGGTCACTGGAATGGTGAAACAAACAAGCAGACGGAGAACATAGATCCACACATAGCCCTTATGCCGAATGAGACCAACAAATGAAGCAATAAGGCCATACAAAAACAAGATCACTGTGCCATAACTCATGATAGGCTGTACGACAAACCCGTAAAGCATTAAACCAATTGCAACCATATTCCAACAGTCCTTTCTTTGAAGCCATACATGCTGTTTTTTCTATCATACACTTCTTTCTCCAGTTTCCATATGAAGAAATCATAAAAAATGACCCCATAAAAGGGGTCACTCATTATGTGTTAAGCATTGACTGATTTGAAGAATTGCGGTAAATATTCACGATGCGCTTCAAGCATTTCATCTAAAATTTGCTTTGCAATCTCGTCAGATGGGACGAGCGGGTTGATTGTCATCGCAACAAGAGCCGTCTCGTAATCTCCAGTCACAGCTGCTTCGGCTGCCACACGCTCGAATGATTTGATTTGTTGAACGAGCCCTCTGACAGCTACAGGCAGATCACCTGTCGCGATTGGCTTTGGTCCGTCCTTCGTAATGATACAGTTTACTTCAACCGCTGATTCAGCCGGAATGCTGGCAATCGCCCCTCTGTTCACTGTATTAACTGGTTGAATGTCATGCTTATCATTATAGATGGAGCTGATTAAGTTACAAGCCGCATCGCTGTAATAGGCCCCGCCTCTTTTTTCGAGCTGCGGTGGTTTAATCGACAAATCAGGATCTTTATAGAGTTCAAATAGTTCCCGCTCAACCTGCTGTACAACCTCCGCTCGTGTTCCTTTTTCTTGAGCCGCCTTTTGTTCTTCTTCCAGCATATCTTTCGTTTTATAGTAATAGCGGTGATACGGACATGGGATGACCCCTAATCCTTTCACAAAAGAAGGTTCCCAGTTTTTCGCTTCAATGTTTTTCATGGACCACTGGCTGTTTGGATTTCCTAGTTCATCAAGCACTTGATCCATAATGCTGACCCCGTCTAAATATACGTCTAATCCATAGACCATGTGATTGAGACCGGCAAACTGTACCTCAATGCGTTCTACATCCACTTCAAGCGCCTTAGCGATTCCCATTTTGATCCCAATCGGCACATTGCATAGACCGACGACTTTTTTGAGATTCGTGTAGCGTAAAACAGCTTCTGTGACCATGCCGGCTGGATTCGTAAAGTTCACAAGCCATGCGTCTGGGCAAAGCTCTTCCATATCCTTCACAATGTCTAAAATGACTGGGATGGTCCGAAGGCCTTTAAATAAACCGCCTGGTCCATTCGTCTCCTGACCGATGACGCCGTATTTAAGCGGTATTCTCTCATCCTTTGCCCGTGCTTCCAGAAGTCCTACACGAAATTGTGTCGTCACAAAATCTGCGTCCTTCAAGGCTTCCCGGCGGTCAAGAGTCAGGTGTACCTCAATCGGCAGACCTGCTTTTTCGACCATACGTTTCGCCAGAGCGCCCACGATGTTTAACTTTTCCTGACCCGCTTCAATATCCACAAGCCATAATTCCTTTACAGGCAATTCATGATATCGTTTAATAAACCCTTCGACGAGCTCAGGCGTATAGCTCGATCCACCGCCTATTGTGACAATTTTGATTCCTTCTTTCATGAATTGACACCTCCGAGTTGCTTCATTTTTTCATGGAGCTCAATGATTTCTGCTGCGAGCTCCTTAACGGTCATTGCGTTCATGAGATGATCCTGCGCATGAATCATTAGGAGGCTAATATCCGTCTTTTCGCCCCTGATTTCTCCTTGGATCAGCTCTGTCTGTGCGTGATGCGCCTCATTTAACGCGTCTTGTGCTTCCTGCATTTTTTGCTTCGCCTCATCAAAATTACCTTGCTTTGCACACGTAATGGCTTCCATCGCTGAGCTTCTGCCATTCCCGCCGTGCAGGATGAGTTGAAACACAATTTGTTCCATTTCCATCGGCCGCATCCCCCTTGTTCCCTCTATTACATGCTGACGACATTTTCATCAGTTGATGCTTTTGTTTCTAGCTCACTTTCTTCTTTCAATTTCTGCTTATCCCACATTCTAAAGAATGGGTAGTATAGAGCAAATGACAACGCAAGGTTAATCAGCTGCATGACAGCACCAGAGATTTTACCTCCTGTGGCGAGATAGCCTGAAATGATTGGCGGCATAGTCCATGGGACAGCAATCCCTGCCGGTTTTGCCACAAGGCCTGTGCTCATTCCGATATATGTGGTGATGATCATCATGATTGGCGTAAGGATAAACGGAATGAGAAGCATTGGGTTCATCACAATCGGCATTCCAAAAATGATCGGTTCGTTGATGTTAAAGATGGCTGGCCCAATGGCAAGGCGGCCAAGCTGTTTCATTTGTTTACTTCTGGCACGTAAGATCATGGTCAGCACCAAAGCAAGCGTTGCACCGCTTCCGCCGACGTTGATGAAGATTTCAAAGAACTGTGCTGTGAAAATATTCGGCAGCACTTCTCCTGCTTGGAATGCAAGACGGTTCTCATCCATTGCACCGAGCCAAATTGGCCCCATAACGCCCCCGACAATAGTTGCTCCGTGAATACCACATGCCCATAGGAGCATTTGCACACCCATCGCAACGATACTGCCGCCTAAGCTACCACCAAGAATGGAAAGCGGTGTGCCAATTAAGACCGTGATGATATTATGAATACTCTCAAAAGGTGTCATCTCAATCACAAGTCTAGCGACCCAGATCAGCGTGATGACCACAAAACCTGGAATAAGTGCAATAAACGATTTACTGACTGCTGGCGGTACACCATCAGGCATTTTGATGACGATATTCCGCTGTACAATAAAGCGGTAAATTTCGGTTGAAAGCATGGCAATAATCATGGCAACGAATAAACCTTTACTGCCCATCAGTGTGACAGGAATTCCCCCGCCCACTAGGATAGCTTCTGTTGAGCCTTCAGGTGTGAAAGGTACTTGATATGGAGTAGCCAACAGGAAAGCCGCAACAGCGATCGCACCAGATGATAGTGCATCAACCGCATACTTTTCAGCTAGCCTGTAAGCAATCCCGAAGGTCGCAACAAGTGCCATAATGTCAAAGGTTGCATTAACAGGATAGGATAGTTTCGTGGCCCATTCTGCTCCGAAGATACTTGCCATAAAATCGCTGTATCCTGGGATCGGAAGGTTGGCTAAAATGAGAAACAGTGAACCGACAATAATGAGAGGCATCGTTAAAACAATTCCGTCACGCAATGCTTGTAAATGTCTTTGAGCGGCAATCTTCCCTGCAAACGGCATGACCTTCTCTTCTAGAAATCGGTTGAATCCATTCATCCCCTCCGCCCCCTTTATCCGTTCACTAGCTGTTCAGCAGATTTTAAAACCTCGGCGCCATTACATACGCCATAATGCACGGTATTAATTACGTCTACTGGTATTCCTTTTTCTTCTCCAAGCTTTTTCATTTGTGGTAATAAATATCGAACCTGAGGTCCTAATAAAAGCACATCGGCTTGATCAATATGATTTTTCGCAGAATCTCCAGATACTGCCCAAATACGATAATCTTTTCCTTGTTCTTGTGCGCTTTTCTCCATTTTTGTGACAAGTAAGCTTGTGGACATACCTGCTGCGCAAACCAATAAGATATTCATGTGTAAACGCCCCCTTTTCAAAGTGTGAAGCTATTCTTTACACATTCATCATATTATGAAACCGCTTTCATAAACACCCATACTTTTTCCTTTAGGAAGCGGAAAAAGTTAATATCACACAGTTAGTTCTTGTACGAAGGAGCCTTTTTATACATGATATCAAGCATGTCTTCAAATGTATCACAGGCGATCAGGTGCTGAATGAATTTCACATTATGCACAAGCTCCCCCAGCAGGCGGTACATGCCTTTTAAATCTTTGGCATTCTCTTTTTCGACACAAAGCAGACAGACAAATTGAACCTTTTTCTCTCCCCAAATGATTGGTTTTTCTAATGTACAAATCGCCCAAAACGTCTCATCTGTCAGCGGCGTCATCGGGTGCGGAATCGCCGTATAATGTCCAAAAGAGGTAGGAGCAGCCTCTTCTCTTTCCATAACAGATGGTGTGAGCTCAGCTGGCGCTAATCCCATATCGATGATTTTTTGCGTTAAAAAGGTGATGACCTCTTCCTTTGTGTGAAAGGCGCGCTTTGTAAAAACCAATTCCTTTTTCATATATTGCGAGGCCAATGTCACCCTTGTTTCACTCGTCAGGGCTTCTTCAATTTTTAAAAAATCGCCGCCTCCCAAAATGGTGTTCACTTGAATGACTGGAACCGGTAATTCCATATGAATTGGAATCGTTGTAATAATCAAATCCAGGGCATGTAAAGAGACATGTGGAAGTGAATATAGCTCTGCTGTTCCTAAAATGGTCAGCTTTGACCCAAATTGTGAACGCAAACGATCCTGCAGCAGCCTTGCACTCCCTGCACCAGACGCACAGACAATGAGACACCGCTTCGGCGGGATCTCCATTTTCCTCCGCTCTAAAGCCGCACCAAAATGAAGCGCCATATATCCGATTTCGTTCTCATGAATACTCAGCCCCTCCTCTTCTTCAAGGACCCTGCTGGCGATAATCCCCGCTTCAAAGGCAAGTGGATACCCGGCTTTTATTTCATCAAGCATCGGATTTCTTAAGTTCATTCCATATTTACATCGGTTGATGGCAGGCTTTAAGTGCAGACTCAATCCAATCATTAGTTCCGTATCGCCGGCTAAATCAAGCTGCAATTTTTGATCAATGGCCTTCAGCATGAACTGTACAAGCCGGCTCGTGTCATCATCGACAATTTGTTTTTGACCGCTCGAGGAAAAGGACTGTACCATTTTGGCTGTTCCTAGTAAATGAATGGTGATATAGACGATTTCCTCTTGTGGAAATGAGACACCCAGCAGCCCTTCAAGACGCTCCACCATTTTTTTAGCGACCCTGTATTCCTTTGCCCGCGGAATTTCGCTGATTTCCTCTGGAAGAACAGATACATAGTTTCCGTGTCTAATTCGTTTGCAGGCAATAGCAACATGAACAATTAAATTATTCATGCAAATGTCTGATAGATTCATGCCTTCCTCATTGATATAATCGATCATTGTTTTCTGAATCAATTCGAGTTCATGCTTTGGCAAAATGGTAACAGCTGTGTTCAGCATCGTTTGATAAGAACGACGTTCATTGAATAAATATTCTGACATGCAATAACGAATTTTCATCTCTGATCCCTTGATCCGACAGCCTTTGCTCGGCTTCGCTTCCAGCTTCAGATCAAAGGGCTCCAGCTTACGTTTGACCGATTTCACATCGTTGCTCATCGTCGATTTACTAATAAACAGCTGCTCCTGTAAATCCTCCAGCTTCACATAGGATTCTGCCAAAAGAAGCCTTTTTAAAATAAACCGAACTCGCTCCTCTGGCAGCACAGCAAGCGGCTCTTCCTGCTCAACCTCCTCCTTCATAAAACGGCGAAAGGCATTCTCATCGTTGATCAACAGCTCATAGCCAGCTCCTCTTACAGCTGTTACAGCTGCTTGATAAGGGGCAAGACGGTCGTTCAGTTCCTTTATGTCTGTACGAATGGTGCGGCTTGTCACTTGTAAACTGGCAGATAGTGCAGCGCTTGTGAGCGGGGTCTCAGCTGCCATGAGCTGACTTAAGATGTGCGCCAGTCTTTTACTCAGCATCAGATCGGCCTCCTTATGTAGGGTGGAGAATCTGCCTTGTCTGGACAGGTTGTAAACGCTTGCAGTTCTCTTCATTACTCATATTCTACTGAAAAGAAATAAAAATTGCCATCTCATTTATATGACAAATGCCCCTATTTATACAACTAACCATATCTAATGTCCTATGAATCTTTTTGAAAGAAACTTGCGAACCACGAAAAAAAGGCGTACACCATCGTGTATCCGCCTTCTTTATGAAGAGATCATCTGGGTAAAGACAACCAATCTTTTTTCATGCGTGCCTGCAGCATGATCAAATGTCCCTGTACAAGTGATTAAATTGAGATTCCGTGTAAAGGCGTATCCAAAAAACGCATTAGGCTTCTCTTCACGCGGATAGCTTCTAACTTTTATGACTTCAAAGCTTCGCTTTTTTCCCGATGAGGACGTAACGATCACCTTGTCTCCCTTTTTCAGCTCCTTTAATCGATAAAAAACCGATGGCCCCCATTTATTATCTACATGGCCATTCATGACGGCATTCCCTTTATCTCCTGGTTTTGGACCATCTTTAAACCAAGCTGTGTTGTCTGTATCCCGAGGGACACCCATACTGCCATCCTTTAATAAAGCTGTTTTCTCCACTTTTGCTTTGACATCAATAGCGGGAATGGCGATTTCAGATGGTACTATACCAGATGGCTCGTCTTTAAATGTTTCGTGTGAGTGGTTCTGTTTCTCAGCTTGATGTGTGGTCATTTCCTTAGAAGCTGATATGTTTTTTGAGGATGACGATTCATCCATTGACTGTGATGAACAGCCTGTGATGATGAGAAATGAAAATATGCTGAGCAGCCAATTCTTCATCTAAGCCGGCCTCCTTTTGAAGAAAGGAACGGCACGATTGTGCACGTTCCCGTCTGTCTTTATGAGTTAGAATTTGATGCCTTACGGCGATTAAGGAAGAATGCACCTGCCACGCCGCCTGCGAGGATCAAACTTGCGATCATTCCCACAAATGCTTCATAGGACATGCCTAAAGGACCGGCTGTGCCCCCCATACCTGTTTTCGGCATTTCATTAGGCATGTTCGATTTGAACAGCTCAGGATGCTGGTCAACAATCGCTGCTGCGACATCCTGACCAACCATGAACATATGACCATAAGCCTCTCTCACTGTCGGGTAAAGCTGATCATATTCACCACTATGATAAGACGTATATGTTTTGATCAGCTCATCAATATGTGTTTTCAAACCAGCTTCTAAATCAGCTGCCTTCAAACGTCCATCTGTCGCTTGATCTAGGAATTTCGCTTGCTTCATTCGATACGCATCTAAATCTTTGACAGCCTTTTCTTTTGCTTGATGATCCCCTGATGCATCCGCTTTGACATAATCAACTAAGTAACCGATATGGCTTGACCAAATGTCTTTGAATTGTTTGCCTGCATCCTTACCATAAACAGATGCAATTGCAGCAGATAAATCATTTGTGTTTTCATTTAAAGCCGCTGCTGCTTGCTCAAAGTCCTTACTGCCATCATTTCCTTTTTGCATGGCAACTACTGCGAGTGCCAAATGCTCTGAAAACAAGTAGTTTAAATCTTCACGAAGATCCGCTGCTGGTGTATCCACTGACTTTTGATCAAATTTCCCAGGAAATTGATCTGTGATGGCCCATGACACGCCTTTTCCTACCTCAAACATATGATGAATGGATTTTCTCACCGTTTCATAGGTCGTATCAAAATCCTTTTCATTATAGCTGTCAAACGCTTTTAGCAGTTCGTTCACATGCATCTTCAAGCCTTCTTCAAGCTCACTTGCTTTCAGTCTCCCGTCTGTTGCTTGATCGAGCATATCGGCTTGTTTCATTCGATATTGGTCAAGCTGCTTGATCGCTTTCTTTTTACCTGCATCATCTTTTTTCGCTGTGGCTTGTACATAGTCAACAAAGTAGCCGATATGACTTGACCAAATGTCTTTGAATTGTTTGCCTGCTTTTTTACCATACACAGAGGCTATTGCATCTGATAAGTCATTCGTGTTGTCATTTAAAGCCGCCGCTGCTTGATCGAAGTCTTTACTGCCGTCAATTCCTTTTTGCATCGTGATCACCGCTAAATAGGCATGCTCTGAAAACAGCTGATCTAGTGCTGCTCGAAGATCTGTTGCTTTATTTGAAACCTCTTGTGACGAAGACGTCTTCTTCGCCTCCCCATGCATATGTCCTTCGTGTGCACTTGCGCTTTGAGCCGCTGGGAATAGTAACGCTGCGCTCAGTGGAATGGTTAACATTGCTTTCTTCATGTTCATCTTTTATTTCCTCCTCTTTCCGTTTGTTATGTACTTAACGGAGAGAGGGATGAAATGGATCATTCGATTCTATTATTTTTTTTACAACACAGGATCTGTATGTTTGCATAAAAAAAAGCCGGATTATCCGGCTGATACGTTACGACGTTTAGATGCTTTTCGCTCTTTATATATTTTCCTCACCACTGGATAAATCACAGGTGCCCATTTGACAATTTGTTTCAGCCATTTTTTCATTTCTCCCGCGCCTCCTTATTGTCATTCTTAAAGGACGATTCCCCATCTTGTCATGAAATAAACAGGTGCGGGAGAGCAGGAGTTAAATCACGCCTTGTGCGATCATGGCATCTGCCACCTTACGAAATCCTGCAATATTTGCTCCAACCATGATGTTCCCTGAGTGTCCATATTCGTCCGCTGTCTCTGTACACTGACGATAAATAGACTGCATCATTTGTTTCAGCTGATCATCTACTTCTTCAAATGTCCAAGACATTCTTGCACTGTTTTGCGCCATTTCCAGTGCTGAGACACCTACTCCGCCAGCATTCGCTGCTTTTGCTGGCGCAAACAAAATACGATTCTCTTCAAATACTTTGACTGCCTTAAGAGTGGACGGCATATTGGCTCCTTCTCCAACAGCGATGACACCATTTGCCACAAGCTGCTGTGCATGCGCCTCTGATATTTCATTTTGTGTTGCACATGGCAGCGCAATATCACAAGGAACGGACCAAATTTGTTCGCAATCTTCAATTAATTCAGCATGCGGGTGAATGTCTATGTATGCCCCAATCCGCTGATTCTCGACTTCCTTCAACTGTTTGATGGTCTCCAGTGAAATCCCTTGAGGATCATAAATCGCTCCGCTTGAATCACTGCAAGCCACAACCTTACCGCCTAATTCCATTACTTTTTCCATTGCATAAATAGACACATTTCCTGAGCCTGACACAACAACTGAACGCCCTTCAAATTGGAGCCCATGTGCTTTCAGCATTTCCTCCATGAAGTACACCAGTCCGTAGCCTGTCGCCTCTTTTCTCGCTAAGCTACCTCCGAACCCAGGGCTTTTCCCCGTGAGTACACCCGCTTCATAAGCACCGCGCATTTTCTTATACTGTCCGAACATATAGCCAATTTCGCGTGCTCCTACACCAATATCACCTGCTGGCACATCTTGATCAGGTCCGATATATCGGCCGAGTTCACTCATAAAGTTTTGAACGAAACGCATGATTTCTCCATCAGACTTGCCTTTAGGGTCAAAATCCGATCCTCCTTTCCCTCCGCCGATCGGCATACCAGTCAGAGCGTTTTTAAAGATTTGTTCAAACCCTAAAAACTTGATAATGCTTGCATTGACGGTTGGATGGAAACGAATGCCTCCTTTATAAGGACCGATGGCACTATTGAATTGAACCCTAAACCCTCGATTGACTTGTACTTTGCCCTCATCGTCTACCCATGGCACTCGAAATACCACAAGCCGCTCAGGCTCAATGAGCCGTTCTAAAATGCCCTGTTTTTCATACTCTGGATGCTTCGCAAAAACTGGGACGAGTGATTCCAGAATTTCTTTTACCGCTTGCTGGAATTCCTCCTCGCCGGGATTTCGTTTTTCCACCTCTTCTAACACACGGTGGATGTAGCTTTGTGCTGTTTGTGCTGCTCGATCTAAGGTCAACATGTCGCATCTGCCTCCTTGTAGATATCTCCACACTTTTAATTGTTAGATTTTCTAACGCATATTGAGATTAATTTAACACCAATTGTAAAATCTGATCAATATTGATAACAGATGAAAATGATGCCGAATTGAGATAGATCAAGCAGCCTCAGCATTTAACTTTAAAAATAAGCGCTCAAGGAATGACTAATGTGCTAGAAATGAACAAGCGGATGTTTCTCGTCCCGTTTTCTTTGACAAATACATGAATCATGATGAATTTCTAGCTTGTTTTCCAACGAAAAAAGGGTCAAAAGTTTGATCGGATGCACTCAATCTTTTCGAAGCTTCTCGCCTCTTTTTCGATCAGGTAGCACGACACAAAGCCAATATAAAATAGAAGACGATGGAAAGTTAATGAGACCGACAATACCCCAGAACCACTTGTAACGCCCTCTTTTCTTTGCATCCATAAATAAAAGAAAGCCCTGTGCAAACAATAACGGCAAGACGCACAATAAGATGATCATTTCCGTCTGACTCATAAGGAAGACCCTCCTTTGATATGTTGATATTCCTTGTAGCCAACAATAAAGCAGATGGGTATGCTCACTATTTGGAGAAGAATGAAGATGATAGGCAAATGGGTAATGGCAGCTGCAAAGAGTGCCAGAATGGTCAAACTGATCAAAACGTATGCCAGCACTTCTTGTTTAAAACGCCTTTTCTCTTGTTCCTTCGCCTGTTTCAACATCATCATGACAGCTTGCTCACTTGGCTTTTCCACTTCAATTTGTTCATCTAGCTGCTGCAGCTCTTCTTTTAAACGTTCGGTCAAACGATCTTCCTTCATACATCCCACTCCTTTCGAATTTTCTTTAATCCATGATGAACCCTCGATTTCACAGTGCCTTCTCTCATTCCAAGCATTGAAGCGATTTCTGGGTAGGTAAAGCCATAATAATAGTGCAGAATAATTGGTGCTCGCTCCTGAGCCTTTAATTCATTTAAAGCATCCCACATGTCATGCCATGTGTTCCCCTTTTGCTGAACGTCCCATTTGAAACGGCGTATGGCCTCCTGATTTGCTTTTCCTTCTCTCATTTGTTCACGTTTTCTTTTCTTCTGGTGATCTAAAAATTGCCTAGATGCAATCGAAATGAGCCAGGTTGAAAATAAAGAATCTCCTCTAAATGAAGAAAGTTTCATATACGCTTTCAGCATCGTTTCTTGCATGATTTCCTCTGCCAGCTCTTGTTGAAGGGTCAGCTTCAGCATATATCGGTAAAGGAAGGAATAATGATGTCGATAAAGGGCTGTAAACGCAGCATCATCGCCCTGTTTTGCCCGCTGAATCAATAATGCCTCTTCTGTCTGCTCCAAACACGCCCCTCCTTCCTTTTCTTCTCTTACTCATGAGACGACACGAATGACAATACCGTTTAAAATAGACCTTATTTTTTAGCATAACTTCTATGAAACCCATTTTATATGCCATTTTTTCTTATGTAATGATTATGGCATTCCTTCTTCTCTAACAAAATGATGCGTTTTGATTTTCTAGCAAATGGAGAGCCTCCTCTCCATAATCATGATGTCATCCACATACCTATCGACAATGGTCCTTATCTCATGAAGATGAAATAAAATAATCATTGGCTTAGCTTCCTAGAAAATCATGGAATACGCTGCGCCTATCCTTAGCCGATGATACCTTTTTGCATGCTATGCTCTTCCTACATTCCGAATGAGGCGATGCTTGTGAAGGAAGGAGGATTGGGTGAATCACAGCTTATTTTGGAAACGTTTTCATTAAAACAAAATAGAGAATGGAGATGTTGACTTTGAAGAGAAAATTTCCAATGTTAGCCGGTGTATTAGCTGTTGGTCTCGTCACTTCATTATTTGCACCAAACGGGGAGGCAAAGGCAGCAGCCAAATACCCAGAAAGCCCTTCTATAATGGCCAACTTTAATCAACAAGGCTTCTCCACATTAAATGGCGGCACAACAGGCGGTGAGGGCGGTAAAACCGTCACAGTCAAGACTGGAAATGAATTATTGGCTGCCCTCAAAAATAAAGGAACAAACGAAAAATTAAAAATTGTAGTAGACGGGACGATTACCCCTTCTAATACATCAGCCAATAAAATCGATGTGAAAGATACAAATAATGTTTCGATCGTCGGTAAAGGGACGAACGGCGAATTTAATGGGATTGGTATTAAAGTATGGCGTGCCAATAACATCATCATCCGCAACTTGAAAATCCACCACAGCAAAATCGGTGACAAAGATGCGATCGGGATCGAAGGCGGTTCTAAAAACATATGGGTCGACCATAATGAACTGTATAACACATTGAATTCTGGGAAGGATGACTACGATGGTTTATTTGATGTGAAAAATGACTCTGACTATATTACCTTCTCGTGGAACTATGTACATGACAGCTGGAAAACAATGCTCATGGGCAGCTCCGATAACGATAACTACAATCGAAAAATTACGTTCCACAACAACCGTTTTGAAAACCTGAACTCTCGTGTACCGTCTATGCGCTTCGGGGAGGGCCATGTCTATAACAACTATTACAAAGGCATCTTGGCAACAGCGATTAACTCACGTATGGGCGCAAAGATGAGAATTGAACACAACGTATTTGAAAACACCAATAATGCCATTGGAAGCTGGGACAGCCGTCAAGTAGGAACATGGCATGTCATCAACAACTCTTATATTAACAGCACAGGCAGTCTGCCAACATCTTCAACAGGTACGTATAACCCTCCTTATAACTACTCTTTGCTTAACGTGAACAATGTGAAATCAGAAGTGATCTCAAATGCAGGTGTTGGTAAAGTAAACCCTTAAACCACAAAACGTTCGGACAGAGATTTCCTGTCCGAACGTTTTTGTCATTTCATTTATATTGTAGAAAAAGGACGATCCATTTCGTACAGTTTTTGATAACGCTTGTTTTCTTTTAGTAAATCCTGATGCTGACCCTGCATCTCAATGCGTCCGGCTTCAATAAACATGATGCGGTCACACGCCTCACAGCCAGTCAGATGATGGGTTATCCAAATAACTGTTTTCCCTTTTAACACACGGAAGATGGTTTCAAGCAATTCACGCTCTGTCCGTGGATCAAGCCCGACGGTCGGTTCATCTAATACAACAACCGGCGTATCCTGCAGCAAAATCCGAGCTAATGCCATACGCTGTCTTTCTCCACCTGAAAATCGAACCCCTGTCTCCTGAACACCTGTGTGATAACCTTCTGGCAAAGACTCGATGTAATCATGCAGTTGCACTTGTCTAGCTGCTTCTTTTACCTGCTCTTCTGTCGCCTCTGGAGATCCTAAACGGATATTGTTTAAAACAGACGTATCAAATAAATAAGGCTGTTGATTGAGCACAGACACATAGGCAGACACCTTCTCTTGAATGCTTTGAACCGGTTTTCCTTGAATGCTGACAGCTCCTTGATTTGGAACGACTGCCCCTTCTAACAATTTTAAAATGGTCGATTTGCCTGCACCGCTTTTTCCTAATAGTGCGAGTGATTCCCCTTGCTTCAGAGAAAAGGACAGGTCTTGAAGTACATATTGATGCGTGTCATACCGAAAGGACACTTGATTGAAACAGACCGCTTCATCGTGAGAAAGGGTTGACTGATTCACTGCCTCGCTCTCAGTTTCTCCTTCATATGACTGCTTTTCATAATGATGTAATCTGCTGACAGCATGCTGATAGACAGGGATATCACCTGCTGCATCTGACAGCGGAAGAAAGGCTTCTGTTAATGGAAACAGCACAAGTACAAAGGCTGCAATCAGGGTGTGTGACATGGATCCTGACTGAACGACCGATCCGCTCCAATACACGACAAGTACGACAGCTCCTCCAATGATCAGCTGTGCAAAAAATTGGCGCAGGCGGATAAACCGGTGCTTGGCTGCTTCAAGCGCTAACAGCTGCGCTTCTTTTTGTTCATAACCATCAACAAAATCTTTCTGCCTGCCGCTGAACAACCAGTCACTAACGCCCATGACTGCATCTGTTAAATGGCTGTACAGTTCATTTCTGCCTTTTTTCATTTGAATTTGTCTTGCCCGGTTCACAAGCACTGTGACGTATGGGAAAACGAATACGAGGAGTGCCATATAAAGCAGCATCAGTCCAGCAAAAGGCCATGAGAAAAGGCCAAGTGCTCCAATGGATGCGGCATATAAAAGCAGTGCACCGATGGATGGAAAGATGGTTTTTAAATAGGCATCCTGCAGTCTCTCCACATCATCTGACAAGAGGCCAAGCATTTCACCTGTCCCCAGCTTTGTCTGTTTGGCACTTCGTTCAGCCATGTCATACAGACGCACACGCATTTTTTCAATCATTGTCAAAATGAGCTGATGGCTCGCCAGCCTTTCTGCATAGCGGGCAGCAGAGCGCGAAATACCAAAGGTACGTACAGCCACGATTGGGACGTAGACCATGAGTATATTCTCAGGTCTTGTCGCGGCTTTTGAAATGAGAAAGCCCGACGTGTACATCAGCATAGAAGCAGAGAATACCGCAATGGCTCCTAAAAATAAAACCAAGGCAAACAGCTTTCGATTCTCCTTGATATAAGGTATAAACCAGCCTTTACTGATCATGTGTGACCGCCCCCATTTGCTCCTGTACCAATTCATAATACACGCCTTTTCTTTGCATTAATGATTCATGTGTCCCCATTTCTGCGACGGTTCCTTGATCCATGACAATGATTTCATCCATGTCCGGCATCCAATGGAGTCTGTGTGTCGCTAAGAACACAAGTTTATGTTCAAACAGTGGAAGCATTGTTTTTTTCAATTCATACTCTGTTTCAATATCGAGATGCGCCGTTGGTTCATCTAACAGCATAATCGACCGCTGGCCCAGCACAGTTCGAGCAAGGGCAATTCTTTGCGCCTGTCCGCCGCTTAGCCCTCTTCCCTGTTCTCCAATGACCTCATCCAGGCCATTTGGCAGCTGCGTGACAAGCTGAGTTAAACCAGCCTCATGCACAGCTCTTTCCACTTCTTCATCTGTTGCATTCGGTTCATAAAAACGAATGTTTTCTCTTAATGTCATGTGAAATAAATAGGGATGCTGCGGCATATAGACAACTTCCTTTTGCCATTCCTTCATCTGTAAATGAACAAGCGGCTGGCCGTTTAGCGTGATTTGACCCGAAGACGGTTCAACAAAGCCGCCGAGGACATCGGTTAACGTCGATTTCCCTGAACCACTGGCACCAATAATGCCGATTTTTTTCTTCCCTTTGACAATGAGATCTACATCCTGAATGGAATAAGGGGCATGTTCATCATGCTGGACACAAACATCTTGCAGCGTGAGCACGGATTGTGCATCCCACTTGTCCAGCTGCACAGATTGTGTCTCCTGCGTGCGGAAGCGCTTTTCTTCTAAAATGACCTGCATAGCTTCATTCGCTTCTTTTCCATTTAACGTCGCATGATAATCATTTCCTACTTCACGTACCGGCAGGAAATACTCTGGCGCCAGCATAAGCGCCGTCAAAGCCGGCAATAAGAGAAGCTCTCCTTCAATTAATCGCAAGCCAAGAAAAACAGCGACGGTTGCAATTGATAGCATGGAAAAGAAATCGAGCGCAAACGATGACAGAAAGGCGACCTTCAGTGTGCTCATGGTCGCTTTTCGATATCGCTTTGACACCTCCGCAATATTACGGGAGTGTTTTTTGCTGATACCTAAGTACCGAAGCGTCTCAAGGCCGCGGAGAGAGTCAGTAAAATGATTGGATAATTTCTCATACGATCTCCATTGTTTAGCCGCTTTACGCTGAGCAACAAGGCCTAGCAAAATCATAAAAATAATTAAAATAGGCAGCGTCACAATTAAAATGACGGCCGATGTTTCATCTAATGTCCACACATAGATAAGGACCATTGCCGGAATCACTGCCATGTTCACCATTTTCGGCAAAAACAGCTGTAAATACTGACGGTATTGAGCAATTCCTTCCATTGCTAATGTGACAAGCTTACCTGTCCCCTTTTTCTTTGCGAAGGCAGGTCCTAATCGAAAGAGTTGGTCTAGCAACTGCTTTCTGACGTCTGCTCCAATTCGGGAAGAGTACGTAAACATAACCTTCTCCCGAATCAAGGTGAGACCGTGCCGCACAAGAAAGGCAGCAAGAAACAGCAGGACATATGGCGTTGCCTGCGAGAGGCTTTTCCCGTCAAACAGCGTTGTAATGGCATGTGCCAGCCACTGTGCTTGGAAAATAATACTTGCTCCTTGGATGAGTGACACAATACCTAAGAGGGCAAGAAGCCCTCTCATTCCTTTTAGTTGAAGCAAACGTTTATCCATTAGTAGGTCATTGGCTCCTTACCGCTTACACGTTTACGGAAGACGTAATAGCTCCAAATTTGATACCCAAGCACAAAGGGCAGCAAAGAAATGGCCACAATCGTCATGACCGTCAGTGAATAAGATCCAGATGCAGCGTTTTGAATCGTGAGATCAAATGAATGGCTGATTGAACTAATCATGACGCGCGGGAACAATGCAGTGAACAGCATGGACACCGTCACCATGATGCCTGCGCCTGTGAATAAGAATGTCCAGCCATCACGTTCTTTTCTCATCAAAACAAGAGCAGCTATATAACAAGCCACAATTAGCACAGTTAACGGAATGGTGATGATCGGGCGTACGGTATAAATATCTGTTTCAATGATGGACACACCGACAAAGATGACAAGAACAGGGAGTGCAATGAGCAGGACACGCTGACCTAGTTTTCTTGCACGATCTCTTAAGTCACCCTCTGTACGAAGTGTGACGAAAATCAAGCCATGCAGCAGGCAAAGAACTGTCACAGCTACCCCGCCGATCACTGAATAAAGATTCACAAAGTCCGTAAAACCAGCGTACATGTTCATGTCTTGATCAATTGGCATCCCGCGTAAAATACTCGTGAATAATACACCTAGTAAAAATGGCGGAAGCAGACTGCCAAAGAAGATGACCCAGTCCCACACCTTGATCCAAGAGGCTTTCTCAACCTTCCCTCGGAATTCAAAGGCGACCCCGCGCCCAATGAGCGCTAAGAGGAGAACCGCAAACGGAATATAGTATCCGCTGAACATCGTGGCATACCAGTTAGGAAATGCAGCGAAAATAGCGCCGCCAGCTGTAATCAGCCAGACCTCATTCGCATCCCAGAAAGGACCAATCGTATTGATTAAAATGCGGCGCTCGTGCGCGTCCTTTCCAAGCAGCTGCATGGACATCCCGACACCAAAATCAAATCCTTCTAAGAAGAAAAATCCAACAAACAATACTGCGACAAGAATAAACCAAATCTCGTTAAGATATGCCATGATATGCGCCTCCATCAAATGGATCTGTAGACAGGTCCGTTTCATCCTTTTGATCTGTATCTTCTTCAGAATGTGCACCTTTTTTAATTTCTCGAATGAATAAGTAAGCGAGCACAATAGCAAGAATCAGATACATCGCCGTAAAGCTAATGACTGAGAATAACAGCATGCCGTACGATACGTTCGGTGAAATCGATTGAGCCGTCGTCATCATGCCAAAGACGGTCCACGGCTGACGCCCGATCTCAGTCATGATCCAGCCGGCTGAGTTCGCAATAAACGGGAACGCAATCATCCATACCATGAAGCGTAAATACCATTTGTTTGTTTCAAGTTTCTTTCTAAAGCTTAAGTACAAGCCAATCATACTAGCAAAAATCATCAGCATTCCTGCACCGACCATGATTCTAAAGCTCCAGAATGTTGTTTTCACTGGCGGAATATAGTCTCCGGGACCAAACTTGGCTTCATATTCTTTTTGAAGTGTCAGCATACCTGGAACGTCTCCACTGAACTTCGAATAAGCCAAATAACTTAAGGCAAACGGAATATTGATCTCCGCAGAGTTTTCTTTTTTATCTGTGTCAATGTTGGCAAATAGTGTCCAAGCCGCTGGATCTCCACTATCCTTCCAAAGGGCTTCACTTGCTGCCATTTTCATTGGCTGTGATTTCATTAAATGCTTCGCTTGATCATGTCCAGAGAACGCCACACCTAAGCCAGAAATTAAAGCGAGGACCATCGCAATCTGGAATGACTTTTTGAAAAAGGCGATTTCTTGTTTTTTAATCATTTTATAGGCACTAACTCCTGCAATAAAGAAAGCTCCTGTTGCCAGTGCACCAAACAGAACGTGCGGGAACTCAACCCAAAGCTGCGGGTTCGTCACAAGAGCGCCAAAATCATTCATTTCTGCACGGCCATTTTTAATGGCAAATCCAACTGGCTCCTGCATAAATGAGTTGGCGAGTAAAATCCAAAACGCCGAAAAGATCGTACCAAGGGAAACAAGCCAAATGCACAATAAATGAATCTTCTTCGGCAGACGATCCCAGCCGAATATCCAAAGTCCAATAAATGTAGATTCAAGGAAAAAGGCCAAAAGCGCTTCAATGGCAAGCGGTGCACCAAAGACATCACCGACAAACCTTGAATAATCTGACCAGTTCATCCCAAACTGGAATTCCTGCAGAATCCCTGTTACCACACCTACTGCAAAGTTAAGTAAGAACAGGTGACCCCAAAACTTCGCCATCTTTTTATAGATGTCTTTTTTCTTGACGACATAAAGGGTCTGCATCAATGCGACGATAAACACCAAACCTATTGACATAGGAACAAAAATAAAATGAAATAATGTCGTTGAAGCAAATTGAAATCTTGCTAAAAACAGCTCACTCACAGCCTTACATCCTCCCTTACTTTCACATGCCGAACGATTCATGCTCACCATTTCACAAAATGTCCACTATTTGTTCAATGTTTCACAAATAAAAGTCCATTTGAAATGGTTCACTCGGTGAAATTTTACTCTTGATTTTCATTCGGTTAGTTATTTATACCTGTACTTTACACCCATACGCTTCAAAAATAAAGTAAATTTTACCTAAAAATTGGATGGTATTGTGTCAGTTATTTGAATACTTTGTCAACAATATGTGACGGAAAATAAAAAACCGCAAAAAAAAGAGCGCTGCATGTGGACCGCAGCGCTGTGTTTCTTTTTTAGGCTTTTTTCTGTAATGCAGGTCTTGTGACTTGCACTTCATAATACGTAATTTTGTTTTTTAATAGTCCTTCAGGTTTCGCTTTTCCATGAGCGTGTGCATCTCCAAATGCCTGAGATTTTGTCCAGTTCACAAAATCTTCTTTTCGATTCCAGCGGGTATGAATAGTCACTTCATCGTAATCGGTTGTCTGCTGTGTGACCCAGACTTCCATGCCTAAAAATCCTTCCATGAATTCTACTTGTCCCTGCTTGTTAAAACGCTTGACAAGGTGGTCTGCACTGCCTTTTTCTACTCTAACCTGGTTGTTTACAATGATCATGTTTGATTCATCTCCCTTTTGTTGTTGGATCGAAGCGATTGGGATAATGAGCGGATGCTCTCCATCTAAGTGAACCTCTGCCTGAATCCCAAAGACTTCTTTGAAAAAGTTTTCTGTTAATACTTCGTTTGGTGTCCCTATTTGGTAAACCTGACCACGCTTCATCGCAATCAGGCGGTCACAATATTTTGCTGCCTGCTGCAGGTCATGAAGAACCATTAAAATGGTGATCCCATGCGTTTCATTCAGCTGTTTGAGCAGCTCTAGTAAATCAAGCTGGTGCGCAATATCTAAGTAAGTGGTAGGCTCATCCAGAATAATCGTCTCTGTTTTCTGAGCCAGTGCCATTGCAATATACGCCTTCTGCCTTTCTCCGCCTGACAATGTATGCAGCATCCTGTTTTCATTCACGCGGCTATTTGTCACATCAAGCGCCCACTCTATCGCTTCCTGATCTGTCTGCGAGCTCTTTTTCCAGATCGAACGATGCGGACTGCGTCCAAGTGCAACCAGCTCACGTACTGTCATCGATGGGATGGCATTTCTCGTCTGCATCAGAACGGCGATTTCCTGTGCAATCTCCTGTGCTGTCATTTCTTTTTGCGGGATATCGTGAATATAAATCATGCCGCTTTCAATCGACGTAAGGCGCGCTGCCGCTTTAATAAACGTCGACTTCCCTGACCCATTCGGTCCAATAATTCCTGTTACACTCCCTTTAGGCACAGCTGCTGAAATAGACGACAGCCGAAAGCCTCCTTGACTGAGGCTCACGTCATCCATCGCAATCACATCCAACTTAACCCCTCCCTTTCTTTTTTAATAAATAGAGGAAGAAAGGTGCACCAATACAGGCAAGCAGAATACCAACAGGCAGTTCAACCGGTGTAAACCATACCCGTGCTGCTGTATCAGCAAAGACCACAAGTACGCCGCCGCCCAGCATTGAGATCGGAAGCAGGTACCGGTAGTCATCTCCAATTAAAAGGCGGATAAAATGAGGAACGACAAGACCGACAAATCCAATTAAACCGCTCACGCTTACCGCTGCACCCGCCAAAAGCGCCGCCAGTGCAATTAAGAAAAAACGGGTTCGCTCGACTCTAAGGCCGAGCAGCTGCGCTGACTCATCACCAAGTAAAAGAAGATTTGCGGGCTTGATCGCAAAAAAACAAAGACACAAACCGGCAAGCGCATAGGGTGACACAAAGCTCAGATGATGCCAGCTCCGTCCATTTAATCCTCCTGATAAAAAAGGCAGAACAGCCTGCACACGCTCACTATAAAGCACCATCAACCCATTCATGACCGCACCAAGCAGGGCATTGACTGCCACTCCCGCCAGAATCAATTTCAGTGGCGAAACCCCTTGGTCAAACGACAGGATATACACAACGAGTGCCGCTAATAAAGCGCCAAGAAAGGCAGCCGCTGGAAGCAGATATGTGAATTGTGGGAACACAATCATGCTGAGTACAGCAGCTAACCCACCGCCGGCGGTCACACCGATGATGCCGGGATCAGCGAGTGGATTTCGGACGACTCCTTGTAAAATCGCTCCTGATGCTGCGAGACAGGCCCCGACGATGAAGCCTATGAGAACGCGCGGCAGGCGTAAATCCATGACGATCTTTTCATGGACAGGCTGGCCTGATCCCGTCAAAGCAGCGATCAAATCTGGCAGCGATAATTGAACAGAACCTAATGCAAGCCCTAGACATATGCCCACACCTAGCGAAAGAAGCAGTCCTGGTATCAGCCACCTTCGTCTCGACTGTCTTTTTTGAAAATCTAACTCTGCATTCACCTTCATGATGACAATCGCTTCAATCTCTTTTCTAGTTCATCAATCGCCTTGATGACGTCTGCGCCTGGATTCGTCCCGAATAAATCACTAGGCAAAATCTCCACGCGACCATTTTTGACAGCTGATACGTCGTGCCATGCTGCATTTTGTTTCATTTCACTCATAAAGCCCGCTTTCACATCTTCAGGATTGCTGTGTGTCATGAGCAGAATGAGATCAGGATCGGCTTCGATCACCATTTCTGCATTGATTTGGGCGTATTGAGGGAATTTTTCGAGTGCCGGTTCATTCTCAGCAATGTTTGCACCCCCGGCGATATGCAATAAATCTCCGCTTAAGGATTGAGGAAGCGCCGCCATATATGTGCCGGGTGCACCGTACACAACGAGTGTTTTTACTTTTTTCTTAGGCTGCTTGACCTGCTTTTTCCGCTCATCAATTTGATCATTGAGTGCTTTAGCCTTTTGCTGCTTCCCAAGTAACTCCCCAAATAACGAAATTTGGCGCTGGATGTCCTTCACTGAATTGGCGCTTGTCAAAAGAAGCTGTGAACCAATTCCTTCTATTGTCGAGATGTCCTTGCTGTTTAATTGTTCATTTCCAAGCACAACATCAGGTTGTAGGCTTGTGATCAGCTCTACATCAAATTGATGCGTTGTGCCAATCGTTTGTACGGACTTTGCCTTTTGTAAGCTGTCTGGTAACTCGGCAGTTGGCCTGCCAACCACCTCACCGCCTAAAGCATATAGAATGCTCAAGTCCCCGGTCGATAAGGCGACAATACGCTGAGGGGATTCATCAAATGACAGCGTTCTTCCGGTAAAATCCTTTATCTTCAGCGCTCCTGCCGCGCTTTCTTTCTCTACAGGTGCTGCCTGACTGCATCCGCCGAGGAGAAGCATCAAGACGAGTCCCGCCAAGATCACATGTGAAAATTTCAACCGTCTGTCTCTCCTTTTCTAGTAAACTTTCTTTAGCTTTGCCTGTACCACGAGACGCCCGTTTTTAGGTGCAAGCACATGATCACAGGTCGATAAGGTGAGGATGAGGTCATCTGTGGACACGTCTGTCTTCGTTTGATAGATTGATTTATTCCGCACAGCTTGCAAGTAATGGGCATATTCGGCAAGATCCTGAAAATCGGTTTGAATATAATCGAAGTCAACCGTCGTTTCATACACGGCAAAAATCTCCGCTTCATAGCTTTGATACAGCGTATCGTACTGAAATGTCCGGTGCTCATTAAAGAAATCTTTTTTTAGATAGTTTGTGAGTCCAGCAAACATGGATCCATCCCTCATCCGATGGCCGTACACCACTGTATTTGGGCTTTCATGCAGGACATCATTACGATAATCCATAAAGATACTGCCTGCCCGGGTGTCGTTTTTTAAATAATTACGAGTCAAGTAGAACGCATTATCGCGAGATTGAACGATCGGATACTGAATCATCGTATCCTCCATATTGATCCAGCCGACAATGTCCTCATTCACCTTCCGCAGCTCATCAAATGACGAACGGATCTTTCCCGACTCCCGTTTTTCATTCATTTCTTCATGTCCATACATCGTCTGGGCCTTTGCAAGCACCTGTCGATTTTGATAATAACCGAAAAGTTCGAAGCCGATGGCTGTTCCGCTATAAATCAATACTCCTAAACAAACGATCGTCAGCATCCGTTGCCAAAGCCGTTTTCCTCGTTTCACACTGTCTCACCTGCTTTTTGCCCAGCTTATATACCAACAGGCACGATGTACATCCCTGTTTCTGCATCCTGTCGAATCGTGACGGACACATCATAAATGTGCCGTACGTTCTCTTCTGTTAACACATCGTTTGGCTGTCCTTCGCTGATAATCTGTCCATCCTTCATCGCTATGATGATATCGCTGTAGCGGACAGCCTGATTCATATCGTGGAGCACCATGACAATGGTTAATCCGTGCATGGCATTCAGCTCACGAATCAGCTCAAGAATGTCAAATTGATAGTAGATATCCAAATAAGTTGTCGGTTCATCTAAGAAAAGGATCGGTGTTTTTTGCGCAAGTGCCATCGCAATCCATACACGCTGACGCTCTCCACCTGACAGTGAGGCGAGCGGCACCTTTCGTTTGTCCGTTAGCTTTGTACTGGACAGTGCCCACTCTATCGCTCTCTCATCCTCTTCCTTGTCTCCTCCGCGCATTGTCTGGTACGGCGTTCTGCCGAATGCCACGACCCGTTCGATCGTTAAATCAAGAGGTGCTTCATTTTGCTGATGGACGACAGCCAGCTTTTTTGCCAGCTCCTTTGGCTTGAACGCATTCAGCGCTTGCCCGTCTAAGTGAATCTGCCCTTTATTTGGACAATGATTATTTGCCATTAAGGAAAGCAGTGTGGATTTTCCCGATCCATTTGGACCGATAATGGTTGTGATTTTCCCCTTTTCAATCTGTGTTGTGACCGATTGAACGATGTCCTTCTGCTGGTCATATGAGAATGACACCTCACGAATGTCCATGGAGACGGTCCCCCCTTCTTAATAAAAAGATCAGAAACGGCCCGCCAATCACGGCCATGATCGTAGAAGCAGGAATCTCATTTGGCGCCACAAGCGTCCTGCCAAGCGTATCAGCCGTCAAAATAAGCAAAGCCCCGCTTAACGCAGAAAATGGAATCAGTACTCGGTGATCCGAGCCGACAAGCCTTCTTGAAATGTGCGGAATGAGCAAGCCGACAAAGGCTATCACGCCCGCTACTGCAGCTGTCACTGCCGCAAGTAAAACGGCTGTGATGGAAATCAAAAGGCGCATTCTGGTCACACGCAAGCCTAAGTTTTTCGCTGTCTTGTCTTGAAGGGCCAGGAGATTGCACCATCTGCTGAAGAAGAGTGCAACGACAAGACCGACGACACCATAGACACCGATTAAACGGACATCTCCCCACGTTTTCATCGTGAGATTCGACTGTCCTGACTGATTAATTGTGATATTGAAATAGCTGCAAATGGTCACAAATGCTTCAGCCATTCCAGTAAACATGGCATTGATGGCGATCCCAACTAAGATCATGCGGATCGGGCTTAAACCACCCTTCCAAGATAGAACGTATACGAGGAAACACGCAATCGCCCCGCCTAATACCGAAAATAAAGGTGAGTAGAAATAAAATTGAGGAAGCGCTGTAATCGCCATTAATGAAAAGAAGCTGGCTCCTGATGAAATCCCAATGACGCCGGCATCAGCTAACGGATTCCTCATGACCGACTGCAGCAGTACACCGGAGACAGATAAGGCGGCCCCTGTAAACATCGCGATGAGCACGCGGGGGATTCTCAAATCTTTAATGATTTCTACCTGTGCATGTTGACCGGTGATGAGCCCTTCTAATAATTCAATTGGGGTCACATGAATGCTCCCAGTAATGGCTGAATAAATAAACACGCAGACCAGTAAGAGACTGACTATCAGAAATAAAAATCCTGTTTTTTTCATCTTGAACGTCCTTTTATCATTAAGATTCGCAAACTTATGACGGATACAACATACGAGTCAATTCATCTAATGCCTCTGCTGCCTTTAAATTGCCTGTTGTCCCGAATAAGCTTTCTTCGAGGTCATACACCCGGTCTTGTTTGACCGCATTAAAATGTTTCCAGATGTCATTTGTTTTAAATTCTTGATCAAACATTTTGACGACTTCATCCGGCATCCCATGTGCGGCTCGGAGAATGATATCTGGATTGGCTTTTTGTAAATACTCCGTATTGGATTCCAAATACTCCATTTTCTCGCCTTCCACAATGTTCTTTCCTCCTGCGATACGTACAAGATCACCAATATATGAATTTTCTGTCGCCACCAAATAACTTCCTGGCACACCAAGCAAAATCAGAACGGACGGCTTGCGTTTTCCTTTTGCCTTCTCTTGTATGTCTTTCTTTTTTTGCTCAAACGCAGACACAATGCGCTCAGCCTGCTTCTTCCTGTCATACTTATCCCCAAGCTTCGTGATGGCCTTCTCCATGTTGGCCATACTCTCGAGATTTAAGTATGTGGCAGGGACACCTGCTTGCTGAAAGGGTTTCTCTAAATCATATTGAAGGGTTGTGACAGACAGGACATCTGTCGGTTGAAGTGATTGGATGATTTCCATGTCCGGGCTCATGGGATTGCCGACTTCTGGCAGTCCTTTGTAACGAGCTGGCAAGGATTTTTGACTTGTTGGCACCCCGACAAGATCCACCTCTAAAGCATCCATGATCTCCGCAGCAGCTACAGTCGTTGCTACAATACGCTCACTTGATTCAGCGCTTTTTTTGCCTTTTGCTGAGCTTTCAGCTGACTGTGAGCAGCCCGATAAGATCATGCACACACTGAAGGCAGCGATCAAGGTACATAACATTCGATGCTTCAAAAACAGAAGCCTCCTTTCGAAAAAAGAGAGTGGATGCGCCGAGGTAAAAGGCGCATCTCACTTAAAATAAAACGAACTATCTTGTCCGTGTTTGATATTTTCTGACGAGTACGAATAACGAACCGCCGAATAAAAGAATATACACCCAAAGAAGAGAGGCATCTCCCGTTTTCGGATTCAGCTGTCCAGACTCAGATTTGGTTTGATCATCTGATGGCGTAAATGTCATCTGCTCCGCACCCGTTTCCTCTGGTGCTACATTCTCAAGTTGAGTTGTTTGAGAATCGTGATCATTTGGATTTTTGATAAATCCGATACTCTCATCGTCTCCAATGACCGTTGAAATTCCGCTTCCCTCACCGAGAGCGATTCCTTTTGTGTCATAGACAAGTTTGACATCGTACTGCTCATGATAGTTCGCAGCTGGAATATCAATTTTTACGCGTGCAGCCTGAGCACTGCTTAAACTTTTTGCTTCATATTGAATGACACGTGTATCTGCTTTTTGATCTGTTTTCGCGACAAGTGTCTCTTCAAATTTTCCGCCTGTTCCTACTTGGAATGACGTGATGGCTGAGCTGTTTTTCACTTTATATGAAACGAAATGGCGGCCATTTTTCACAACCAGTGTCGCAGGGCTCACGACGTAATCGTTCATGCGGGAAAGCTCATCCTTATCTGCTTTCTTCATTGAGAAAGGAAGCTTGTATACACCATCTTTTAGCTGAGTAGTCTCTTGATCAGCTCCGCTGTTATTTGTTTCTGGTGATGGTGTATTTGGTTTTGGCGTTTCTGGTGTAGCTGGTGTTTCTTCCTCTACCACCTGCCCGTCCTTCACTGGAGCGATACTCTTTGAGTCAAATTGAAAACGAATATCGTAGGTTTGGTCATAGTTAGCGGCTGCTACTACAATGTGTACTTTTCCTTTCACCGCTTTTTTCAAATCAGCAGCATCAAATGAAACCACTCTTGTATTCTTCGCTTCATCTGTGCTCACTGTCTTTGCTTCTTGATAAGAACCGTTTTTCTCTGTTTTCAAAGAAGCGACAGACTTATGATCCTTCACTGTAAAGGAAATGGTCTGCTTTCCATTTTTGACGGTTAAGGTTGCGGGATGTGAGAAGTATTGATTCATTCGAGATGCTTCATCCGTATCCCCTTTTAGCACACTGTAATTGATACGATATACGCCATCTTTTAATTGATTTTGCGCAGAATCATCTGGCTTTGTGCCATTGTTATTGCCTGGTGTTGTCGGTTGATCGTCTGGTTTTGTGCCATTTTGGTCATCCGGTTTAGTTTCATTGTCATCTGGCTTTGTACCGTTTTGATCATCCGGCTTTGTTTCGTTATCGTCTGGCTTTGTACCGTTTTGGTCATCCGGTTTAGTTTCATTGTCGTCTGGCTTTGTACCGTTTTGATCATCTGGTTTTGTTTCGTTATCGTCTGGTTTTGCAGGCGTAACGAGTGTTAAGCTGCTTTGATCGAATGCAAGCTGTACGTCATATGCTTCGTCATAAATAAAGCCGCCTAAATCCCAGTAAATCTTCACCCAGCCGTTTAATTTTGCTGATAAGTCGGGTACGTCAAATTTGATCACACGTGTATTGGCTGTTTCATCCTCACTGACTGTTTCAGTGGTGACGAGCGCACCATTTTGTTCAACCTTGAAGTCTGTAATTTCTTTGCTTTGCTTCAGTGTGACATAAGCTGTTGTCTTGCCATTTTCCACAATCAACTTAGCTGGCTTTTCTGTATAGGTATCCATCATAGACGCTTCTGAGGTACCATCTTTTAAAATGGTGAATCCGACTGTGTATTCCCCATCAACGAATGATGCCGCTTGAGCTGTTCCTTGAGGAATCTGAAACGCAGTCAACAAACTGAATAAAACAAGCAGAATGGCTGCCTTTAGATGAAAAAGACGTTTCAAATGGTGACACTTCCTTCCGTTATTGCTTGATGATCCACTTTCTTGCTAAAAACCCGCCTGAACATAAGACAAGCACAAGGAGCCATCCTACCTGGCTTGTATCACCAGTTTGAGGGTTCTCTTCTTGTTGTTTCGTTGTGGATGTATCAGCTTTGTTTGTTGATTCTTTTGATGGCTGCTGACTTTCTTGTGCACCCGTTGATTTATTTGCACTGTTAGACGATAGCGATTTCATACTGCTTTCATCAAATTTCAGCTGAATGGTGTAATCATGATCATAATCAGCAGATTTTACAGTGACGTGAATTTTTGACTTGATCGGTTTAGACAGGCTCTGAGCTTGGAACTGAACGAGTCTTGTATTCGCTTTTTTATTCGTTGAGAGAACAGTTGTGTCGACATAGCCGCCATTTCCCGGCACTTTAAATTCCGTTACCCAGCTGCTATTTTTAATCGTCATTTGTACTGTCAGGTTTCCATTTTTCGCTATCACTTTTGCTGGCTTCAACCAGTAATCATTTGCCATTGAGACCGCATTTCCTTCAGCTTTTAGCACTGTATAATTGACGGAGTATGTACCATCCTTTAATGCGGCAGCCTGTGCGTTTGAAAAAGGCAGCATAAGTGCCAGTAAAAAAGCCGCCATGAAGACTGACAGCCTCATTCTTTTTTTCATCAAGCGAATTTCCTCCCTTTCTATTGAACAGATGGCGCATCAAACTTGAGGCGAATGTCGTAATTGCCTGTATATCCGATGGCTGGTACAGTCACACTCACTTTTGCTGGTAAGACCTCAGTCAGGCTGTTCACATTGAATTCTACGGTTCTCTTATTTGCAGCTGTATTTGTACTGATCACCTTCGCATCTTTGTAGACACCTTGATCAAGCGTTTTAAAGCTTGTGATCCAAGAGCTATTCGTTAACGTGACTTGCGCTTTGATTTTTCCATCCTTTACGACAAGCTTAGCTGGTTTTTCAAAATACGTATTCGCTGTTGAAGTCGAATCGCTATCAGCCTTCCATACCACATATTGCGCTGAATATTGACCAGCTGCTAAGCCAGCTGCTGAGGCCGAGCTAACAGGAGCTAGAGCAAATAATAGAACAAAACTAAGGAATAATAATACGGGTGATGTTGAACGAATGACTTTCATGTGAACCCTCCTAAATGATATTGATAATTATTCTCAATAGATAATAAAAAAAATAACCTTCACAAGTGCTGGAACACACTTATAGATGATTATGATAATCATTATCAATTGAGTTAAAAAAATAAATCTTTGCTTCCTAAAAGTCAAAGATGTCTGCTTCTAAATGATGGATTGATACGAGTTTTAGGCAATCTGTCCCATTTATAATACCATGGCATAACCTCCATTCCATTACAGGGAAAAGAACCCTCTTCTCCTTGATATTATATAATGCATGAAATGATTGTCAACATCATTTTTCATACTATTGTCTTAGTTTTCTGGAAAATCACACAAAAAAATTTCGATCAGACACACTGATCGAAATGGATTAAGATGAAACATGTTCCTCTATTTTGCTGTGTTTACGATCTAAAGACCAAGCATACATTTCACGAATAATCGGTTCAATTTTCTTCCCTTGAACTGTTAATTCGTATTCAATCCGTACTGGAATATCGGGGTATACTTTTTTCTCAACAAGTCCCTCAGCTTCTAAATCCTTCAGCCTTTCTGATAGTAATCTTCCGCTGATGTTCATTTCATTTTCAAGCTGACAAAAACGCTTAGGCCCTGTCAGAAGCTGATTGATGATGAGAATGACCCACTTCTTGCCTAGAATCTCCATGGCATCTGTAATTGGACAGCCATCTACTTGAGCCATATCTTACTCCCTCCTGCTTTTTTCTCTTTTTTTTATTATAACACAATTAATTACTTGAAATAAGTCACTAACTATTATATAGTTTAGTTACTAAAAGTAACAAGGTATTCATTTTTTATAGATTTTCAAAAACATTTGAACATGCCGATGCATATATCATGAAGGAGATGACCGAGCTTGAAGACAATTGAGCAGCTAAGGCTGAGTGTAACAGAATTACATGTGTCCAGCTTTGATCGTTCTTTACCTTTTTATACAGACATTTTAGGATTTTCTATATTAGAAAAGACAGATTCCACGGTGACACTTGGCAGCAATGCAAAGGAACCGATTCTTTTGTTAAAAGAAGATGCACAACTGAAAGAAAAGCCTGATCATGAGCCAGGACTTTATCATTTTGCTGTTTTATTACCTACCAGAAAAAACCTGGGCACATGGCTGGCACATGTAATCAAAAAAGGCTATCCTTTAATTGGAGCAAGCGATCACTTTTTCAGTGAAGCCATTTATTTAAGTGATCCTGACGGCATTGGCGTAGAAATTTATGCTGACCGTCCTCAGGACATTTGGGTCGGTGAGCATGGAGAACTGAAAGGTGGCGGAAATGCACCGCTTGATGGAGATGGCCTCCTGCAAGAAGCTGCTGATACCACATGGGAAGGACTCCCTGCCGGTACAGTGATGGGACACTTGCATTTCCATCTCAACCCAGAAGAAGCGGATTCATTTTATGTCAATACGCTCGGTTTTCATATCCGAATGGCTCCCCCAGCAAGCGTATTTATCGCCGCTGGTGTGTACCACCACCACCTTGCCTTTAATGCATGGGGACGCGGACGAAAAGGAGCCATTGATCCACGTTTTTCAGGAATTAGAAGCTATACACTGGTTTTCCCAGAAGAAGCAGACAGACAATCCGTCGTCGAACGTCTGACAAAAGCAGGCACTCAAGTCAACACGACAGGAAAAAGCAGCGAATTTGTTGATCCATTTGGCGTTCTCGTTCGTTTACAGATTGAAGAAACAGACTAAAAAGAAGGTGCAGAATATGGACAAACACACAGAGCTTAAAACAGCCATATTAAAAGATAAAATCAAACGAGTACAGCAAGAAGACGGGTATATCTATATCACTGGACCCATTAAACTGCCAGTGAATTTAGACGGCAGAACCGTGATGTTTAACTGGTATTCATGGTTAAAAGACGATGGAAAAGAGCCACTGTCAGATGAAGCTTTAATTGAAAGCCTTTCGTCCCGCCAGCTGGCTGATCATCAGCAGTCAAGCGTTCTTGTGTATGGGGATTTCGAGCACGCTGACGAAGCTCTTATCCGTATGCATTCCATTTGCCACACTGGCGATATTTTCGGAAGCAAGCGCTGCGACTGTGGATTCCAATTGAAGCAGTCTATGCGAATGATTGAGGACAATGGAGCAGGAGCCCTGTTTTACTTAGCCAATCATGAAGGCCGCGGCATTGGTCTATTCAGTAAAGCCATGGCTTATATTCTTCAAGAAAACGGCTATGATACAGTAGAAGCGAACGAAGCACTTGGTTTTGAAGATGACACACGTCAATACGAAGAAGCCATTGCCGTTCTTCAAACACTTCGTACAAAGCCGGTCAGACTCATTACCAATAACCCGAAAAAGACAGATGCGATCAGCCATGCAGGTTTATCTCTTTCTGGACGCATTCCGCTTTGGGGAGATGTCTCTGAATTTAACGAGAAATACTTGCAGACAAAAATCAACCGCTCAGGTCACATGAAGGCGGAGCAAGAGGTGCGTACGATTGCCACATCATGAGCGATATATGAAGCTAGCCCTTGATAATGCACGGGCAATGAAAGGTCAGACATCTCCGAATCCGCTCGTCGGGGCTGTGATTGTGCGAGAGAATGAGATTGTTGGAGTCGGCGCTCATATGAAAGCCGGTGAACCGCATGCTGAAATTCATGCACTCAACATGGCTGGAGACAAGGCAAAAGGAGCCACGATTTATGTGACCCTTGAGCCTTGTTCCCACCATGGGCGCACAGGCCCTTGTGCCGAAGCACTTGTGAAAGCCGGCGTCGAAACCGTTGTCGTCGCAGCTCTTGATCCGAATCCACTTGTCGCTGGCCGCGGGATTGCCATTTTACAAGACGCGGGCATCCAAGTTATCACGGGCGTACTTGAACAAGAATCCATACTGATGAATGAAGTATTTAATCACTTTATTACGAAAAAAACACCTTTCGTGACGCTCAAAGCGGGCATTACCTTAGATGGGAAAATCGCCTCTGCCACGTCTGACAGCAAGTGGATTACATCTGAGACATCCCGTTATGATGCTCACCATATCCGCAGTATCAATGATGCGATTTTGGTCGGTGCTCAAACTGTCATTCACGATGATCCTTCATTAACTGCGCGGATTCCAAATGGAAACAATCCGATTCGAATTGTCTTAGACTCTAAGCTGTCTACACCACTGACAGCAAAGATCGTCACAGATCAGATGGCACCTACATGGATTTTTACAACAAAGCAAGCCGATGAGGAAAAACGAGCGGCTTTAGAAGAAGCTGGCGTCCGTGTCTTTATGACTGACAGCGACACGCGGGTTCCCCTGCAGGAAGTGCTTCAAGTGCTGGGAGAAAAAAATATCTCCTCCCTCATGATTGAAGGCGGCGGCCAGATTAACGCCTCTTTCTTAGAACAGCAGCTTGTAGATAAATTGGTCATCTATATGGCGCCTAAACTCATTGGCGGACGACTTTCCCCTTCCTTTTTCGGAGGCGAAGGCATACGCCTCATGAGTGATGCCATTGAACTGGATCAACTCACCGTGGAACCACTCGGAAAAGATATCAAAATGACGGGCTATCCCGTTTATCAATAACAAGTAGGCTGTCGAGGAAATCTCGACAGCCTTATTTTTGTCTTCTAGTCTCTTCTCTCTAAAAACTCAATTCGATTCCCAAATGGATCTTCTACATAAAACCGATTGGCTCCCTCCAATGGCTCATCTTCTTTTATACTAATCTGATGCTTCAATAATACCTCTTTTAATTCTGATAGGCTCTTTACAAGAAAAGCTGGATGAGCTTTCTTTGCAGCTTGAAAATGTTCCTGAATGCCAATGTGAAGCTGATGATGACCGCATTGGAACCAGACACCTCCTCGTTTAGCTAAATTGCTAGGCTTAGGTATTTCTTTCATCCCTAAAATTTCACCAAAAAACAAGCGAGCTTTCTCTTCACTGCCTTTTGGGGCAGCTAGTTGAACATGGTCGATTCCCAAAAAGTTTGACATATTTCCCTCTCCCTTTCTGTTCTCAATTGGTTTTTCAATGTAGTGTTTCTTCAGTTTTTATGATGCTGAACAAATTTGATTGTTACCTCATTGGTGGGCTTGATACTTGAAGATTTTCTTTGAGGTGTTTCATAAGATGTAGTGTTTGAATGCAGTATTTTTTTCAAAAACAGAACTCCCATGGTCATGAAAGTTCTGTCCATCTAAGTGTCTCTTGTCATGACATTTGAAACCTAGATATATCATGATTCATTTTGATGAAACTTGTCGTAAAATGTTTCATGTGAAACATTGATCGTTACTTCCCTTCGACCAGCCTGCCAAAGCTTTCTGGTGAAAGTCCCGGTGAAATGCGGATGCGGTGCAAGGACATCATGCCTTGTTCCTTCTTCGCATGTCCTGGTTCAGTGGTAACAGCCATTTGGTATCCGGCTTCCTTCGCCAGCTTCAACGTCTCTTCATTATAGCGCCCGACAGGATAGCTGACCATTCTCGTACGCTGAGAAAATCGCTGATCAAAGAATGTCTTTGATCCTTTTAACTCCTCTTCCTGCTGCTGCTTTGATAATTGATTGAGCTCTAAATGATGAATCGTATGACTCTCAATCGAGATCCCATGTGCCATCATCTCATCCATTTGCTCATCCGTTAAGTGATTCGGACGGCCAATGGATTGCTCAATCATGAAAATCGTTGCTTTCATTCCATACTGCTTTAAAATCGGAAATGCCTTTGTATAGTTATCCGTATATCCATCATCAAATGTAATGAGGACACTCTTCTTACTTGGCATCGAATTTGTTGTAAAAACGCGGTACACCTCTTCTGGCGACAGTGTGACATAGTCGTTGTCCTTCAGCCATTTCATATGAGATGCAAATTCGCTCTTTGGCACACGTAACGAGTTACCGCTTGAGATGCTGTGATACATCAAAATTGGAAGCTCGACCGGCTCCTTTTGCTTCATCCAGTTTTGTGTCTTTATCACTGCCGTTTCTTTTTTCTGATGCATATCTTTTGTTTGTAATGGACCCTTTTCCTCTTTGACGACTTGCTGGCTTCCTTCCGCCTGCTCCTTCATTCCCATACAGCCCGAAATGAGCAGCAGCATAAGACCAACCGTCATCAGCATACATGTTTTCTTCATTCACCAATCCTGCTTTCTCTTTATCTACCGAATGATTATAACAGAAATTGGTTATTCATTGATATCTATTTTGACAGGGTATTCATTTTTTTACACATTTCGATCATCTCGATGGCGAGCAGATGAATGGTCTCTGTTGTGAGCATTTGATCTTCTGCGTGTATCAGCAGTAAAGAAAACGGAAGCTGTTCACCTGCCGCTTCTTTTTGAATCAGCGACAAGTGCAGGTTGTGGATGCTTCGAAACGCTTCCTCCCCTTTTTCGATCAACTGCTGCGCTTTTTCAAAATCATCAGCTCTTGCTAGACGAATCGCTTCTACATAATGACTTCTTGCCTCGCCTGCATGGGCAATGATTTGAAAGGCTGCTCCCTGCATTTCCTCTAATACCGTCATCTGCTTCTCCTCCAATTACTCAAGATTCATTTGCTAGTTTCAGTGCATGATCTAGGATTTTTTCTCCGTTTGCTGTTCCGTATAATCTCACATTGACGACATCGACAGGGATTTGATAAGGTGCCGCTGTTTTTTCTGCTGCTTTTTTCATAAAACTTACTTGCGGTCCAAGTAAAATCGCCTTTACATCCTCTCCATGCTCTTCTAGTTCATCCGCAATGGCTCCTTCAGGTATAGCATAAATATAGTAATCCAGCCCTTTAGCTTCTGCGGCGGCCTTCATTTTCGACACCACAATGGACGTCGACATTCCTGCTGCACAAGCGAGAATGATTCGTTTCATATCCCATCACTCCTATTGATAAATGACTTCTGTTTCAACTGTCAGTTCCCTAGTTTTGATTAATGTCTGGTACCAATACGCAGATGCTTTCAGCTGTCGATTTCGTTCATTTTCCAGCTGGATTTCGACTAAGCCGTAGCGGTTTTTAAAGGCATTCATCGGTGAGACATTGTCTGTAAATGCCCAAAGCATATAGCCCGTGCAATTTGATCCTTCTGCTTTCGCTTGAAGTGCCCGCTTCAAATGCTGGCTGATAAATGAAATGCGATACTGGTCATCAATGATTCCATCTTCTTTTTTAAACCGTTCTTCCTTTTCTACACCCATGCCATTTTCGGCCACAAACCACTCAATATTTCCGTATTCTTCTTTTATCCTCATCCCCATATCGTAGACAATCTTCGGGTAGATTTCCCAGCCTCTAAAAGGATTCATTTTTCTCCCTGGAAGCTCAAACATATCGTAATAATAGGATGGGTGAAAAGGCGTCCCTTCGTTCCAAGCCTTACTCGGCGCCTTGACACGATGCGGATAGTACAAATTAAGTCCGACGACATCTACCGTATGATTCTTGATGATTTGAAGCTCTTCCTCTGTGGAATCGAAAAGAATATCATGCTTTTTCAACACATCGATCAGTTCCTCTGGATACTCCCCTTTGATGGAAGGATCTAAGAACACTCGATTAAAAAACAAATCATACATACGTGCCGCTTCTTGGTCATGCGGAGCAGACGATCTTGCATACGTCACTTCTGGATTGAGAATCACCCCGATTTTGGCTCCTGCCGATTCCTTCAAACCCATCTCCTGAAACAGCTTCACCACTTTTGCTGTTGCCAGTGCTTTATGATAGTTCCACTGCATCCATTTCTTCGTATTTTGCTCATACGGATATCGGATGGCATCTAGATAAACACGTGTCTGGACAACAATCGGTTCATTAAAACTAAACCAATGTTTGACCCGGTCCCCGTAGCGCTCAAACACTTTTTCTGCATAGAGAACAAACAGATCGACGACATGCTTTGATGACCATCCGCCGTACTTCTCAAGCAAAACGGCAGGAAGCTCATAATGCTCTAAGCAAAACATCGGCTCTACACCTGCTGCGATTAATTCATTGATCAGATTATCAATGTAACGAGCATAGGCCTCATCCACTATCCCATTCTCGTAATCTATGAGAAATCTCGACCAATTGATCGATGTCCTGTAATGTGTCAGTCCAATCTCTTTCATTAAGGCTACATCTTCATGATAGCGCTCGTAAAAGTTCGTCGCACCAGCTGGCCCATAGCCTTCGTGCCACACGTGATACCCTTCCTTATACCATAAATCGATGTACGAGTCCTGATGCGCCCTCTTTCCCTTCCAGCCCTCCGTCTGCCATGCAGAAGCCGCAGCACCTAGGATAAAATCTCTTGGAATCTCAATGCTGTTCATGTCGCCGCCTCCCTTTTCTTCTTCTGAATGTTTATTCTGAATCTGGTGCTGCTTCTGGCTTGCGATTAGACAAGAGAACAAACGGTAAATAGATGAAAACAGCAACCACAATACAGATAAGCTGTGTGATGACAGCTCCCATGCTGCCAGCAGTGGACAGCCATGCATTCACAAGCGGCGGTGTCGTCCACGGCACCATCACGACCGCTTTTCCAGCGAATCCTGTAGCCGTCGCAATATAACCAATCGTACCTGTCACAAGCGGTGTGACGATAAATGGGATCGCCATCACAGGGTTTAGCATGACGGGTAATCCAAAAATAACGGGTTCATTGATGTTGAATAGTCCGGGTCCTGATGAGAGCTTGGCAATGCTTCGCATCTCTTCCCTTCTCCCAGCAATAAAAATCGCAATCAAAAGACCAATTGTCACACCTGAACCACCGATGCTCATATACACATCCCAAAACGGCATCGTGATAATATTCGGGATCTCTTTTCCCTCTTGAAATGCTGTCATATTCACTGCAATCGATCCTAATAAGAGCGGCTCCCGGATCGGCTTAATCATCTGGTTGCCATGGATGCCGATCACCCAGAAAAATTGTGCCACAAACATCAACGTTAAAATCCCTGGCAGCCCCTGCACAACACTTTCTAGCGGACGCTGCACCACGTTATACACTGCTTCATGCAAATAAATGCCTGTCACACGATGAAATGCAAACCCGAATGAACTAATGATCGTAATTGTAATGATAGAAGGAAAAAGTGATGAAAAAGACGTTGCCACATTCGACGGAACCGAATCTGGCATCTTGATTTGCAGCCATTTCACCTCAGTCAGCTTACAGAAGATTTCCACAGATACGATCGCAATGATCATCCCTAAAAATAAGCTTTTTGGATCGGAAAATTGTCTTGCCAACACGTCTACAACCTCACGCATCGATCCATCAACTTCAAGAAGAAGTGTGGTTGGAATAACGGATATAAATGAAATCAACGCCATCAATCCTGGGAACAGCGACTTGTGCCCGTTGATTTTCCCAAGCTCAATCCCAATGAGGAACACAGCCCCAATGGTTAAAAAGTTCAGCGTGGCATAATTGATTGCCTTCATAATAGGCTGAAGCTCTGCTAAAAACCTGAATATCTCAAAATGAGCAAGCCCTGTTTCCGGGCTCATGATCATATTTGCCACCAGTACAGCAAAAGCTCCTGTAATGATGATCGGCATCAGTGTGACAAATGCCTGTTTAATCGCCATAATATATTTCTGATTGGTGATGCGATAAGCCACATGCCCCATGACATCTGCCGCTTTCTCCTTGAAGCTCATGATCCGTCTCCCCCTTTGCACAAACTCGTGATCATCCTCCTTTTTGATGTTATTTTAAAAGCGCTTTCATTAACATCTAATCTTTTTCCTCACAGATGCGGAAATGGGTGTCTCGTTTTTTCATTTGGCTGCTCCAATACTTGAAGAGCTGCTGTCAATTCTTCAAATGAAGAGGCTTTGATGAGCTGCTCCACCACTTCCTTCCGTTCTGTCAGCCGTACAAGAAATTGATAAAGCGACTGTAATTCTTTTTGATACGTCTTCTGGATGCTTAACAAGCAAACGACTTGTACTCGATCTTCTCCCCACAGCACCGGCTTTTTTAACGTACAGATTGCACAAAACGTATCGTCTGTTGCCGGCTTAATTGGATGAGGAATCGCAACCAAATGACCGAAAGATGTGGGTGACACTTGCTCTCTTTCTAGCAATAATTGTTCAAACTCGTCTGGGATTCGATGCTGCTTCTTTAACACGTTCACGAAAAATTGAAGAACCTCTTCCCTTGATTGAAGGTCTTGCTGAAAAAATGTCAGCGCCGGACTCACATACCGTAAAACCCCTGTATCCTGTGAATTTTGCACAAATCGTTTCAGCCGGACAATATCATCGTCACTTAGAATCGTATGTACATCAATTACTGGTACCGGCAATGTATTCTGTAGCGGAATGGTACTAATAATAAAATCAATGCTTCTCAAATCATATGAAGGAAGTTCCCCGACACTTGCAGTTCCAGCGATCTCCAGCCTTCCGCTAAAAGCCGCCGTGAGCTTATGAAGAAGAAGCTGACTGCTGGCGACACCCGTCGCACACACAATAAGACATGTCTTTCTCACATGCTGTGATTTTGTCCGCTCGATTGCAGCTCCAATATGAAGTGCCAAATATCCGATTTCATCCTCAGGAATCTCAACACCCTCTTTTTCCTTCAGCCACCTGCCCATATAAACACCCGCCTCAAACGCAATGGGATAGTGCCTTTTAATGTCTGGTAAATAGGGATTTCGAATATTCATATCGTATCTAAAACGATGAATGGCGGAACGCAAATGAAGACTTAAACCAACGATCAGCTCCTTATCAAACTGAATATCAAGTGACATATGCTCCTCCACATAAGCAAGCAATTGGTGAGTGAAACGAAAATGATCTTCGTCCAGCAGATGAAATAGCGTATGGCCAGCCTCTCCATATGCCATCATCTTTGCCCCCATTAAGTGAATTGCGATGTACGCCATTTCAGATAACGGAAAATCAATCGCTAATACGCGGCGAATATCTTCTGTCATTTGTTGAGCTATTTGGAAAACTGGCTGCACTTGAATTTCTCTCAATTCCGCTTCTGGCATCTTAACCAGCTTTTTTTCTTCTATTCGTTTGCATGCGATGGCAATATGGGTCACTAAATTACTTAAACCGATTTCTGATAAATGAAGCCCGGTGGCTTTTGTACGTGAACGCACGATGTCCTGAATCAGTTGATACGTTTCTTCAGGTAACAGTGCAGAGTTCGCTTGATCCTGCTGAAACACATGCTCTGCCATACAATATCTTAATTTCATTTCATCGCCTGTCAGACGCAGTCCATATTTAGGGCGGTGCGATATAGAAAGTCCATGCAATGAAAACAAATGCCTGACAGCTTTTAAATCATTTTTCACTGTGGATTCACTCACAAATAATTCCTCTGCCAATCCCTCTAATTTGATATAGTCTTCTGACAGAAGCAGTCTTTTCAATAGATAAGCCACGCGGTCCTCAGGCTGATTGGGAATGAATTGTTCCTTTTTCTCATTTCTTTCTCTCAATGATTTTTTCAAAAATGTACGAAATGCCCCATAATCTTCAACGCTCAATGTATACCCTGCCCCGCGTTTAATATGTAGTGCGGCACCATGTTCTTCTAAAAAATTTTTAAGCGCTTTCATATCTGTTCGGATGGTTCGTGATGTGACTCCGATCACACGGGCAATTTCTTCACTTGTCAGTTCCTGCTCCGCTTGCATCAATCGTTTCAGAAGCTCCTCCTGACGTAGAGACAGCATGGGCTCTCCTCCCTTGGCATTTACTTTTGCCTATCATCATAAACGAAAATAGAACTCTTTGCCCAGTTTTTCTTTCAAATCGGGAACCTGGATATGGCTCATTCGTATGAATATGAAACTAGAGGAGGGATGCATTATGGGTACTTTTATGTTTTTTGTCATTATCATATTAGCTTCTTTAGGAGCCATCGTTGCCAGCTTGTTCACACCAAAGGATAAACGTGCATCTGCTAAGCGTTCTGCACATCATAATTCAACGACAAGTACATATACTGATTCGTATACCCATCACGCTTCTGATGCCTCCTGCGGGAGTGATTCAGGTGATAGCGGCGGTGGTGGATGTGACTAAACAAAAAAACAGCCGCCCTTTTATGAGACGGCTGTTTCGTTTATGGTTTTAAAGAGCTTTCCAGCCCCGTTCAATCAAATGTTTAACATCCTTTGCAAAATCCTCGCCCTTTTCCATCACGTCCTGAGCTCTTCCTGCAAAATTACTGGCAACGGCCAGCTCCATTTTTTTCAATTCAAAGTGTAAGATTTTTTGGTCAATCTCTGTCATATATTTTTCATATTCATCGTTGACGATGTCGTGCATCACGCTGTAAGCGTCTTTTCGGTGGCGATGAAAGTCGGTTCCTCTCTCGCCTTTCCATGACGAATCTAGAGCAGGCTTCTTGATTTCTTTGATATCTGACTGGGCAAGATCTTGTTCTGTTCGAATATTGCTTTTGGCTGTCTTTAACCGAGAGATCATTTCGTCAAATTCTGCACGTTTGTTCTCAATTCCCATATGCAGATGGTGCAGCATCTCGGATAAACTCATGTCATCCACCTCTATCTGACCTCATACGAAAGCACGGCGTGAGCACCTTTGGAAACCATCGACTCACTTGATTTTTCCAATCCTGACATTTCTATCGTTCTGCTTTCATTAAGTATAGTATAAGGTGAAAAGCCTCAGGCTTAAATAGGGAAAAGGTGTCCTTTTAGTGACGTGTTTGGAAGAAAAACGGAATAATACAAGGTCTTACACCCCGAATTTTATATGAGTCTTTTTAACTATAATTACATCATGTAAATGATATCCATAAATAAAAGCGATTGTGCTGACTATTTTGCAGCAATCGCTTCGTCTTGTTCTTTTAATGTTTTCACGTTAGAACGTGTATCCTGAACATTCTTCATTAAAGCTTCTTTAAAGTTTGAAACCATTTCGCTTACCTCTGCTTCACGTGCCGTCCACTTGGTTACAAATTCAAGACTGTTTTCACCTGCTTTATCTGCTGCTTTTTTCATCGCTAAAGCTTCGACTGCTTGGGAGACTTCATCTAGTTTATCCATGACTGTTTGGTAGTTTAACTTAATTTGTCCCATTGTGATATCCTCCAGATTTGTTCAGCATGAAGCTCGCTTACAAGCTGCTCCATGCTTTTGAGATCAAGCGTTTTGCGTCCTCTACTGCGTCTTCTCCTTTTTCAGCAAGGCGTGCGGCGTCTCCAGCTAAGGAACTGGCAAAGGATAACGCAGCTTGTTCTGCTTCTAATGTACTGATTTTGAATTCGATACGGCTCACGTAACGTGGGTATTTATCATTCACGATCGTTTGTAGCGCATCATGTGCATCATTTCGGTCTGTTTTGAAATCCTGGCTTCGCTCACCTTTCCAAGAGGTCCCAAGCTTTGGCTGCTTGATTTGCTTTAAATCTGTTTCTGCCGCATCTTGTTCACGTTCAACCTTGCTTTTCGCCTTTTTGAGCCGAGCGATTTTCTCTTCAATTTCTGCTTTTTTATTTGAAATGCCACCGTTAAGGGCAGACAGCATATCCGATAAGCTCATATGGGTTCCTCCTCCTGTCAAAAAATAAAAACGCTGCTTAGAGTCCCTCTAAACGAGCGTAAGGTGAATAGCACTTTTTCCAATATTGTTATTATAAGGTTCAAAGACTCATGTTTGAATAGGGATTTGTGCCCTTTTTATGGGATAAATATGCTTTCGCTCTGCTTCACACTCCCCCTTTTGACCTCTTTTATAGGAGGTCTAAATTCCTGTTCGTTTGCTATATGTCACATATAGTCTCTCGGTCCTAGGACAAACAAAGCCGCCCCGTGCAGGAGCGGCTTTTGCAAACGGCTTATGAGGCCGATTCTTCTCTTTCTTGTTGATCTTTCACGTACCAAATGAATTTACCTGTATATCCGTAAATGATCGCAAGACCAATGGCGACAAAGCTCAACCACATAAATGGTAAATAAGAGAATGTCGATACGCCAAGAATTCCTGCCATGTAAATACCGTTATCTGACCATGGAACCATACCTGAGGTCATTGTTCCACCAACCTCAGCGTTCCTAGATAGGACACGTCTGTCTATTTTTAATTTATCATAGCTTTTTTCCATAATTTTCGGTGTGAGGATTAATGAAACATACATCGCACAGCCAAAAATGTTTGCGAAGAACGCAACAACCAGTGTAGATAGGGTGACATTTCCTGCATTATATAATTTCTTCTCGAAAGTAGCGACAATAACTTTTAAAACACCTAGATATTCAAGCACTCCACCAAAACCCAGTCCAAGAATAATCACCACTAAAGATCCAAGCATATTTACAATACCGCCACGATTTAACAGCGTATTTAAGAAATCTACATCTGAATTAATAGAGAAGCCATTGTATGCTGATCCAATCGCATCTGCTGGATTCATTCCTTGGAAAGCCATGGCCCATATCGATCCTAAAAGAGCACCAGTAGCAATAACAGGCAATGAAGGTTTCTTAAATACGAGCAGTAAGACAACCACTACTGCTGGGATGACCATCCAAATGTTGATTGTGAATGTATCATGAAGAGCATCTTTCAAAAATTCTACTTTACCTTGATCAATGTTGCGTCCTCCATACATAAAGCCTGTAACCGTAAACATAATCGCTGTAATCACAAAGGCCGGTATGGATAAAACCATCATTGCTCGAACATGCGCCAGCACGTCCACTTTTGAAAGAGAAGAAGCGAGCACTGTACTATCTGATAATGGGGATAATTTATCTCCGAAATAAGCACCAGATAGGACGGCCCCTGCAACGATCGGAAGTGGAATACCTAGGCCTTCACCAATTGCGATCATCGCAATCCCAGCCGTTCCAACCGTACCCCAAGAAGTTCCTGTTGCAACGGACATGATTGCACAGATAACAAGCGTAGCTAATAAGAAAATATTAGGATGAATAAACTCTAAACCGTAGTAAATTAACGTTGGTACAACTCCGCCGGCAATCCATGTTCCTACAAGTGCACCTACTGCAATTAAAATTAAAACAGCTTCTAAACCATTCGATATCCCTTTTGTGATTGCATTTTGAAGATCCTTATAAGAATGACCCAATCGAATACCCAACGCAATAACCATAAACCATGAGATAAACAATGCTAGCTGAATATCTAATTTGAAGTAAAGAGTAAATGATAAAACAATTGCTAAAAACAAGCCAAGTACAGCTACGACTTCTAAAATAGATGGTAGACGTGGTGTTTTCATTGTGTTTCCTCCCTTTGTGCGTGCGTTAAGCGTTTTCAAAATATTGTGAAAAAAAGTGTGTCAATTCGAAAGAAAGTGAATTGCCTGTTTTTTCTCTTTTTCACAGGCAATTCCACATATTAATAAAATAAAATTTTTGATAATATTATCGCTCTAGGAGCTCTGCACCCGCAATGCCAGGCTTTGTCATCTCAAATGGATTTAAGATAATATCAAGTTCTTCTTCCGTTAAAACATCGTTCTGCAAGCAAAGATCTCTGATCGATTGACCTGTTAAAATGGCTTCTCTTGCAATTCTAGCGGCTGCTTCATAGCCTAAGTGAGGGTTCACGGCAGTGATTACGCCTGCACTTTTTTCTACATATTCTTTCAAACGTATTTCATTTGCTTCAATGTCCACTAAGCAATGATCTGTGAATGAGCGGAATCCGTTATTCATTATACTAATAGACTGAAGCAAGTTAAAGACCAAAACTGGCTCCATCACATTTAACTCAAGCTGGCCTGCTTCAGAGGCAAGACAGATCGTGTGGTCGTTCCCAATGACCTGGAATGCGATTTGGTTAATGAGCTCTGCCATGACTGGATTGACTTTCCCAGGCATAATAGATGATCCAGGCTGACGGGCTGGCAATGCAATTTCAGCAAGACCTGCACGCGGACCAGATGCCATTAAGCGAAGGTCATTGGCAATCTTAGACATGTTCATCATACATACTTTTAAAGCGGCGGATACTTCTGTGTAAGCATCTGTATTTTGCGTTGCATCCACGAGATGCTCTGCGCCTACAAGAGGAAGACCCGAAATATCAGCGAGCTTTTTCACCACGATCTCAATATAACGAGGATCTGCGTTTAAGCCCGTCCCAACAGCTGTCGCACCCATATTGACTTCATATAAATGCTGCTTCGATTGGTTGATCCGCTTAATATCACGGCTCAGCACACGGCTGTAAGCTTCAAACTCCTGTCCCAAACGGATTGGAACAGCATCCTGCAAGTGCGTACGACCCATTTTGATCACATGATCGAATTCTTTTGCTTTCTTTTTGAAGACGTCCTGCATGGCTTGCATCGTTTCAAGCAGAATGTCTAACTGCTTGAGCACAGCAATATGGATCGCCGTTGGGAATGAGTCATTCGTTGATTGCGACATATTCACATGTGTGTTTGGGCTTAAATGGATGTATTCACCCTTTTGATGTCCCATGATTTCTAATGCTCTGTTTCCAATCACTTCATTGGCATTCATATTCATGGACGTTCCTGCGCCGCCTTGAATTGGATCGACAATAAAGTACTCGTGAAGCTTGCCTTCAATGACTTCGTCAGACGCTTGAACGATGGCATTTCCAATTCCCTCATATAAACGTCCGACTTCCATATTGGCTTGAGCTGCTGCTTTTTTCACGATGGCAAAGGCTCTGATTAGTTCCTCGTGCATCCGATATCCTGTAATCGGGAAATTCTCTTTCGCACGAAGGGTTTGAACCCCATAATACACGTCTGCTGGAATTTCTTTTTCTCCAAGAAAATCCTTCTCATAGCGATAAGTTGCTTGAACCATCTCTTATGACCTGCTTTCTATAGAATAGTTAAATCACTAAATCTTCAGCGATTGGCGTTTCCATAATCTTTTTGACTTCTCTTGGATCTGTTGTTTTGCCTAGTGCCCACATCAGTTTCGGCACGATAGCTTCTGTATTCATATTTCTTGAACGTGCCACCAATTCTTGATTGATCTTGCGTCCTACCTCATACACACTCATGTCTTCGCCTTCTTCAAGACACTGAGTGGTGATGACAACAGAAATGCCTTCTTCCAGCAATTCGTTGATCTTTTCTAAAAGGTTTCTTCCTTCGAAAGGAATTCCGCCGCTGCCGTAGCTTTCAATGACAACGCCTTTGTACATGCTTTTGACTGCATCTAAAAACTCAGGCTTAAGGCCTGGGTGCAATTTTAACAGACACACATCTGTGTTCAAGGATGCATCTAATTTAAGCGGTTTCATTGGTGTTCTTTTTACTTTGCTATTGTATTCAATTTGATGGTTTTCAATTGATGCAATATATGGGTAGTTAATGCTTTCAAATGCATCATAGCTTTTCGTTCTTAGCTTGATCGCACGTGTTCCTTGGATGACTCTGCCATCAAACACGACATACACGCCGCCAACACCGTCACATGCAAAACGAATCGCATCTGTGATGTTTTTCTTCGCATCTGTTTTCTTAAAAGTAATCGGAATTTGTGAACCTGTAATTACGATCGGCTTATCAGGATTTTGCAGCATATAAGACAGCGCTGCTGATGTATAGGCCATTGTATCGGTTCCGTGAGTCACGACAAACCCGTCATACTGATCATAATTCTCATAAATGGCTGTTGCGATATCAACCCAGTATTCAGGCTGCATATTTGTACTATCTATACTCATTAGGGACTTTGTGTCCATTGTATATTCTGCATTAATTTCGTTTAAATAGCTCAAAAGATCCTCAGCTTTAACACCTGGAGCTAATCCATTTTCACTCTCTACAGATGCTATCGTCCCACCAGTCGTTAAAAGCAATAATTTCTTCAACAGGTCCACCTCTTTCGTAAAATTACTTCGTTTGTCACACATATTATAAGCTAGCTTGTGCTATTCTATAATATACGCTTTACGCGTACCTTCATTGCCATTATAGTCACATAACGCGAATTAATCAAGAAATTGTTACGCATAACGCGTACATTCTATGCCAAAATATGATATACTGTTGTTGTAAATAAAGGAGCGTTCATGTATGATACTCGATCGTTTAACCACTCTTAGAAAAAAGAAAAAATGGTCTCTCCAGCATACGGCAGATCGCCTAGGTATCGCCAAAAGCACCTATGCCGGTTACGAATCTGGGTACCGACGACCTTCGCTTGAAGCAGTGAAGCTGCTGGCTGATTTGTATGATACGTCCATTGATTTTTTACTTGGTAGAACGGACGAGCCAGAGATACAACGCAAAATCTCTGATATCAAAATTGAACTGACGGAAGCAAAAGAAGGAACCATTCATGTAGACGGCGTTCCCCTAAATGATGAAGAAATCAAACAGCTTGTTGCCTTTATTCGGGCGAAAAACACTCTAAAAGTATAAACACAGAAAAGAGAGGCACCTATCAAACAGGTGCCTCTCTTTCCTTTTCCAATCTCAATATGGAGAAGACAGCTGGCTTAATTCCTCTAGCCGCCGCTTCGCTTCTTCTTTATTAAAAGAACTATAATAGCGATAATTCTCCTCATCTAAGATGCGGTAGTGCTGACTAAGTACATTTTGCTGAAGGCGAAACGTGCCTTTTTTGACAGCCGTCCTCCACCAAACCTTTCCGCCAATCGTACGCTCAACTGATAGATGTAATTCATCATGTGCCACAACTTCCAAAATCTCAAGCGGGTCATCCCCTAGTGTCCCTTTCAGAATGTCACTATCTCTGAATAATGCACATACGGCCGCGGATTGCGTCCAATTGAGACGCAGCCTGTTTTTTTCAACCTGCTGTAAATGCCGTTTCGATAGACCAAGTACCTCTGCCATGCGATCCTGCGTATAATCCTTTTCTTTTCGAATCCGTGCCATTTGTTCTGTGACGAGGTCGATTACCATCTCTTTATCCATATCTCATCACCTCTCCGAGTGTTCAGTCTTTACTGACATCATACACGATTTTTTCGAAAAAGTGGCGCCTCATCCTATAGAATTCTGACAAAAACAGCTTAGTCGGTCTTCTCTTCTCCCTGGCCATGCTGCTGTCTCCAATTTTCTTGGGCTGCCTGATGTAAATATGGATAGATCTCCTGTTTGACGGTCTGCTCAAATACTTCTTCATCTAAAATGCTGTACGCCGGAATTTTGATCAATTTCCCATCTACTTTCTGAATGAGCACATCCATAAAAAGAAATCCTCTTATACTGTAACGATGCCTGTGCATGTCGATTGATTGAATATCTTGAAAAGGAATTGTTCGCTCCCGGTGCAGCACAGCACCATTCTCTCCGCGCTGAATGCGAAAAATCACATTTCCCCTCTTCGTAAAAGCAGGCAAAATCATCAAAAAGGAGATCCAGCCATAGACAATACCTAATAGTCCGCCTAAAAATAAAAACAATGTATAGTTCGATTCAAATGTAAGAGCTTCTGAAAATAACCAAATACCGATGATACCGAAGCCGCCCGTTGCTAAGAATGCCCATACTCTTAAAAAAGGTCTGCTCCTTACTTCTATTACTTCACTTGGATTCAAGCGTCATTCTCCTTTTCTCCATTAGAATATAGAACGGAACCCGTCTCGATGAGCCGTCTCAATGCGAAATTGATTTTCTTTTACTCCTGATACAAGCCAAGATCGGTTCTCACCTGGAATGACAAATATCATCGACTCCACATCAGGCGTATTATTTTTGTCATAGACGACCTTCATGAGGGAATCCATCTTTCCTTTTCTCTTCTGTACATCAGAAACAAATGCCTTCACGAGCTCTTGATTCTCTGCTTGATTCAGAAAGGATGGCCACTCATTTTTTGCTTCACTTGCTTGCTCTAACAGCATTTCAAATTCCTCCGCCTGGAGACTGATGACAGGTTCAGGGTGATCATTCATCTGTATGTTGAAAAAGGCTGTCACTTGCTCTTCTGCCTGCTGATCGCCGCTCAGTTTACGAATCTGATGCACTTGTTGATCATAAAGCGTATGATGCGCATATACACCCGCCTGAGTTGTGTGAAAGGAGGTGCTGACTTCTTCATCTAAATCTCCAAATCTAGACGCCTTGACGGTGTAAGAGGCATCATTCATCGCCTGGATGAAATGACGGTATTCCGCTTTATAACGGTATTGTCTGTTTCGAAATTCCAGTACACCTTTTGCGAGCAAAGAACGGCACGCAATTTCAAATAAAAACCCAAGGCGCTCATCCTCAACATCAGGATAATACGCTTCCTTTAAGGACATGCCTTGTTCAAAATAGCCTTCACTGTAAAAACTAAAGATGAGTTCCTCAATACTTAGACTTAGCTGATCCAACTTGATCTCTCCTTATCCAAAAGAAAATGCACCCTTAAAGAAATCGCCTGCACCCTTTATGAGCGAATCTGCGGTTTCTTTTGTTTTTTCTATCCCTTTATGTATCACCTGATTTGCCTGATCAATGGTATCATTGACTGCTTTCACACCTTGCCCCGCCAGTTCGAATGCTTTTTTCCCTTTATCCACGACCGCATGAATCGGGTCCTTTAATTTCACTGCCATCTGTTCAGCAAAACCGGATGTCAGCTTGGCGACTTTTTCTCCAATAAATCCACCTACCGCTGAACCAATGGCTCCGCCAACAACGGTACCAATCGGGCCTGCGAAGCTTCCTAGAGCGCCGCCGACAACGGCACCTGCGACAGAACCGCCAGCGATAAAGACCGTATTGTTCACTGCATTTCCAACAGCTTTTGCATTTTCACGCTTAAGAACTTCTGGCTGATCACCGAATTCTGCATAGTTCTCGGCAATTTTCAATCCACAGCCCACTGTTTCTGTTGCACCAGTGACAACTGTTGCAATGATGGCATTTCCTTTCGCAAACCTTGCACCATTTTTCAGAACAGACTTGATCGCAGCTGTGTCCTTCCAATTAATACTTCCTTTTGTAAAATCACGGACACTGTTTGTGAACGCAACTGTATCGTCAGGATAAAATTTTGTGAATTTCTTATGGACCAAGTCAGCCATCGGCCAGTTCGATCGTTTTAATAATTCTTTTTTACTCAGCCAAATCCTTGCTAACCGGTCAAATCTCGTTCCTTCTACCCGGCTGGTCAGATCAAGCAGCAGCTTCGAATGCTGCGCTGCATATCGGCCATTTTCTTTAATGAAGGTCGTCATCCCAAGCCCGTAATATTTCGCCTGCATCATCACGATACCTGCTAAGCTCGTGAGTGTACCATATTGATCATAGATGCTGTACAATTTCCGCAATATATCATCTGCTTCGACCATTTTATCTGTTGCATGACGAATGGCAATATCATCGCTGCTCAATTTGCTGATTAACGCTTGTCCTGCTCCCCATGCATCCCCGACACCAGAAAAACAGCTTCTATACCGAGGATCGCAGCCTAAAATCAGCCCGTCCAGTTCACTATGTAAATCGCGGTGCTTCGTTTCAATGGCTGACAGCTCGCCTACAAAATCATTCGCCAGCCCTGTCAGCTGATCTGGATCAACCACAATGTCACGCGCCATCACATCATCTCCCTTCTCTGTTTCTTTCTCTCCGTTCTTCTCGTCTCTTTCGCTCAAGCTCTTCCATTCTGGCAATTTCAGCTTTACGCTCCTCAATTTTGACCGCTGCATCCCGCAGTTCCTGACTTGTTTCAAGCAAATCCTTTTCAAATTGATCATAGCGTGCCGTTGTTTCTTCAAAGCTTTGATCAAATTTATCTCTTGCTTCTCCCTGCCAGCCTGATCCTACTGCCTTCAGCCGATTCTCCAGCAGCTGCTTTGACTGCCGAATCTCATCAGCCGCTTCCTGAAACTTTTGAGCGAGTGCCAGCGTTTGACTAGAATCCAACTTTCGCACCCCTTTCTCCCAATTTAACGTACAAATGGATGATTTTATATGTCCTCATTATAAATAAAAAGACACCCAAAAAAATCACCCTAAAGAACCATTCAGCACATCACCTAATGAAAGTAGGCCTTTTTCCTCTCTAATTGCCAGAGAAAGCCTTTCTTGTTATGAAGCGCATTCAAGACGTGATAAAATGGACGTATTCTACAAAAGGAGTGACGTATAGATGAAAGAGGAAATGATCCAGCGTTTCACAAGTTATGTGAAGGTAGATACGCAGTCAGATGCAGAAAAGGAAAGTTGCCCATCTACTGAAGGACAATTGAACCTGGCGAGACAGCTTGTTGAAGAAATGAAATCCATCGGGATTCAAGAAGTGACAATGGATGAAAACGGCTATGTCATGGGAACGATCCCATCTAACACAGACAAAGACGTGCCGACTATTGGCTTTTTGGCTCATATCGACACAGCCACTGACTTCACCGGCAAAAATGTAAAACCGCAGCTTCATGAGAACTATCAAGGCGGCGACATTACCTTAAATGAAGATCTACATATCGTTTTATCTCCACAACAGTTTCCAAATTTACAAAAGTACCAAGGACATACGCTGATCACAACAGATGGCACTACCCTGCTTGGTGCAGATAACAAAGCTGGTATCGCAGAAATTATGACAGCTATGCATTACCTAATTGAACACCCAGACATTAAGCATGGAAAAATCCGCGTCGCTTTTACGCCAGATGAAGAGATTGGCAGAGGGCCGCACAAGTTTGATGTTGATGCCTTTGGCGCTTCCTATGCGTACACAATTGACGGCGGACCGCTTGGCGAGCTGCAATATGAAAGCTTTAACGCAGCAGGTGCGAAAGTATCCATTAAAGGAAACAACGTCCACCCAGGAACAGCTAAGGACAAAATGGTCAGCGCTGCGAAAATCGGGATGCTCTTTCACAACAAACTTCCTTCTGACGAATCTCCGGAGTATACAGAAGGCTACGAAGGCTTTTTCCACCTGACGAAATTTGTAGGAGAAGTAGAAGAGGCGGAGCTGCAATATATTATCCGTGATTTTGATAAAGAGAAATTCAACAATCGCAAGGCATTGTTTGAAAAAATAGCAAATGACTTAAAAGCCACCTACGGAGAAAACAGCATCACCCTCAGCATTCAGGATCAATATTATAATATGAGAGAAAAAATTGAGCCGGTGAAACATATTGTAGACATTGCTCATGAAGCTATGGAAAATCGCTCAGTCACACCGGTCATTGAACCAATCCGCGGCGGCACAGATGGCTCCCAGCTTTCATATAAAGGTCTACCAACGCCAAACATCTTTACTGGCGGGGAAAACTTCCACGGTAAATATGAATTTATTTCCGTTGAAAACATGGTGAAAGCAACCGAAGTTATCGTTGAAATTGCCCGTTTATTTGAAGAAAAAGCATAGACATGTTTACAACCGTTCCTGTTCGGGAACGGTTTTTTAATAAAAGTTTACAATTTTCTGAAACTTTTATGACACTTATTCGTACTAATAGAGACAACCCCAGAAAAAATTCTTCTTGACGAGTGAAATAACTGGAAATATAATAGTTAAAAACAACCAGTATTTTAGACCTAAAATAGCAGATCGAATGAACCTTAAGGACTAAACCGATTCTGCTGCTTATTTTCAGTTATAAACATCACTCACCCTGTCTACACTTAAAGAATAGGATGAATTGGAGGAATGTCATATGATGATTTTATTGATTATCGCTTCACTTTGCTGCTACTTACTATTCTCTTTCAAAAAAGATAACCGCACCCAAAAAAGAAAAAGCGCAGAGCTTTCGGAGTTTGAAATCTTTCGTATGCGCCGCCACTACAACGGAAAACGCCGTCACCCACTAAACGAAGCACCTAAACAAGTATAAATCCAAATAAAAGAGCCTCTTGAGGGGCTCTTTTTGTTTGCATAAACAGCAAAAAACGACCAGATTCAGTGGTCGTTTTTCTTTTTATTTATATACCTTCGCAGGAACTTGAATCATAGGAATTCCAACATAATAAGGTGAAATTTCATATGGCTGGAAGACAACAGCAATTCCCTTTTTCGTGAAGTAATACTGTGTGTTGTAGTTGATTTCAATGTCACTTTTTTTCAGGTTCGCATAGAATTTGCTTTTATGTTTCTTTGTGTAGTTATAAATATAATCTCTTACTTTCGTACGCTTTTTCTTTGTTTTCACAACGTCAGTCAAGAACAGCTGCTTTGTTTTTTTCTTTGTTAACACATAGTTCATGCTGGAAACCATTGTGTCTCCGTGCATGCTGCCATCATTCATGTAGTCATAGTTTAAGATACTTAGTTTCTTCCCATTGTTAAATTTCGTTTTAAACGATCTCTCGTACGTGATCTTCCCAAAGCCTTCCTTTTTCGCTTCGTCCTTTAAAAACAAGTAAGTAGAATAAGAGAATGCAATATCTTCTTTTAAATCACGATTGATGGTTTTCATATGCGCCTTGCTTAGGTTTTTCACCTGTGCATATTTGAACGTTTTTTTCTTTTTATAATAGTGTGTGCTTACTTTTGCTTTTTTTGCTTGTTTGGCATCGGCAGATCCAACTGGCGCAAACAAGGAAACAATCAGTGAGAAAATAAGCAGGCTGATCGTTAGGCCTTTTTTCATTGTCATAGTAAAAACCCCCATTTTTGTCTATTACCAAATGAGTATACCATGACAAAAGAACCAAAAGAAGTATTTTTTCCATATTATTCTTCATTTTTCCACATCTGGTTTGTTTACCGTTTTCATAAGTTCCTGTATGCTTAATGTAGAATGCTAGATGAAGTGTGGTGTTTATCATAGAAGAGAATATTTTTAGTCACATTCGGACGACGTTTCATAGTTTGTCCCCAACCCAGAAAAAGATTGCCAATTACATTTTACAAAACCCTCAGAAAGTTGTGCTTCATTCTATCAGTGCACTCGCTGCTGAATGCAGCACAAGTGAAACGACGATCTTTCGTTTTCTAAGAAAAATTGGCTATGAATCATATCAAGTGTTTCGTGTCCATGTCGCACAGGATATCGCGACCAATACACCTCAATCCATATACGGCGAGATCGAGGCATCCGATAGTGTAGCTGACATTAAGCATAAGGTCATAGAGTTAACAACAAACTCTATTCAAGATATGAAGCATATTTTAGAGGATCATGCCGTCACACAATTCATTGAACACATGAAACAGGCACATAAAACCGTCTTTTTTGGAGCAGGTGCATCCAGCTTTATTGCTGGTGATGCTTATCATAAGTTCCTGCAGCTTGGTTTTGAAGTGAGCCTCTGCAGTGATCCGCATATGATGAATATGATTGCAACACACGCCACGGAACACGATTTTATCGTCGCAATCTCCCATTCAGGAGAAAGCAGAGAAATTCTTGACGCCGTACAGTTTGCAAAAGAAAAAGGGGCAAGGATTGCTTCTATTACCAGCTATCCGAAATCTGAGCTCGCAAAACGGTCTGATTTTCATCTGCTTAGCTCTTCCAGAGAGACAACCTATCGATCGGACTCCATGATCTCCCGTATCAACCAGCTTGTGATCATTGATGTACTATACGTTGCTGCTGTTTTAGAGCTAGGATCAAATGCCATTGAAAACGTGAAACGATCTAGATTAGCTGTAGCTAAAAATAAAACATGAACACAAAAGACCGGAGCTGATTCCGGTCTTTTTTTGTGACTTTTTTCATATTTTCCGTTGACACGTTCCTATCACGTCATGTAGATTAAATGAACAATAGTTTATTTCCTACTATTAAATTTAAAAGATAGTATATATACTAACACAAATAAAAGAAAGCGCTTTTTGTAAGGGTTTTCTATATAGGAGGCGGACAACGTGACAAAGAAGATTGGATTTATTGGACTAGGTATTATGGGAAAACCTATGGCACTCAATCTATTAAAAGCCGGTCATACTTTAACGGTTTTTGACCTAAATGAGGAAGCGATTCGATCGTTACAGAAAGCCGGAGCAAAAGGTGCTGTTTCAGCAGCTGAGGCAGCTTCTGAAAGCGATATCATCATCACAATGCTTCCTAAAGGAGAGCATGTAGAGGCAGTCGTTTCAGGTGATCAAGGCATTTTAACGACAGCCGCACCTGGCACTGTCATCGTAGATATGAGCTCAATTTCTCCTGTAACCTCTAGGGCTTTAGCTGCTCTTGCCAAACAGCATCAGGTGGAATTTATCGATGCACCTGTCAGCGGCGGAGAACCGAAGGCAATAGACGGAACACTTGCCATCATGGCTGGCGGCGAAGAATCCATCTTTGAGCAAGTGAAGGATGTCCTGCTTGCAATGGGCACTGAGGTCGTATTAGTTGGACCGAATGGAAGCGGAACAACAGCAAAGCTTGCCAATCAAATCATCGTCAACTTAAATATTGCGGCCATGTCCGAGGCGCTCGTTCTAGCTGCTAAATCAGGCATTGCCATTGATAAGATGTATGAAGCCATCCGCGGCGGACTTGCAGGAAGTGCCGTTCTCGACGCAAAAGTCCCCCTCATCTTAGAACGAAATTTTGAACCTGGCGGACGCATCGACATCAACTTGAAGGATTTAACCAATGTCATGGAAACTGCTCATGATATCGGTGTTCCTCTTCCGCTTTCTAGTCAGCTGCTTGAAATCTTCCACGCCCTCAAAGCAGACGGAAAATCCGGGCTTGATCATGGCGGCATCGTTCAATATTACGAGAAAATGGCTCATGTCGAAGTAAAGAAAGGATGAGATGGTCATGAAGCAAAGTACTGACATATTGAATGCCATTCCAAAAGCAGATTCAAAGGCCATTCAATCAGCATACGAACAAGCACTGAGCGGCTTTCAGCATAAAGTCATTGTATTAGACGATGATCCAACAGGGATTCAAACCGTACATGGCGTCTCTGTTTTCACCGATTGGTCAGAAGAAAGCATTGAGGCTGGTTTTCTTGAAGACAGCCGCATGTTCTTTATTTTGACCAATTCACGCAGTATGACAGAAAAAGAAACTGCCGCTGCGCACGAAACAATTGCTACAACCATTGTAAAGGTGGCTGAACGGCTTAATCAGGAATTCATCATTGTCAGCCGAGGAGATTCTACTCTTCGCGGACACTTTCCGCTTGAAACTGAAGTACTCAAAACGACCATTGAACAGCAAAGCTCCCGCCAGTTCGATGGAGAAATCCTTTTTCCTTTTTTCCAAGAAGGCGGACGCTTTACGATCGACAATATTCATTACGTACAGGAAGGACACGAATTAATTCCTGCTGGTGACACAGAATTTGCACGAGACCGTACATTCGGCTTTCAATCCTCTCATCTAGGAGAATGGATTGAAGAAAAGTCAGAGGGATTGTTCACAAAAGAGAACACGACCTACATTTCGTTAGCTGATCTGCGGGCTTTACGCATCGATCCAATCAAACAACAGCTCATGGGTGTGAAGGATTTCAAAAAGGTGGTTGTAAACGCAGTGGACTATGACGATGTCAAAGTCTTTGTCACCGCTCTCATTGAAGCCATTCAAGCAGGACAGCAGCTGATGTTCAGAAGTGCGGCGGCGCTCACAAAAGTACTTGGCGGTATAGGGGATCACGCCTTATTAACAAGAGGTGACTTGATACAAGAAGAAAGCCCTCATGGTGGTCTCATTATGATCGGTTCTCATGTGAAAAAAACAACAGAACAATTACAAGCGCTTGAGCAAAATAAAGAGATGGCTTTTATTGAATTTAATACCCACCTCGTGTTAGAGCCTGATGCCTTTCGCAAAGAAATTGACCGTGTCATTCAGCAAACTGAAGCACTGTTGGTAGCAGGTCAATCTGTGGCTGTTTATACAAAAAGAGAACGGCTTGATCTTGGGGATGATCGCCAAGAGGAAGAATTAAAGCTCTCTGTACAGATTAGTGATGCTGTGACAAGTATTGTCCAGCGCCTCACCATTCGTCCTAAGTATCTCATTGCCAAAGGCGGAATCACTTCCAGTGATATTGGGACAAGAGGACTTAGCGTGAGACGTGCGACCGTGGCAGGTCAAATCAAACCAGGGATCCCTGTTTGGCAAACAGGAGAAGAAAGTAAATTCCCTTTCATGTCTTATGTGATTTTCCCGGGAAACGTTGGGTCAAAGGATACGTTAAAAGAAGCTGTAGACATACTTGAAGGATAAGGCATAGGGGGTGTCTGCGCCCCCTTATGCACCACAAAGGAGGAAAGATCATGTCGTTAGTGTTTATTGGACTTGGCGTTTTGTTATTGCTTTTACTCATGGTTGTCTTTAAGTTAAACGCTTTCATTTCTTTGATTATTGTCTCTTTAATTGTTGCTGTGTTAGAAGGGATGACACCACTAGAAGCGATTGCTTCCGTCGAAAAAGGACTTGGCAGTACGCTCGGACACCTGGCACTCGTTCTCGGTTTTGGAGCGATGCTTGGGAAATTGATGGCTGATTCTGGCGGTGCTCAGCGTATCGCGATGACACTCATTGACCGATTTGGCATCGGAAAAATCCAATGGGCGACGATGCTAACTGGATTTGTGATTGGAATTGCTCTATTTTATGAAACCGGATTCATTATTTTAATTCCATTAGTCTTTACGATCGCTCAGGCTGCAAGACTTCCTGTGCTGTATGTGGGCATGCCGCTTGTCGCTGCTCTCATCACCACACATGGCTTCCTCCCTCCTCACCCAGGGCCGACTGCCATTGCGAATGTCTTTCAAGCAAACATGGGACAAACCTTATTGGTTGGGATTATTTTAGCGATTCCTGCTGTTTTAGTAGGTGGACTTCTGTTTACAAAACTATTTAAAAAAGACCAGTTGCACGCACATATTCCAAAGAACTTATTTAATCCAAAGGAATTCACAGAAGAAGAAATGCCTAGCTTCGGCATTAGCATTTTCACCGCTGTTTTGCCTGTATTGCTTATGACTTTCAGAGCATTTTTAGAAATTTTCTTCCCTTCCTCCCCATTGCTGCCTACCGCTGAGTTTTTAGGCGAACCGGCGATTGCACTATTAATCTCAGTGCTGCTTGCCATCTACACGTTTGGGCTTGGAAGAGGAAAGAGCATGCAGGACGTGATGAAGTCCATCACGGATTCTATCGGCTCTATTGCTATGATTTTATTAATTATTGCGGGCGGAGGCGCCTTTAAACAGGTGCTCATTGATAGCGGCGTCGATCAATACATTGCAGGGATCATGCAAGGAAGCACACTTTCTCCCCTGCTTCTGACTTGGCTCATTGCTGCTGTCCTTCGTGTCTCTTTAGGATCTGCGACTGTCGCCGGTCTCACGGCGGCTGGCATTTCTGCACCACTGATTGGCCTGACGGGTGTCAGCCCTGAATTAATGGTGATCGCAACAGGTGCCGGCAGTATCACGTTCTCTCATGTGAATGATGCAGGTTTCTGGATTTATAAAGAATACTTTAACCTATCAATGGCTCAAACCTTTAAAACGTGGACATTGATGGTCACCGTGCTTTCACTTGTCGGACTAGCTGGTGTTCTTGTTGCTGATTTGTTCATGTAGGAAATTAAATTGTAAAAACCATTGACTTTTCCTCGAAAAGGTTGAATAATTGTGTTTATTAAGAAAATTGAATCAAAAGGTAACCTTATTAAGAGTGGTGGAGGGACTGGCCCTGTGAAACCCGGCAACCGCTGTTCCTAGGAACAGAATGGTGCTAATTCCTTAAGCAAGCAGATGCTTGTTTGAAGATAAGGCAGAGTTCTCACAGTATATGATGCTCTTCCTTATCCAAGGAAGAGCTTTTTTATTTGTTATTTAACCTGAAGAAAGAAGGGATTCAGCATGACACAAGTACAAACCATTGGAAAGAAAACAACGAAACCGCCATTCCGCGCAGATCAAGTAGGAAGTTTACTTCGTTCAGAGCGCATCAAGGAAGCACGCAAGCAAAAAGCAGATGGTACGCTGACAGCAGAGCAGCTCCGACAAATTGAAAACGAAGAAATTACACGTATTGTAGAGAAGCAAAAAGAAATTGGGTTAGAGGTTGTCACAGATGGTGAGTTCAGACGTGCATGGTGGCATTTTGACTTTCTTGAAGGACTCGATGGGGTTGAAGGATTTGAAGCAGATCAAGGCATTCAATTTCATAACACAACGACAAAAGCTAGAGGTATCAAGGTAACAGGCAAGATCGATTTTACAGATCATCCAATGCTGGAGGATTATCGTTTCCTGCACAGCATCGCTGGTGATCATACAGCTAAAATGACGATTCCAAGTCCGAATATGCTATTTTTCCGTGGAAAGCTTGAAGAAGGGGTGTATGACAGCTTAGAGGAATTCCACCATGATGTGGCACAGGCGTATAAGAAAGCCATCCGTGCTTTTTATGATGCAGGCTGCCGCTACTTGCAGCTGGACGATACAGCATGGGCGGTGTTCTTTTCTGAAAAAGGCCACGAACAAATCAAAGCCTTTGGCCGTGAAGAAGATGAACTTCGTGAGTCGTTTGCGAAGACAATCAATGAAGCTGTTGCCGAACGCCCAGAGGATTTGGTGATTACTATGCACATTTGCCGCGGTAACTTTAAATCAACTTGGGCTGCTGAAGGTGGTTACGAAGCAGCGGCAGAAACAATTTTCGCCGGCTTAGATCTTGATGGTCTCTTTTTAGAATTCGACGACGATCGTTCTGGCGGATTTGAGCCCCTTCGATATGTGAAGAACCCAAACCTTCAAATCGTACTAGGCCTTGTCACTTCAAAATACGGTGAGCTTGAGCCAGTTGAACAGATTAAAAAACGCATTGAGGAAGCGGCTCAATATGTGGACATTAACCAAATTTGTTTGAGTCCACAATGCGGATTCGCCTCAACAGAGGAAGGCAACCTGTTAACAGAAGAGCAGCAATGGGAAAAGCTGCGTCATGTGATTGAGATTGCAGATCAAGTGTGGACTTCGTAGTCCCTCAAAGGACAAAAAAGACAAACCGCAGTATGAGCGGTTTGTCTTTTTCTTTTATGCATCCAAATGTTCACCATTCGTCGCAATCACTTGTTTATACCAATCGAAGCTTTTCTTTTTCTTTCTATCTAATGTACCGTTTCCTTCATTATCACGGTCGACATAAATGAAGCCGTAGCGTTTTTTCATTTCAGCCGTAGATGCGCTGACAAGATCAATTGGGCCCCAGCTTGTATAACCGATCAGGTCTACTCCGTCTGCGATGGCTTCTCTCGCCTCTCGCAAATGGCTTCTGAGGTAATCAATTCGGTAATCGTCTTGAATGGATCCGTCTTCTTCTACTTGATCGACAGCACCCAATCCATTTTCTACGATAAACAATGGCTTTTGGTAGCGGTCATACAGCTGATTCAGTGTTGTACGAAGTCCTTTCGGATCAATTTGCCAGCCCCAATCACTTGCTTCTAGATAAGGGTTTTTCACACCTTCAAATAGGTTACCACCAGTAACTTGTTCAAGGACCTTTGGATCCGTACTGGTCACAAAACTCATATAATAACTGAAGCCAATATAGTCAACTGTATGGTTTCTTAAAATGTCTTCGTCCCCGTCTTGGAACTCAATGTTGATGTTATTTTCCAGGAAATAACGTTTCATGTAACCTGGGTAGTAGCCTCTTGCCTGTACATCTGAGAAGAACAATGTTTTACGGTCTTGCTCAATTGCAGCAAACATATCCTCTGGTCTTGAGCTGTACGGGTATGTGGTCATCGCTGCAATCATACAGCCAATTTTTGCATCTGGAATGATTTCATGTCCTGCTTTAACAGCCAGAGCACTTGCAACAAATTGGTGATGCGCTGCTTGATATTGAATGCTTTTCTCGTCTTCTCCTTCTTCAAATACAAGCCCGCCACCAGTGAAAGGTGCATGTAACACGACATTGATTTCATTGAAGGTCATCCAATATTTCACTTTATCTTTAAAGCGAGTGAACAATGTTTTAGCGTATGTTTCATAAAGATCCACAAGCTTACGGTTTCTCCATCCACCGTAGTTTTTCACAAGTGCAAGCGGCATTTCATAGTGAGAGATCGTAACAACTGGCTCAATTCCATGCTTATGCAGTTCATCAAATACTTTTTCATAAAAAGCGAGACCTGCTTCATTCGGTTCCGCATCGTCGCCATTTGGGAAAATACGCGGCCAAGATATGGATAGTCTGAAGCTCTTGAATCCCATTTCTGCAAAGAGTGCAATATCTTCTTTATAGCGATGGTAGAAATCGATGGCATCATGATATAAGTTAAGGTCTTTCATTGATTCATCGAATGGGTGCATAATACCATTTGGCGATACATCAGCTGTCGATAAGCCTTTTCCATCTTTATTATATGCGCCTTCAATTTGGTTGGCTGCAACAGCACCGCCCCATAAGAAACCTTTAGGAAATGTTTTTTCTAACTTGTTCATGTTGAATACCCTCCTCTTTTTCTTCTACACTGACTGTAAGCAGTGTCTCTTTCACTGTAATCGCTCCATCTGTTTTCGCATCAACTTGAGCATAATCATTTGTGTTGGTCACAATAACAGGAGTGGTCACATCATAGCCTTCTTGCTGAATACCCTTGATATCAAATTCAACGAGCACATCCCCTGCTTGTACAAGATCACCGGACTGCACATGACTTGTGAAATACTTTCCGTCAAGTTTTACCGTGTCAATCCCGACATGAATAAGAAGTTCTGTGCCTTGGTCACTCTTCAAGCCAATGGCATGTTTTGTGTGGAAAATGGTTTCAACCTTGCCGTTGAACGGTGCAACAACGCGTCCAACAGTTGGTACAATGGCTGCACCTTTACCCATGATTTCATTAGAGAATGTTGCATCATTTACTTGATTGAGTGGCTTTAGCTGACCTTCAAGCGGGCTTTGTACCACTTCATTTTGAAGTGCTTCTGTGTCTTTCTTTTCTTCTGATTTGTCTGCTTTTGTATCTTCTTTTACTGGTACATCTTTGAAGCCTAGAACAAGTGTCATGATCGTTGCTACAACAAATCCGATGACTAAACCGATGATTGAGTAGACAAATGTTGGTCCAATGAATGTTGGGAGACCTGGGAGGCCTGCTGATCCAGATATCACATATGATTTTACTTTAAAGATCGACATGAACACGCCGCCTGCTGCTGCACCAATGAGGGCTGCAAGGAACGGTTTTTTCAATCGCATGTTCACACCATACATAGCAGGTTCAGTAATACCCATTAAGGCTGTGATACTTGTAGACATCGCCAATGATTTGAATGTTTTGTTTTTTGATCTTAAGAAGACACCGAATGCTGCGCCTGCTTGTGCCATATTCGCTACAAACATCATTGGAAGAATAAAGTCAAAACCGTTTAACGTAATGTTGTTAATCATGATTGGAAGCAGTGCATAGTGCATGCCCGTAATGATCAATGGTGACATGAATCCGCCTATCAAGAGCCCTGCCAAAATACCTGCATGTTTAAACAATAAATCAATTCCACCTGAAAGACCATTTCCGATAATCCCACCAAGCGGTCCAACCGCGATGAGCATAACTGGTACAACGACAAGAAGTGTGACTGTTGGAACAAGGATGATCTTTAATGATTTTGGACTATATTTTTCTGCGAATCTTTCAACATATGAGCCGAGCCAAATGGTAAGTAGAATTGGAATCACCGATGAAGAGTACACAACGGCAACCACTGGCAAGCCTAGAAATTCTGTATTTCCTGCGCCCAGTAAAGCGGTTAACTGCGGGTGCAGTGCTGCTGCTGCAATGGCAGCTGCGATATACTGATTTGTACCAATTTTTTTGGCTACGCTTACAGCAAGTAGAATCGGTAAGAAGTAAAAGGCTCCATCTCCGATAGCTGTTAAAATCGCATACGTGCTGCTTTTATCTGATATCCACTGAAATGTGAGCATCAGTGCCAAAATCCCTTTGATCATACCGGCTCCAGCGATGGCTGGGAGAATTGGTGTGAAGACACCAGAGATAAAATCGAAAAGCTTTGATATCACATTTTGTTTTGATGCTTCTTCTGTACCGCTTGATTTTACATCTGTTGATAACCCAGAGTCAGCAATCATTGCTTGATAGACGTTTGATACATCGTTACCGATAATGACATGGTATTGACCGCCGCTTTGATTCACGCCCATGACGCCGTCTGTTGATTGCAGCTTTTCTTTATCTGCCTTGCTTTCATCGTATAAGTTGAAGCGAAGTCTTGTCATACAATGTGTGACTTGCTTAACATTTTTTTCACCGCCGACAAGTTCTAGCACTTCTTTTGCTGTTTGTTTGTGGTTCATTGTGTTACCCTCCAATCGTTGATTTCATCTTGATATAGAAAAAACCTAAACATCCATTAATGTCCGAGAAATAGTGATTCAGACATTAATCGATATTTAGGTTTTGCCTGCTTAACCAGTAACAATCCTTCATAGCGATTGATCGTTATTTAATTTTTATAAGTCTTTAGATATAAAAAAACCTAAATCATGCCTTATCAAAGATAGGGACAATGATTTAGGTTTTGCCTGCTTGACCAGTAACAATCCTAAAAGATTGTGGGTTATTTAGTTTATAGTTATAAATTATCATGTTAATTTTGTGATGTCAACGCTTTCTTTTTGAATTTATTTTCTTTTTATTACTCTGTCTATATGCAAAGTTAAATATAACATTTCATCTTCTATGAGACTTCGGTTGTATTCTTTTTGAACATACTCGTTAATTTTTTCTGCGCATTGAAAAGCTGCAGTGTTTTTCTCTTTTACCACTTCATACAGAAACTCATTTTGATTTTCCATTTGAGTTTCGTTAAACAGACGCTGCCCAAAAAACTTCAAATGCGTCACAAAACGGAAATAATTTAATGATTCCTCGTCTAAATCAATTTGAAAGTGATACTTAACGATGTTTAAAATATCTTGAATGAGTTTGGTGATTTGAATAACATTTGGCATTTCCTCATTGAGCTCTGCATTGACAATATGCATGGCAATAAAGCCCGCTTCATCCTCAGGAAGATGGATGCTCAGCTTGTCCTCAATGATCCGAATAGCTTCTAAACCACATCTGAACTCATCTTTATACAGCCGTTTGATTTCCCAGAGCAAGGCATTTTTGATGTCCATTCCTTTTTGATGACGTTCTATGGCAAAGGTGATATGATCCGTCAGCGTCACATAGATGCTGTCATTTAGATTTTTGTTAAGGGTTGTTCTCGCATGCTCAATAATCGCCTCACACACTTGCATATACTCGATTGGAATATCATAAAGCAGGGTTTTGAATTTTTCTGATATATCTTTATTTTGAATAGAAAATACCTTCTCGATTCGTTCTTCGTCAATCGGGTCTCCACTTTTCTTTTGAAACGCGATCCCTCTGCCCATAATGACCAGCTCATGCTGCTCGTCATCATACGCACTGACAACATTATTATTAATTACTTTCGAAATGATCAATTGATACCCCCCAGTACATTCCGCTTTTTCGAGCATTTTATCGTTGATTGATATGTCATGTTATTATTATTTTCAAAAAAGAGGACTTTAAGATGATTTTACATTTTTTTTTGATCCGGTCAACTAGAAAGAATGACATATTACCTCTCAAAAATGACGAAATAGGGGCAAAAAAGTCTAAAAACATACACAAAAACACTCTATAAAGAGTGTTTAAAGTGTGTTTTTTACAAAATCAGGAGCAGTCCCAATTATAGACAACATTCTCGAAATTTTTTCGTTTGAGGTCTTCTGGTTTGATAAAGAAGTTGGCAATACCGCAATCTCCCCACATCAAATCTACTTCATCATCTGAGTCAATTTGTAATAACAAAACAGTATGTTCTTGATCTACATAGGTACGCGGATCTTCTTGTGTAAACCCTGGATACCCGCCCAATTTGTGACCAAAGCCACTCTCTGTTTCATAGAATTCATCCAACAGGGTATCTGCTTCATCACCATTAACACCATCTGCATCTTCAAATAGGTTCCAGCTGTTCTTTCCTGTGACTTTTTCAAAACGGAAATCTCCTACACTGATCGTTTCGCTTGCTAATTCACCTGTAATTGCGCCTTCCTTCGTAACGGGAAAATAAAAATCGTCTGGAATTTTCACAAAAGAAAAATCGGTCAATAACTCTTCTTCTGCTAAGAAAGGTTCTTCAATAAATTTGATCCGGAAATCTTTTTGTTCTGTTTTATGGTCAATATTCATTCCATAAAGATCATCATGCACAGAAATAAAGACTTGCAAAAGTCCTGTTTCTGGATAATCTTTCAGCTTCGGAAGCTGGCCGAAATTAATTTGTGCCAAAAGTTTCATAGGATGCCCTTCGCCATCAACCGGATATTCGTCGTTTTTGGGGAAGTAAGGATCTCCAGCTATTTTGCTGTCGTATGGTCCTGTTTTTCCTTGTTTCATCTGTAATTGAATCATTGGTTTTTCCGTTTTATCTAACAACGGACGGTAGGGTGCAAGTATTTCTTTCAGCTTCGCTGATTGTGTCACGATGATCTTCCTCCTTATGAATAGGTCTAATGACAAAACTAGTCTCTCTTTTTCTATCATACAGAAGTGTATCCTGCCTGTCAGCGATAAAACGGTCATAATTCTAACAAGTTTCTCACCTTGAAATGATAAAAAAACCTCCAATTCAGCTGGAGGTTTTGTCGTTCTTTTATTTCACTTGATAGTTCACTAAGTCGTTTGCCAATGATTTCATTGTTTCGTTTGTTTCATGAAGACCTTCAATAATTTTTGTAAAAGTGCCAACAAGTTCTGCCTGATGCTCAGAGGAAGCGACAATTTGCGCAATTTCTTCTTCCATTCCTTTGATCGATCCCTGCACATCTTTTAGGGCTGTTTCAATATCAGTTGTCGCCTGTTTCGCGTGAGTTGACAGCTTTCTCACTTCTGTTGCGACCACTCCAAAGCCTGCTCCTGCTTCTCCCACTCTTGCAGCTTCTATTGATGCGTTAAGTCCAAGTAAGTTCGTTTGATCAGAGATACCTTTAATGAGATTAGACACTTGATTGATTTTAGAGGAATTTTCGACAGTGGTTTTCGTATTTTGTAGAATTTGTTCACTTGTCGCTTGTAGTTCCTCTGAATGTGCGGCAACCTGCTGTACCATTGCGACTAGTTTTTCGGAAGCCTCGTTGCTCTCCGTCATGATGTGCTCTAATCGTTGTTGATTGGTTTGGTCATAGGCCACACAGAAGGCAGCAACCACTTGACCTGATTCATCAGTAATTGGAACGGCTACGATATCCATTGGAATCCCGTATACTTCTTTCGGAATTTGGATAAACGATGGTTCTCTCCCATTTTTCAGCATCGCAAAGTTTTGGAATCCAGGATCTACTGTATCACCAGCTTTAAATCCTAAATCAATATTCCCATGTTGCTGATAATAAAGAACCTTCTCTTTCCCTAAAACAGAAAAGGTTAGCTGTTCTCTCATAGCAAGTCCAATGATTGGTAAAGCGTCTATTATGTTATCGATTCTCTGTGACATTCGCTTACGTTCATCCTCTCTTTTTCTCAGTACATCTTCTTTATCGGTTCGTTATATGATCTATTACAGCCTGTAATGTGTACTAATATCAATCAAATGACCTAAGACATATAAAAAGCCCACATTCTATCTAGTGAATGTGGGTGTTTTTTAAAAAAAGTAAATGCATATAAAGACACTGATACCGATGAGAAAAAGATACATGTAGTCAATCCATGAGGTGCTGATGATATGATAATACGTTCGCTCTCTCGTCCCTGTGAAGCCCCTGGCTTCCATCGCAATCGCTAAGCGCTCTGATTTTCGTACACCTTGTGTAAAAAGGGGTAATGCATAACGCATAAAGGCTTTCCAGCTGTTTTTTTGCTTGTAGCCTCTGATTTTATGTGCAGCCTTCATTTGTTTTAATTCACTTTGAAATAACGGAATAAACCGGAAGCCGGCAAGCATCCCATACGCCCATTTTGGGGACATTCGGCATTGGTGAATCAGACTCATCATAAATGCCGTCAAATCTGTTGTGGACGTAAAAAGGAGACCAAATGTCACAAATCCAAGCATTCTGAAAGCGATGGTGAGACCATTTCTTAAACTCTCCTCCGTGATATGAAACCACGCCCACTTCCAAACAGTATGATCCCCCTTGCCGAATGCCGCCATCATCCAAAAGACGAGAATAAAAAAGAGCAGATAAGGGACAAGCCTTGTGATGAGATACTTCATATTCCATCCACCTAAAACAAGTCCAATGCCAAGAGCAAACAGCCAGATGATAAAGGTTGTTTTAGGATCAGATATCGCCATGAGGCAGCCCATCGCAAGCAGGTGAGCGAGTAATTTCATGACTGGATTCACAGTAGAAAGAAAGGAATGATTACTTTGCAATTGTCAGCACATCCTTTCTTTCTGCCACATAGCGATAATGTAAGGGAGCTCTCAGCTGATAAGCATCGACAAGTTCCTGATTTGAAAATAGATCATAAGGGGGACCATCATATACATGCTTGCCTTGATGAAAAAGAAGCACTTGATCGGCACATTCATCGACAAGCTCCATATCATGTGTAACCATCACAATGGTCGTGCCTTGGCGCTGCCGTTCTTTTAAACGCCTCATTAATTCCTTCGCTGTTTTTTCATCCTGACCGAAAGTCGGTTCATCTAACAGCAATACATCTTGATCAAAAAGGAGCATCGTGGCAACACTCAATCTTCTTTTTTGCCCTAAACTTAAGGTGAAGGGATGTGCTTTTGCATGCTTCTCTAAACCGAACTCTTTCAGCAGCTGGGCCGTTTTTTCTTGTACGACTGATTCTGGCCAGTTGCGCTGTCTGCCGCCAAAAGCAATTTCATCGAATACTGTGTCTTGTATAAATTGAAGCTCCGGATTTTGAAACACAAAGCCTGCTTTTTCATAGAGTAGTCGGTCAGACCATTTTTTAAGGTCTGTTTCTTTTAAGAAAATATGACCTTTTTTAGCTGGCTCTAAGCGGATCAAATGTTTGAGAAACGTACTTTTTCCGCTCCCATTTTCTCCAATAATCGCCACCCAATCTCCTGCTTTGATATCAAGCTGAAGGTTACTCATAATCCTTTTTTTCCCGTAGCTTAATTGAAGATTTTCTGTACGAATCATTGTCTCTCGTTCGATTGACGGCACTTTTTCATGCTGCGCTTTTCTTGCTTCATAGGTTTGCATAAAGGTTTGACTCAGTGGATGAAATGGATCTTGAATAATCGTGGACCATTTCTCGGGAAATAATTTTGGCCGCCAAATTCCTGCCTCTTTCATTTCTTCCTCATATGTCACGAGCACATCTTTTGGAGCTCCATCTGCTAAAATGCTGCCTTGATCATCTAATAAAATCACCCGATCCATCCATTCGATGACTCCGTCAAGCACATGCTCTACAAAAATCATGGTTTGCTGCTGATCGGCTGCAAGCTGCTGCAGCAGTTGAAATATGTCCATTCTACCTGCCGGGTCAAGCTGTGCGGTTGGTTCATCAAAGAATAGAACATCCGGCTGTAATGCTAGTAAACAAGCAAGTGCCAATCGCTGCTTCATGCCGCCAGATAAAGTGTGAATCTCTGTATGCGGATCGACATCCAGTTGGACTTTTTGCATGAGCTGCTGAATGATGTCATCCATCTCTTCACGTGGGACGGAACGATTCTCTAAGCTAAAGGCAATTTCTTCATTGACGCGGTGCATACAAAACTGAGAGTCTGGATCTTGAAACATGACGCCTGTATGTCTTTGTAACACCACTTCGCCCTGCATGTCAGCTTCCACATGCTCTGGAATGATTCCAGCCAGAACCGAAATGAGCGTGGATTTCCCGCTTCCGCTCGGTCCTAAAATAAGCACCTTTTCCCCTTTTTGAATCGTAAGAGAGATTTGATGCAAAACTGGCTTAGGCTGTTCATAAAAACGGACAGTCAGATCATTGCACGCGAGAAATGAATTCATGCTGTTCACCTTTATTTCGTTTTTCTTTCATGATGGCATATTGATTGAGTACACCAGTTTTGGATAGTGCGTCCACCACCACTTTCGCAAGGCATCCGCCAAGTATCATTCCACTAATGATTTGAGTCACAAGCGTCATAAGTAAAACTTGAGGCGTATAATATCCGAAGCCATTTGCCACGAGACTGTACGCCATCGCTCCGATAGCGGCAAAGGCACCAGACAGCATCAGTGTCCACATGCGGTATCGTTTATACCCAAAAAGAGCGAAGGCGATTTCTGCCCCAAGCCCTTGGCATACACCAATCAGCAGAGCTGAAAGTCCGAAGTGGCTGCCTGTCAATAATTCCACAGCCGCGGCAGCTGTTTCCGCAATCAGGGCAGCCCCCGGCTTTTGAATGATATACGCAACGATTGGACTGGCAATGACCCATATTCCAAACATGATATTGCCTCCTGCTGGGCCAACAAGTGCTGTAATCGGTAAGTAAAGTGTGGACCATCCTAAATAGATCACACCGCACGCAACGGATAAAATCACGGCAAGGACGACTTCTTTCATCTTCCATGTCATGATGTATGCACCTCCAGTTGAACTGGCCACTCTTCAACAGTAAAGGCCATTTCCCAAAACTTGTACTCGAGCTGGCAGCTTAAGATAAAATGCTGTTTCATTTTTTCCTTTTCCTTCTCACTTGCTGCTTCTGCCAATTGATCGAGCCGTTTGCAAAGCTCACCTGTGACAGAATCGGTTAACCCTCCATAAAACGTGATCCATTCATAAAACGGATGTGACAGGTCTGGCTGCACATCTGTGAGCATTCGTTTCCCTATTTCCCAATATGTCCAAGGACATGGAAGCAGGACAGCGATGATTTCACCAAGCGTACCTTCCTGTGCGACTTGCAGCATGTGATGAATATAGTGATGAGCACTCGGAGCCAAAGAAGCACCTTGGAGCTCATCATATGCTACTCCTGCCACTCGGCAAAGGTTTTGATGAGGGTGCGTTTCACTATCTAGTACAAACGCAATCTGCTGATGAAAAAACGCAATATCCTCTCTGTCTGTACATTTGCTGAGCGCTGCTGCATAAATTTTAATGAATGCTTGTAAGTATTCTGCATCCTGTTTGACATAATGAATGATCTGTTCCTTTTCCAGCTTTCCTGCTGCCAGGCCTCTAACGAACGGATGCTGATAAATGGCTTCAAATAACGGTTCTGCTTCTTTCCTTAATTGCGTAGAAAATGTCATAAAAAAAGCCTCCTCTTCTTCAGTTGAATAAATGAAAAAGCCACCCCAAATGGAGCGGCCTTCTTATCGATTCAATCATGAATAAGACAAGGTCCAGCTCCACTTCCCTCCGCTAGTACGAACTAGATCAGGTTCAAAGGGTCCAAGATTTTCTCTTGTCTCAGTCATACATGACTCCCCTAGTGGACTTTTGTCATTTAATTATCTTTACTCTACACATGTGGCGATTTGATGTCAACCGCCTTCTTAATTCAACGTTCTGATTGTTGGCAGTTTCTCGATCCCTGCAGCATAGTAGAAATTCAACACACTGAAGAAATCAATCGGCTTTCCTGTTTTTAAATCTACAGCTAAAATATGATCACCGTAATTTGTCATATCATCAATATCTAAGCGTCTTGGTGTTGTCTTCCCAAGTGTATCAACAAAGCTACTATGGTAGTACTGCCCGCTAGCAAACGATGATTCATGATACATAAATAAAGTCTCCACATCTAAGTAGACGAGAATGGCCTCTGAGGAACTTGCGTATGGAGCAGAGTACGACACTGGTGCCGAAATACTTTTCACCTTCACACTGTCAACAGAATGAGTTCTCTGTTCATATTTTCCATCATATGAGAAGTAAAATACACGCTCCCATTTATAATCGGCGGTCTTAGATTGTTTGTTATACACTTTTGTACCATTTGCGAAAACATCCCCATTGGCATACGTAGCGACAAAGTATTGCAATGTTGATGACAGGGATTCAGCACCTGTGAAATTTGGTGGGTTTTTGGCATTTACCTGTAATGTATATGAGTCTCCAAAGTCTCCACCACTGGTAATACCAAACGCATAATCACCCGCTGGTAAATTGCTTAACGCAAGCAGACTGCCTGCCGGTTGAATAAGATCCGTTGGGTAGGCTTGTCCTGTTTCATAATCAACAACAAACAATTGAACGAAATAATCAGCATTTGGAGAGGTAATCCTACTGATAAGTGCCTGAGGGGACGATGTACTTAAGAACCATAAATCAACTGGATCTTCCTCGTTTAAAACTGCCGATTGATTAATAGCTAGCCCATCAATAGAGTGAACGGCAGACGTCCGCATTTTTCCATCTGCAGCCGCTTTTCGTTTAATACTTATTCCCTTTTTCTTATCTACTTTAAATGATTTTTTTACTTGCTTCTGTTGAACCGCAGTTCCTTTATCCTGCTTTTCAAACGACTCTTGCACTTGCTGAATCGCTTTTTCTGTCAGGAGTGATTGTTTCCCACTTGATTTTGGTGCTTCTTCTGCTTTTAATGCTGGTGAAAACAAACCTGTTGCGACGAGTAAAACAGACAGTAAAGCTGCAGTGATTTTGACATAAAATGCTCTCACAGGAACATCCCCTTTTCCTCATTTGGGTTTTTTACCCTGTTATAATTTTACCATTATTCCAATCATTGTTTTGGTCTTTTTTGGGACATTTTTATAACAAAAAAACCAGCCGCATCAGTAACGGCTGGTTTTTGATCGTTTTATGCAATAGTTTTAACAAACAAACGTGCTGTTTCTGCACTTGATCCTGGGTTTTGTCCAGTAATGATTTGTCCGTCAACGACAGCAAATGGCGCAAAGGCATCTCCTTTTTCAAACGCTGCCCCCTGCTCACGAAGTTTTGTTTCCAATAAAAATGGAACCTTTGATGTCAGCTGCACGGCTTCCTCTTCTTCGTTGGTGAAGCCTGTGATTTTTTTGCCTTCGATAAATGATTTGCCATTTTCGTCCTTCACATCAACGAATGCTGAAACACCATGACAAACGGCTCCGATCGAACCATTTTTATCTGAAACCGCTAAGATCGCATCCGCTACCAATTGATTAGACGCAAAGTCGATCATAGGACCGTGTCCCCCAGCAAAGAAAATGCCGTCATAATCAGTTGGATTCACATCTGTAAGCGCCTTTGTGTCTTGAAGTAGTTCATACACATCTTGATATTGCGCTGGGACACCTTCAGGAATTGAATTTTTGTCAATTGGTACAGTGCCACCTTGAATAGAGACAATTTGTACTTCTAGTTCATTTTCTTTAAAAATATGAAATGGCTCTGCTAACTCTTCTAACCATAAGCCTGTTGGATGTCCATTCATTTCTGGGCTGCTTGTCGATACTAATAACACTTTCTTACTCATCTTGATCATCCTTTCGATTTATCCTGTGGTTATTTTATATTTTGCACAATTAAATATCAAGCAATATGACTTTGGGTCAGTTCTTTATGTTATACCCGATTTTCTAAAAAATATGGTATGACTCAAAATCTAATCAATATGTCACATTCTATTGGTAGGGAATTTCATGTAAAATTGTCATTGAGTGATATAATATGAGGAAAGATTGACAGATCTCTCGTGTCACATGAGGGGATTTTTAAAGGAGTGGAAAAAGAGATGAAAACCTATTCGATTGTGATGATCATCATCACGCTCTGTATTATATTGGCCGTCTTTTTGATGAACCTAACAGGGGTCATGTACGGAAAAATCATTTTGGCCGTTGCTGTTGCCCTTTGTCTGACATCCATTATTCGTTTGATGGGACTTCGAAAAAGATAAAAGCCGCCCTTTCTAGGGGCGGTTTTATTTAAGATTAGATCGCCAGCATCAGTGCAATTAATGCAAGAAGCGCTGGTACTCCTTGTTTGAGGATAATTGATTTATTGGATGTTACACCGCCAAATACTGCTGCGATGATCACACAAAGAATGAAAAATAGCTGAATCATATATCCAACGGTATTCGATCCAAGAATGAGTCCCCAAATGAGTCCTGCTGCTAAAAACCCGTTATAAAGCCCCTGATTAGCAAACATCACTTTGACATTTGGATCTTTTTGCAAGTGTTCTGGCAGCTTAAAAGATCTCTTCGCCATCTTTGATTCCATAAAAAACATTTCTAATAACATGATGACAATGTGTTCTAATGCGACAATTCCTACTAAAATCATTGCTAAAATATTCAATTTAGTTAATTCCTTTCTGATAGACGTTCACGAATTTCTATTTTATCCGTGTATAAATCAAAGTCTTGTATTAATTCTAGCGCTTCTGTAAAGCGACTTTGTGGAATGTCTTTCATTTTTCTCACGCCGAATTCCTTTTTAATAAAAGCCATGATGGTATTGATATGAAGCTTACCATGACCATCATACTCCAAATGGCTGCAAAAAGTCTGCATCGTCCCTCGAATCACCTTTAATTGCTTGGCAGTGACATAACTCATTGGTAACGCTCATCCTTTCCTTTGTTTTAACAGCTAAAAGAATCATGGTTGAAAGAAAAACCTTCCAGGCTCTATTATATAATGGTTTCAATCGGATATCAAAATAAAAAAGAACAGACATTCGATTAAAAACCAAATCGTGTCCTTATAATCCTTTTCTCACATATCAAAAAGCCGGATTCAATAGTAGAATCCGGCTTTCTATTTAGTTACTTTTCGAAATTAACACCTTTCCAACAGAACGATCCTTACTTTGTCCAACGACTTTAAAGGATAATCCATAGTTCGGTACATCGCGTCCTGCATCTGGGTTGTTTGGATTCACATAGTTCTTTTTATCACTAAATGTACGAGCCGGGCGAATGTAGCGATCTTGCAAAGTTAAGCCCGTTGTTGCTGTATAATCGATATTCAGCTTCGTACTTGGATTCAAAGAGAATGCTGCATCATGTACTTGGAAGCCTGTGGCGGCAATGGAACCGTCACTCCATTTTAATACTTGCTGATCTGCATCTACTACGCCAAGGAAGCCGTTCCCCGGATGCTTTCCAACCCAGTTATCACTGTATGATTGATCGACTAACCACACGACCAAACCGTTATTATAGCTCATCAGACTTGCACCGCGTTTAATATGCTTTAAGCCTTTATCGACATCAGCATAAGAGCGCCACTCTAGTAAATAGTATTGTGCTGCATATTGTTTTCCATTAGATTTTGAGAATCCATTAAAGGTAAAAGTAGATGTACCCTCGGCATCATCTGACCATACGTTCGTTCCGTCTGCTTTGACGTTCAGATCATCTACGAATAAACCTGGAAGTGAATAGCCTGCATCGGTTGTGTAACGGAATTGCAGGTCGATTTTCTTCCCTGCATAAGCAGACAGGTCAAAGGATGCATCTACCCAGCCGTCTGATTTTCCATCGATGCCATTGCCTTCGTTTGCACCTGCTTCATTTCGATCATTCGTGATGTTACCCGCGATGGTCTTCCATTGATCAGTCCCTGTTTCACGCACTTCGACATACGCATAATCATAATCTTCTTCAATATCGTACCACGCTTTAAATGTCAGCTCTGCTTTGCTTCCTTTTGATAAATCAATACCTGTTGTCGTCATGGTTGCATTCAAATTGTCACCCGTTCCGCTGAAGTACGAATATTTTCCTTGAGCAGGTGTCGTGACGACAATCTCTTTATCTGGTAAATCGACTCGAACGGCATCATGGTTCGTTCCTTTTGTTGCTGCTTCATCAATTAAGACGGTTTTGCTTTTCTTTAATGTTTTACCATCGATGGTTTGTCCAGAAAGCCAGTTGCCCCCATGCAGATTTTGAAGCATTTCTTTCGCATATGGGCTAAAGCCTGTTGGTTCCGTACCAGGAACTTTACCTGCCCAGCTTCCGCTTGACATGATCGACCAATAAGAAACGGGCTCTCCGTTGCCTGTGTACTGTGTATCGTACTCGTCAGGAAGACCAAGATCATGTCCAAATTCATGTGTAAACACACCTGCTGCGCCATCTTCAGGCTCAATGGTGTAATCCAATGCGCCTAATTTCCCTCCTTGTCCGACTTCAGATTCAGTATCCGGAATTTCAAATACATCGCCAAGTGACCAGCGGTGTGACCAAATCGCATCAGCGCCAAGTTGTCCGCCGCCTGCTTCTTCACCTACACCCGCGTGAACGACCATCAGATGGTCAATGATGCCGTCTGGCTCGTTATAAACACCGTCGCCATCAATATCATAGCGGTCCCATTGATCATACTCGCCGAGATCAACATTCGGATCTTTGGCTGCTGCTTCGAGTGCTTCTTTTACCAATTCGCGCGGTCTGCCGTCACTGCCTGAATCGTCAGGTACGTTCCCGCCGTAATATGCTGCTTCATGCTTCGCTGTATACCATCCTGCAACTGTTCCACTGACTGTGTAACTGCCGCCGGATTGCTTTTCATAATATTGCTTCATGGATACTTTTCGTTTCCCATCTGGACCGATGTAGCCATTTTTTCCGAAAAGCATATCTTGATAATGCTGTTGATCAAACTTGTCATAATACATATCAGTCTCTTCTTTTTTGATACTATTATGCTTATAATCTTTAAAATCTACTAATAAAACCAATACCTTATCATTGCGGACGTCACCTTTATACTTTTCCTTTTTGACCGGTTTTACTTGATTGCCTTCTTTTCCTTTATGCTTCTTTAACTTTTTCTTTTTGGCAAGTTTGTTATGTACCTCTTGTTTGTATTCTTTGAGGAATTCAGGCTCTTCTGTTAAAGTGCTGGCACTTTGTTTCATTGCCGATTCTTCTTTTTTCTTTAGATAGTTCTTTAATGCTTTTTGGGTTTCTGCCTCATTGGCATTCTTTTTGATCTTTCCTTGTTTTTTCAAGGCTTTGACGAGACGGTCTTCATTTACGACGCTTGAGTCAAATGGAATACCTGAATAGTGACCGCCGTCAGAGGATGTTGATTTTTCTGTGGTGTGGGCAGATAGAGGGGTGCTGAAAGCTGTCAATGTGCCTAAACTTAGCACAGCGGTTAGTGCAATTTTCGTCCATTTCCCTTGTTTCATATTGGTTCCTCCCTATTTTGGTAATAAATAATATCTAATTCTAGCATATTCCAATATAGTTAAGTCGAAAAACATTTTATTTTCAGAAATTTTGTGGAAAATGCACAATACGTGAATGAAATGGGTGAAACCATATGTCGAAAATAAAAGAACCCTAGGCGATAATCGCCTAGGGTGTTTGTTGTTTTTCTATGAAAGCTGCTGGCCTTGAAAGGCAACCACGTCAAGTGGAGCGGCTAAGAATTCTTTTGCCTTCGCTACGAAAGCCTGGAAATGAGCACTTGCATTATGGCTTTGAACCGCAGCGTCATCTTTCCACACTTCTACCATTAAAAAGGTATTTTCCTTATCTGTATCCTTGAACAGCTTGTAGGAAACATTGCCTTCTTCAGCCTGTGAAGCTTTCATTAATTCGTTGATTTCTTCTAAAAATATGTTTTCTTTTTCTGGATGAATGGTCATCCCTGCATGAATAATAATCATTTGATCGTCTCCTTTTGAAAAGATATTATTTCCACTCAGCAATACGATCAACCGGTAAACGGTAAGATGCATAGCCTTCGTCAGCTGCTTTCCCAATTGATAGCAGCATGACTGGTACATAACGTTCTTTATCCCAGCCAAATGTTTCAGCAATTACTTCTTTATCATATCCGCCAATTGGATTTGTATCATAACCGTGTGCACGTGCAGCAAGCATAAGCTGCATAGACACAATCCCACCGTCAATTAAAATTGTTTCGCGGTTCACTTGCTCTGGAAGAACCTCAAAGTGTGCAGTTAATGCAGCAATTTGTCTTTCTTTCACTTCTTGCGGCATGTAGCCATGCTCTACTGCTTTTGAATAAATTTCTTCTAAGTATTCATCGCTTTTCATATCTGCAAAAACTGCAATGACAGCTGCTGATGTTGACACTTGTGTTTGGTTGAATTTTGCAAGTGGTGCAAGCTTTTCTTTTCCTTCTGGGCTGTCAATCACCATGAAGCGCCAAGGCTGTGCATTCACTGATGATGGTGCAGTTGTTGCTTCTTCTAAAATCTCTGTCATTTCTTCTTTGCTGATTTTCACAGATGGATCATAGTTACGAATAGAGCGGCGCCCTTTCATAATTTCCATAAAATCGTTTGTTTTTAATGTTGTAGCCATGTGTAACACTCCTTTAGGTTGTTTGAATCTTTTCGATGTTTTGTTGTATACGGATGAGCACATCAGTGAGAAGCCTTCGTTCTTCTTCACTTACGTTTTCAAGCATTTCTGAGATAAATCGTTCTTTTTCTATTTTAGAAGCTTCGATTCTTGTTCTGCCTTCGTCTGTTAAGCGAACAAGTGTGACTCGATTATCTTCTGGTTTTCTTCTGCGTGTGACCATTCCTTTTGTTTCTAACTGTTTTAAGTGACGCGTCACAGCTGCACTATCAATATTTACTTTTTTCTGCAAATCTGATTGGCTGATTTCATCGGCTTGGAATAACAGCGATAGCAACTCAAGTCTTGATTGGCTGATGCCCGTGCATGCTTCGAACTTCACGCCCATCATACGGTTCACGCACTGCAAACGATATAATACCTCTGCCTCTTCAGAGCAAAATGCAGTCAATGCCATCCCCTCTTTTCTATTCGGAAATCAATTACTTGATATATCAATCATTGACTCGTCAATTAATATACACCCATTGTTTGATGATTGCAAGAGGTTTGTTTCATAAAGTGAATTTTTTTATTTCAATAGAAAATGACGAGCATAAAAAAAGACAAAAGCGACGAATCACTTTTGTCCTTTTTCTTTATTCAGTAATGACCGTGTGGATCAAAGTTGGTGCATCGGCATGATCAGCGATGCGGATGTTGTCATAAATTTTCTCCATGACATTTGCAACATCTTCTCGATTCGCATGCAGTGTCACAAGTGAATCTCCTTTTTCAACACGATCGCCCACTTTTTTGTTCAGCATGATGCCGACAGATAAGTCGATATCGTCCTCTTTTGTTGCGCGTCCTGCTCCAAGAATCATCGCTGCAACACCGATTTCGTCCGCGACGATTTCAGCTACGACACCTGATTCTTTTGCAGGTACTTCGATTTTGTAAGGTGCTTGCGGCAGTTTTTCAGGCTGATCCACAATTGAGCTGTCTCCACCTTGGTTTTCTAAGAATTCCTTGAATTTCTCAAGTGCTTTGCCGTTTTTCATCACTTCAATCAGCTTTTCTCTTGCTTCATCAAGTGTGTCTGCTTTTTTCGCAAGAACGACCATTTGACTTCCTAATGTGAGCACAAGCTCGTTTAAGTCTTCAGGACCTTCGCCTCGAAGCGTATCAATCGCTTCTTTCACTTCAAGGGAATTTCCAATCGCTAATCCTAGCGGCTGAGACATGTCAGAGATGACCGCCATCGTTTGTCTGCCAACGTTGTTTCCGATGCGCACCATGGCTTTTGCAAGCTTCTCTGAGTCTTCTGGTGTTTTCATGAAAGCACCTGCGCCTGTTTTCACATCAAGTACAATCGCATCTGCACCAGCAGCAATTTTCTTACTCATAATGGAGCTTGCAATAAGCGGAATTGAGTTAACAGTTCCTGTCACATCACGAAGAGCATACAGCTTTTTATCAGCTGGTGTCAGGTTGCCTGATTGGCCAATGACCGCTACTTTATGACGGTTCACGAGCTCGATGAATTCGTCTTTTGTAATTTCTACATGGAAGCCTTTGACCGCTTCAAGCTTGTCCACTGTACCGCCTGTATGCCCAAGGCCGCGCCCAGACATTTTCGCAACAGGTACATCTAGTGCCGCAACAAGAGGAGCGAGTACAAGCGTAGTTGTATCACCTACACCACCTGTTGAGTGCTTGTCTACTTTAATACCCTCAATGGCAGACAGGTCAATTGTATCTCCTGAGTTCGCCATAGCGAGTGTTAAGTCTGCACGTTCTTGATCCGTCATATCTTGGAAGAAAATTGCCATAGCCAAGGCACTTGCTTGGTAGTCAGGAATTGTTCCGTCCGTATAACCTTTGACAAAGAAAGAAATTTCCTCTGAAGATAATTCTTTTCCGTCACGTTTTTTCGCAATGATATCTACCATTCTCATTGTTTTCACCATTCCTTTTTTTAAATTAGAAAATTAAACCGACAACGCCTGCTGTTAAGAAGCTGACAAGAGTTGCACCGAATAACAGCTTTAATCCAAAGCGTGCGACAACGTTCCCTTGCTTTTCGTTTAAGCCTTTGACTGCTCCTGCAATGATACCGATAGAAGAGAAGTTAGCGAATGATACAAGGAATACAGAAATGATCGCTTCTGTACGAGCACTGAATTGGAAAGCATCACCGGATAGAATTTGCATTGCCACAAATTCGTTAGATACCATTTTGGTCGCCATAATGCTTCCTGCTTGTACCGCTTCGCTCCAAGGAACACCAACAATGAACGCAAATGGAGCAAAGACATATCCAAGTACATCTTGGAAAGAAACACCAATGGCAGCTGTAAAGATACCGTTAATCATCGCAATTAATGCAACGAATCCAATCAACATTGCAGCAACAACAATCGCTACTTTGAAACCATCCATAATATATTCGCCAAGCATTTCGAAGAAGGATTGTCTTTCTTCCTCAACGACTTCAAGCATATCTTCGTCCTTAGATACTTCATATGGATTGATGATCGATGCGATAATAAATCCACCAAATAGGTTCAGCACAAGTGCTGTAACCACGTACTCTGGCTTAATCATTTGCATGTACGCACCAACAATCGACATCGATACCGTCGACATTGCAGATGCACATAATGTATAAAGACGCTGCTGAGGTAATAATCCAAGTTGTTTCTTAATAGAAATAAAGACTTCTGATTGACCTAAAATCGCAGACGCTACTGCGTTGTAAGATTCTAGTTTTCCCATACCGTTTACTTTACTAAGCAAATATCCGATTCCACGTACGATAAGCGGAAGAATACGCCAATGCTGCAGGATACCGATTAACGCTGAGATAAAAACGATCGGCAGTAAAACATTGATGAAGAACGTAGACGCTTTATCATTCATTAACCCGCCAAATACAAAGTTGATTCCTTCGCCGGCATAGCCTAGAAGCATTTGGAATCCTTTTGCAAAGCCTCCGACTAGGAAGTTTCCAACACCTGTATTGAGCAGGATATAACCTAAAATAAATTGCAGTACAATCATGACAATTACTGGACGGAATTTCACTCGTTTTTTCCCATTACTAGCCAGCCATGCAATGGCGAGAATCACTAGCAAACCGATGATACCAATCACGTATTTCATGTTTTTCCTCCTTGAATGAATTCGTTTACATTAATGCGCTTGTATGGAACAAACCCTATTTCGTAAACAAAACGCGGAAGAAATTCCCAGAAGCGAGTTCCTTCCGCATATGACTTTTTCATCATTTATGAGTCATGAATGTTATCCTACCATAGGATCGTATGAATTAATAGTCTTTCGAAGGAGCTGATTGATCCCCTTTGATAATGGAAACGCCTGCACTTGCACCAATACGGGTAGCACCTGCAGCTGTCATTGCCTCAACGTCTTCTTTTGTTCTCACGCCGCCTGATGCTTTCACACCGATATCAGGCCCTACTGTTTTACGCATTAATGCGATGTCCTCAGCTGTTGCACCGCCTGTACTAAATCCAGTCGATGTTTTCACAAAATCAGCGCCTGCTTTCACTGAAAGCTCACAAGCTTTGACTTTTTCTGCATCAGTAAGTAGGCACGCTTCAATAATGACTTTCACAAGTGCCTTCCCTTTTGCCGCGTCTACAACTGCGCGAATATCTTGCTCAACGACATCATATTCGCCGTCTTTTAGTGCTCCGATATTGATGACAGTATCTACTTCTGTCGCTCCGTTTTCAATCGCATCTTTTGTTTCAAATGCTTTCACCGCTGTTGTGTTTGCGCCTAACGGAAAACCGATGACTGTACATACATCAACGCCTGTTCCTGCTAATTCTTTCGCCGCAAGAGACACCCATGTTGGGTTCACGCAAACGGATGCAAATTGATAAGTCTTTGCTTCTTCAAGTAACTGCATAATGGCAGCTCTAGTTGTATCTGATTTTAGTGCTGTATGATCAATGAGTTTTGCTATCGTCATGCTTCACACTTCCTTTTAATTATGATACTTTCATCATATATGACAGGTGAACAATTGTAAACATGGTTATGAAATTTTGTTCATCTATTTTGTGACATTTAAAAGAGCCCTCGCTGTGTGCTGATCGATGATCAATACATTCGCATATTTTCCTCTTAGTGCGCCGTGTATAGAAGCCACCTTTCGATGACCGCCAGCGACAAGAATGGATCGTTCTTTTGTCCTTAAATCATCTAGCTCCACACCAATTGTGCGATTGTTAATGGCTTCACTGCAAATGCGTCCATCTTGATCATAAAAACGCGAGCAAATGTCTCCGACACTGGATGCCTTGAGGAGAGCTTTTTCTTCTTCACGGAAATAACCTAGTCTAAACAAAAGTGCCTCAGCTCTTACCGTTCCAACAGTAAACACAGCGATATTCGCCTGCTTGCCCATTTCAATAATTCGCTGAATGTGTCTGTCCTGCTCCACCATTTCCTTGACAGCAGCACTATCAAAGACAACAGGAAGCGGCAAATAGCGCGGTGCTGTTTGAAAGGCCTCAGCAAACAACTGAATGGTTTCCGCAGAATATGTATTCACATGAGAATGGCTGATTCCACCCTTGAGCTGGACAACCTCTACACCTTTTACCTGTTTAGGTTGCATCTTTTGTGCAATTTGATACATAGTCGTTCCCCAGCTCACGCCAACGATATCACCGTCTTTCACCGTTTCTTGCAAGTAATCTGCACCAAATCGGCTCAAATAATCGGTGATGGTTGGATAGTCGTCCTTTGGCGAAAACACCACATGTGCTTCGAGAAGGTCATATTTTTCCTTGAGCAATGAAGAAAGCTCGTTTAAATCCTCAAACGGATCCATCACTGTAATCTGGACGTATCCCTTCTCTTTCGCATATTGAAGCAGCCGAGATACGGTCGGTCTCGACAAGTTGAGCTGCTTGGCAATTTCCTGCTGGCTGTAATCAGACAAATAGTAAAGCCTTGCCGCTTCAATACTCAGCTGTTGTTTCTCTCGATCCATTCATACGCCCCCTTTTTTTTCTATCATAACAAATTGTTCACCTTAACATGCACAAATGTTCATTTGAAGAAAATTGTATAAGCAGCATGAAAGGTATCATTTTTTTCTAATGTTTGAATACCAAACTTCTCTTTATACTCCCCATTCGTCCCTTCCATATCGGCGATGCCATACCACGGCTCAATACAAACAAAAGGAGCCATCGTTCCTTTTTCTTGATCATAAGGCGACCAAATGCCCACGAACGGAAAACCAGTGAGATCGACCTCAACTCCGTGACCTGCCCTAGAAGTCAAAGACACTCGATTGATATGGCTAAAGATCATCGCATCATGCTGAAAAAGCTCTGGCCGAAGCTGGATCGGCTCAATCTCAATGCCTTTTCCTTTCTCTCTGACAAGTGAATTCCGCAGTTCATATTGCACAGGGAGATGTTCAGTCCAAGGTGTCAATGTGAGTGAATAATCTGCTGCTTGCTCACCTTCAACAAGAGGAACACGAAATGCTGGGTGCCCTCCAATGGAGAAATACATCGTATCTTCTCCATCATGATCAATTTCCCAGGAAATCTTCAGTCCATTTTCCAATAGTTCATAACGAATACGTGCTGTAAATTCATACGGGTATTGCTTCACGTGCCGGCCTCTTGATTCATATTGAAAGGCCACCGTATGCTTCGTTTCTTCATATAAAGCAAAATTAACATCACGCAAAAACCCATGCTGCGTGAGCTCGAAGGTTTGATCGTCCATCTTGTATTGATCATTCATTAATCGCCCAACAATCGGAAACAAGACAGGCGACACCCTGCCCCAATAAGCTGGATCACCAGACCACATATAGTGACGCCCGCTTTCCTTGTCAAGCACCTCCCTGACTTCCGCTCCCTTTTCATGAATCTGAACCAATAACTGATCATTTTCGATCGTTCTCATTCAACACATCCCCTTTCCTTCTTCTTTTATTATGACAGGGATTTTGGTTTTGAGTATCAAATTCGGCATCTCTTCATCCACCAATTTTTTTTTCGTATGAAAAATTTTAAAAAAGACAGAAATTCGCCAACAAAATGTAATGCTGATTCGTCTAATCTTATATAAAATAAAAGAATCGTTGCTCTTTTGAATGAACAACAAAAAGAAGCGTTTGACATTGATGGGGGATTCATTTTCATGAACAGCAAGGAAAATCGTTTTCGTTATATTTTAGGATTAGATGGACTAAGAGCCGTTGCTGTATTGGCAGTCATTGCTTATCACTTACATATCGGACCCGCAAGCGGCGGGTTTCTTGGCGTTGATTTATTTTTTGTCATTTCTGGTTACTTGATTACAACGATCTTGTTACATAAGCAGGATTTAGACTATCAAGAGCTTTTGCCATTTTGGATGGGACGGATCAGGAGGCTTCTTCCAGCTGCTTACATCATGATTTTTATAACCGTCAGCTGGTGCGCGATTGCAGGTTCAAACGCATTATTGTCCATTCGTGGCGATGCCATATCGTCCTTTTTTTATGTCAGTAACTGGTGGTATATTTTTCACGAGCTTTCATATTTTGATAGCTTCAATGCTCTATCTCCACTGAAAAATTTGTGGTCTTTGGCAATTGAAGAGCAATTTTATATCATTTGGCCGGTACTGTTGATTGCAGGGCTAAAATGGGTAAAGAACAGGTCTCATCTGCCTATGATCACCTTTGGCCTAGCACTTGTCTCCGCCCTATGGATGGCGATTCTTTATTCACCAGATACCGATCCAAGCAGGGTTTATTATGGAACAGATACTCGTGCATTTGCGCTCCTGATTGGGTGCAGTCTGGCATTTGTGTGGCCTATGCAAAGACTATCCAGCAAGAAATTACTTCCTGTTGGCAGACGTATTTTACATATTGCCGGGTTCGGTTCGTTTGCGATTTTCCTACTTTGTGTTTATGCAGTGGACGATTTCGATGCCTTTCTCTATCAGGGCGGCATGCTTTTATTCTGTCTGAATGCGGCCATCTTAATTGCATGCGTCTGCCACCCTGCAAGTCTTATAGGGAAGTGGCTGTCCTTTCCGCCGCTCGTCTGGCTTGGTAAGCGGTCTTATGGTATTTACCTGTGGCATTATCCCATTATCGTACTGACCACACCGGTCATTGAAATTGGACAGCCTTCTATCGTGCGTGTCACATTGCAGTTCATCGCCATTTTACTAGTTGCTGAGGCTTCCTATCGCTTCATCGAACAGCCAATCCGCCAGCATGGCTTCAGACAATATTTTGCCTCTTGGTCTATTTGGAAAAAAGGAATCAAACAATGGTCTACATCTAATAAGGTGTTCCTTGGAATCACCGCAGCTCTTTTGATCTTATTTATCATTGGCATGTCTAACTCGTCCACTTCCTCCCCACATGTGAAGGAAGTGACGCAAATTAAGACAGCACCGAAAAAAACAGCCGAACCTTCGGAATCAAAAGAGAAGAAAAAGAAAGAAAAGCATGAGAAAAAAGCAGCTGATCAAAAACAATTTCACCAAATTCTTGCCATTGGTGATTCTGTCATGTTAGACATTGCGCCGAATCTTGAAAAAGCATATAAACAGATCACCATCGATGGGAAGGTTGGCAGACAGATGAATGAAGCCATCAGCATCGCCCCTCAATACAAATCATTTAATCAATCTGATGCCGCTGTTATCATTGAACTTGGCACAAATGGTTATTTTACTGAGGATACGCTGAAAGCATTCATTCAAAACTTTTCAAAGGCACATATTTTCCTAGTGAATACGAGGGTACCGAGGTCATGGGAAAATGATGTGAATGGTGTAATTCAGCGAGTGGTCGATCAAGATCAAAATGTCACCTTGGTTGATTGGCATTCAGCCGCTAGTGGACAGCCATCCTATTTCCAGCCTGATGGTGTTCACCTTTCAAAAAAAGGTTCTGACACATTGACACAGCTCATCACAGCGAGCATCAAGAAAAAAGGGGATGTGTCGACATCATCATAAAAAGACTAGCATCCAGCTTGTCAATGTGAAGAAATTTGTGCAGATGCTCTACTATGAAGCAAAACGTATTTTTATGGAGGATGAAGAAAAGACATGCTCTCCCATGATGGAGGGCATGTCTTTTTTTGTGATGGAGCACGGAGCTGCATTATGTTTTACTTTTAAAGGACCAAACTATTACAGGTATGAGAAATAAAGATAAAATTCCTCCGCTTAAAGATAATGTAGCATAACTCGTATTCGCAGCTACCATTCCTGAAAGAGCACCGCCAGCAGCACCTGCTAACGCAATAAAAACATCGAGTGTTCCTTGGGTTTTAGCCCGGGTTGATGGTTCTGTAGAATCAACTATTTGAGCAGTACCACTAATTAAACCAAAGTTCCATCCCAATCCAAGTAAAGACAGAGCAATGATTAATAGAATCATTGAATCACTTGGTGCGAATGCTGCTATTAAACCAGCAAGTAACAATGTTATGCCCGACGCTATGCTCATAGTTGTTCGTCCTAATTTATCTACAAGTACACCCGTGATAGGTGAAGGAAGATACATTGCACCTATATGAAAACCAATAACAATTCCCACTTCGGCTAATCCATAACCATGATGCTGCATATGTACCGGTGTCATGGTCATGAGTGCAACCATGACAATTTGAGTTAAGATCATCACCGTGGCACCTACTGTAATCCCTTTTTTATCTATTTTTTTATCAACAGCATCTGGTTGATTTCCAGGCTCATGTTTTGCTTTGTAAGCTGCTATTCTTTGAGCAATAACTAACGGATCAGGACGCAGCAGAATAAAAAGGACAAGACCTGCTACAATAAATGCTGCGGCTGATAAAATAAAGGGACCCGCAAGTGATGGAACACCAATTGATACGGCGAATTTACCCATCATTTCAACTAAATTCGGACCTGCTACAGCCCCAAATGTTGTCATGACCATTGTTATACTAATGGCCGTTGCACGCTGTTTAGAGTTAGCTAAGTCAGTCCCAGCATAACGAGCTTGTAAATTTGTGGATGTTCCCGCACCGTAAATGAAGAGCGATGCAAATAATAAAATGACACTATTCATCATAGCTGCAATCACAACGCCAATTGCTCCGATCCCTCCAACAACAAAACCTGTCGATAAACCGATGCGTCGTCCATAACGTTGTGAAAGTTTTCCTACAACGAAAGCTGCCCAAGCCGACCCCAAAGTAAATAAAGCCATTGGCACTCCTGCATAGGCTTCCGTTCCAAGCATTTATATAATTTTTTGGGTGAATCTATATAATTCTTAATTATATCTTGTTCTGTATTTAACACTTGTAAACACCCACTTGAAATTTATTTGCAAAACGTAACCTTTTTATCATTCCCGTCTACAACCCTCCATTTGAATCACCCTATGTTCGTATTCTTTTATGCGGTTAAAAGGCTGGCTTTCAGCGCTAACACACGCCTTTCCTTCGTTTTTTGATCCACCAACGCAAATTCTCCATTCTCATACGCTAATGAAAATAATTGTTCGATATGAAACACACCTGTCTGAAACCGCCTGCTCAATAAATGTAGTGCTGCAGCAGAAGCGACTTGAGCTGTGGCTTGAGACTCATCATGCCCTTTTATTCCAAGCGCTGCTTGATGAATCTTGTTCCTCTCCATTCCTGTCGCCTCCACTTTCACTGCATATTGATCTGTTCCCATTTGAGCCGATTGAATCATGGAAATGGCTCTTCCCTTGATTTTCGGAACAGTGAGAAGTGACGTCATTCCAAGACTCCTTGTGAAGGCAAATGCCCGCGTTGCAGCGCGAGAATCAAAACAAAGCCTTGTCGTCACAGAAGGCACGCTGAGTGTCAAAGGCAATGTCTGCTGATCAGAGAAGGGGAACTGATAGGCTTTCCTCTTTCCAAGTTTCACCCCAAAATCTATACGCTTTCCTCCAGTAAAGCTTTTGACTCTTTTACGTTGATGATGCTCAGTAAGCACATAGTCAGTATGGACATTGTCAAGCGTCCATTCAATGGCGGCTTTTCCATGCTGATCACCCAATCCAAGCATAATCCCTATATCTATTTGATTCACTGATGAGAGCATAGATGATGCTTTTGCTGCCAATAAATTCGTAAGGCCAGGCGCAAGCCCAACACTGAGTAAAGCCGTTGCACCGATGTACTGCTGATCCAGCTTTGCCACCTGTTCCATGTACGCCCCTTTCGCAGAGATATCTATATAATCAATACCTGACCGCAGAACTGTTTCAGCAAATGACGGGTCTTCTTGATCAAGACACATGATCACCAGCTTTGTGTGATCCACCCAGTCCGAAAATAACGGCTCACTGACATCAAGTTGATAGGGAAGAACCTTCCCTTTTGTCTGGCGTGAAAATTTCTCTGCCTTCTCATAGCTTCTGCCTGCTGCAACAATTTGACCGGGATACACTTCACTTAGTTGAAGACATATTTGCTGTCCAACATGTCCATAGCCGCCTATCACCATCACCTGTGTTCTCATTTCTCATCCGCCTCTCTACGATTCCGCTTGCAAACAAGCCCTTTGATCATTCCTGCCTGAAAATAAGGTCTGATGTCTTCAAATCCTGCTTTGATTAATTGCGCTTTTATTTCTTCCTCGGGAACAGGGTGTGTCGTCTGTCCCAGCCTGTTTTTAAAGGACGTAAACACCTCTTTTTGTAGGCCTTGCCGCTGCATGAAAAGAGAAAGCATGTGAAGCTCCTGTTGAAATGCATGGGTCTTCATCTCGCCTTGTATAAATGCCAACATAAACGGTGCTTCTGGTTGAAGCCTGCGGGCAACCTCGTTTAAAAAGAGCTGGCGATTTTCTATAAAATGAATGACAAGCAAGCTCACTGCTGCATCGTAAACAGGTTCAGCTGAAACCGTATCTAATGAGGCCTCATGCCATGTGACACGCGCCTCCATTTCTAGCTGTGCAACTCGTTGTTTCGCCATGTCCAGCATAGAAGGTGACGGATCGACCCCCGTGATGAGCCAGTTGTCTTTTCTTTGTAACATGTTGATGATCTCTTCGCCCCCACCTGCTCCGACAGTTAGAATACGAGAGCCCGCTTTCTTTATTTCAGTTTCTAATACATCTACTGTTAACTCATGCAAAAGGTGATAGCCGGGTACTTTATGCGAAATCGTCGCTGCATATGACTCAGCAACAGGATCGTGCCAATGCTGGTTTTCTTTCATGTCCTTCTCCTCCAGTTCCTTTCCGCTTTCCATCGTTTCCTGTACACTAACGATATGACATCTTTATTGTAAAAAGAGACACCAGAAAACACGATCCCTAAAAGTGGGGATTTTTGAGGAGGAGATCATGTGACCAATCCAGCCACTCATTTTCAGCAGCTGAGACAACACATTCGGGACGAACTTGCTGCCGTCCTTGATTTTGATGCCGCCTGTATCACGACCATTGATCCAGCCACTCTCCTCTCGACAGGTTCCTTCACAGATGAACCGATTGAAGAAATTCATGACCAGCTGTTTCAAAATGAGTTTTTAAAAAGGGACGTACATCAGCATGAGTTTCTAGCCAAAGGCCCAGTTCATGCTGCAAGCCTAGTCCAAAGCGGAGAATACCTTAGCAGTGAGCGCTACCAAAACATTTTGTTACCTAAAGGATGGTCTGATGAATTGCGGGCAGCTCTTGTGATTCAAGGGGAATGCTGGGGGATGGCCAGCCTCTATCGTCTAAAGGACAAGGAACCTTTTCAAGAAAATGATATCCAAGCGGTCATCGAACAAACGCCCAGACTCGCAGCCAAGCTAAGAGATGAACTTTTCAAGAAAAGAGATACTGAAGAAGACGCGGCGGCGGAGCAACAAGGATTCCTTATTCTTTCGCACGACTACAAGCTTCTTTATGGAAATGAGACAGGTCTTCATTGGCTTCAGACATTTCAAGCCTTTGAACAAATCCATGACAGGGCGATCATGCCACGCCCGTTTAGAGCATTAGGGGCAAAACTTTTATACGGCGGTATTGAGCAAACACCGGCAAGCATGACGAGATTGCCTACGGGGTTGTTTCTCTCTCTTCAAGCCTTTCGATTAGCGCAGGCAGACACACAGGAGGAGGCTGTCATGATTCACATCAAGAGAGCTCAAACCCATGATATCCTTCCTTATGCGGCGAAAACGTACAGACTGACAGAAAGAGAGATGAACGTCCTCGACTGCTTATTAAAGGGTCAGTCGACAAAGGAAATTGCGAGCACGTTATTTATTTCACCCCATACCGTTCATGATCATGTGAAAGCGATGCTGCAAAAGACGAATTTAAGCAGCAGACGTATGCTTGTTTACTTTTTCTCCAATATATAAAAAAGCGGCTACCGCACTGGTAGACCGCTCTCTCTTTTTATTTTCCTAAAACCAGCTCATGCAGCACATGTGCTACTCCGGCTTCATTATTAGATTTTGTTACAACATCTGCAACAGCTTTGACATCATCAATGGCATTTCCCATAGCGACGCCGCAGCCCGCAAACTCTAGCATTGATATGTCGTTCCCGTTGTCACCAATGGCCATGACTTCTTCACGAGGAATTCCCAGCTCCTTCGCTAGAAGCTTCACAGCATTTCCCTTACTCACATCAGGATGCAAGATTTCAAGGAAGAAATCTGTACTTTTCACCATCATATACTTTTCCTTCACTTCAGAGGGGATGGCTTGTATCGTTTTTTCCAACCGTTCTGGCTGATCAATATACATCATCTTCGGAAGTCTCATCGATGAATCTGCCTCTTCAACAGGCATATATTTCAGCGGCAGCTTTGTTAAATAGGCTTCATGCACTGTGTATTCACTAATATCGCGATTCGGTGTGTATAAATTGGCCGAATCGAAATAATGCATCGGTGTATCCAGCTGACGGCTCAATTCATATAAAGAAGTTAAGTCATCATAGGATAATGTCAGCTCTGACACCACTTCATTTGTATGGCTGTTTTGAACAAGCGCTCCATTATAGGCGATCACATAATCTCCCTCTTGATCAAGCTGAAGATCAGCTAAATAGCGATTTACTCCGCCAATTGGCCGGCCTGTACATAAAACAATTTTAATTCCTTCTGCCTTTGCCTGTTGAATGGCTTCAAACACTTCATCCGGCACCATATGTTGATCATTTAATAACGTACCATCCATATCAATTGCGACTAATTTATACATTCACTGGTCCCCTTTTCTCAGCAAAAACGTGCTGTCACTATTTTGAGCCACCATTCCCATGATGACAGGTTATTTCATTACTATTTACCTATTTTAGCCTATCGTTTTTTCTTCACGCTGTCTACTTGTTCACATATGTAACAAATATCACATGAGTCTACTCTATTATAACGTATTCTATTCATCGTGCTGATCCCCCATTTACAACAAGTAAAATAGAACAATTGTTTACCACTATAGAATGTTTTGAAACTAGCAAATCTAATTGTATGATGGATAGCAAAGAAAGGAGGTGCAGGGAATGATTACGTTTACGAGAGGTAAATTGTCAAAAATGTCTGGAGTACATATTGAAACCATTCGTTTTTACGAAAATGAAGGAGTGCTCCCAGAGCCCAAAAGAGCGCATAACGGCTATCGTCTATATGATAAAAAATATGTACTCATGCTATCATTTATCACCGAAGCGAGAAAGCTAGATTTTTCCCTTAAAGAAATTCGTGAAATTATCAAATCACTTTTCGAAAAACAGTCAAAAACAGAAGCTGAACAGCTGCTCGAGCAAAAAGTCGAAGATATTCAACACTCTATTCAAGAGTTAAAAAAAAGGAAGGCAGCTATTCAATTGTTAACAAAGCAAACATTAGCAAACATCAGCTGATTGTAAGTGTTGCCAAAGGGGTGCCGGTCTTGGTCACTGGCACACCTTCGCTCAGGTATCTCATTACACGTCCAACGAAAACATCGGTTATACTAGAGACAGCTTAAACGAGTGGAAGGAGTTTTGGAGAATGAACATCGCAACCATTGGAACAGGTATCATTGTGGAAGGCTTCCTGCAAGCGATTGACCAGCTCGAAGGTGCTTCTTGTCGCGCTGTCTATTCAAGAAAGGAAGAAACGGCAAAGAAGCTCGCAGACCAATTTGGGGTGCAGACAACTTATACGGATCTAACCGCTATGCTAGAAGATCCTCACGTAGAAGCCGTTTACATCGCGTCACCGAATCGTTTACATCGCGAGCATGCAACAGCTGCATTGAAACACGGAAAACATGTGATATGCGAAAAGCCTTTCACCTCAAATGTTAAAGAGCTGGAAGCCTTAATCGCTCTCGCAAAGGAAAAGCAGCTTCTCCTATTTGAAGCCATTACGACCGTTCATATGCCAAACTATCATTTAATCAAAAAGCATCTTCATCAATTAGGCAAAATCAAACTGGTTCAATGCAACTATAGTCAATATTCAAGCAAATATAATCAGCTGCTAGCCGGAGAAACGCCAAATGTCTTTAACCCTGCGTTCTCTGGAGGAGCACTGATGGATATTAATATCTATAATGTCCATTTCATCATGAACCTCTTTGGATCACCAGAGCAGGTCCGATATCAGGCAAACCGCCATCCAAACGGTATTGACACATCTGGTGTTTTGACGTTCACTTACAATGATTTTATTGCGACAAGTGTGGGCAGTAAGGATACAAGCAGCATGAACTTTGCATTGATTCAAGGAGAAAAAGGCTTCATTCATGTGAAAAATGGGGCGAATGGATGTGAGGAAGTACTGCTGCATGTTGATGACAGAGTCGTCTCACTCAATGCACAAACGAATCCAAACCGTCTGTTTTATGAGGCTGAAGCTTTCCAGCATATTATTGAGACAGAAAATCACGAACAGTGCTATGCATGGCTTGATGAAAGTCTCTCCGTGATGAAAGTCCTTGACGCTGCAAGAAAAGATGCAGGTATTGTTTTCCCAGCAGATCAATTTTAATGAAAAAACCGCCTTCGACGAGAGGGCGGTTTTTGACGATTAAATACTCTTTGAAAATGCCACAAGACGCTGAGACATGTGATTCACTTCATCGACTGCAGCATTCACTTGCTCTGTTAAAGCAGCCTGAGTTTGCGTAAGAGCTGTCATATTCGAGATATTATCAAGAATTTCATCAATTTGTGTTTTCATATCCGTTAAACTAGATTCGATATTTTCCGTTGCATTGGCACTATGCAGCGCCAGCTTTCGTACTTCATCTGCAACGACAGAGAAACCACGGCCTTGTTCACCAGCTCTAGCTGCTTCAATCGCAGCATTTAGACCCAGCAGGTTCGTTTGGTTCGCCACTTCTTTGATTAAGTCAGAAATATTTTTCGTCTCATCTGCACTATTTTTTGCTAAGTGGGCGGCAGACGTTGACTGCTCTTGAGCGACAGCCAGCTCCTGTGCTTGATTTGTCACAGAGCTGATGCCCGAAACCATCTCGCTAATAGAACTTGAAAGCTGTTCTACTTGTGAAGCCATTTCATCCGCTGTTTTCTCTTTGTTTTTTTCTAACGTGATGTCACGAATGGTTCCTGCCACTCGAAGAGGAACACCTTTTTCATCACGAATGGTTTCACCACCCGCATGATACCAGCGGTACTCCCCATTTTTACTCTGTAATCTGTAATCAATGTCGAATGGTGTGCGGCCAGAGTGGTCATTTAAATGATCTGCAAAAGCTTGGAGAGCCATTTCTTGATCCTCAGGATGCAGACGATCGCTCCAGCTGCTCAGAACATTCGGGAAATCTTTTTCGTCTGTAAATCCAAGAGTTGTTCTGAACTGCGGAGACCACCAGAATTCGTTATTTGGATTGACTGGATCGCCGGCCTCTACCACCATGTCCCAAGGAGCTTCGACAAGCGCACGGTTGATTAAGTCATATCTTGTGACGAATGCTTGCAGCTCTTCTTCTTTCAACTTCTGATCATGAATATCAAAAAGTGCTCCCGCCACACGAAGAGGGACACCATTTCGATCACGAACGGTCGTTCCAGTTGCTTTGAACCAGCGATAATCTCCGTTTTTTAACTTTAAGCGATATTCGATATCATACGGTGTACGCCCTGAATGGTCCAATAAATGCGAAGAAAATGCATCTAATGTATATTCTTGTTCATCCGGATGTATTCGAGATGCCCAGCTGTCTAATAGATTTGGAAAATCGTGCTCATTTTGAAAGCCGATCATTTTGCGGAAATCATCCGTCCATGTGAATTCATTCTTTGGATTAACTGGATCTCCAGCGACAACGACCATATCCCATAAGCCAACTTGAATGGCTTTTGTCACTAAATCCATCCGCATTTGAATATTTTCATTTGCTTCTTGCATCTTTTGCAAAGCTTCATTAATTTGCGCTACCGCTTCTATCGTTTGGCTTGAAGAGAATGCAGCAGTGTCTAGTCTTGCTGAAAGGTCTCCTTTTTCGATTCTTTCTATTAATTGGCTGCTTTCACTCAGAAGGATTCCAGCCGATGAATCATTTCCTTTTCTCTTAAACATCTTTCATAACTCCTTTCAACTCTAACGTTTTTGAAATATTTTACAGTTATAAATAATTCTTTATTAGGACTTTAGTAATACAAATGATATATCGACAAAAACTGAAAATTGTTTATGTCATAAATAAGGCAAATCTTCATTTATTTGAAGTTTCATTTTTAGAATATGGATGAAATAAGGTAATTATGGATATAAATATATGTTTTGATAGAATCAACCGCTGTTTTTGTCTGAAAAATCTCTTTTTTTATATTGACACTGACGTCCTGAAAAAAGAAAATGGAACATAAGCATTTTTAAAAAAGGAGAACGTCATGAGCGCGAATCAGGAGCAACAAGAATTAAAAAAGCTTTTATCACCGCGTCACATTCGCATGATTGCGATGGGCGGGGTCATTGGTACAGGAATCTTTAAAGGTAGTGCCGATACAATTGGTTTAGCAGGTCCTGGGGTGATCTTTTCCTATGTATTTGCCGGATTGCTGCTCCTCATTGTAATGGCAGCATTAGCCGAAATGGCCATTGTGTACCCGGGAAATAATCTACGCGACCTTATACAAATTGCGCTTGGTCAACGTTTTTCATTTGTCGTCGGCTGGGTTTACTGTTTTATGTGGCTCACTGTATGTGTCATTGAGATTATTGCAGCTGGCAGTCTGCTTCAATACTGGCTGCCGAACGTACCGCTATGGTCACTATGTTTACTTTGCTCACTCTTAGTCATCGGAATCAACTTAAATAATGTAAAATACTTTGGTGAAATTGAATTTTGGTTCGCTGGAATGAAGATTTTCGTTATTATTGTCTTTATTATTCTCGGTGCAGCATTATTATTTGGGATCATTCCAAACGAACAAAGCACACCAGCGCTTACCAACTATCAAAACTTCGTCCCGAACGGATGGGGAGCGATCTTTGCATCACTTTTAGTGGTTATTTTTTCTTATGGAGGCTCTGAATTGATCGGGCTGACCATTACTGAAACAAAGGATGCGGAGAAGGTCTTGCCTGGAGTAGTCAAAAGTATGATGTGGCGGATTATCTTATTTTACACATTGCCGATTTTGATCATCTGCGGACTCATTCCTTGGAATCAAATTGACCCAAATAACAGTCCTTTTGTCCAAGTCTTCTCTGCTGCTGGTATGCAAGGCGCCTCTCACTTCATTAATTTCGTCTTGATTACAGCAGTTCTATCTGCGGCCAATTCTGGAATTTATGGAACGACGAGAATGATTCATTCTCTTTCTAAATCAGATGGCGGTCCGAAAAAGCTGGCACAGGTCAACAAAAGAGGCGTACCCATTTTGAGTTTATGGGTCACCGTTCTATTTCTTCTCATTGGAACATTCTTTGCTTACTTATATCCGGACCAAATTTTCAGCTATATGCTGGCTATTCCTGGTTTTGCGGTTTCACTCATTTGGATCAGCATTTGTATGGCACATCTAAAGCTGCGGCCAAAATATCCACAGGAGCCGTATTTCAAAGTGTGGCTGTTTCCGTATTTGACTTTATTTGCAGGTCTTGTACTCAGCTTGAGCTTTGTTTTGTTCCTATTCAGACAAGAAAACCTGCCTAGCTCCATTATCAGCATCGGCTTCTTAGTCGCTGCCATCATCGCTTCATTCTTAATGAAAAAGAAGGCTTAAACGCCAAAACCCGCCGAAATGGCGGGTTTTTTCATGAGCTGCTATCTTCTGTAACTTCAAAATCGACCGATGCTTTTGAAATGCCGTTGATGATAATCGTTAAAGTATGGACTCCCTCATAGTGCTTTCTCGTCGTCATATTTTGAAAGGACTGTGACCTGACGAATTCTCTATGTAACGCTGCACTTGTTTCAAACTCTGTGATTTTAAATACCTTTTGATTGCGGGTACCCCGAGCTTTGACATAGTCTATGGCATACTCTACACGCAGCTTTAGTGACTTAGCAGCTTGAAGTGTAAATTGAAAGGTCATTTTCTCTCCAATACGAATTGGATTTTGCACTACCTTCAAATCCGTTACTTGAACAGATGGATCGTCCCCATAACCAAACAAAGCCATGATATCTGGATCGCCTTTTTTTAGTAATGTACGGGATGCATGTTTGATGATCCAGTTCGTATGTTCATTCGTTCCATACCATTTTTTAGCCGTCACCTTCATCAGATCAGGCTGAATTGCAGAAATATCATTTAAGTGGTTCGCTACACTTTTTTGCACATACCGCGCTGGGTCCGACTTCAAGTTTTCTAATATAGGCAACGTAACCGAAGGATTCTTTTTAAGTGCAGGAACAGTTAATCCCCATGGCAAACGTGGTCTGCATCCTTCACTAGCAAGCCGCCGAATATGCTCATTTTGATTCTGTGACCACACGAGCATTTGCGCGAGCATTTTGTCTTGATCCTGAATCAGAAAAGGCCGAACGGCAAATTCAGAAGTGGAAAAAGGTGTAAAGAATTCGAGCGCCTTGATCGAGATATCCCAATGTGCTAGACCGTACGTCTCGACGTAGTCTGGAAATACAAGCGCACTAAGTCCTGAAAAATGCGGGGCTGTCTGACGCAGCACCTCAATTGCCTGCTCATAATCCTTAGGTAGACAGGCATGCATTGATTCAGTGACTCTTCTCATTCTGCCTTTTAACTCCAGCTGCTCCCAATCCTTTTGGAGCACAAGCCGCTTGAATTCTTCAGCATCAAATCCAGTCGACGCTTGTGCAAGTTTCTCGGCTAATTCTGCAATAAATAATTCATGATAAACGTGTTTTAATGGTTCGATCTTGTCCGCCTCCCACATCTCAATATCTTCATTTTACCCCAATCTGAAAAAGGTGGTATGGCTAAAAGCAAAAACAGCCCAATTCCGAAGAATCAGGCTGTTGCGTTTCGCTATATAAACATATTAATGATCATAATAAATGCAATAGCACTAACAGAAATAATTGTCTCCATAGCCGTCCATGTCAAAAACGTTTCTTTAATGGTCATACCAAAATACTCTTTAATCAGCCAAAAACCAGAATCATTGACGTGAGACAAAATCAACGAACCCGCCCCTGTAGCTAACACTAGAAGCTCTCTGCTCACATCCGGCATAGATGCAGCAATCGGTGCGACAATACCAGCTGCGGTCATCATGGAGACCGTAGCAGATCCTGTTGCCACACGAATAACCGCAGCAATCAGCCAGCTAAGCAAAATTGGCGAGATCGGCGAGTGTTTGGCTAAATCTGCAATATAATCACCGACACCTGAATCGATAAGCACATTATTGAAAGCCCCGCCTGCTCCAATGACAAGCAGAATGGAAGCGATCGGACCTAAGCACTCATTACTAAAGGAAAGCACCCGGTCACGGCTCATCCCTTGCACAAAGCCAAGACTGAAGAAAGAATACACGGTTGCAATCAGCAGTGCTGTAATTGGATCTCCAATGTACTTGAATATCTGAAACCATAAACTGTCCTCTGGTAAAATAATATCTGCCAGTGTGGCAAGAAGCATTAGAATCACTGGCACCAAAATCGTAAACATCGTATTTGCAAAGCCGGGAAGTTTTCGATCTTCATTGCGTTCAGTAAATTGCTTTCTCAGCAGCTCCGGAACTGGTTTATGAATCCGTTTTCCAATCCACTTTCCATACAGCGGCCCAGCAATAATAGCTGTCGGTAAACCGACAATAATGGAAAAGAAAATGGTTTTCCCCACGTTGGCATGATAGATGCCGACAGCCGCCATGGCAGCTGGATGAGGCGGCACAAGACCATGAACGACAGACAAGCCAGCAATGAGCGAAATCCCAATTGTCACGAGCGAGATGCCCGTTTCAATCGCAATCGTAAACAATAAAGGAATGAGAAGAACGAATCCGACCTGGAAAAAGACAGGTATCCCCACAATAAAGGCAACAAACATCATTGCCCAATGCACATTTTTTGTCCCAAACCGGCCGATTAATGTGTGAGCGATCCGCTCAGCTCCACCTGATTCAGCCATCATTTTCCCAAGCATGGTGCCAAGCGCTAGAACTATGGCCAATAATGATAACGTATTGCCTAACCCCGTTTTAATGGATTGAATGATTTCCTGCAGGTCCATCCCTGTGGCAAAGCCGACTAACATAGAAGTAATAATTAAACTCACAAACGGATTCAACTTAGCAACTGTTATGAGGATGAGTAAAAGGACAATTGCTGCAATCACGATGAATAAAAGCATGCTCTCCCACCTTTTCCCTGATGTTTAATGATTTTGTTTTAATTGCAGCGCACTGATGACATCAAATTCATCCTTCAGTTTGTCATAGAGGCGCTCATATAAGTAAAACAATTCTATGTATGTTTCATTGTTCTCCATATTTGGTTCATGACGGGCAGAGATTCGAATCCAATCTTGAACCTCTTCTATCTCTTTCATATAACCTAAACTATGAAGTGCGAGGACAGCCGCCCCAAGTGCTGATGCCTCGTAGCTTTCTGGAACAAGTACTTCCCTGCCCATCGTATCCGCTAAAATTTGCCGCCACAGCGGAGATCGCGCAAAACCGCCAGATGCCCTGACATCCTTTGCTGAGCCGGTTAAATCCCTTAAGGCAACACCGATTGAGAAAACACTCATAATGACGCCTTCTAACACAGCTCTTATAAAATGCTCCCGCTTATGCTGAAGACCGATCCCAAAGAAAGTACCTCTCGCATTTGGATTCCAATAAGGTGCACGCTCACCCGTTAAAAATGGCAGAAACAGCAGCCCCTCTGAGCCGGCTGGAACTTTTTTCGCAATATCAATCATCAGATCGTAAGGATCCACTCCAAGGCGCTTTGCTACCTCCACCTCCGAGGATCCAAATTCATCCTTCAGCCATCTCAGCATGATTCCGCCATTATTCGTCGGTCCTCCAACCACCCAATGCTTATCAGTCAGCGCATAGCAGAACGTTCTTGATTGTTCATCTGTGATTGGTTTGTCCACGACCGTACGGACTGCACCGCTTGTCCCAATCGTGACAGCCACCTCACCTTTTCCAATCGCTCCCACACCTAAATTCGCTAGAACTCCATCATTCGCACCAACCACAAAGGGTGTATCTTCCGCAATACCCATTCGCAGGGCGATCTCTGGCTGAAGACCTCTCAGCTGATGCGTCGTCGGAACAAGTTCAGACAATTGATTGGCTTTAATTCCAGTAATACGAAGCGCCTCTTCATCCCATTGAAGCGTTTCCAATCGGAACAGCCCTGTTGCTGAAGCAATTGAATAATCGACCACATACTGGCCAAAGAAATGATAAAGAATATATTCTTTGATGGAAATAAATTTCGCTGCCTTCTTGAAGACATCAGGTGCCATTTCCTTGAACCACCTTATTTTTGAAAGCGGTGACATTGGATGGATCGGTGTACCGGTTCTTTTATACACTTGGAAGCCATCCATGTCCGAAATGATTCGCTTCGCTTGTTCTGCACTTCTGTTATCTGCCCAAATGATACTGTTCGTTAACGCCTTGCCATCCTTATCCATCACAATCAAGGAATGCATCGCTGTACTAATTCCGATGCCTATGAGACGTTTTGCATCAAATGCTGCTTTCGTCAACACACCTCTTACACTTGCAATGACAGCTTCTAATATATGTTCAGGGTCCTGTTCAACCCATGCTGGTTGGGGCTGAATGAGATCATAAGGAACCGAATGCTTTGCTATCACTTTCCCCTGTGGTCCAAACAGAACCGCCTTTGTACTTGTTGTTCCAATATCCAAACCAATTACCGCCTGGTTTCCCTTCATCTGTATCACGCCCAATCATTGATTTGAAATCATATTTATTGTTTTCATATACCTGTTAAATCCCATTATAGGAATAATTTTTTCGACATTCAACGACTTAAAAGAAAATTTTTTTCACTTAAAAGCTCACAATCGTTACCACAACGGCATTTTTCATTAATAGAAAAATTTATTTTTGAAACCATTACACCCTTTTTTGTGAAATGGTTTCTCTCATTTTTTTTAAATTCGATAAAGTTTCCTGCTGCCTTAAGTGAGCAAGTGCAAAGTATAGTACGTCAATGACAGTGAGCTGAGCAAGTCTTGCAGACATCGCCTCTGTTCGAAAGGCCGTTTCCTGCGTCGATGTATACAACGTGACATCAGCAAGCTGGCTCAACGGAGAGCGCTGATAGCTTGTAATACCGATGGTTTTCGCGCCTTTTTCCTTTGCTGTTTTCATCGCATCGAGTAAATCTTTATTCCGTCCAGAATGAGATATACCGATCACTGTACTGTACTGGTCGAGAAGACCGGCAGACATCGCTTGAAAATGAGAATCGGTGTGAACAATACAGTTGATGCCTGTCCTCATAAATTTATGAAAAGCGTCTGTTGCAATGAGGCCAGACCCGCCACTCCCATAAAACTCTAAGCGCTTTGCTTCATGAATGATTTGTATGGCTTTTTCTACATCTTCTGGATTCAACAATTGAAAGCTATCCTTTAATGCGGATATATTCGCCTGAAAAACCTTTTGCATAAAAACGGCCGTATCATCATCAAGACTCATTTCTTCGTCTACATAATCAGGCTTTGTTTGATCTATTTCCTGGGCAATTGCAATCTTCAAATCTTGAAAGCCCTCAAATCCAAGCCTTTTACAAAGACGAAAAATCGTTGCCTCTGAGCTCGCTGTCTTTTTGGCAAGCTCGACAATAGATAAATGAATAATGTCGCCAGGTTCACTCGTAATATGTTCTGCTATTCCTTTCAGCTTTGGCGGCAACCCTCTGCTTGCTGCTCGTATTTTTTCAATACTACTTAAACTGACAGAAGCCAATTGACTTCACTCCTTCCTTTTCATGTGAGCGCATACATTTCCTCATGTTCCCATCTTATAAAAAAGAAGCCTGTTTGCACAGACTTCTTTTTTATGAATTCATCGTTTTGATCAATAAATCAAAAAAAGCTTCAGCATCTACATCCATACACACTTGGACATTGCGCTCTTTCTCCCATTGGTGCTGAAAATCACAGATCATTTGACCGTCACAAAACTCACTCTTCGTCTCCACTTCTACATGAAATGTCTGTGTGCTTACAAGCTGCTTGTTAATGGCAAGACTTACAGCAAGCGGATCATGCATGGCACACGCCCACACACCATTACGCTCAAAATAGCGCTGGCGGTAAATGCTTGTACTCTCTCTGATGTAAGCTGCCAACGTTTCATTTTGAATGGCATCGATTCTCTCATCTGTTAACAAGACCTGTCTCGTGACATCCAGCCCTACTTGAGTCAATGAAGGGAACCCAGCCTCCAGCACCAATTTTGCCGCTTCTGGATCTGCATATGTATTAAATTCCGCAACCGGTGTGACATTCCCCTGTCCCTGCACGACTCCCCCCATAAAAATGACCTCTTTCACATGATGAATCAGCTCAGGGCATTTTTTTACCGCAAGGGCTAAATTCGTTAAGGGCCCTGTCAACACAAGCGTGACCTGCTTCGAATACTGCAGCACTTGTTCAATGATAAAATCAGGCGCAAAACCAGCATCTGCGGTCTTCTTAGGCCGGGCGTCCTTTAAAGCGCCGCCAATTCCATCCTCACCGTGTACCCGATGTTCATAATGAGGTGCTCTTAAAAGAGGGGTTGCTGAACCTTTGATGACAGGAATGTTATCTGCCTCAACCAGCTCAAGCACTTTACACGTATTCAAAGTAGCGGTATCGACAGACACATTCCCGCACACCGTTGTAATCCCCAACATATCAAACTGCTTACTTTTCACTGCCAGCAAAATCCCAATCGCATCATCGATTCCAGTATCTACATCCAAGATCAATTTCTTTGTATTTGCCATGGGTGAAATCTCTCCCTTGTTTGTAAGTGTTGTTAGGTGAATGATAGCATATGCCTGCTTCAACTATTTAGGGAATATTAGCAGGTTGATCTTATTACTCTTTTTCTCCAACATCTTTGAGATATTGCTCTCGTTCTTTTTCTGAAAGACTATTTAGAAAATCTTCTTTTACTTGCGGATCAAAGTCATCCCAGTTCTCAAAGCGATCTGATAAATCAGGGGAATGACTCATCGAACCTATTTCATTAGATTTGTATATTAATGATGCAGAAAAATGGTATTTATCAGGCTCATTATTTATATATCCATCAACTGTGACATAACCCATAGGGCTTATAGATACATTTTTTTAAAATGTGATGGTTTTGATAAAATTGTGAATATCTTCTTCGTGTAAACGTTCTTCAATTTTTGGTTTCATCTTTTCTGCGAATTCTTCGGCCTTTTCTTGATCGCTTTTCTCTTGCACTACTTCATCTGAAAAACTCTGATGAATGTACTCTACAACAAACACAGTTACAGAGATGACGGCGACCACAATTATGATAGAAAATTTCAATGTATTTCTCATAAAAAGCAAAAACTCCTTAATATACTTTTAATCAGTCTACAAATGAATTTGACAAAATAAAAACAGGTAGGCTAGTACCTGTTCTACTCTTTTTCTCCAATGTCTTTCAGATATTGTTCGCGTTCTTTTTTAGATAAACTATTCAGATAGTCTTCTTTCACTTGAGGATCAAAATCATCCCAGTTCTCAAAACGATCTCCTAGTTCTGCTGAATAACTCATTGAACCGATTTCTTTTGTTCTATACTTTAATGAAGCGGAGAAATTGAATTTTTCTGGCTCATCATTCACATATCCTCTAACTACAATAAAACCCATCGGACTAATGGTCACTTCATTTTCAAAAGTGATATCCTTTATAAAATGATGTATATCCATTTCATGTAGATCTTTTTCGATTTTCGGTCTCATTTTTTTTGCAAATTCTTCTGCCTTTTGTTGTTCACTTTTCTCTTTTTCTTGCACTGTATTCTTTCCTCCTGAATCATTTGGCTTACTTAGTTTTTTATTTTGAGAAATTAATGCAGATATTGAAATAATTATTATGATAGCCAAAACAATTAAAAACTTTACTGTATTCTTCATTAGTAACAATAGCCACCTTTTAAATTTTTAATCATGGGCTTAATCTCCTCACACTTACAATAGAAATTTATCAAAATCTATAATATAATTATTAAGATAAATATTACAGGAGTGACATTTTTGTCTAAAAAAACATCCGAATTTCAACTTAACGATCAAGACTATATCTTAATATCAGAAGAATCCTATAAAATAGAAAATTATAACGCATCCAAAATAATTAAATTAAACGACGGAAAAATCATGCACGTAATTGACTACAAAGAAACTAGAAACGGCCTTAATGCACTAACCCTTGTCTCAAAAGAAGATTATCGTATTTCAAACAAAGGCAAAGACCTCACCAAAATCAAAAACGCCGTCATCGCCTACCGTGGTTCTGAACCGATTGGTGCAGACCAATATAAAGATACCATTAAAAAACATGGAAAAAAAGAGTCAGATGATCTTCTTTCTACCATTTTGACGAAGCTGCCTCCTTTTAGTCGGTCGAAGGGTTCACAGGAAGTGACGACTAAGTTGACAACAGGCACAACCGCCTATACAAATGAAATTGTTCAAGATTGGATGGTTTCGGATACAAAATATCTGATTAAAAATATCCCATTTGAGCATGGTGCAGAGAATCAAATGGTTCAAGCGGATCGGTATGCGAAAGAAATCCATAAGAAAATGCCGAATGCGAAGATGTATGTCACAGGGCATTCGCTTGGCGGGTCAAATGCTTCCTATGTTCTTGTCAAAAATGATTTTATTCAAGGCGGGGTCACCTTTGAGAATCCGAATATTTACCCAAATCTATCGGATGGTCTACAGGCTAAAGCATTAAAAGGCGATTACCGCAGTAGATTAACAGAATATATCAATCTTAATGACGGGCTTTCTCTTTTAAATCGGCATACGACAGAAATCGGTCGAGTGAAAGTGATGTATGATGCCGCTCTCCCTGAAGGCGTCGATTACTCCGAGGACTCCTCAAAAGCCGTCCAATTCATAAAAGACCTCCTCAATCGGGCAATGAGTGTGAATCCTTCACTGGATGCGAATTTATTTCTTGAAGCCCTCGCTGGCAGCCATGGATTAGATCGTTATACCTTTTCGCCAGATGGCTCCGTTCAAACCATTGATGATATGTTGAGAAAAAATCCTTCTCTTACTACGGCCATGTTACAACAGTTGGGTCAATCTAATGTTGATCCGCATAGTGTAGTGGCGATATTAATTAAGTCCCACGTTCTCATGAACACAGGACGTAAATTCTCGACATATGCCGATCACCATATGCAGCAAATCATTCGCAAAATTGAGAAACTCGATGACAAAGTGGATCAATCGGTAGAACGAGTTCGTTCGAGATACAAACAAATTGTCGGTTTCGGTTCGTATGATCAGCTGACGGCATCAGATGTAGATGCCGTGATTCGCCACTTAAAAACAGAGGGTCTTGAAAATGAGTTCTATTCGGTCAAAAAGTATGATACAGCGATTGATAGCGCTATGAATATGAAAAGGTGGATGGACTCAATATCAGATGATATGAGCGATCTTGGAAAACAATACCACGATGCAGATACAGCCCTGGCGAAGAACATGGGTATTTCTTAAGGAGTACGATAAATGGAATTTTCAAAGAAACAACCAACAGATGCAGATCGTTTTTTGCAAAGAATGACAGATACGCATACATCAAGCTCCATCTTCTCAAAAGCAAACTTTGACACGGAAGACATGACACCAGCAGAGCTGGCAGCTTTGAAAGCAAAGATCAAAGAAGAACAGAAAACTGCACTTATCAGAGCCATCCGGCATCAGCTTCAAAATGAATTTGCAGATGACCGTCAAGAAGCGGAAAAAATTTTAGATCTAATCGATGAACTTCAGATCAAAGTGTATACACATCAAAATCGCATCCAAACACATATGTCAGGTCAAGCCATTGATGCCTTAATAGAAAAAATTGAACAAAGACTCAAGTTTTACGAACTGAAAGAAGATGTTCGTTCCGCCATCAACTCGATTGGCATTTAGATGAACCTTCCATCCGATGAATCTTTTCCCTGCCTCACTCGTATATACTAAAAGAGTGATTGATTTGAAAGGAGATCTGTTTGTGGGATATATTCTGTTATTTTCGGTTGTGATCGGTCTTGTCCTGACCCTTTTGCTCACACCAATTAGGTTGATTATAAGAAAGAAAGGAACAGAACAGCAGGTGCCGTTCATGTGGATTGCAGGCCTTGCTTTACTGTTTATGATCGGTATTTTTGTTTTCTATTACATCACCAATTTAGATCGGAACCCTTCCTCCCTATGGCTGATTGGTCTTGTTGTGACAGCAGCAGGCGCCTTTTTGTCAGTTGGATTGGAGCGTAAAATCAAAGGCGTGCTGTTCCTTATTCTATTACTGCTCGGTGTTTACATGGCGACAGCTTTTCTATTCAATGCGAATGAGAAATTCGATGTCTCCAAAATGGAGCAAAAAGTAGAAATCAAAGCGTTTGAAGAGACAGAAACACCTGCAAGTGTACCGCCTCAATTTGCCCGCAATAAAATGAAGAAATCGTTCGGACAGGTTCCAAATACAAGCTACTATGAGCTTGGAAGCTTGCAAATTCAGAAGGTCAATGGTGAGTATGTTTACATCGCTCCGGTGGAATTCTCGGACTTCTTTAAATGGATTCGTGCAGGCAGCACGCCGGGTTACTTTACATTAAGTGCGACCGACTCATCTGCTAATCCAAAGTTCGTGAAGACGGAGATGGTTTATACGCCTTCCTCCTATTTCAACAAAGAAATTGAGCGGCATATCCGTCTCCAGTACCCAGATTTGATTTTCTACGGCGATACACAGCTGGAAATCAATGATGACGGCAAGCCTTATTACATTCAAACGTATGGCGATTTCATCTCTGCACGAAACGGCTTTAAAGCTTCCGGTGTGGTCGTTGTTGATGCCAAAACGGGTGCCACGAAGAAATATGCTCTAGATCAAGTACCTGCCTTTATCGATGGTGCTGTTTCACCAGAGGCGGTCAGTCTGCAAAACAGTTATTTCGGAAACTATATTCACGGGTTCTGGAACAGTATGTTTGGGAAGTCAGATGTAAAGCTGCCTTCCGATGAAGGAACGGAAGCAAATGTGAGCCCAGTGTTTGATTCAAAAGGAGATATGTATTACTTCACAGATTTCACAAGTCCGAAAGAGGGCGTTGATTCCATGCTCGGATATGCCCTGACAAATGCCCGGACAGGAAAAGCAACTTATTATACCGGAAATCTTGAAGAATCCTATATGGATTCTCAGGGCGCTCTGCAAATTATTGAGAAACGATTCATCGAGAAGAAATGGAAAGGGCGCATGCCGATTCTCTATAATTTCTATGGTGAAGCCAGCTGGCTCACACCGGTTCTCGATTCAAATGGATTCCTGCAAAACTACTTTATCGTTTCTGCAGCCAATCCAGAAATCGCTGCGTACGCTTCTACACCAAACGAAGCACTGAGAGCCTATAAAACAGCTCTGCAAAAAGGCGGCGGTACCGTTAACAGTTCCTCTAAGCAAGAAAAGAAAGAAGCAGCAGGGAAGGTCAAACGAGTCTACAAAGAAAAGACCGGTGATTATACAACCGTCACCTTCCTGCTAGACGATGGAAAAAGCTACACTATGTCATCTGAAAAAGAACCTCTCGTCATTTATTTAAAAGAAGGCGATCAGGTCACCATGAAATATACAGATACAGGTGAGATCTTCCTTCCAGTCGATGAAATCAAAATCAAAGGGTTATAAAAAAAGAAGCTTCTCCTATTTTGGAGAAGCTTCTTTTTTCTCTTTCCTTAACAATTCAACGAGCAATTCCTTATTTTTATTTCCCCCGGTCATCGGTGACTCAACATAGGAGAATTTTCGTTTGAAATCCATGCCTCTCACAGAAATAACAGCCAATTCACCGCCAATGCTGCCTCGCTGGAGGACATATTTAGATAAAACAGAAAGACCCATTCCGTGGATTACAGCTTCTTTAATGGCTTGATTGCTGCTAAAGGTCACAAAGGTTCGTGCTTTCAGTCCATTTGATTTCAGGACATGCTGTAAATATTCTCCTGTCCCTGATCCCTCTTCTCTCGTGATCCATGTTTCGTTTTGTAATTGATCAATGGTGACATCTTTCTTCTTGGCAAAAGGATGATCTAATGGCGCCACAATATACAGCTCGTCCTCTAGAAAAGTTTCTACAGAAAGCTCTTTGTCATTGGTTTGTCCTTCGATCAAACCGATATCGACATGGAATAAACGGACGTGTCCGGCGATCGCCTCTGTATTATCAATGACCACCTCAATATCAACATGCGGATAGAGCTGATGAAACTCCGCCAATATTTGCGGCAGCACATACTCACCAATTGTGAAGCTCGCCCCGATGGTCAGCTTTCCTCTTGCCAAATGATGATGCTCATAAATGTCCTGCTTCGCCTGTTCATAGAGACGAATGATTTGTTTTGATCGATGGTACAGCATATCCCCAGTTGGTGTAACGGTTAATTGCTTTGGCGAACGATTCAGCAGTACGGTCTGGAATTCCTGCTCCAAGTTCTTAATATGAAGACTGACACTCGGCTGAGAAATCCGCAGCTTTTGGGCTGCTTTTGTAAAGTTCTTCTCCTCCACCACTGTCACAAAAGTCTTCAGTGCATCGTAATACATCGGTCCCTCTCCTATCAGAAATCTTAATCCAACACCTTACATATATATATCTTACTAATTCCTTTCCAGCACGTAAAGAACCGCCTAAACGAAAATAATTTAATAAAAATATTTACTAATTTTTTTAAAGACTCTATACTAAGAGGAGATATTTTCTATAGGAGGTGCTGATTTGGCAGCTAAAATAAAGGACATTGCAGAAAAAGCAGGTTTATCCATTGCAACGGTATCTCGCGTACTGAACCAAGATCCCAACCTATCTGTCACCGATCAAACACGTGAAAAAGTATATGCCGCCGCAGAAGCTTTGTCCTACCAAAAGAAGACATTCAAACATTCATTAAAAAAAATTGCCTTTCTCTATTGGATGACCGAAAAGGAAGAGCTTGAAGATATTTATTTTAAATCCATTCGACTAGGCATTGAGGAACTGACCAACACTCGGAGTCTAAATGTTACCGCTTACAATCCGTCTGATGGCCTTCATTCCATTGATCCTGCTACAGAAGGGATCATCGCCATCGGCCGATTTAAAACGTCAGAGCTTGACCAATTATATGCTGTCACTCCGCACATTGTCTTTATTGATACGACACCAGATGAAGATCGTTTTGATTCTGTAAAGCCGAACCTGAAACGAATTGTTCAAAAGATCATCGATTCTTTTATTGAAAAAGAACACTCATCCATTGGATTCATTGGCGGCACAGATCTTGATCTCAATACGAATGTGCACATTCCAGATATTCGTGAAACGACTTTCCGTGAATACATGCTTGCCCGCCATATACTTAATGAGCGATTGGTCTATATCGGCCACCATTTCTCAGTCGATGAAGGCTATTCGCTCATGATGAAGGCGATTGATGAGCTTGGTGATGATCTGCCCACCGCTTTTTGTGTCGCTAGTGACCCTCTTGCCATCGGCTGCTTACAAGCATTAAATGAGCGCGGATTTTCTCTGCCGAATCGCGTCAGCGTTTTTAGTATCAACGATATTCATGTATCTCAATATGTGTCGCCGCCGCTCACCACGTATCATATCCAAACGTCATTACTTTGTGAGACAGCGATCGATTTACTTTTAGAAAGACTTGTGGACGGCAGAACATTGCCTAAAACTGTGCTAATTGCCTCAGAACCTATCTTTCGGAAAAGCACCATATAATCAACTGGAAGCCCCTCCTAATGTGGAGGGCTTCTTTTCTCTCTATATGAGTAAAAAAATTTACTTAATAAATTTAATAAAATATGTTTACTTTTTTTACTTAAGTTGATATTCTCACATTAAGAAAGCGTTTTCTTATCATCTATGAAAAAAGAAAGAGAGGGGATTACCAATGAAAAAGGGAAAATGGGCGACATTATCAGCAGTCGTTGGTACTGCTGTGCTTCTGCTTTCAGCATGCGGACCAGGAGATGACAATTCAAGCGGGAGTCAGCCAGCATCTACAGGTACAAAGACCTTGCTAGTATGGGAGGATGTCAAAAAGTCTGATGGGATTCAAGACGCTGTAAAAGAATTCGAAAAACAAAACGATGTGAAAATCAAAGTGGTCGAAAAAGCGTATGCTGACCAAATCGAAGCTCTCCGCCTTGATGGAGCAGCCGGGACAGGCCCAGACGTCATCACAATGCCTCACGATCAAATTGGATCAGCTGTTACTGAGGGTCTGTTACAGGAAATCAAGCCTGATCAAAAAGTAATCGATTCCTTTACAGACGAATCCATTCAATCACAAACGGTAGATGGCAAGCTGTATGGCCTTCCGAAATCCGTTGAAACGACTGTGCTTTTCTATAACAAAGACCTTGTCAAAAAGGCACCAACTACACTTGATGGCTGGTATGACCTTTCGAAAAAGCTGACAAAAGACGGGAAATACGGTTTTGTTGCGAAATGGGATGAAATTTACTATGCACAAAGTGTGTTAGGCGGATCAGGGGGATATATTTTCAAACAGAAAAGCGATGGCTCCTATGATGTGAAGGATATTGGCCTGAACAACGATGGCGCCATCGAAGGAGGAGCATACATTCAAAAATTCTTCAGCGAAGGACTTTTCCCGAAAGGCATCATTGGTGAACAAGGAATCAATGTCCTCAACTCCTTATTCACAGAGAAAAAGGCGGCAGCTGTCATTTCTGGTCCATGGTCATTTGGTCCATATAAAGAAGCTGGAATTGACTATGGCGTAACAGAGCTGCCAACACTCCCGAACGGAAAGCATATGAGCTCATTCCTAGGTGTAAAGAGCTACAACGTCTCCTCTTATTCTAAAAATAAAGACCTTGCTGAGAAATTTGTTGAGTTTATCACGAATGAAAAAAATTCGAAGAAGCGATTCGAAGTAACAGAGGAAATTCCACCAGTGAAAAAGCTGATGAAGGATCCAATTATTACTGAAAACGCAAATGCAGATGCTGTTTCAAAACAAACGAAATATGCCACGCTGACACCGAATACCCCTGAAATGGCAGAGGTGTGGAAGCCGATTGACAGCGCATTAGGTCTCATTGCAACCGGACGAACAGATGTGAAAAAGGCATTTGATGATGCGGTCAATCAAATCGACTCTCAAATTAAAGCAAATCACTCTAAATAATCATCAAACACGGGTAGCCTTTAAGTCTATCAAGCTGCCCGTATTTGATCTAATTTCATATGAAGTAGGTGTTAGACGTGACGGGTAACCTTGAACTAGACCGCACACACATAGTGGAATCAAAAATACACCGGAGACGGGCGCTAATGTTCTCCCTTATACCCGGGATGGGGCAGATATACAATAAACAGTACGGCAAAGGGGCCCTTTTTTTCCTATTCGGCGTCTCTTTTATCATCGTATTTTATGATTTATTCAATATTGGCTTCTGGGGGCTGTTCACACTAGGTACGATGCTGCCTCGTGACAACTCTGTTTTTCTTTTGGCAAAAGGGATTATTGCGCTGTTAACAGCTGGTTTTGGTATCGGCTTTTACGTACTCATGATGCGTGATGCTTTTATAAACGGAAAGAAACGTGATCAAGGGGTTCCGCTCCATTCCATCCGAGCTCAATATCATCAGCTTATCGACCAAGGCTTTCCTTACTTAATGAGCACTCCTGCTTTCTTTTTACTTCTATTCTCTGTTGTCTTTCCTATTATGTTCAGCTTTGCGCTGGCTTTTACGAACTACGATCTATACCACTCGCCTCCTGCCAATCTGATTGATTGGGTAGGGATCAAGAACTTTCAAAATATCTTTTCAATTGATATTTGGAGAGACACTTTCATTGATGTACTTGGCTGGACCGTCGTATGGACGTTGGCTGCGTCGACCCTTCAATGTGCCATTGGCATCTTTCTAGCGGTTCTGCTCAACCAGAAGGATTTAAAGGGAAAACGGTTTTTTAGAACGATTTTGATTCTTCCTTGGGCTGTTCCAGGTTTTGTGACCATTTTGGTGTTTGCCGGACTGTTCAACGATACATTTGGAGCCATTAACAACACACTTTTTGCTTCGATTGGGATTGATCCAAAACCATGGCTGACAGATCCATTTTGGAGCAAAATCGCACTCATTGCGATGCAGACTTGGCTTGGATTCCCTTTTGTTTTCATTATGACAACCGGTGTTTTGCAGGCGATTCCAGAGGATCTATACGAAGCTGCGACCATTGATGGGGCAAACTTCTTTCAGAAATTCCGGTCCATCACGTTACCGCTTGTCCTTTATTCCATTGCGCCTATATTAATCACGCAATATACGTTTAACTTTAACAACTTTAATATCATCTACTTATTTAATGGCGGAGGACCGCCTGTGGCTGGCTCAACTGCTGGGGGAACGGACATCTTGGTTTCTTGGATTTACAAACTCACGATGCAGTCATCTCAATATGCACTTGCTGCCGCAGTCACGATCTTACTTTCAATCTTTGTCATCGCCATTGCACTCTGGCAGTTTAAGAGAACGAATTCATTCAAAGAGGAGGACATGATGTGATATGGGATCAAAACAAAACAAGCTCATTCGCCTGAGCATCACTTATTTTATCCTTTTCATTGCCTCCATTTGTATTCTATATCCACTGCTTTGGACGATTGGTGCTTCTTTTAACCCTGGGAACAGCCTGATGAGTACCAGTATGTTTCCGAAGAATCCAACGTTCAGCCATTTCACCGAGCTGTTCTTCGGTCAGGGGGCACTTTATGCAAAATGGTATTGGAACTCAATGAAGATCAGTATTGCCACTATGGTTTTAACGCTGATTCTTGTTAGTTTTACAGGCTATGCCTTTTCCAGATTCCGCTTCAAAGGACGGAAAAATGGGCTGATGCTCTTTTTGCTGCTGCAAATGATTCCTCAATTTTCAGCGCTGATTGCGATTTTTGTTCTTGCTCAAATGCTTGGACTCATTAATAGCCACCTTGCCCTGATTTTGATTTATGCAGGTGGACAAATTCCGATGAATACGTATTTAATGAAAGGCTATCTTGATGCGATTCCGAAGGATCTCGATGAATCAGCCAGAATGGATGGCGCAGGGCATTTCCGGATTTTCATTCAAATTATTATGCCGCTCGCTAAGCCCATCTTAGCCGTTGTCGCGATCAACTCATTTACAGGTCCACTGGGTGATTTCATCATTTCCAGTGTCATTGTCCGCTCACCTGAAATGTATACGCTCCCAATCGGTCTGTACAATCTTGTGTCAGATAAAATGGGTGCCAGCTACACGACCTTTGCAGCCGGGGCTTTACTCATTGCAATTCCAGTCGCTTTATTGTTCCTTGTTTTACAAAAACAATTTGTGTCCGGTCTCACACAAGGCGGGACAAAAGGATAAGGGGAGATTTGATGAAAAAATGGTTGCTTGTCACTGTTGCCTTTTTCTTTCTGATAGGGTTAGGTGTTTTGCCTGAAGCTAAGGCAGATGCGATTTCTGTTCAGCCGATCAATGGACTGCAAGGTGATTTCATCAAGGGAGCCGATATCTCGATGCTTGCAGAAGTGGAGAAAAGCGGCGGCAAATACTACAACCAGAACGGACAGCAGGTTGATCCGCTCAAGCTATTAAAGGATAAAGGCGTCAACTATGTGCGTATCAGACTGTGGAACCATCCATATGACAATCAAGGCCGTGCCTATAACGGCGGGACAAATGATCTCAATACAGCCATCGCTTTATCGAAACGTGCAAAAGCACAAAATATGAAAGTGCTGCTTGATTTTCACTACAGTGATTTCTGGACGGATCCGGGTAAACAATTCAAACCGAAAGCGTGGGCGTCCCTCTCACAAAGTGATTTAGAAAAAGCAGTCGGCACTTACACAGGCGATGTGCTCAAAGCGATGAGAGCGCAAAATGCCTTGCCAAACATGGTTCAGGTCGGGAATGAGTTGAACTCAGGCATGCTGTGGCCAAACGGAAAAAGCTGGGGTGAAGGCGGTGGTGAATTTGATCGGCTCGCTGCTTTGCTAAAAGCTGGCACAAATGCCGTCCGCTCTGTCGATTCAAACATCAAAATCATGCTTCACCTTGCACATGGCGGAGACAATGGTGCATCCCGCTGGTGGTTTGATGAAATCACAAAACGAGGCGTCTCATTCGATACAATCGGTTTATCTTATTACCCATATTGGGACGGCGGCTTTAGCGGTCTGACCTCCAATATGAATGATATTAGCGCCCGCTATAACAAAGACGTCATCGTGGTAGAAACTGCTTACGGCTTTACGACAGCAAACAGTGACAACCTAGATAACTCATTTAATCAAGACTCTGTCAACACAGCCGGCTATCCAGCCTCACCTCAAGGCCAGGCATCTTTTATACGAGATCTATCCGAAAAGATTTCAAAAGTAAACAACAACCGTGGGAAGGGGTTCTTTTATTGGGAGCCGCTTTGGATTCCAGCAAAAGGTGCTCCGTGGTCTAGTCAATACGGGCTCGCTTATATTCAAACCACCGGTACTGTCGGAAATGCGTGGGAAAATCAAGCGATGTTTGATTTCAACGGAAAAGCACTGCCTTCTCTTGATGTATTTAAACAAATGACACCGTAACTAAAAGGATAGGACGTGACAAAATGGGAAAGCGTTACCCACTCGTTCACCCAAATGTGAAAGGCTTTTTGCATGGTGGCGATTACAATCCAGATCAATGGCTCCATATGCCAGAGATCATTGACGAAGATTTTCGATTAATGAAGCTTGCACACTGTCAAACATTCTCCATCAACATATTCGCATGGAGTAAGCTAGAGCCAAAAGAAGGTCAATATGACTTTGCTTGGCTGGATGACATTATGGACCGCTTGGCAGCGCAGGGGGCACACGCCATTCTCGCTACGCCAAGCGGGGCAAGACCTGCTTGGCTGTCGCAAACATATCCAGAAGTATTGCGCGTCGAAGCGAATCGTCAGCGTAACTTACATGGACTGCGCCATAATCATTGCTTCACCTCTCCGGTTTATCGAGAGAAAACGAATACACTCAACCGGCTGCTTGCGGAACGCTACAAGGATCATCCAGCACTGATCATGTGGCACATTTCAAATGAGTACGGCGGCGAGTGTCATTGCGATCTTTGCCAGGAAGCATTTCGAGACTATTTGAAAAACAAATACAATCATGATCTTGAGGCTTTGAATCAAGCATGGTGGACAGGATTTTGGAGCCACACGTATAGTGATTGGTCACAAATCGAGTCACCCGCACCACACGGGGAGCACATGATTCACGGCATGAACCTGGATTGGAAACGCTTTGTCACAGCGCAAACGATTAATTTTTATCAAAATGAAATTGAACCGCTGCGGGAATTGACGCCTCATATCCCAGTAACCACGAACTTTATGGGTGACTATCCGCATATGCGTCCATTCCTTGGGCTGGATTATCATCAATTTGCTAAAGAGGTCGATGTGGTCTCATGGGATAGCTATCCTTCTTGGCATAGCGGCAGAGAAACAACTGCCGAATTAGCATCGAACGTCGCCTTTGTACATGATTTGTATCGTTCATTAAAGGACGGACAGCCGTTTCTCGTCATGGAGAGTACGCCGAGCCTTGTGAACTGGCATGAAGTGAACAAGGTCAAACATAAAGGCATGGCACACCTTTCTGCCATGCAGGCCATTGCCCATGGATCAGACTCCGTGCTTTATTTCCAGTGGCGGCAAGGCCGAGGCGCCTCTGAGAAATTCCACGGTGCCGTTGTCGATCATTCCGGTCATGAACATACGCGCGTGTTTCAAGAGGTGGCTGATCTAGGAAAACAACTGGAGCAGTTGCAGCCAATTGCGGGCACATCCGTTCAGCCAGAGGTTGCCATCATTTACGATTGGGAAAACCACTGGGCCATTGATGATGCGCAAGGCTTAAATAATACAAACAAACGCTATGTAGAGGCTTGTCAAACTCACTATCGAAGCTTTTGGAAAAAGGGCATCCCTGTTGACATTGTCGGAATGGAAAAGGATTTCTCATCCTATCGTGTGCTCATTGGGCCAATGCTCTACATGATCAAACCAGGCGTTGCAGAAAAAATTGAAGCCTTTGTCAAAGCGGGCGGCATTTTTATTGCGACGTACTGGAGCGGCATGGTCGATGAAAATGACCTCTGTTTCCTCGGCGGTTTCCCTGGTCCTCTCCGTCATGTACTTGGCATTTGGGCAGAGGAAATCAACACATTGATGCCAGATGAACATGTGTTAATGACGACAGGGAATGGACGCACCTATCATGTCGGACAATTTTGCGAATCCATACATCCTGAAACGGCCTCTGTACTAGGGCATTTTGAGAATGGCTGCTACGAAGGACAGCCAGCCCTGACTGTCCGTTCATTAGAAAAAGGGAAGGCATACTATATGGCCTCAGAAAATGAACAGGTTTTTTATGATGAGTTTTACGAAGACCTTATCGCAGGTATTGGCATACAGCCCGTCCTATCCACTGCAATTCCAGAAGGAGTCAGCGTACAAAAACGAACAGACGGTACGCAGGACTATGTGTTTTTGATGAATTTTACAGAAGAGCAGCAGAACATGTCACTAGATTCAGAGGCAAGCTATGAGAATATACTGACTGGCCAGCAAGTGCCTGAGCAGCTTCAACTTGATCCTTACGAGTACGTAATCTTGAAAAAATAATTGAAAGAAGCGTCCATTTATTGGGCGCTTTTTGATTTAAATAAGTATATATACCTATATTTACTGCTGTGAATTTATTAGTTATTTTTCATCTAAATTTTTTTGTAATATTTGATGCCGCATTATGACTGGTCTCTCCATCCTTTTTTACCATTGTATAGGTATGAAAGCGGTTGCTTCATACTCATAAATTTGATAATCTTTTTTTTCAATGCACCTGTGGGAGTGCATTGAATGAAAAGAATAGATAAATGTAAACGGTTTATTTGCAGGGGGAGGGGCTTATGTTAACGTTTGTTGGATTGATGATTATTTTAACGATTGTTGTGCTGCTGATTTGGGGGAAAGCAAGTCCAATTGTCGCCATGGTCATGGTGCCTTTAATAGGGGCACTCATCGCGGGATTTGGGATCAATGACATTCAAACCTTCTTTGAGGAAGGGATTATCAAAGTATTGCCGGTGGCGACCATGTTTATCTTCGCCATTTTATTTTTTGGCATTTTGCAAGATACAGGGTTCTTTGAACCTGTAATTAAAGCTTTAATCAAGCTGACAAAAGGAAATGTTGTCACAGTTGCAATGGGAACTGCTTTGATTGGGGTTATCGCACACTTAGACGGAGCAGGGGCTACGACCTTTTTATTAACTGTACCTGCACTGCTTCCGCTTTATAAAAAATTACATATGAGTCCTTATTTGCTGCTGTTATTAATCGGGACGAGTGCCGGATTAACCAATATGATTCCATGGGCAGGACCGACTGGACGGGCAGCAAGTGTCCTAAATATGGATCCCTCTGAACTGTGGGTGCCGCTCATTCCAATTCAGCTCATAGGCGTTGTGCTCGTATTAGGGATGGCATTCATTTTAGGAAAAAGGGAAGAAAAACGAATTCGGGTGAAAATTGCTGTAAATGAAATAGCTGCGGTTCAACTAGAAGGGGCAGATTGGGATCGTGCCATTCAGTCTATTAGTGAAACGGGAGACGCCTCTTTAAAGCGTTATCATCTCATCTGGGTCAACCTCATCCTATTTGTATCTGTTGTCGTGCTTCTTGTGTTGAACGTGATTCCTGCTAGTTTTATGTTTATGATTGGCCTGTCACTGGCACTATTGATTAACTTTCCGAATGTGAATCTGCAGATGGAAAGGATTAAGGCACACGCACCTAGTGCACTAATGATGGCAGCTGTAATTTTCTCCGCAGGTTCTTTTTTAGGAATTCTTGAAGGCACAGGGATGCTGAAAGCCATTGCTGTGGACAGTATTCACATTTTACCAGCCTTCTTGCTGCCATTTTTACATATCATTGTTGGGCTGCTTGGGGTGCCGCTGGATATGCTGACAAGTACAGATGCTTATTATTACGCCCTTCTGCCAATTGTTGAATCCATTACATCTGAAGTTGGCGTACCAGGCACTTCTGCGGCATATGCCATGATGATTGGGAACATCATCGGAACCTTTGTCAGCCCGCTTGCTCCCGCTGTTTGGCTCGCTGTAGGTCTTGCAGGGGTTGATATGGGGAAACACATCCGCTACTCCTTCTTTTGGATGTGGGGATTCAGTATTATCCTTCTGTTCGTAGCGATGCTGATTGGCATCATTTAAAAAGAAAGACATGCGCGGATATGCGCATGTCTTTTCTATCATTATGAAGGATATTCACTTGTGTGAATGTCTGTATTCGGCTTTCTAATAAGAGACATTAATCCAATGATAAACAATAGAACCATTGGAGCGAATGCAAGGCCAACTGTTCCAATTAAAAGAGTCACAGCAGAAACCAAGAAAAGAATACCTGATAGCACAGCACGGCGGTCAGTTTTCAAGAAAATCACACCGACAATCGACAGCACAGCCGCAATTGCGGAAACGACCATGAACTGAGTACCAAATGCCTGAACCGAAGCCTGAAGCGTTTCGATCGGCAATGTTTCCCCTTCCTCTTTTAACACTTCATTGATTTCATCATAAAAAGATGGACCCACAGAAAGGATTAATGCCCCAAACCCAACACCAATGGCATTGAGGACAATACTAATAATCCCCATAATTTTTTCACCTTTACGTTTAATCATGTGTAAACCTCCTAAAAAGTTAAATTAACCTGTTTTCACTTCACGCTTTTGGAAGACAATTAAGGCAATGGCTAAGAAAATAGCCCAATAGATGACTAGGACGATTAATGAGAATCCTAGAGACATACCTTCGATAAGAGTAACCTGTTCCATAAAGTATTGGGATGGATCGTTTGCAAATAACAGATATTTTGACCAATCAAAGAAGAGCATTAAAATACCTGTGACTGATCCACCCACAATATACGCTAACACACTAATGGCAATGGAGATAGCTTCACTTCTAAATACTGTAGAAATGGCGAACGAAAGGGTTCCCAAAACGACAAACATTGCACAATGAGCAAGATAATAATAGACCATATGGGCAAACTGCGAACGTTCAATCACTTCACCATTTTGATAAACCAAATTCACATAATCAGTGTTAAGTCCAAAGAAAATAGCACCCAAAATGAATGACAAGATAAATAGCACCACAACAAGTAAAAGAGCATACAGCTGCACCGTAATATATTTAGATATTAGGATCTTTAGCCTTGATGGTGGACGAATCAATAATAATTTAATTGTACCATGCTTGTATTCAGCCGACACAATGGTGGAAGCAATAATGATCACAAACACACCGACAAGCTGAAGTAAATTGGCGTTTGTTTTCACATAGTCCCATACACTGTCGCTAAACTGATCAGCTGGCGGCAAGCTATGCTTGATTCGATAATCATTAATAGCGATCTCTTTTTCAAGCTCTCTTTTAAAGAAACCATTTTCTGTCTCTTTGAGCTCCCTCTTGTTTTCCTTATTCATCATTTCTAGCTGGGTTTTCCAATCACCTGAAGCTTGATCTTTGTCATTTGTTTTCACTACAAAGATTAACGTGGCAACCATACCTAATACAAGAAGCCCAACCATAATCCAAGTACCAACACGATAACTGATCTTCATCCACTCGTTTTGAATGAGGCGAATCATACGTCTGCCTCCTTTTTACCTGTTAAGCTTAAGAACTTATCTTCTAAGGTTTGTTTTTCGATTTTGATTTCGTACAAATGAATAGACGCGCTGCTCAAATGACGAATTAATTCTGGCATTTTTTCTTCTGGCATAGAGAAGAATAAATACTGCTCCTCTTCTCTTACAGTGACGCCTTCCTCAAATGCACCAATGAGCTTCTGTGCTTCTTCAAGCTCCCCGGCTGCTACCTTCATTCGATAATTAACCAAATCATCCTGCTTCGTCTCAGCACGCTGATCCTCAATGGCAACTAGCTTTCCTGTTTGGATAATTGCAAAGCGATCACACATCAATTCCATCTCTGACATGAGGTGACTTGAAACAATAACAGCCAGCCCTTCTTCCTTCGCAAGCCTTCTCAAGTAATCTCGTATCATTCGAATCCCCTCAGGATCAAGTCCATTGGTTGGTTCATCTAAGATAAGCAGTTTCGGTCTATGTATGAGTGCCTGCGCAATGCCCAATCGCTGTTTCATTCCTAATGAAAATGTACGCACACGTTTATGTTTCACATGCTGTAAGCTGACTAGCTCTAACAGCTCATCAATTCGCGCTTCATCCACTTTCCCATTCATTCTGGCAAAATGAACAAGATTTTGTCTTGCGGTTAAGTGATTATACATTTCTGGGTTTTCAATAATGGCACCGACATCTTGGATGGCATGCTGATAGGAGGTTTGAATACTATGACCATTAATCAGAATGTCACCAGATGTAATGGGAGAAAGACCGACCATCATACGAATGGTTGTTGTTTTCCCTGCACCATTTGGTCCTAAGAAGCCAAAGACTTCGCCCGCTTGGACAGAAAAACTCAAGTCTTGAACAATCTTTTTCCCGCGAATATGTCTAGATACATTATGCAGTTCTAAAACGTTCGTCACGTTACCTCTCCTTCTTTGTCTAAGTATCATCTATCATTCTATTTCTTGATAAACACCATGATGCGTCAAAAATAGAAGAATACTTCCATATGGTACAGCAATGCCCAAAAGTTGTGAAGGGGATTAGCCAAAATTTAGCGAATCATCTGCCTTTTTTAAGGTTGGGTTAAGGTAATGATTTAAAATACTGTTTATAGAATGTGGGATTCAACATGATGATGCACTTATGGGATCCCCGCTTACTCTCTTAACATAAATATATAATAGAGGCATGCAATAAGATGTAAAGATAAGTCACCCTGCTTTTTTTCAATACTAACTGTTGCAGGAGGTATTATTTTATCGTATGTAATTTCAGCTATCGTCTGCTCTGAGTTTTCTAATCTAACACGTCTATTGGAAAAATCTTTCTTTAGATAGTATATAGTATCATTTATTATTAATTTCATCGTTGGATTTATTTTAATTTTAGTTCTATCTTCTAATAATAACCTTCCTTTATCTTTACATTCTATCACCCAATTTGAACGTAACATTGATTGGAGAGATTTATTTTCAATAGCCTTTACAATTAGAATTCGAATCCATTACTTCAACATTCACATAAAACTCATCAAATATGTGATCAATCAACTTTTCAACTTTGTTTGTATAAAATCTTTTTATAAATCCAATGGTGATTTCTTCTTTATTACTAATTGGTATACATTTGGTCGTTTTTTTGATCACAGGCTTCTTAAAATATCCAAACTCCATTTTTATCTCCCATTTATTTTTAGACTCAATTAATTTATGAAATGATAAGCTTAAATTATTCCAATAATATATACGGATATTCCTTTGAATAGTTCCTCATCATTTTAAAAACTGTATAAAAATATAAAACACCTAATTTATTAAGGGATATGTTTCCTTTAACAATTTAGGTGTTTTTTGTACAACTGCAACATTCTTATACTTATTTCTTGCTCAGATTTAGCAAGTTCTAATAGTATAACTTTTCTTGTTTATATCTTCTTCACAAACTCTGATTTTAATTTCATTGCGCCGAAGCTAGGAATTTTACAATCAATGTTATGATCGCCTTCCACTAAACGAATGCCTTTGACCTTCGTTCCTATTTTCAAAACGGATGAAGAACCTTTTACTTTTAGGTCTTTAATGACAGAGACCGTGTCCCCATCACTTAACAGGTTCCCATTCGCATCTTTGACAACAAGCTGTTCCTCTGCCGCTTGTTCTTGTTCAAGTGACCATTCATGCGCACACTCAGGACAAACCAGCAGACTGCCGTCCTCGTATGTATAAGGTGAGCTGCACGAAGGACAATTCGGTAGATTAGACATTTTTGTTTCCTCCAACTTTCTACATCATTTATATCGATTTTACCACATTTCTATAGAAGGAATGTGATAGAAAAGGAAACATTTTTCATCGTTTACTTTTTTATTCCAAATTCTAACACAGCTGCGATATTCCGAGCTGTTCTCTCTACATGAAGATTCGCATCGTGTATCGCCTCAGAAAGAGAGGTAATACCTGGAACAATACTAAAAAGTGCATCAATTCCATGATCATGTACGACTGCACTGTCTTTTGAAAGAGAGCCTGCGATGGCAATCACGGGCAGATTATACTGCTTCGCTGCTTTGGCTACGCCGATTGGCGTTTTTCCATAAATGGTCTGCCGATCAATTCGGCCTTCTCCCGTAATGACAAGGTCTGCCTCCTTGATGATGTCATCAAAATGAACAGCTTTCAGCACAATATCGATTCCTCTTTGCAAATCTGCTTTTAAAAAGCCTAATAAACTCGCACCAAGTCCTCCTGCTGCTCCTGCCCCTGCTGCATCTTCAAAGGATACATTGAACTGCTTTTCAGCTACTCGTGCAAAATGAGCTAGGTTCTTGTCTAACACTTGAACCATTTCTTCATCTGCTCCCTTTTGAGGACCGAAAACAGCAGACGCTCCTCTCTCACCTGTTAAAGGATTATCCACATCACAAGCCGCCTCCAGCCGGACGGATTGCAGTCTTGGATCGAGTCCAGATAAATCAATTGAAGCTAATTGATGAAGTACCCCGCCGCCTGACGTCAGTGCATGTCCTGCTTTATCAAGGAAAGCTGCACCTAATCCTTGCATCATCCCAACACCGCCATCATTTGTTGCACTTCCGCCAAGCCCAATGATCACATGCTTCGCTCCTTTATCCAGCGCTGCAAGTATTAATTCACCAGTTCCTCTCGATGTCGTCCATAACGGATTACGTTTTTCTCGCGGAACAAGGTGTAATCCAGAGGCTGCAGCCATCTCTATGACAGCAGTCTGACTGTCTCCTAACATGCCAAAAAAAGCATCCACAGGCTCACCAAGCGGACCCGTGACCACTTGATGAACAATGTGCCCGCCCGTCGCATCAACCAATGATTGAACAGTCCCCTCTCCGCCATCTGCCATTGGCAGTTTGATATACTCTGCGTTTGGCAAAACAGAACGAAATCCTCGTTCAATGGCACATGCTGTCTCATAAGCAGACAAACTTTCTTTAAATGAATCTGGTGCGATCACAATTTTCATCCTATCAGCCCCTCATTTCTTATCATGTCCTCAGCCAAACAGCTGGAAAACGCCAAAAATAATGGTCGATACAACGGTTAACGTCAAACCGATTAACGATTCAAAAGGCATGAGCTTTAAACGCTCTTTAATATCCATTTGAACACTTCCTGCTGTTGCATGGAAAAAGCTCCCGTGCGGCATATGGTCAAGCACTGTTGCGCCAGCATGAATCATGGCTGCCCCTGAAAGAGCAGACACACCAAGCCCAATCAGTGTTCCGCTAAACACACCACTCGCTACCGCAGTGCCTGCTGTTGTCGAAGCAGTAGCGGCTGACATAAATATCCCTGAAGTTGGTGCAAGTAAATATGGAGGTAAACCCGATGCATCAAGTGCCTGAATAAACACATCTTTTAAGGAAGAATTCGATACGATTCCTGCTAATGTACCTGTCCCTAATAACATAATCGCGACACCTGACATTTTATGAAGCCCTGACATCGCATAATCATTGAGACATTTCCCTTTTTTCATGAAAAGAGCGCCTACAATCCCTCCAATTGGTAAGGCGATCATTGGATCTATATTGATTTGAAAAAGCGGCCTTAAAGCCAACAATAAAATGGTAACCAGTGGACCAGCCAGTGCTTGAAAAAAAGCAGGTATTTGAACTTTACTTTGTCCGGTTTCCTCCTCAAGAACAGGTGTCCCTTTGTTTGCAAGCTTTTTAGCTAATACATATGTAACCGCCAGCCCGAACACAGCCGGAATGACACCTGCAGCCATCATTGAAGTCAGAGGTACACCAAAAGCATCTGAAGCGGCAATGGCATTCGGATTCGGTGACATGATATTTCCTGCCTTCCCGCCTCCAATCATAGCAAGGAGAATTCCCGTTTTTGAGAGCTTTGCGCGTTTGGCAATGGCTAGTGCGATGGGCGCTACCGTAATAACCGCAACATCTACAAACACGCCCACTGTTGTTAAAATCATCGTTGCAAGTGCGAGTGCTAATAGTGCCCTCGCCTCACCAAGCCTTCTCACGATGGCCTCAGCGATCGATAACGCTGCACCCGACTCAATGAGAACACCAGCCAGTACACCTGCCGCCATAATTCTAAGGACAGCTGGAATCATGTCCTTAGCACCTTCCATCATGACGTTGACGGTCTGAACAATATCTACACCGCCAACCAAGCCACCTATAAATGCACCTGCCAGCATGCCATAAGCAGGTGATACTTTTCTTAGAATGAGAACAATCGCGATCACAAGCGCCGCCATGGCTCCCAAAGTACTTACCGTTACATCTCCACTCATCCTCAATCCCCCTAAAAATATCTTTCTCCAATTGTAAGCGTTTACCCAAAGGGATTGTGTTGTGAATCTGGATGAACTTTTTTCATTTATCACTCTACTCAATTGTGCATTTGCATAATCAAGATAGTTGATTCATTAGCTGCGCCATATAAAGCTCGATTAACTGTTTTACATGACGAGGGTCTTTTCCAGTCAATTCTTGAATTTTGTCTAAACGATAACGCAATGTATTCCGATGAATAAATAAACGATCAACAATGCTCTGCAAATCTCCGCCCTCTTCAATGTAAACCCTTAATGTATGGGCGAGCTCTGCTTCTTGTGTCAGCGGCTTGTAAAAGTCAGTCCATCTACTTTTCTTTTGAGCAATTCCCGCAATCATGAATAAGCTTTCCAGCTGATAAGACTCAAAGAAATACATGCTTTCTTCCGGATCAAGAGCCTTCCCTAATTTCAGAGCTTCTCTCGCATGCTGAAAAGAAATTGGCAGCTGGCTGATGTCGTCAGAGACAGTCCCTATCCCCACTAGCACCTTGCCTCCTATTGCTCTTTGCATTGTTCTTTGCAGATGACCTGCCACCTGCTTTAATTGATGTTCAGGTATGGAATGACTTAAAAGAATCAATTCATGACAAAAGGTCATACCAAGTAAATCATCCGCCTTCTTATCATATTGAATCGCATGCATCAATTTATGCACAGCATCCTCTGAGGATGGAACTGGCTGAAAAACAATAGCCCTTCGGCGCTTGTCTAAATCCATTCCCAGCCAAGCAGCTCGATTTTTCAGCTGATGATCCCCAACATCAGAATATGAAATCAACTGATTGACAATTTCACTTTCTATTCGATGACGCCATTGAACCCGTTCGAGCAGAAAAGATTGCTCTAACACCAGTTCAGCTGCCATTTTCACCAGCTCGGCATGATGCCGAATGTCCTCTGGCTCACCAGTAATCCCAATCACACCAACTACTTGTTCATGAAAGCAAATGGGCAGGTTGATCCCCGGTCTCACTCCTTCTAAGCGCAAGGAGGTCTCCTGGTCAATTTCCACACTGTTCCCGCTTGTCAGCACAAGTCGTGCACCATCATGTTTCTGGCCAATCCTGTTTCGTTCACCAGAACCAATAATGACACCATCTGCATTCATCACATTGATGTTTTTATGTAAAATATGCATCGTACGTTCAACCATTTCTTGAGCCAATTCACTGGTTAAAAATTGCATGAGTCATCTCTCCTGAAGGTGTTTTCATTCAATGTATCATAGTGTCTTTGAACAATAAATGCAAAGTGTTTAAAAACCAGCCATTGACAAAGACACCCTAAAAAGTGTTTAATCAAATCAAAGACCGACCGACAGTCTAGTTAAAAGAAAGGATGGCTTTATGAGAACCGTTAAACATCCTGAGGAACGTAAAAATGACATATTAAACGCAGCAGAAGCGCTTTTTTCAACCAAAGGCTATCAGAAAACAACGATTATTGACATATTAAAAGCCGTTGGCATTGCAAAAGGCACCTTTTATTACTACTTTGCATCCAAAGAAGAAGTAATGGATGCCATTATTGACAGGATCATCAAGGAAGATATCATTGTGGCAAAGCGTATAGTAGCTGAGCCAGACCTTCCAGTCGTTGACAAACTATTTCGTATCATCATGGCGCAATCACCTCAGCAAGGAAGCCATAAACAGGGGATGATCGATCAGTTCCATCAGCCTTCTAATGCAGAAATGCATCAAAAAAGCTTAATCAAAGCCATTAAAGAACTATCACCAGTATTGGCAGATGTCATTCAGCAAGGTGTAGAGGAAGGGACATTCAAAACGAAGTATCCGCAAGAGACGGTTGAATTCCTTCTTGCTTCTGCACAGGTCATATTTGATGATGGCCTGTTTCAATGGACAGCCGATGAAAGTATACAACGCGCTTTAGCTTTTATCGATATACTTGAATCCTCATTGCATGCAGAAAAGGGTAGCTTTTCCTTCTTGCTGAAGCGATTATCTGGTGAGCAGGATGAAAATAATCAGTGATTGGTCACTTCAATACCAATCCTGCATACATTATAGACTGACGGTCGGTCTAAAAGGAGAGTGATATTTATGAATGTATTATTCAAAAGAGATTCATCTCACTTTATCTACCTCGTTCTCGGACAGATTATTTCCGTTTTCGGATCTTCTCTCATTCGATTTGTTCTATCTTTACATGTGCTTGATATGACACAACGAGTTGATTTATTTGCCTTACTTTTCGCTTTATCCAATATCCCGTTCCTTCTCTCCCCATTAGCTGGTGCAATCGCTGACCGGTTTAACAGAAGGAACTTGATGATTTTATTTGACGTCCTCGCCGGCATCATGATTCTGGCTTTTTATTTCTGGTTACTATCTGGAAATGATTCACTCTACATGATCGGAGCTGTTATGATACTTCTTGGTGTGATGAGTACGTTTTATGCACCTACTGTGATGTCCAGCATTCCACAGCTAGTGAAAGAAGATCAATTAGAACAAGCGAACGGCATCGTCAATGGCGTTCAGGCACTTTCAGGTGTTCTCGCACCTGTTATCGGTGGTGTTCTATACGGAATGATTGGAAGTCAATTCATTATAGGTGCCAGTGCCATCGTATTTTTCCTATCTGCGTGCATGCTCTTACGTTTAAAAATACCCTTCTCCTCTAGTCCGCTGACAGATTCTATGGGCAAAGTGCTCATAAAAGATATGAAACAAGGATTTTCTTATATCGGCAGCCAGCCGTTTCTAAAAAGAACCATGCTGCTTGCTGCAATGTTAAATTTCATCCTTACACCATTTTTTATCGTAGGTGGCCCAATCATTTTAAGGGTCACAATGAAAACCAGTGACATCATGTATGGAGTAGGAATGGGCTTGATTGAGTTCGCTGTCATCGCAGGTGCTCTGCTAGTTGGACTTGTAGCGAAGCATTGGCGCATTCCTACTTTATATCGCTGGATGCTTGTCATCGCCATCATCCTGCTGCCTGTGGCGTTCTCAACATCGACTATGGCTCTACAATTTGGCACTTATCCAGCTTATTTTCTCTTTTTAGCAGGATGTCTTCCAATTGCTATGCTACTTACAATGATCTCGGTCGTTGTGATATCACATATTCAAAAGAAAACACCAAATCACCAATTAGGAAAAGTGATGGCCAATCTAACAATGGTTTCTCAATGTGCAGTTCCGCTTGGTCAAATGATGTATGGGTTCTTGTTTAATACGTTTTCAGCCAACATGTATGTGACTGTGTTAATCGTCAGTGTTTTCATGTTTGCCCTAGCCTACCTAACAAAAAATATGCTTCAACATGAAGGGGAATCAGCCTCATGAGATTCGCCTTTATAAAGAAAGACTTAACTCGCCACCGTCTTATTTCAATTGGTTTAACTATTTGCATCATGATGACTTCATTTCTCGCAGCAAGTGCAGCTCAAATGACAGTACAGCTGAATGGCTCCATTTCTGACCTGCTCCATTCTGCTAAAGCGCCAGACTTTGTCCAAATGCATGACGGCGACCTAAATGAAAAAGACATTGAAGCATTTTCAAGGAAGCAGTCCATGGTAAAAGCTCATCAAATCGTCCCAATGATACCAATTGAACATGCAAACATCAGGTTCGGACATGAGCCTGCCAAAGCAGGTGTGATGGATCATTTATTTGTGAAGCAAAATCGCAATTTTGATTTTCTTTTAAATCAACAAAACGAAAAGCTCACGGTCAATAAAGGTGAAGTAGCTGTCCCAATTTATTTTCAACAAAAGTATCATCTCAACATAGGTGAAACGTTACTGATTGAGAAAGGAGCTAATCAATTCACCTTTCGCATCAAAGCGTTCTTGCGAGATGCACAAATGAACCCCAGTCTAGTCAGTTCAAAAAGATTTCTTCTTCATAACGAGGATTGGGATGCAATAAATCATGTGTTTCAACAAAAAGAGTACTTAATCGAATTTTTACTGCATGATGCCGCGCAGACAGATGCTTTTCAAGCAATCTATCAATCATCACAGCTACCACAACAAGGCCCAGCTGTCACACTGCCTTTGCTGCGTATGCTGAATGCATTGACAGATGGAATGGTCATTGCCATTCTCCTGCTTGTTTGCATACTGCTCATAAGTATAGCCCTTCTCTCACTCCATCTTGCTATGACGGCTTCTATAGAAGAAGATGAACGTGAAATTGGCATACTGAAGTTAATTGGGATTCCTTTAACAAAAATTAAGCAATTATACGTTGGAAAATATGCCGTGCTTGCTTGTGCAGGATGTATAGCAGGCTATGTGTTAACACTTATATTTGATGATATGTTTACGGCCAATATTCAGCAATACATGGGGAATCAGCCTTCTTTTACTCATTTGTTAATCCCGCTTTTTGTTTCTATTGTGACGGCAATGATCGTCATCTCTTGCAGCTATGCTGTCCTAAGAAAGTTTGGTCAAATATCAGCTGCTCAAGCCCTTCAAGGTGGTATCCATTCATCGAATCATAAGAAAAAAATACCTATGCACCTCAAGAAAAGCAGGTTCATACCGATCCATATATGGCTTGGTTTAAAAGACCTGATATCACGAAAGAAGTTGTACACAACGATTACTTGTATTATTGCACTTTGTACATTTTTAATGCTGATGCCTATTCAGCTATGGCATACTTTACAATCACCGGACTTCATCACATACCTTGGCTCTGGTAAAAGTGACCTTCGAATTGATATACGCCAAGGAAATCAACTAACGAAAAATACAAACGAGATAGAATCAATGATTCGTGAAGATCGGAGCATTCAAACAGCAGCCATCTATGAGACTGCTTCTCTTCAGGCGAAATCAAAGGAGAATTCATTAGAAACGCTCTATTTAGAAACAGGTGAGCTCTCAGCATTTCCCCTCACCTATTTACAAGGGCGGCAACCTTTTAAGAATGATGAAATTGCCTTATCCGTGTTAAATGCAGATTCACTTCAGAAAAAGATTGGAGAAAGAATCACTCTCGTAACTAACGGGCATGAAACCCAAAGAACGGTGACAGGTATTTATCAGGACGTCACCAATGGAGGCAAAACAGCAAAAGCAATATCACAGCCATTTCCCCAATCAGCTCTTTGGAAAACCATTCAAATCCAACTAAAACCAGGAGTAAATATTGCAGAGAAAAAGGCGATATTTGAAAAAAAGGCATCTCCTGCAAAAGTGACAGATATGAAAGAATATGTTCATCAAACGATCGGCAGCACAGCAGCTATCGTAAAAGTCGTTGCATTTTTTGCTACATTAGCTGCTTTTGGAACCGCCAGCTTAATGCTATTCATGTTTCTGCACATGTTAAAGGCGAAAGATTCAAGCCGGAACAACATGTTAAGGACAATTGGATTTTCTATAATAGATATAACAGCACAATATATAACAAGTTTTATCGTTGTTCTCTCTTTTGGCGCTTTTATTGGAACAATCGCGGTCAATACAATTGGTCCTGCTTTGATGAGTATAGGTGGAGCATCATTAGGGGTGTCGAGCCTCCAGTGGCTGTCACCGCAATGGGTGTCGGTTGTGTATCCACTCATACTATTTATTGTCAATTTAGCTTTGATCGCCTGGTTATTGAAGACGTTTTTTTCTAGTCAAACGACAAGGCATACACTTTAATAAGGAGTTGTTTCACATGGAACACTTGATTGAAACGAAGCGATTGTCATTGCATATCAATTCATTAAAAGGACAGAAACAAACGATTCTTAAGGATATACATTTATCGATAAAGCGTGGGGAATTCGTGACCATTATGGGACCTTCTGGATGTGGAAAAACATCCTTACTTTATCAGCTTAGCGGCATAGAAACAGCTTCAACAGGAGAGATCAAATATAAAGGCCGATCACTATCAGAAATGACAGAAAAACAGTTAAGTGCTCTGCGCTTAACTGAGATGGGATTTGTCTTTCAGCACAGCCACTTATTAAAAAATCTTAATCTATTTGACAACATCATTGCAGCAGCTTATTTAGCAAAGAAAAAGCCAAGACAAGAAGTCAATGAACGAGCTCAATATTTAATGGAAAAACTTGAAATTGATCATTTGGCAAATAGATATTTGACAGAAGTATCGGGAGGACAGCTTCAAAGAGCCGCTATCTGCCGAGCGCTCATGAATGAACCAGACATACTTTTCGCTGATGAACCAACAGGTGCTCTTAATTCCAGTACAACAAAGGAAGTAATGAATGTTTTTTCAAGAATCCACTCTGAAGGAGCAACACTGCTACTTGTCACACATGACCCCAAGGTGGCTCTTCGTTCTGAAAGAATCATGTTTATGAATGACGGAGAAATGGCAGACAGTTTACAATTAGGAAGATATGACCATTCAACTGTCGAGAACCGAGAAATGAGATTAAATCAATGGCTGCAAAATTTAGGTTTTTAATTTAAGTCAAACAGGCAGGAAACTGCCTGTTCTACTTTTTCTGGCACTCAAACGAGTAATCCATAGACAAACTATTTGTTTCTAAGATAATTTTGCCGCCAGCTTGTTGACAAGATTCTGTCAGCAGCTCAATTTCTTTGCTATAAAAGTATCTCTTTGACATATATAGAGTCACTAAAACAAGTAACAGAGTCGTGATAATGACTGTGATTTGTCTGTTTAAGCTTTGAAATCTTTTTTTCATTTCAACATCCTTTCTAAAGGGTCGGAGTTTTTGTTTTATACTTACTTTTGTCGTCATCTATCAATTTCTTATCTCATGATCTAGCAACATCATACCTGATTTTCCTTCCTAGATCGACCTTCCATTTTCCCTTTGAAATAACTAAAATTTCTTTATATCAAATATATGAGCGATATTTTCGTACATTATCTTAAAACCCGTTGTATATAACCCTTTTTTAGATTTCCAAAAAGAGATTTTATTCATTTGTGTTAACAAGCAATTACCCTTACAATGTCGTACATCGCATGACCTTAGGTCCTTTTTATTACCTCTTGTCAATCACCTCACCGAAACGATTATATTTTACCAAAAATTGTGATATCGTTTTTTATGAAACAGGTGAAAGGATCTTAAAGAGGTGAAATTTCCATGGCTATCATTTCTGCTGAACAGGTGGGGAATCGTTTAAATGATTGGAGAATTGCAATTCGCAAGCATGATGTACACAGTGCAAAAGCAATGTATACAGAATTAAAGGAATTACTTCAAAAAATGGAAGAGAATCAGGAGGTCTTGACCTATTACTCATTGCTAGAAGGCAAGTATAAGCTCATGTTATATGAACGAAGAGGTACGAAACTGAAGGAACAGCTAGAGCCAGATTGCCCCTCTAAAACAAACGACTTAATTGAATACTATTTTTACCTATACAAAGCCCTTTACGCGTCATATAAAAGAGACTATGCATCAGCCATTGGACTGTTTAAAATTGCCGAGAAAAAACTACAACACATTCCTGATGAAATAGAAGTAGCAGAATTCCATACGAAAATCGCCAACTTATATATGCTGCTTCGTCAAAGCCTAATTTCTCTGCACTACATTCAGAATGCTATTGATATTTTCAAAAGCCATGAAGGATATGAAAGAAGACTAGCTACAGCCTTTGTCATCGCCGCTGCTAATTATATGGACATTTGCGACTTTATAAGGGCAGAAAATTACTACAAAAAAGCATTACACATCGCAGACAGTCTAAACGATCATTTTCTAACATCACAGCTTTATCATAATATCAGCATTTTGTATGCCGAAGCTGGCGAATCAAAAAAATGTATCGATGCCCTAGAAAAAGCTCTTAGTGACGAAGACTATCTCTCATCGTGTTACTTCCATCACTCCATGTACATGTTAATGAAAGAGCTGCTCTCTATCGATGAAAGGACACAAGCTCTCTATTACTTCGAATTGGTTAACCAAAAACATCAAGCAGAGAAATGCCCCATCTATACAGCAAAAATGAATTTGCTTTACCATCTATATTTCACTGAAGATATGGCTCAAAAAGCTCAAGCCTGTTTTGATGAAATCAGCATTCTTAAAAAATTAAAAGATGCTGAAGGAGTCTGTGAATTAAGTGCATTAGCAGCAAAACACTTTGAAGAGCTGGGAGCAATTCATCAAGCCTATCTCTTTCTAAAGGAAGCTGATCGCATGAAACATCCTATCATTGACTGGGGGAATTCTAATGAAAAAAATGGGTTTATTGATTATCACTTTGACCATCGTTGTTTTAGGACAAACAGGGACTTTCAATTCATTAAATGATGAAAATGGTACAACAGAACGACCTATCGGAACTTAATATAAACATTTGCCAAACAAAGAACCACTCGCCTCATCAAGGCAAGTGGTTCCCCATTTATTTTAGTTGCTGATAAGAAATGAGGCGGTGTATATGTACCGCAAGATAAGTAAGCTCATCATTAGGAATGATGATGCTATGCACCTGTTTAATATAATCTTTGATCTTAAAAGCAACATCCATCGCTTGAGGATATAAATGTGCAATTTGTTCAAATAACTCATTTTCTTGATCTGATAATAATTTATCAGCATAAAATCTTTCTACAAAGAATTTCACATGTGTAATGAACCGGCTGTAATGAATATTCTCTTGATCCATTTTCATATTCAACGTATAGCGAACAAGATTGACAATACTTCCGATCATCTTGGCGTATTTCATACCATCTTTCGACTCGGACTCTTCACCTAATGCATTAATCAAGTGAAAGGCGATATTGGCAGCTTCTTCTTTTGGTAATTGTATGCCCAATGTGTCATTGACTAACTCAAGTGCGTAGTTCCCTACTTCAAATTCTTCTGTATAGTAATTTTTGATTTCCCAATACACACGATTCGTAATATTAATATTCTTTTTATGACGTTCCACTGCAAAATTCAAATGATCCATTAAGGTAAAATAAACACCTGAATTTAAAGTTGAACTTAAACGTTTTTCTGCATATTGGACAATTTGCTGAGTTAAATCGATAAACTCCTGAGGCATTGAATCTAACAATTGAAGAAATTCTTTTGCTCTCATGTTATCGACTGACATAAAGACTTGGTCCGCTTTTTTCTCTTCTATCATTTGACCTGGTTTCTGGCCATAGCCAATTCCTCGGCCGAACAAAACCATCTCCTGTTGGTTCTGATCTTCAGCCAGGACCACGCTCGAGTTTAAAACTTTTTTGATTTTAAACATCGTCATCACCTGTTTTCATGATTGTGGTGTTCAATCAAGCGATTCACCATTTGTCTCAATGACTTTTTGGTACCAATAAAATGAATCTTTTCGAGATCGTTTTAATGTCCCGTTCCCGTCATCATCTTGATCTACGTGAATGAAGCCGTACCGTTTTGACATTTGTGATGTACCTGCACTAATAATATCAATCGAGCCCCAGCTCGTATATCCAAAGAGATCGACACCTTCTTCAATGGCTTCTCTCATTTGACGGAAATGCTCTTTGAAATAGTTAATACGATAGTCGTCATGGATTGAGCCATCACTTTCAACTACATCCTTTGCACCCATGCCGTTCTCGACAATGATAAGAGGTTTTTGATAGCGATCATACAATTCGATCAAAGAAATTTTCAGACCAACCGGATCAATTTGCCAACCCCATTCAGTTGATGGAAGATAAGGGTTTTTGACTCCACGAATGGTATTCCCTTCTGTCTCTTCTAATCCTTCTTGGGCTGATTCCGTTAAAGACATATAGTAGCTAAATGAGATAAAATCTACTGTGTTTTCTTTTAAAATGGTAAGATCATCTGCTTCCATTTGAATATGAATATCTTTTCTCTCAAGCATACGCTTGATCAGTGGCGGATACTCGCCAAACACCTGAACATCTGCATAGAAATAGTTTTCTAAGTTTTGTTTCAAAGCTTGTTCTACATCATTCGGATGGCACGTATGCGGATACGTTGTCAATTTTGTCAGCATACATCCTACCTGGCTGCCTGGAATGATACGATGGCAATCTGCTGTTACGAGAGCAGATGCGACAAATTGATGATGAAGTGCTTGGTACACCGTCTCTTCTACTTTTCCTTCTGAGCAGCGATCAGGAATAATTCCCGCTGTAATGAAAGAGTGTCGGTGAATACTATCAATTTCATTAAAGGTAAGCCAATATTTCACATCATCTTTATAACGTTCGAAACAAACATTGGCGAATTTCACAAAGAGGTCGATTACTTTTCTTTCAACCCAGCCGTTATATTTCACACTAAGGGCTAAAGGCATTTCATAATGAGAGAGAGTCACGATCGGTTCTATGTTGTGTTTTTTCATTTCTGCAAAGACACGATCATAAAATTGCAGCCCTTTTTCATTCGGTTCAGCTTCTTCTCCAGTAGGGAAGATACGACTCCATGCAATAGAAATTCGAAGTGTTTGAAATCCCATTTCAGCAAAGAGAGCCAAATCCTCTTTATAGTGATGATAGAAATCGACACCTCTGCGTTTTGGGTATTTTTTATCGTCTGGATCTTTCATCGCACGATCTATATTTTCAGTGGTAACTGCAAGATGACCTTCATAATCTTCTACACTCAAGTTGGAACGGTACATTGCAATATCTGCAACAGACGGTCCCTTTCCATCTATATTCCAGGCGCCTTCTGCCTGGTTAGCAGCAATGGCTCCGCCCCATAAAAATCCTTTTGGAAAACCTTTGATTTTTGTCATATGATTAGCCTCCTAATTGTGTAACAACCATCAATGTATCTTGACGATTGACCTCTTGTAATGGCTGTACCTTAATATCATATTGATCTGTATTTGTGACTACAGCAAGTGTTACTGGATCATATCCTGCTTCCATGATTTTTTCTAGATCAAATTCAATCAATAAATCACCCGCTTGAACACGATCTCCAGCCTGTACTTTTGGATGGAAATACTGTCCTTCCAACTGAACGGTGTCAATGCCGATGTGGAATAATACTTCAACTCCATGGTCCGTTTTCATACCAAGTGCATGGTTTGTTTCGAACAGCAAGGTTACCTCTCCATCTACAGGTGCATAAAGTGCTCCTTTTGAAGGTACAATGGCAATTCCTTCTCCCATGACCTTTGAAGAGAAAATATCATCTTTCACTTCGGATAGAGAGATCATTTGGCCAATCACAGGGCTCTTGAATGTTTCGCCTGCTCCAATTTTTTCAGCAAACCCAGCTTGATCCTTTGTCTTTTCTTCTACTGTTCGATCTTTACCTAATACAAAAGCAGCGATAAAGGCGACAATAAACGAAATGACCGCTCCAATGATAGCAAACATCAAATTTCGCGGGAGCTCATCTGATATAAACATCGACATGCTTGCTAAACCAGGACCAACAAGCACAAAGGCTTGTATACCAACTAATCCAATGAAAATTCCACCAACAAACGAACCAATCATAACACTTCCAAGGACTCGCTTATTTTGCAGTGTCACACCATACAGCGCTGGCTCTGTGATGCCAAAAAAGGCTGATATCCCTGCCGAAATGGCTGTTGATCTAAGTACCTTGTCTTTTGTTCGAAGTGCCACAGCGAAACACGCTCCACTTTCCGCAATATTATGCGCAAGTGATGCCGGTAAGTAAAGTGCTTCTTTCCCAAGGGTTCCCATCGTTGTGACTGCATAAGGAACCATTGCTTTATGCATGCCTGATGCCACCATGAAGGGGAGGACCGCTGCTAAAATGGCGACAGCTACCCAGCCTACCGTATTAAACATCGAAAGAATAATAGATGAAAAACCTTGCCCCGCTGTAAAACCAATCGGTCCTAACAGAAGTAGCGTAACTGGTACAGTAATGACCAATGACATCATCGGAACGAAGAAAATCCGAATTGGTTTTGGTGAAAACCGTGTAAAGAATTTTTCCATTTGCGCGTAAAGCAATACAGAAAGGATTGCCGGAAACACTTGATACGCATAAGCTATATTTTTCACATCGAATGACAGTAATTGTGCACCTTCTGTAAGCATCGCCGTCATGTTCGGCAGAAGAAGCGCACCGACTGCTGATAGTGCGACCAGTGGGTTTACTTTTAGTTTATTCGCCGTCGTTACAGCAACTAGTAAAGGCAGAAAGTAAAGTGGTGCGTCACCTACCATGTTCAGTATTTGATAGGTTTGTCCCTTTGCATCCATCCAGCCTAATAAAGAGAAAAGGAGAAGAAATGATTTTAAAATTCCTCCGCCTGCGATAGCTGGTACAAGCGGCTGGAAGACACCGACAATGAAATCTAACAGAACTGTGCCTGCTTTTCTTTTTTCTTTTGGCTGATTGGATGGCACATCTTGGCTTGATGAGCTGCCGCCTATTAAACTTGTTACCTTTTGATACACTTCAATGACGTCATTCCCAATGACTACTTGGCATTGTCCTGTCATTCTAACAGCTATGACACCCGGTGTTTTTTCCAGTGCTGGTACATCTGCTTTTTTCTGATCAATTAGTGTGAAGCGAAGTCTTGTTGAACAATGTTCAAGGTGCGCAATGTTTTCTTTGCCGCCTACATGCTGTAAAACGTCTTTGGCAACTTGTGTGTAATTCATTTTTTCTCCCCCTTTTCTCATACACGAGACCTATATTTCGGCAATAAAAAAAGGACCTAAAACGACAAATAAAAGAAAAATTCATCGTTTTTAGATCCTGCCTGCATGACCAGTCACATGTCTAATTTATTCATATTGGATTTGTTTTTAGTATATATGCATTATATGAAAGCGTCAACATTTATTTTTCTAAAAATTATTAGGGTCTATATACCTAAAATACTTTTCTCTATTCACTTATAGGAAACCTTCTACTCTTTTGTTCCTTCTAGCATCAATCAACAATATTTTTCTCCACAAAAAACCAGATAAGTTGATTCACTCATCTGGTTTAAATTCATCTATTTTTTCTTTTCTTCTGCCCTCTTTTTAAATGCTTTCGCTTGTTTTTCATACTCCTTTTTCGTGACAGCTTTTAACTCTACTGAATCGCCTGTCATGATATATGGTTTAGGGAGTTTTTTATATTCCTTCCTCGTGAAAGCTTTTAACTCTACTGTACCGTCTGTCTTTTTAATTGGCAGCTTTACTGATTTTGCATCTCGATCAGTCGAACCTATAATGACACCATCTTCAATTATAGGATCATAGCTCATTTCGAAAAATCCTGCCCCATCAGTAAAGCCCCCGACCTCTATTTTCATTTCTTTATAGGGCTTACAACCTTCTTCAGAAACAGTTGTTATTAAAAAGGAGCCGTCCCATCCATTCTCAACATGCATGCTTTCCACTTGTAAAAATAGTTGTTTATCCTCTGCCGTATATAGAAAACCATATACTTTCGCCACTTTATCCCTGAAGTGTCTCATATTTTCATAAAATCTAGTTTCTGATGATTCAACTAGATTTTGATGTCGATTTTGAATCTTTTTTTGATACGTATCTAGCTTTTTTTGATTGATTGCTTTATAAATCGTGCTTTGCTTCTCGCCTTGTTTTTTCACAGAAAGGTTTTTCCCCGAAAAATGAACTTCGTATATGATCGTTTCTTTTCCTTTTTTCATTTGAAATTCATACCCATTTTCTTTTGAATGGCCGGTTATGACATATTGTTTTTTATATAATTGAGGGTCCCACCAAATTTCTTCTATATATCTTTCATTCAAGTGACCTGTTACTTTGCCTTTATTCTCAGATATCTCGAACCAGTTCAGTCTATCCTTAGTTTTATACGCAAATGCATAGGAATGATTCAATGAATTTTTTTGTGCGATTGCTTGATATGCTGTCCAGCCGCCTCCACCCAAGATGAGTACGGCTAGGATAGACACGACCCAGATTTTCAATTTGCTCATACGTACCTCCTCTAATATTTAATTTGAGAAATCAACATCAACAATATTTTACCATATATTCAACTAAATTCTTATTCACTTAAAAATAGATTCTAGAAAATTTAGATAAGTATTTAGTAATAATATCTTACATCTATGAAAATAATATCCTTTTATCATGGAGAATTCAGATATGTTATTAACCCTTATTCACCTGGTCCAATACGATCTATTTTTTCGTTTCTTCAGCCTGCTTTTTGAATGCTTCCGTTTGCTCTTGATATTCCTCTTTCGTGACAGCTTTAAATTCTATTGTACCGCCTGCCATTTTAAAGGGAAATCTAATTGATGTTGCGTCTCGGTCAGTTTCCCCTAAAATAAAACCCTTTTCAATTGCAGGATAAGTACTCAAATCAAACATTATCCCATCTGAAACACCGCCGGCTGTATGTTTCGTTTCTTTATAAGGTGCTCCACCATCTCCTGGGACCGTTCTCATTAGAAAAGAACCTGCCCATTCAGACTGCATATACATTCGTTTTACTTTTAGAAATAGCTGGTACGAACCATCTTCCGCCGTATACAGATAACCATAAGCGCCTGTTACTTTCTTAATGAAGTTTCTTACATAATCATGAAATCTATTTTCAGTGTCCTCCATCAGTTCTTCATATCGGTCATGAATGTCCTTTTGAACAGCTCGTAGTTTTGTTTGATCAACTGCTTTGTATGTGATGCTTTGTTTTTCACCTTGTTTTTTCACAGAAAGATCTTTTTCAGCAGGGTGAACTTCATATGTGACCGTCTCTTTCCCTTGCTTTGCTTGGAATTTGTAACCGTTTTCAATTTTTTTACCGGTTAATTTATATTTGTTGATAAATAGATTAGGATCAAAATGCCTTTTTGGTTTTTCCTCCAAAATGGTTTCATTCAGATGACCTGTTACTTTCCCTTTTTTCTCCGTTACTTTGAACCAGTTCACATGATTCTTTGTCTTATATGCAAAGGCGTAAGATTGATTCAATACACTCTTTTTTGCATTTGCTTGATAAGCTATCCAGCTGACAGCACCCATGATTAATACTGCTAGAATTGCCACGATCCAGATTTTCAATCTATTCATACATACCTCCACTGACAGAATTTAATTTTTTCTATCAATATATGAGTGAGTCACCTCCTTTATCGAACTTATTTTTCAACAACCCCTTGTATCTGCCACTCCACATCATTTATTATATATCTAAATGATATATCTTTTAGATAGGTATGCTGATATGAAAAAATACAATGATACGACGTATGCGATTTTAGGTATTTTAACGACAGATTGTAAGTCAGGGTACGAAGTGAAGCAATTAATTGATAGGAGCTTGCATCATTTTTGGAAAATCAGTTATGGACAAATTTATCCAGCTTTAAAGTTAATAGTCGAGGAAGGCCTTGCGGAGGTTTCACCTGCTGCTAGCTCTGGTCGTTCAGACAAGCGGGAATATCATTTGACTGAAAAAGGACTGGACACGTTAAGAGAATGGCTGGCGCAGCCGCTCGATCAGTTACCAACAGAACGTAATGAGGTGTTATTAAAGTTATTCTTCGGTCAATATCTTTCGTTTGAGAAGAAACTAGCGCTTTTACAGGATTATGAGAGGCAGCTCCGTATTCGTTATGAGACATATGTTGCGATTGAACAAAACATTCAAGAGCTTTATCCAGATGAAGCGGATGCGAAGTATTGGCTGTTTACTTTAGATTATGGGAAAAGAGTGGCTCAAGCTGGAATTGATTGGTGCGTGGAGACATTCCATTCGATGAAGAAGGAAGGGTAAATGAATGAAAAAAGACATACGTGCTGGCAGATTTACAACGGACAATTCTGATTCTATTGTTGTGTTCATCATCGGAATGAGGATCAACAAACGCTGGGCCATTCATCAATGGATGCCTGTGTTCATGGCGATGCCTGGCATGATCAAGGAGCTGTATACCCATCAAGAGGAGCTAGGGTTTCTTGGGACAAAAATTACTTTGGATTACGCACGACAGTGATGATTCAATATTGGAAATCAACAGATGACCTCCTTGCCTATGCCAAGATGGAGAAGCATTTGGCTGCTTGGAAAAGATTTAACCAAATGGCACGAAATAATGATGCGGTGGGCATTTATCATGAAACATACCAAATTCAAGCCGGCTCGTATGAATCCGTCTACGTGAACATGCCTTCCTACGGACTGAGCCAAGCGAGAGCGCCAATTCCAATTGGTAAAGGAAAACAAACAGCGAAGGAACGGCTGAAAACAACAAATTCCTAGAGAGCGATTCTCTAGGAATTTTTTTTTGCAACGGATACAAAATGTTTTAATATGCGGGCTGTTAATCCCCATATGGTGTAGTTTTCGTAATCATAAAACCATTCCTCGATTGAACGGCTCCCCCAGCTGTATTTTTCACCATTCATGATTTTTTCATAAGGGAAGTCCTCTCCTGGTGTTGGCTGAACGGATACATGATGTAGGTACGGCTCATATTGGCTGAGCCATGATAGAGGCACAGTAAAGGTCTCTTCTACTTCTTCTTGATTATAGGAGTGTTTCACTTTTTGCTCATCAATGATACCGACATATGGGTATACGACAAAGGATGGAGAAGCGATATAAGGACTGAGCTGTCCAAGGATTTCGACCGATTCTGGCGGGATACCCAGCTCTTCATGCGTTTCTCGCAGTGCAGCTTCCTGTGCTGTTTCGCTGCCGTCGAGCTTGCCTCCAGGAAAGCTAATATCCCCCGGCTGTTTTCTCATGGTCAGCGATCGTACCTCAAATAATATATGCCATTCTCCATTTACTTGTACTAAAGGGATAAGGACTGCTGCTTTGAACGCTGTCTCTTCTCCAATGAACAACGGTTGTGATTGATGTAAGTCATTTTTTAATTGATCAATGAACAAGGCCATCACCTGTTTTCTGTTTCTCTTTCCTTTAGCGTATCATGGTTCACCTTTTGAATAAAGATGATCTTTCTGACAATTATTTTTATCATTTTGACAACTTTACTTGTCAAAATGAATATAATACTTTACAATCAATGTAAGATTTCAATCAAAACTTGAGGTGACAGAATGAAAAATCGGTTAAAAGAGCTTCGTGCGCGTGATGGTTTAAACCAAACTGAGCTGGCAAAGCGTGCAAAGGTCTCTCGTCAAACCATCAGCTTAATGGAACGAGATGAATTAATGCCGTCTCTCTTGCTCGCTGTTAAGCTTTCACGAATTTTTCAGGAACCCATTGAACGTATTTTTCTATTCGAGGAGGATGAACTATCTTGAAAACTGTATACAAAATGCTCTTAGGTGCTCTCCTTGGCTTTCTCGGTGCTTACTGTCTACTGGCAGCCGAATTTGAGATGACACTTCTTGATATTGCATTTGAAGCGACTCTTGTCATCAGTGGATTGACAATTTTATTGATTATTTATTGTTTTTCAGGGATTTCACGTATGAAAAAAAGAGTGTCTCTTTCGGTCTCTGGAGATGAGGAAGATGAACTGGAGGCTAAGCAATATCGGACCTTTACTGATTCGACATTAGCCAATACGGTGAGTACGATTTTGTCCATTATTGCCATCGGTATAACCATCGTCACCGAGCAGCCCCTCTGGTTGATTCTGGTCAATGCTGCTTTATTTATCGTCACCATTATCAGTTCTTATGCAGCGATATCCGTTCTTAAACTTGTCTATCCTAATCGCAATCTGCCAAGTCCGTCCGACAAAGATTATAGTAAAAAGCTGCTCGCCATATCAGACGAAGGGGAAAAGCATGTCATGCTTGGCGGACTGTTTCACACGTATCAAATGATGAATATCCTATTGACCAGTGCCATGTTTATTTTGATTGTGTATTCCCTCGGAGCCAATCACTCTCAACTCTTCTCGATCGTGGTCATTGGGGTTGTTTTGATCATTTTGAATGCAAATTATGTGTTGAGGATTAGAAATCGTTAAATGATAAAAAGCACAGCTCTGTCAAAAGGCTGTGCTTTTCCGTCCGTTACGATGCACGGCGTTTCTTTCTAGCATAAATCAAAAATAAGAAACCAAACCATACCGGTGTCAATAGCAGCGCAGGACGTGTTGCATCTGCGAAGAGCATGATCACGAGAATGGCAGCAAAGAGCGCAAGAACGCAAATATTCACAAAAGGTGTGAACGGTGCTTTAAAGGTAGATGCTGCATGCAATTCAGGCCGTGTTTTTTTATATTTCAAATGGCAAATTAAAATAATACTCCATACCCAAATGAAACAAATGGCACTGATCGTGGTAACAATCCCAAAGGCTTGTTCGGGAATCAGCTTGCTTAAAAGTGCACCGACCGATACTACAATCGTTGAAACGAATAGTGCATTACTCGGGACAGCGTGCTTGTTCAAACGTCCAAAGGAAGCTGGCCCCTGCTTTTGATGACTGAGATTATACAGAATACGGCTTGTTGAGAACATGCCGCTATTACAAGCTGATGCCGCAGACGTCAATACAACAAAATTGATAAGCCCCGCTGCTACTGGTATCCCAATGAGCCCAAAGGTTTTCACAAAAGGACTTTCTGATGCACTGAGCTCAGTCCATGGGTTGATACATAGTAAAACAAAGATCGCACCCACATAGAAAAATAGAATTCTTAATGGAATCTTATTAATCGCAGAGGGAATGTTTTTTTGCGGATTGGCTGTTTCTGCTGCAGATACACCAACCAGTTCAACTCCCACATACGCAAAAATCACCATCTGGAATGACAACAAGAAGCCTGTGACATCATTTGGGAATAACCCGCCATGAGACCATAAATTCGTTACTGTCACCGGTCCGGCATCGGTTTGAAAACCAATGATTAAAAGAACAATTCCAACACCGATCAGTAATAGAATCGTAATCACTTTAATGAGCGCAAACCAAAATTCCATTTCTCCGAAAAGCTTCACCGTTAATAGATTCAATCCTAGTAAAATCAACAAACAAATGATCGCAGGAATCCATTGCGGAATGTCAAACCAATACTGCACATACACCCCGACCGCAATGACATCCGCCATCGCTGTCATAATCCAGCAAAACCAATATGTCCACCCTGTCACAAAAGATGCCCACGGGCCGAGATAGTCCTCTGCAATATCGGTTAATGACTGATAGCCCGCCTTCGATAAAAGCAACTCTCCAAGTGCCCTCATGACAAAAAAGATGGCCATTCCGACAATTAAATAAGCAAAAATGATTGAAGGACCTGCCAATTGAATAGCTTTTCCAGATCCTAAAAACAACCCTGTTCCAATGGTTCCGCCAATGGCAATCAATTGCACATGACGGTTTGATAAATCTCGTTTTAATTCTTGTTGTGCCAATGCTAACACCCTCCTACGACACGATCTTATACTGAAATAATGAACTCTTTAAAAAGTCCATAAAAAAAGAGATTGGATGCGCTCCAATCTCACGGTCATAAAAGAATAGCAAAATAGAGAAAAGTAATACACGGCATCATCCATGCATCACAAATACAATATTTCGTACTCTTCTGTCCTTTTGCCTGAGATTGTGAACCCTTCGGCGCCGCACATACATGCGGTCTCTCCAGAAGCTGCTCCTGCTATAGTGTGACCCACAGCAATCATAGCCTTCGTTATTTAATTAAAATGTTGCTATTTCTGAATAATTTTATATTTTACGCCTCAATCAGAATGCTGTCAATGGTAATCTTTTATGATTTACGGTGGCACTCATATGTCTTCACTTCATCAATCCCCCCTGATTCATGTATAATAAATCAAAAGATGTTCGGCTCGTCTGATGGAGAAATCCCTCTTGATCATGAACAAAGTTAGGCAATCCATTGAAGTTGGTGAAGACAAATGAAAAAAATGAACAAACAGCGTGTCACATTACAGGAAGTCGCCCAGCATGCCGGTGTCTCGACTTCAACGGCATCACTCGTTGTTCGAAATAATCCTAGAATTTCTGAAGCCACTCGAAACAAAGTGCTTCAATCCATGGAAGACTTAGGGTACGTATATGACCGCGTAGCTGCCAACATGCGGTCAAAAAGCTCAAATATCGTTGGTGTGATTGTCACAGATATTTCTAACACCTTTATTTCGGAATTTTTAATCGGCGTGCAAACCACGCTTGAATCACTAGGCTATACTGTTTTACTTGGTACAACCTTTGACAGTGTCGATAAACAGGAGCGGCTCATTTCCACTATGGTAGAGCACCGAGTGGGCGGAATCATTTTAAACCTAGCTTCGAAAAGCTCGGCTCGGACAGCCAAACAGTTAAATCAAATTCGCACCCCAAAAGTACTTGCAAATCGTGAATTATCAGATGTGCAATGTGACTATGTCGGCGTTGATTATGAACAAGGCACTTGGATGGCCATTCATCATCTTCTTCAGAAGGGGCATCGACGTATCGCCTTCTTAGGCGGCATCAAGACTTCATCGACCTGGATTGAGCGAATGAAGGGTTTCAAAAGAGCTCACGACGATGAAAACCTGACGATTGATGATTCCCTTATTATTGATATCGTACCTACTCGTGAAGGCGGGAAAGAAGCACTTGCTCAAGTCATGGATCAACCCGAGCCTCCTACTGCTATTTTTTGTTTTAGTGACTTAGTTGCATTTGGAGTCATGCAAGAACTATCAGCACGCAGTATCAAGCCTGGTGAAGATATTGATGTGGTTGGATTCGATAATGTTCCTGAAGCGGAGATGTACCATCCGCCGCTCACCACTGTTTCCTCCTTCCCCCGATCCATCGGGGTAAAAGCAGCGAACCTTTTATATCATAAAATGAACGAACAGGATGAAGAGCTGCAGCGATTGATTTTAAAGCCTCAACTTCATATTAGAGAAACCTCTACCTGATCATGGAAAGGAGAATTGTGGACAGCAATTCTCTTTTTTTTATTGATCAAGTCAACTATTTCTTTGTTTCAATTTTATTTTTTTAAATCACAAAGTCATAAACTTGACACATTTAAAATGCAGGAGTATATTTATCTCGTTGCTTCTTTTAGTATATCGTTATACCTATTTCATCCTATCGTTATTTCTATCAAAAAACAGTTAAAAGTGATTTTTTATGATTCTGATCAAATCATGAAGTTTCACTTCCTAATCAAGGCTGTTATTATTTTTTGCATTTTAGTAGAACGATGTACTTGATTGAAGAACAGATGAATATTCATTATTTTTTCATCAATCACATAAGGGGTGTTGTGATGGGCTTCATATTCTTCATTTTTAAGGAAACAATAACAAAGGGTATTCAAAGAATTTGACCTTAGGGGTTTCAAATATAGGAGTGGGAACATGAAAAATCCTTATATTAAATCGTCACTTGGCATGTATTTAAATTACTTCATGCTTGGCATGATCAATATTATTGTAGCTTCCAACATGGACAGCTTATCTGAACGCTACCATGTAGATATTCCGAAAATCAGCTTGCTTGTATCGGCGATCGGAATTGGTAAACTCATTGCTCTCTTTTTCTCAGGTCGGTTAGCCGATAGCTGGGGACGTAAGCCTGTCATTATTACAGGAAATTTTCTTTACTTATTATTCTTAATCGGTATTCCAACGACAACGAGTTATACACTGGCATTTATCTTTGCGATTTCAGCAGGTATTGCCAATTCACTGCTTGATTCAGGAACCTACCCTGCTTTGACAGAGTCATTTCCGAAAAAAGCAAGTTCGGCTTCTGTTTTAGTAAAAGCGTCTGTATCCATTGGGGCGACTATTCTTCCATTTATCTTGGCGTTCCTAGTGGCACATGACATCTTCTGGGGCTGGGCGTTCTTTGGACTAGGGCTTCTTTATTTACTTGTAGGGATTTACTTAATCTTTATGCCATTCCCGAACCATAAGCAAGTTTCTTCACAAGACGCTCTTCCAGTACAGGACCAGCTGAAAGAAGAACCAAAAATGCTTGGCGAAGGTTTAGCTGTTGTACTTATGGGATTCACGTCGACTGCATTGTTTGTGGTATGGCAGACATGGCTTCCACAGCTCGGATTAAAATTAATCGGACTTGGCACAGAACAAGCGACACAGCTTCTATCTTATTTTAGTATTGGTGCACTTGTATCTGTTCTATTGCTTTCAGTTGTCTTAGATAAATTCATTTCACCGATTATGGTGGCGATCATTTATCCAATTGGTGCGTTCCTTGCAATGCTTTCACTTTTCCAAATCGAAACGTACAGCATTGTCATTGTCAGCACGTTTTTCTTAGGATTATTTACAGCAGGGATCTTCCAGCTGGCGATGAGTATTATGATGAAATTATTCCCGACAAACAAAGCAACGGCTTCATCCTATGTGAACATTGCGGCAAGCTCAGCGTTTATTCTCGTGCCGCTCATTACAAGTGGGTTGGTCAGCACGTACGATATTAAAATGACGTTATTCTTCGATATGATCATTGCGGTTATTAGCGTATTACTAGCGGTCTTTGTTCTTGGACGCATGAAAAAATTATTTAGATAACTAAAGGAGATGTCAATCATGACAAACATACATGAACGAAATATTGATGGAAAAACAAAATTAGTCGGTCTTCTTGCTACACCAATCGGACACAGCCTTTCACCACGTATGCATAACCTTGGCTATACACTAACAGGTATCAACTATGCTTACCTCGCATTTGAAGTAGGGAATGATGAACTAGAAGCAGCCGTAAACGGTATGAAAGCAATGGGTGCAGCTGGATTTAACGTCTCTATGCCGAACAAAATGAAAGTACTAGATTACTTAGACGAACTAGATGATTCTGCAAGATATACACGTGCAAGTAACACTGTAGTAAACAAAGATGGTAAACTCATCGGCTACAACACAGATGGTCTTGGATATGTGAGAAACTTGATTGAGCATGGCGTTGAATTAGCCGGCAAAAAAGTCACACTCGTTGGCTCTGGCGGCGCGGCAACTCCGATTGCGATTCAGCTTGCACAGTCCGGCATTCGTGAAATTAGTATATTTGCTCGTAATGACCAATACTTTGTTCAAGCAGAAGAAAATGTAAATTACATCAACAACGAAATGAAATCTTTCGGTGTCAAAGCAAACATTTTCCCACTTGAAGACAAAGACGCGTTCCGCCGTGAAGTAGCAGAAAGTGCGATCCTGGCAAACGGGACAAGCCTTGGCATGAAACCACTAGATCAGCTCAGCATTATCGATGATACACTTGATGTACTTCGTGAAGATTTGATCGTGACAGATGTCGTATACAACCCGCAAAAAACAAAGCTTCTTGCACAAGCACAGGAAGCTGGCGCCAAAACGATTAACGGTCTTGGAATGATGTTATGGCAAGGAGCACTTGCTTACAAACTCTTTACTGGTGAAGATATGCCAGTTGATCAAGTAAAACAAATTCTTTTTGAAAATGACCGTTTCTAAAACAAAAGAAAGACGACTTCCTAAGCGGAGGTCGTCTTTTTTTAATCATGTACCATAACTTGACGGTAGCGATACAGGATATACAGTGCGCCGATAATGGCTGCAACAGCCACCACTGCATCGAACATAAAGATTTGTAAAATGGACGCGTGACTCTGAATTAACCCTGTTACGACCGGGATGACGATAGCCGACACGCCGCCTGCTGTGGAGATAATCCCTGTCATCGTCCCTTTGTTTTTCCAGAAGAATTCAGCCATCACAGTTAACGTCAGCTGAAAAACTCCTGCTGTTGAAAACCCTAATACAAAAGCATTGACGGTTCCTATGACTGGCGATTTCACGACCAAGAGTACACAAATAGAAACAAGTGTAATGATTGGATAGATCAGCAGTACAGTGACCGGACGGACAAAACGGCGCAAAAGAAATGCGAGCATCACAACAGACAGCAGCCCGCCTATGCTATAGTAACTGAGCAGTTTCACAGCACTGCCCGAAGCCATCCCCAAGATAGCCTCACCGTACGTAGGAAGCCAAATTTGCGGCAGCGCATACAGCCCATTTGACGTAAAGCTGATCAAAATGAGTGCGATCCCTTCCCTCCAAAATGTAGGCTCTGTCGAGAAGCGCGGAAGTCCGTCAGTCTCCGTTACCTGGACTTGCTCCACCTTGCGATGATTCGGAAATGGCAAGGTCCACAGCATCAAGACATTCACAAGATAGATCAGAGCAGGAACAAAAAATGAAATTCCATAAAACAAATCATGCTCTGCTAAAAGGAAAATCGCCAGTGGCAAAATGGTTGCCCCAATGGAGATAAAGGCCTTCACCATCACATTCGCAGATCCCGAATTTTGCGGAAAAGTCTCCATTAACGCAGGATACGTTCCTGCATCCATTGCCGAATTCGCGACCCCTGCCAAAATCGCAAACGCAAACGCGATTTGATAATTCGGAGACAATGGGATTCCGATGAGGAACACCGCCATCAGCATACCAGAAACCAAAATGACCGGCTTTCGCCCAAAACGATCTGACAGTACGCCTGATAAACCATACGTGAGCACCCTGCCAATGCCAAGCGCCGAAATCATATAACTAATTCCCGCACTATTGGTATCTAATTGTTTGATTAAAAATGGCATATTTGAAGCCAAAATAATATTGACCATACCTAATAAAAAGTAATTAATATACAGACTAGAAGCCGTTCTCACATACGGATTCCTCATCCTGACACACCCCTCAACACCATCGCAATGAAGTGACAAATAATGGTTACGCTTACAAGATCTCATATGTGAGGAAGAACAGCTTTGCAGCCTTCACGTTCATACATCTCATCATGTCATGCAGCTCACAGCTTACACGCCCTTCATGTATCAAGCATTTCTTCAATTTTTCACTGCTCTTATTTTATACGAATGAGAAAGGTAAAGATAGTAAATTGCTTAAATTTGAGGGGAATTCATCAGTTAAGCGTATGACACCATCGATAGAAAAAAGGAGTGGTTCATTCCACTCCTTAAGTGATGTCTCAATTCTGTTCATCGTTCATTTTCAACCCATTTTGACGAATGACTTCTTGATACCAGTAAAAGCTTTTTTTAGGTGTTCGATTTAACGTTCCGTTTCCATCGTTATCTTGATCAACATGGATAAACCCATATCGCTTTTCCATTTCAGATGACGAGTAACTAATTAAATCAAGAATTCCCCAGCTGGTGTAACCTATTAATTCGACTCCATCCTCAATGGCTTCCAGCATCTGCTGGAAATGCTGCTCATGATAGCTAATCCGATAATCATCATTTATCTTTCCATCTTCCACCTTATCGTATGCACCTAATCCATTCTCAACTATAAATAGTGGTAGTTGATAGCGATCGTATAAATCATTTAAAGAGATACGAATTCCAATCGGGTCGATCTGCCAGCCCCATTCACTCACTTCTAAATATGGGTTTTTCACTCCACCTATTGTATTGCCGCTGACAGTTTCCATGCCTTCACTATTTTCAGTAGCAACCAAGGAATTGTAGTAACTGAATGAAATAAAATCAACCGTATGCACCTTTAATAATTCGTCATCTCCCAGCTGTTTCTCAATGTGAATGTTCTTTTCTTTAAACAGTCGATTGATAAAACGCGGATACTCACCACGCACCTGTACATCTGTAAAAAACATATTGAACTGATTGTTCTTTGATGCCTTCAGAACATCCTTTGGATTACAAGAATACGGATATGTTGTTAATTTCGTCAGCATACACCCTATTTTTGCCCCTGGGATCATTTCATGACAATATTTAACGGCCAAAGCACTTGCAACAAATTGATGATGCAATGCTTGATAAACTGCCTGTTCTACATTGTCAAAGCGCTCTGAAACGATTCCACCACTTGTAAATGGATGTCGGACAATACTATCAATTTCATTGAAAGTCAGCCAATACTTGACTTTATCTTTATATCGATCAAATACAACTCGACTAAATTTCACAAAGAAATCAACGACAATGCGATGAGACCATCCTCCATATTGATTCACTAAGTATAGCGGCATTTCATAATGAGATAACGTGACGAGTGGTTCAATATCATGTTTCTTCATCTCATCGAATAGGCGGTCGTAAAATAATAATCCCGCTTCATTTGGCTCTTCTTCATCACCGTTTGGAAAAATACGTGTCCATGCAATCGAAACACGTAACGTCTTCAATCCCATTTCTTTGAACAGCGCCATATCTTCAGGATAACGATGATAAAAGTCTACACCTCTTCGTTTCGGATAACCTTCAGCGGTATTTGCACGCATCGCTTGCTGAATTTGTTCTTCATCCACTTTGTTGTGCTTTTTATAGTCAGACTTACTGAGACCTTTTTTAAAGATCGCCACATCAGCAGTCGATAGCCCTTTTCCGTCTACATTCCATGCACCTTCTGCTTGGTTTGCCGCAATGGCGCCACCCCATAAAAAACCTTCTGGAAATTTCTTGATTTGATTAGACATGTTTCTTCCTCCTCAAGACTATGCGTTATTTCTTTGAACCACTCGATTGACATGAATAATTAAATACATTTTTTCGTCACTGGAAATCGTGTAATCCACATTGGTTTTAATATATTTCTCGATTTTCTCCACACATTTTACTTCTTCAGGATACTTCCTCATGATTTGATCAATTAGATCGTGATCATCTGTTTCAAGCATTTTGTTCTCAAGTAAACGTTGAACAAAGAACTGTAAATGTGTTAAAAACCTGGAGTAATTAATCGTATCTGTCGGAATGTCGATTTTATAATGCATTTTGATAATATTTAAAATGTCTTTGACCATATTGGTCATCATCACGATTTGATTTAAATTATCTTTAGTCTGCTGCGCATTTACTAGATGAAATGCAATATTCGCCGCTTCTTCTTCAGGCAGCTGAATGCCTAACTGTTTTTCAATCAGCTCTAGTGCATGCAGACCAATACTGAATTCCTCGGGGTAAAATTTCTTCACTTCCCACAGCAGGCGATTTTGTATCGTTAAATTTTCCTTAAAGCGCTTCGTAGCCATGAAAAGGTGATCGGTTAAAGAAATATAAAGATGCTCATTTAAGTGTGTAGATAAACGGCGCTTCGCATAGGATATAATCTCATCCGTCATGATTAAAAATTCCTCTGGGGTCTCCCTCATAAGCTCAGCTAAATCATTAGACGTGCTTTGATCTTCTAGCACATAGATCTTTTGAATATCAGACTCTTGAATAAGACTGCCTGGCTTATTTTTAAATCCAATGGCTTTACCCATTACGATGATTTCCTTACCGTCATCTCTTTTAGCGAGAACCACACTGGTATTCAGCACTTTTATAATTTCCATACCATATCACCTTCCTGGATACATTCAAAATCGATTTATAAAACTGTTAAAAGTGGCTGCTGATGACCAGAAACAGGATTCGTTTTTCCCTCTTGGGGTAAAATTTCTAAATAATCAGCTGTATTTGTAATAATGACTGGTGTTGTTGTATCATAGCCAGCCTTTTGTATATTCTGTTGATCAAATTCAATCAGAAGTTGACCTTGTTTCACTGTATCACCTTTTTGAACATGTGAAGTAAAATATTGTCCATTTAAGTTCACGGTATCAATACCAATATGAATCAGAACTTCCACACCAAGGTTGGATTTTAAACCAATGGCATGATTTGTATGGAAAATCATTTCTACTTGTCCATCAAAAGGAGCAAATACTTTCCCTTCACTAGGTTGAATTGCTGCCCCTTTCCCCATCACTTCTTCAGAGAATACCTTATCATTCACTTTTGCTAAAGGAATGATGTCTCCTTTCATCGGTGCATAAATGACTTCACGATTTCTTGTGCTTTCTGATGTGGAGACAGGCTCATTTTTCTTCTCAATGTTTTCAGTTTCTGTATCTTTAAAGCCGATGATGTAAACAGCAATAAACGCGATGACCGCTGCCATGACTGCACCAATAATAGCAAACGTAAAGTTTGAAGTCCCTTTTTCAATAAAGATTGGCATTGTTGCAATACCAGGTGAAACCATGACAAACGCCTTTAGCTTAATCAATCCAACAAAAATACCTGAAACCCCTGCTCCAATCATACATGCGAGTAATGTTTTCTTAAGTTTTAAATGAACGCCGTATAATGCAGGTTCTGTTATACCAAATAAAGCAGAAATTCCTCCGGACATCGCAATTTGTTTTAACTTAGGATCTTTGGTTTTAAATGAAACAGCCAAAGCACCTCCACCTTGCGCAAAGTTCGCCGCTAACATAGCGACCCCAATGAGAGCATCGTATCCAGGCGAAGCAAGAGAGGCGATAACAACTGGATAGAACACCTTCTGCATCCCAAACATGACGATAAAAGGTAAGAAAACGGCTAAAATCGCAACAGCTGCCCATCCCGCAGTTTGCTGGATCCATAAGACCCCTGCAGCTAAGCCTGCACCAAGATACATACCGAGCGGCCCTAAAAACAGTAAACCAATCGGAGCAACAATAATCATCGTAATTAAAGGAACCATAAAGATTTTGACCGGTCCCGGTGATAATTTATCTGCCAGCTTTTCTACATAAGACATCAGCCAGACAATGAGTATGATCGGAATAACCGATGCACCATATGAAACAGCTTTTAGCGGGATGCCCGCAAAGACAACTGGATCACCACTGCTAAACAGGGCTGTTAAGTTAGGATGTAACAAAACCCCAGCCAAAGCCATTGATACCATAGGGTTTGTGCCGAATTTCTGTGAGCTTGTATAGGCTAACAAAATAGGCAAGAAGAAGAACGCTGCATCTGAGATGATTTTCAATACCAAATAGGTTTGGCTGTCTTCTTTCATCAAATTTAGCATCGGCAATAAAATTAATAGAGCCTTCAACATTCCTGCACCAGCGATCGCAGGGATGATCGGTGCAAAAATTCCAGTGATTAAATTGGCAAAACGATTGAAATATCCTTTCAAGCTATGATCTTTGTTCTGTACAATCTGTCCGCTTGCTTCCGGATTTTGATCAATCAGTTTTGCAAACTCTTTATAAACATAACCAACATCATTTCCAATAATAATTTGATACTGACCAGCTGTATCTGCTACTTGAATGACGCCATCAAGACGACTAATTTCTTCAGAGTTTGCGCGTGAAGAATCTTTTAAAGTCAGCCTTAATCTCGTCATACAGTGGATGGCATTTTGAACATTTTCGCTTCCGCCAATATGTTTTAGAATGTCTTGAGCTAAGTCTTTATGATTCATTAAAGTCACCGCTTTCAATTTTGATTATAGGCGCTCAGGCAACAAAAAAAGACCTGGATTGGGTGGGAATATACAAATACATATATCCCATCCAATCTAGGTCTTGCCTGCCGAACAGTAACACGCCTTATTGAATGTACGCATTATTCTATTTTTAAATTTTCATCGTTTCATGAAACCGCTTTTAACATGTTAATATCTTTATAGTAATTAATTATCTTCACAAAAGCAATGTTTTTTCTCGAAAAACAATAATAAATTGATTAAATATAGATCAAAGAGCACTGTTATATCATCTAATCGTACCTATTGAAAATGAATGGTATTGTCATGCTCTTTCTAATAAAGACCGTCTAAACTTAAAGTCCCCAAGTACTTAACTCATAAAAATATTCCGTCCGTTCAATGCATAATCCAAAATGAAAATCCTCTGTGACTAACATAAAATCTCCATATCCAATTGAAAATTTCGTTTGCTCAAGAAGCTGGTTTAAATGGCTAAACACTTCGTTCACGTTTACTAAAAGAGCTTCAATTTCATGCTCTCGAAAAAACATGATTCTAGCTTCTTTGGGATAACGTTCTGCATTCTTGACCAATTCCTTTAACATTTGTGTAGATTTTTTTATATGTTCTCGATAGTTATCCCCATGTATTTGAATCTTATTTTCTCTTGCATAAAGGAAAGCAAACACCTTCTGACAAAACAATTGATTTTCTTCGATATCTAAAAAGGGGTGTTCTGGAAGTGTCATGTAGCTCAATTCGTTCATTAAGTGCTTTCTTCTGCTTTTTCTTTTTAAGGTTTCGATTTTTGTTTTTCTGTTGTTATTCATAAAAATCAACTTAACAATCCTTGTTTTTTTATACTATCATCACAAGAATTTTCTAATAAAACAATCCATTTGTTCAAATTAGGACTTTTTTCTCAAACGGGTACAACCCTTACCACGCTTTCATCGTCACCCTCTTCTTGTCAATTAACCGGAAATCAATCACTTGTAATCTAAACAGTTACAGCATATAATTTCTCTGATTTCTTAATTCACATTAAGAAGAGTTCATAAAAGGGGGCTTTATGATGGAAATTAAGGCGGCTGTCATTGAAAAACAAGGTGAAGATTTTGTATTTGAACAACTAAAGCTAGAAAACCCAAAAAGTAATGAAGTATTAATTAAAGTGGTAGCAACTGGAGTTTGTCATACAGATGCTGTCGCTCGCGATATGGGATTATCACCCTTCCCTGTAGTTTTAGGCCACGAAGGAGCTGGAATTGTAGAAGCTGTCGGAGATGGTGTCAAGTCCGTTAAAGAAGGAGATCATGTTGTCTTATCATTTGCTTCTTGTGGAGAATGTGAAAACTGTTTAGCTGCACATCCTACTAGCTGCATGCGGTTCAATGAACTAAATTTTGATGGCAAGATGGAAGATCATACAAACAGAATACACAAACACAATCATGCAGTTTCTACTTTCTTTGGACAATCTTCATTTGCCACATATGCAGTTGTTAACGAACGAAATGTCGTTCAAGTAGAGAAAGATGTTGATTTGGCTCTTCTTGGACCATTAGGTTGTGGAATCCAAACAGGAAGTGGAACCGTTTTAAATAAATTAAAACCTGAATTTGGTTCGACAATTGCTGTATATGGCTGTGGAGCAGTCGGATTAAGTGCCATTATGGCTGCGAAAATTGCAGGCTGTAAACAAATCATTGCGATAGATGTACATGAAAACCGATTAGCACTTGCCAAGGAATTAGGTGCTACAGATGTCTTTAATGGAGCAAAAGTAGATGCTGTGCAAGAAATTAAAAAAATAACAAACGGTGGAACTAATTATGCTGTTGAAACAACGGGTGTACCACCTGTTGTTCGTCAATCATTACATGCTCTAAAGCCGCTAGGTGTGTCCGCAGTTGTTGGAGTCACACCAAAAATGGAGTTTGATGTCCATAACGATATCATGGCTGAAGGTAAGACATTAATGGGTGTGATTGAAGGCGATGCAGTTCCTAAGTTATTCATTCCGAAACTTATTGATTTCTATAAAAAAGGGTTGTTCCCATTTGATAAGCTAGTGAAATTTTATGAATTCGAAGATATCAACCAAGCCTTTGCTGATTCGAAATCTGGTGCCGTTTTAAAACCGATTGTGAAAATTAGCTGAACATGACAATAAAGAACCTTCCACTCTGGAAGGTTCTTTTGTTCATCCTATCCTATTAAAATTCGAGGAATAAGATACTTAATAGGTATTTTCTTTATACAAAATGGATATTTCCCCTCTTAATATATCATCATTATAATTAAATAATGGCTGAAATTGATAGACACAAGGGGGAATAATTGTGGATTTATTCACAAAAAAAATAAATCAATATATTGATGGACAATGGAGAAAAGGTTCATCAAATAAAATTCAGAAAGTTTATAACCCGTATACTTCAGAGGTCATTGCTGAAGTAAATATAGCTTCAGAAGAGGATATTCACGCAGCCTATCAAGCTGCAAAAGAAGCTCAAGAACATTGGGGGAAAGTATCAGCTTCAAAAAAGGTGAGCGTGCTTGAAAAAGCATATCAGTTCTTTGAAAAACATAAGGATGACATACTAGATACGCTCTGTAAAGAAGCAGGGAGTTCCTTCGTGAAAGCCAATATTGAACTCGAAGCTACCATGAATGTTTTGAAACAATCAATGGATTATCCACACCAACTAGAAGAGAGATCAGAGCTTCCTGCTTTAATAGAAAACAAAACAAATTATGTCTATCGAGCACCTATAGGGGTAGCTGGTATTATCAGTTCATTTAATTTTCCTCTTCACTTATCTATGCGCTCTATTGCTGTTGCAATTGCTACAGGAAATTCAGTTGTACACAAACCAGACATGCAAACAGCATTATCAGGTGGTGTCGTCATTGCAAAAGCGTTTGAAGATGCTGGTTTGCCAAAAGGGGTTTTCAACTTAATCCTGACCAATACAAAAGAAATTGGAGACTCATTTATCGAACATCCCATTCCAAAAATCATCTCTTTTACAGGTTCAACTGGCGTTGGGCGTCATATTGGTTCAATTGCGGGGAAAAACCTAAAACGAACAGCCTTAGAGCTTGGTGGAAACAATCCGTTTATTGTATTGGAAGATGCAGACATTGACCAAGCGATAAACGCTGCAATTTTCGGTAAATTTTTACATCAAGGGCAAATTTGTATGATTATTAACCGCATTCTCGTTCATCGTAATCTTTATGATACCTTTATTGAAAAGTACACTGCAAGAGCAGCTTCATTAAAATGTGGGAACCCAGTAGACCCTTCTGTAGTGATTGGGCCTCTAATTAATGAGAAACAAGCTGATCATGTCATGTCGATCATTGAAGAAGGAAAAAATGAAGGTGCTAAATTAGTGTTAGAAGGAAAAAGAGAAGGAAATCTGATCACACCGTTTGTATTTGCAGATGTCAATAACGACATGAAGATTGCACGCAGTGAGATATTTGGTCCAGTTGTTTCTATCATTCCTTTTGACAATGAGGAAGAAGCAATCCATATCGCAAACGACAGTGAATATGGTTTAAGCGCTGGTATCTTTACAGAGAATATTGAAAAAGGGATTACATTAGCAAGACGCATTGAAAGCGGAATGGCTCATGTGAACGATCAAAGCGTAAATGATGATAGCCTGGCGCCATTTGGCGGGGAAAAGGCTTCTGGAATTGGTCGCTTTGGGGGCCAATGGGCTCTAGAAGAATTCACCAGAGTCCAGTGGGTTTCTGTACAAAATCAACCAAGAAAATATCCTTTCTAAGAGAAAAAAGGGATGGGCTTAACTAAGCCATCCCTTTTACTTATTCTTTCATTTCTTTCACTGTATTTTCCCAGCGTTCAATGACTTCTTTCTCATTGAATAAGTCGATGTTGATGCCAGAGATTATTTGAGCATATTTTGCTACATCTTCCCTAGCTAAAACAACTTGAGCAGAGAATCTTTCTCTTACATAATGGCTGTCAGGCGTCTTATCTAGCCTTTTCAGAGACAGTCTAATATAGTGAACCTTTCCTTGACATACCATTACCAAAGTCGCTTTCTGTGTACGAATGATATTGGATGTAGTCGTTGTATTTGGCCATAAACCAATTCTTAACTCTTGGCGGTTTAATGCCACAATTTCCCCCACACTAATCATCGCATTATGTGGCCAGCCATCCTCTCCTACAGTCATTAACATCATAGCTTCATGCTGTTTATCTGACAGCTCTTTTCCATTCAAGAATTCAAATACCTCAGGAGACAATTCCGTTTTACACATGCTAACACCACCTTACCTTCACCTATTAGACGATACTGAGCCAAGATTCATTTGACAATCTATCGTTACTTTTTTACTAAATAAGAAGATCTCTAAGCGGTATATAGAGATCTTCTTATTTTTACATTAATCTATTAACTTTGGGATTGGAGGAATTTGATCTAACTCTTTAAATTTAGTTGCATCCAACTTGAAACGTTTGTCATATTTTTCGGGGTCTGTGATATTAGGACCTTCTGTATTTCTCCAAGATAGGGTACAAGTATCGCAAATATATACTTCCCAAGCATCCTTAACCGGAGACTTTGTTAATAAGCTTACTTTTTCAGATTCACATCTCGGACACTTCATTATTTATTTCCTCCCTTTTTTATTAAATCACGGAGAATGGCAGACCATTCTTCTGCTTTTTCTGGCGTAGCCAAAAGTTCAGTATCTCGGGCAATATCAGGTGCAATCGGAGTTGTCGCATCAATGACTAGCTTTGTGTGCATACCAGCAGGGTCAGAAGATGGATCTAATGGCATTCCAGGCGCATATGGAATTTTGAAAACATCTTTGTCTGGACGTACCCGAGTTGTTAATGCCCACATCACTTGTTCTAAATTAAACGGATCAACGAATTCATCTACGATAATCGCTATTTTCGTATAAGGCATTCCGTGAGGAGTGGATAATAGCCTCATCGCAACCGCCTTACCGTATCCACCTAACCGAGATTTTGTCGATACAATAGTTCCTATACCGTGTGTATACATTGCGTTTACTGCCTCAACTTCTGGGAAGTCACGCTTTAACTGTTTATACAATGGTAAACTTGTATTTAAAGCCATTAAATAATCAATTTCCGTCCATGGCATACCTAAGTATAAGTTTTCAAAAATTGGATTTATACGGTGAGTGATTTTAGTGATTTTTACAATCGGCTGCAAACGTGCTCCTGAATAACTTCCAGGAAATTCGCCAAATGGGCCTTCTATCTCTCTTTCACGAGGCATAATGTATCCCTCTAGAACAACCTCACTTCTCGCTGGAATATCTAATTGACCTTGCTCACTTTTCGTTAATTCAATTGCTTCTCCTTTTAAGGCTCCGGCAAAATCATATTCGGATTGAGCATATTCTATCGGTGTACTCGCCATAAAGCTCAAGACAGGATCGTTACCTAAGCAAATGGCAATTGGTAAAGGTTCATTTTTTTCTTCTGCATGTTTTAGATGGACCGCTATATCGTGAAATGGAAGTGGCTGAATTCCTACTTTATCTTTACCCTTTACTTGAATACGGTAAGTTCCGGCATTTTGTTCCTCATAGCTTTCAGGCTTATTTGGATCCTTACTAACCACAAGAGCTTTAGAAAGATAAAAACCCGCATCGAATTCATTAATACGAAACAGTGGCAGCACATCAAATAAATTGATATCTTCCTCAATTACAACTTCTTTAACTGGTGCATCTTTTTTATCTACCCAAACAGGTTTAATCGGATATCTATCCCAAATTCTTTCTAATTCGAAAAACTGTTCTTTAACTGGTGTGTTCTTGTCCATGTTAAGCATCAAGGCATGGTTTTGCCATGAACCGTGTACATTTAGGACAACAGGTGTGTTATATCCTTTCACTTTTTCTACAAGAACAGCTGGTGCATTCTCCATATCCGGGGCAGAACGGCCAATCGCGCTTAAATCTGGTTCAGGCATGACTTCATCCTTAATACGAACTAGTTGATTTTCTGATTCTAGTAAATCTAGAAACTCTCTTAAATCTCTATAGGACATGGGAAATCCTCCTATTCAGCAATTTTTATGTGATGTGTTTTCCCTTACATCACCATTGTACGCCCCATTTTATGATATTAAAAATATCTATTAAATATTTAAAATATACCTTTATAGTATGATGATTAACTAAAATGAAGTTTAAAATGGGAATCTAATAAAAAAGGTTCGTCCTTTTAGGACGAACCTGATTGAAAAAGTAAATCTTCTTGCCTCTCGAAAACATCTTATGATTAGATTACTTCGCTTTTTTAATACCGTCCCATCTCTTAGCTTCTGATAATTGAATACCAAACTGATCTAAGGCTCTGTAAACAATGTGGTTAACAATATCATCAATCTGTTGAGGATGATTATAAAAAGCAGGCATTGGAGGGAAAATGATAGATCCCATTCTTGATAAAGCCAACATATTTTCAAGATGAATATCATTAAGAGGTGTTTCACGGGTCATCAATAACAATTTTTTTCTCTCTTTTAAAATGACATCAGCAGCACGTGTAACAAGATTGTCTGCCAGCCCCATTCGAATTGATGCAAGAGTTTTCATACTACAAGGAGCAACAATCATTCCATCTACTCTAAAGGATCCGCTTGAAATTTTCGCACCTAAATCCTTATATGAATATGTGAAATCAGCTAATTCTTCAACATCCTTCACCGTGTAAGATGTCTCAACATTTATGGTTGCCGCTGCCCATGAAGACATGACCAAATGAGTTTCAATATCTGTGTGTTTGAGAATTTCTAAAAGACGAATTCCAAAGATGGCTCCTGTCGCACCAGACATTCCAACAATAATCTTCATATATGCTTCACCTTCTTTAATATTTAATGATTCATATCTCTAGATAAAGTATACTACCCAATTTATTATATTGATAATATTCATATTATTTATATATAATACTTAGAAAGTATAAAAAAGACAGGAGAAGAAATATGGATATTCGACAACTACGATATTTTATAGCGATTGCAGAACAAGGTACTATCTCTAAAGCTGCAGAATACTTGCACATGGCTCAGCCACCACTTAGCAGGCAATTAAAAATGATGGAGGATGAATTAGGTGTTGTTTTATTTGAAAGGAATAAAAAGAAGAAAGTCACTCTGACCGCTCAGGGAGAACTCTTTTTAAAAAAGGCTAGAAAAATAGTTTATAGCATGGAGGATGCTATTCATGAAATTAAAGAATTTAGTGAGGAAATAAGCGGAACACTTTCAATTGGTTCTACTATCTATTGTGCACCGATTTTACTATCTGCTCTCACTGAATTTCGAAAAAAGCATTCACATGTTAAATTTAATATTTGGGAAGGAAACTCTGCTCACTTAATGACATTATTGAATAATCGGCAAATTGATGTTGCGATTACAGGAGGACCTTTTCCTAAAAAAGATATTAAAGTGAAAAGTTTGTATACAGATCCTTGTGTATTAGTTGTCCCTAAAGAATATAAGATAGATGAAAAAGAAATCAGCATACAAACACTTTCTGACATTCCACTTTTATTACTCCGTCCAACAGAAGGAGTGGGATTATTTGATCAAATTGTTGATACATTTCAACAGTTGGAATTAACGCCTAATATATTATGTGAATGTCACGACTCTGCTATGTTATTAAGTTTAGTAAGAAAAGGATTTGGGGCTACAATATTACCTTTATCTATGGTAAATCATCGACTTACGAAGGAATTTAAAAAGATCTCCATTCAAGATGATCCATGGATTTCTGATCCTTCATTGGTTTGGAGATCAAACAGCTACTTATCAGCTGCGACGAAAGAGTTTTTGAAGTTTTTTGAGGAACAGAGTAACTACACCGACTATTAATTATCGGAGAGTCTGGATGACTTCATAGAGTATATTAGAACTCAATTCAACCTTGGCAGGGTTTTCTATTGGGGTGTTAATAGCTATTTGCATTCATGGAGTTAGCACACAAAAAAAACCGAACAAGCGATACCATGCTCATTCGGCTCTCTATTATCTATATTTACACTTCTTCACCGTTCGTTGCGATGACGTTTTGATACCAAGTAAACGAATCTTTTTTGAGGCGCTTCATTGAGCCGTTTCCTTCATTGTCGCGGTCAACGTAGATCATGCCGTAGCGTTTTTTCATTTCGCCTGTTGTGAATGACACGATATCAATGATGCCCCAAGGTGTGTAGCCAATAAGGTCGACACCATCGTATTCAATGGCTTTTTTCAGTGCTTCGATATGAGAAGCCAGATATTGAATTCTTTCTGGATCGTGAATAGAACCGTCTTCTTCCACTTGATCTATTGCACCAAATCCATTTTCTACAATGAATAACGGGATTTGATAGCGATCGTAAAAACGATTCAATGTATATCTTAAGCCTGTCGGGTCAATGGACCAGCCCCAGTCACTTGATTTGATATAAGGGTTATCTACACCATGCGGCAGGGCTCCGTTGACAATGTCTCCGTTGTGATCAGACACCGTATCACTTTTAACCGTTGTCGACATGTAGTAACTAAAGCCTAGATAATCCACTTTTCCTTTTCTTAAGCTTTCTTCATCGCCTTCTTCAAATGGAATGTGATAGCCTTCGCGTTCGAATTCTTTTAATGCATAGCTCGGATAGTAGCCTCGCACCTGTACATCTGGGAAGAAATAGCGCTGTCTCATATATTCCTCTGCCAGCATGACATCCTCAGGGTTTGAGGAATATGGATAGATTGGCACGTGTGACACCATCGCTCCAATTTGGAAAGCAGGATTAATTTCTTTTCCTTTGGCTACTGCCCATGCACTTGCAAGTAATTCATGATGTCCTGCTTGATACATGACTTCTTTGGCATTTTCGCCTTCTTTGACTGACACCCCTGAATTTGTCCAAAGGAATAGTGGGTTGTTGACATCCATTTTGTTATTGATTTCATTAAATGTCATCCAGTATGTGACCTTGTCTTTGTATCGATTGAAGCATACTTCTGCGAATTTCGCGAAATACTCAGCGACTTTTCGGCTGCGGAACCCGCCGTACTCTCTTGCTAAATGGAGCGGCATTTCAAAGTGAGACAGCGTAATCACAGGCTCGATGCCATGCTTGAGCAGTTCATCAAATACATCATCATAGAATTGTAAACCTGCTTCATTCGGTTCTTCTTCATCTCCCTTAGGGAAAATCCGGCTCCAGCCAATCGATGTACGTAAACATTTTAAACCCATTTCGGCAAACATTGTGATATCTTCCTTATAACGATGGTAGAAATCGATCGCTTCATGGTTCGGATAAAATTTATCTTCTTCTATCGTTTCAGTTATTTGTCTCGGTACTCCGTGAGCACCTGCTGTCATCACATCTACAACACTTGGGCCTTTTCCTGCTTCATTCCATCCACCTTCAAATTGATGTGCAGCTAATGCTCCGCCCCATAGAAAATCTTTTGGTAATGTCATTATTCATTCCTCCTATTTCACAATTGTGATCATGACGTCTGTTGGCTGACATGTCGATTGTTCTTCTACAATCACATCTTCGTACGCTTGTGTATTGGTGATGATGACTGGTGTGATTGTTTTTAATCCTTTGCTTTCAATGGCTTCTTGATCAAATGTCATCAACAAGTCACCCTTCTTCACCTTGCTGCCTTCTTTGATATGCAGAGTAAATGCTGAGCCATCTAGGGAAACCGTATCAATTCCAACATGAACTAGTAACTCCACCCCGAATTCTGAACGCAGTCCAATCGCATGCTTTGTTGGCGCAAGCATGACGACACTGCCGTCAAACGGTGCATACAGCTTGTTGTCTGTCGGTTCAATCGCAAACCCTTTGCCCATCGCCCCCGAGCTAAATACGGCATCCGGCACTTCAGATAACGAGATCACTTTCCCTGCAAGCGGTGCAGGAATGGTTTCTTCATTGTTCATCGAAGCATTCATTTTTTCTCCAACTTGCTCTTTATCAGACGTTGCACCTGCTGTCTGTTCCACTGTATCTTCCCCATAACCAAACATTTGAATAAGCACAACTGGTAAGATCAGCGCAATTGCGACACCAATCAATATGCCGATGATCGATGTTGGATAATCTGAACTAATTCCGTTTACAATCGTCAGTGGACCAGGCAACCCTGCATACGCAAAGTAATAAGGCGTAAAGAAGCTTGCAGCAATGGCACCGACCGCTCCAGATATACATCCGAAAATAAATGGTTTTTTGAAACGCAGGGTAACCCCATAAATTGCAGGCTCAGTAATTCCAAAGAGACCCGTGATTCCCGCTGAAACCCCGACTTTTCGTGTTTCGCGGTTTCTTGCTTTTAAAATAACCCCTAACACTGCGCCGACCTGAGCGATAACAGCGATGGTTTGATATGCCTGGAAGGAGTCACGTCCATATTGTTCAAAGTTGGCGAGCACCATTGGCGTGATGCCCCAGTGAACACCGAAAATGACAAGCACTTGCCAGAATCCCCCGATAATGGCACCTGCTAAAGCTGGGACATTTTCTGCTAAGACATTGTATCCGTTTGCAATCCCATTTGCACCTGCTGTCGAAAGAGGACCAATTAATAGAATCGTTAACGGAACCATGACAACCATACAGATAAATGGCACAAATAACGGTTTGACCACTTCGTGAATGCGTTTGTTTAAAAATCTCTCTACATATGAAAGGATCCATACCAAGAATAGCGGCGGCAAAACAGATGACGTATAAACTGTTTCAGATAACGCTATGCCTAAAAAAGTAACGCCTTCCCCTGATGCCACGCGTCCAGCAATCTCCGTCCAAGCTGGACTGACAAGCGCTGCTGTACACGCTACGGCGATATACATATTCGTTTTAAAATGCTTGGCTGCTGTGATGGCGATAAAGATAGGCAAGAACGTAAACGGCGCCCATGAAATAAAGCTAAAGACTTCATACGTTCCCGTTTTCGAAAAGCTTGGAAATAATAAATTAATGAGGATAAGTGCACCTTGTAAAATACCTGCTGCTGCCAAAATATACACAAATGGCGCAAACACAGCAGACATGGTCGCGATGACACGGTTCAGCACCGTTCCCTTGTTTTCATTTGGCTGATCATCATCAGACGGCTGCAGCTGAACAAGGCTGGAAAAATTCTCGTATACCTCACCAACATGCTGACCGATAACGACCTGAAATTGACCGCCATTTTCCACCACGGTAATGACGCCAGGCATCGCATTGACTGCTTCCTTTGCCTTTGGATTCGAACGTTTCAAGACCAAACGCAGCCGCGTGGCGCATCTTGCGGCACTCACCACATTTTCTTCTCCGCCAACTGCCTCTAAGATGTCTTCTGCAAGCTTTTGATAGTCCCTCACTTTTGACATATAAAACCCCCCTTTATCACTACTAGTATATGTACATTATAATTATACCGGTACAATTTATCAATACATATATAATTTTAAATAGCATATCAAAGGAAATTTGGTATGTGCTATAATACAAAGACAATAAATCGTGAAAACAAAGAGGAATGGCCATGTTAAAGTATCAACAAATTGCGAGCGATATTGAAAAATATATTGTCACCCATGAGCTGCAGCAAGGGGATAAGCTCCCTGTACTCGAAACACTCATGAGCCAATTTGCTGTGAGCAAAAGTACCATTATCAAATCGTTAGAATTACTCGAAAAAAAAGGAATTATCTATCAAGTGAGGGGCAGCGGCATCTTTGTTCGAAGACACCGCCGTAAGGGCTACATCAGCCTTTTATCCAACCAAGGGTTTAAAAAAGATTTAGAGGAATTTCAACTGACATCAGAGGTTTTAATGCTAGACACCATCAAGCCGTCCGAAGAAGCTGCACTTAATTTGAATATTGAACAAGACGAGGATGTTTTTTATCTAAAACGCATTCGTTACATCAATGGACAAACCTTATGTTTAGAAGAATCCTATTACCGAAAAACGATCATTCCCTATCTCAACACAGAAATTGCCGCCGATTCTGTTTTTAAATTCGTCAGTGAAGGGCTTGGACTCAAAGTCGGCTTCTCCGATATGTACTTACAAGTAGGCAAATTGAATGAAACCGAAGCGACGCACCTCGGCCTCAAACAAGACGATCCCGCTCTCCGCGTCGAGACGGTCTTTCACCTCACAAACGGCCAGCCCTTCGACTTTTCGAAAATCACATATAACTACACACAATCCCAATTTTTTATTCAAGCGAATAATTATTATGGGTGATGGACGGAAAAAGCCTCCTGAGAGTATCAGGAGGTTTTTTTACTATTAGCTTTTAACTTTTAAACATTCTATCCTTCTTTCTTGAGAAGAAAGACCATCAATCGCCACATCACCATAATAAATATCTATGTAATTTCCTTTCCCAATTAGAGCAACTGGAAAAGCATGCTGGTCTTGCAGGCACTTTTTAAAAACATCTGGATGAATCTCGACTTCAATTTCATGTCCAATGAATGCATATTCAAACGTAAACGTATGATAAAGATCCACAAGACAGCGTATGATCTCCTGCTGAAGATGAATGACATCATGAGAAACAACCTCTGTCCACTTTAAACAGATAACGAACCCTACATAACCTGCTTCTTTTTGTATGTTAATGGTCATATCATTTAGCTTCGACCCCAACAATTCAAATTCTATATAATAACCTGAAAAGGCATCATCTTTGATGGTATTCTCTTTAACAACGTGTTCAATCCATCTTTCTCCGTCAGGGTCCTGACTAAACTTTACTTTTGTAATAGACATGTCTTTTTGAGCTAGATAATCAATCAATTGACGAAAAGTATTTGGTATATGAATGGTCTCATAAAAAACAAGTCCGATATTGATGTATCCACCCAGAGCTATGTCGCATCCCTCACTTCATTTTTTCTTTCATTATACTTTATTCAAACTATTATTCTGCGAAAACTTCCTCTCTTACATGAACATCTCCGATTTAAAACATCAAAAAGATTCATTTTACGAATACATCAAACAAACTTATGATTAACGTAACAAAAATGTATAGGAGGGTTCGTCAGATGAGAGACATTAGAGTGTATCATGTTGATGCTTTTACAACTGAGAAATTTGGAGGAAATGCCGCTGGGGTGGTGTTGGATGGTGAGTTTTTAACAGAAGATGACATGCAGAGCATCGCCAAGGAGTTGAATTTACCGGAATCCGTCTTCTTGCTGCCTGCCCATGATAAGGAAGCCGATTATCGGGTCAAATACTTCACGCCAACGGAAGAGGTCAATTTTTGCGGGCATGCGACTGTTGGATTGACTTGGCTTCTGGCGACGGAGCTAGGGCTGGCTAAAGAGAGATCAGGGGTTGTGTTAGAAACAAAAATCGGCAAGGTTCCTGTCGTATGGCACGAAGAAAATGGCAAGGTCGTTGATGTGGAAATGACGCAGGTGACACCGAAGACACGAGATTTTGTCATCGATTTAGAAGAGCTTAGTGACATGCTTGGTGTGAGCAGTGACCGCATTGATTCATCCTTTCCTATCAAATTAGCAAACACCGGTAACTGGCATCTTCTTGTTCCGATGAAGCACCAACAGGACATTGATCAAGCGACACCAAACTTAGCGGCTTTAGCTAGAATGAATAAAGAGCATGGCATATCGACAACCCACCTTTATACGTTCCACACCTCAAAAGAATGCGATCTTTATACGAGAGATTTTGCACCTGGGATTGGTATATCGGAAGATCCTGTGACGGGGGCAGCAAATGGGGCATTGGCTGGATATCTTTATTTGGAGGGCGTCATTTCTCAGCAAGAAATCACTCACCTGAACATTGCCCAAGGCGATGCCATCGGCAGGCCTGGCTTGCTTCGTATCACAGTCATTCCAAATGAATCAAAGCCGGTGATCAAAGTGGCAGGCGCAGCTGTCATCACGATCCGAGGCGTGTTGACTTTATAAAACACCAGCTTGAATGGGAGACCTTCTGTTCAAGCTGATTCTATTTAAAATGACTTTTGACCGTTTCAATCCATCTTTTCGCCGATGGGGAAGCTGTCTTGAACGATTTGAACGCCAGGTTGACCTCACGAAAGACGCTCGTCTCTAGTGGAATGACTTTCGTATGAGGTATGTGCGGCGGCAAAACTAATTTTGGAATGATTGTGACCCCAATCCCTTCTTGAACCATAGAAATGAGCGTATTGTTGTCTTCAATTTCAAACAAAACATGAGGCTTCACGCCGCCTCTTTCTTTTAACAGCTTCTTGACGAGTATGTCGCAACCCGCTTTCGGCATGATAAAGGCTTCATCATGTAATGAATCAACTTCGATCACATTCTTCGTATGAAAGCGATGATTCTCTTGTATGAGCACCACCAATTCATCCTGAAAAAGTGGAACAGTCTCGAATTCCCTCGATGACTGCGTTAAAAAACCAACATCAACCGTGCCTGAAGCGATCCATTCCTCGATCTCCTCATAACCGCCTTCATATAACTCCAGCTTGATATGCGGATAGCTTAGCGTAAAACGATGAATAAGGCGTGGAAGGACATTTGAAGAAAAACTAGGGAATGTCCCAATCTTGATACTCCCCACTTCCATCCCTTGAATTAGCGCCGCCTCCTGCTCAAGCAATGCCGCATGATGCATGATTTGCCGGATATGCGGTATCACCCGCTCACCTGCGTCTGTCAACGACAGCCCGTTTCGATTCCGTCGAAGCAGCACAATCCCGAGTTCCGACTCAAGCTTCGCAATATTATGACTCACCCCAGACTGCGTCAGCCCAAGCTTCTCCCCAGCTTTTGTAAAACTGCCGCATTCGACAACTGTTAGAAATACTTTGTATTGGAATGTGATCAGTGTGCTCACCTCACTTATTAATTCGTCGTTGCCGACGACGAAGACCTAGACGCTGCTTCATCAGCCTTCACACAATCAATCGCAACAACGAGCGCAATCATCACAGGCTCCATCTCTTCTTTCAAAATATCAACCTTATAGCTGTCACCCCAAGTAAACCATTCCTTCTTCACCTGGCCGATCACTTCGCCGCTTTGCAGCACTTGGAAATTCATATCCCACCAGTTACCTTGCACTTCGATCCCAGCAGCATCAATTGAATATTTTGCTTTAAAAAACGTAAACTCTTTTTTAATCGTCAATACCTCTTGACCATCAACCTCTACTAAAAACTTCGGTAAAAAGGTAAACATTTTCTTCGTAATCACAGCGATTTCATCTCGTTCTGTATTCAAAATGGTAAACGTCTTCGGCATCTTCATAAAGCTGCCTTCGACTACATACACATCATTCTCCTGCTGATCCTTTACCGTAAACCTGCCACTCAGGCTAAATACTTTCTGCTTCATGTAAAGCTTTTTCATATGTACCTCCGATTCAGTTCAAAAATTTATCCGTTCTTACATTACCTCTGATTATACCAAAAAATAGAATGTACAAAAAACCACCTGATAGCAGGTAGTTTTCGATTACTGATCCATTTTCAGAGATTCTTTTTCATATGTTTGAAAAGCATTTTCCATTCCCATAATGACCTCTTTAATTTTGACATAACCACTTGTGTAAGGAATAGAATCTCTAATCTCTTCCCACATAAAATGATAGAACTTCAGGTCATCCGTTTCACACATCACAAAATCTGTGTAATCCTTACCTGGAAGAGCTTCAGCATCAAAAAAGCGCACCGTCACATGTTCCTCATATTTCTGCATCAACTCTTGCAGAGAAGCCGCATGGATTCTGCGCTCCTCTCGTGGTAAAGCAAGCCAAGATGGGTAGAACTCTAATAAAACAACCATCATATATTTCATCATCATACCCCCGATTCTTCTATGATGTGATGATTGTACGTCAGATCTAGAAAATGTGCATTAACATAGGTTAATGTTCAGCAGGATGGAGCAGCCGGCTCAGCGAAACCGGAGAAATACCAATATATGAGGCAATATGATATTGAGCGATACGTTGATGTAACCCGGGATATTTTAATAAAAACGCCTGATATCGCTCAATTGCCGGCAAATATAGCAGTTCCCTCTCACGCTCTTCCTTTCTCGTATACAGCCTTTCTACACTAACCCGAACAAACCGCTCCCACATATGACTTTTATCCATCAACATTTGAAGCAGATCATACGGAATTTCAATCACGATCGAATCCTCCATCGCTTCAATCGAATAAGGAGAAGGCTGCCCGTTAATCATACTTGCATAAGAAGTAGCAAAATCATCTTCCAACGTAAAAGCCACGTTGTACTCCCTTCCATCCGGTAACAAATAGAAGAGACGGAAGAGCCCCGTTATGCAGAAATAAGCATGCTTCACTGGATCGCCAGCCTTGATCATGCATGTACCCGCTTTTAATTGTTTAATCGTTGTTCCATCTTTGAAGGCTTGCCAATGATTTTGTTCGATTGGATATTTGGATATTTTGGTTTTGAAAGTGTCGTATGGGTCAGTTATTTTGTCCATCTGTTTTTTACCTCCTAATAAGGAAAACTCAAGCCTACTTGGGGATTTTTTTTATTATTAATGCTAAAAATAAGTCTGTCACAATACGTGATGCAAAAAAAGTCTCGTTTGAGGGAAATCACTCAAATGAGACTTTTTTTAGTGTTTATTTAATACCCATTTACAAAGTAAGCAATGGTTTCTAATTCATCTTCTTTCAGTTCTCTGTTCACGTAATGTTGATATTCTTTCGTGATTTTCTGCTTATCTCCACCACATAGATCAGTGAATTTCGCCATCATCCGAAGCTTGTCTCTTTCCTGACGAAACTCCTCTTTTGTCCACGGTCTTTGGTGTGAAGGAATATACGTATCGGCATCAAAAGCTTCTAACTCATCTAAAAGACGCAATATTTCTTTCACGGTATAATGAACTTTTTCGGCATACATCTTCGGATAAATGCAATCACCAAGAAAAAGGATTTTCTCTTCTTTCACATACACGATGACTGAATCCGCGGCATGATCGCCTCCAACATGTTGCACGACACAAGTAACCCCGCCAAGATCAATTTCCATCCGCTGGTCAAACGTCACATCCGGTAAAACAACCTGAATATCTCGATGATCCTGATATTCTTCTTTTATAGCCTTCGCGCAGAACTCAATCTCCGTTCCTTCCCTCACCCGCTCATCAATCGCCTCATCTGACCACGAAAACGGAAGAAGCTTCTCCATTTCCTTTCTGGTTTTTGCAGAAGCAATTGAAACCGAATCAGACAGCGCTGGCAGCCCAAAAATATGATCCCAATGCCAATGCGTGAGGACAACCAGATCGGGCTTGGCGTTCTCGTGTTTTAAGGTTTCTTTGATAAAGTATTTGGCATGATCTTCTGAATTACCAGCATCGATCATTAATGTTTTGTTATTGCCTGCGACCATGCCTAGGATGGGGCGGTCGGTGAGTGATACTGGTGTGATGTAGGAGAAGGTTTGGCCTATTTTTTTGATTGTATGCATGGTGTGCCTGCTTTCATTTGAATTTCTAATGTTATAAGTGCGCTATCCCAATTACTAATAACTTAATTTTTTGTCTACTTTCCTTTTTTTCAGATTAAAAAGAATGTTACTACGGGTCTTATGACTCGCAAACATCCTCTTTATTTATATCCTATACTCTTAATTACTCGAAGAAGTTATTTAATGGCCAATTCAAGTTCTATTTGATAATCTTTTTTACTCTTTATCAATGTATAGTAAGCCGCCCTAGCAATATGCCACCCCATAACAGGAGGTACAGCATTGCCAATCATCTTATATGCACTAGAGGCTGACACAACAAAGTTAAAATCATCTGGAAATGATTGAAGCCGTGCACACTCTCTAACAGAAAGACGTCTCCAACCATTCATATCCTCTTCATCATATGGTGTCTGAGTTCTATAATGTGCCTCTATATTTCCATGATGTTCTGCACGTATAGTACAAGATGGTTTATTCATGTATATACGATTATTACCTTGCATTTTTTTTCCCGGATAAAATTTTGCTTTTGAGTAATCTTTATTAGTGTCCTTCTATTATTTTATTTCTCAGTTTATCTATTTTCATTGAACCAGTATTTAACTCACCTTTTGACATCTTATCAACCTCGCTCTTTAATTTAATGAAAACTATTTTTATGATGCACACTTACTTGAAAGAAATCATTTACTTATGATAAGGCTCACCGTAACGATTTAAAGGCAGCGAAAAGTTTTGGATATATTTCATCTTATTAAAAGTACACAAAGAAGAAGGATAGAGAAATTTTTGAAAAAATCACCCCGAGCTGTTAAACGGGCAAAGGTGATTTTTCTTTTCTTTAAATATTTACCTAAAATATGCCGGACGCTCTTCATCAACCGAAAAACCAGGCCTAGGCGTTACCAGCACCTATAGTCTTGTAAATTATTGTGTTTTAAGTAGCTATATAAATCAAGATTAAGATTATTTAATACTTGAAACAAAACAATGCACCTGATCCGTGATCATTGTGTTCAATAGTTGAATGCCGGTGGTCGATATAGTTCTTATAGTATTGAGTTTATTCTTTAATATTATTTGTACTTTTTTATTCAATATTTAACCCTTACACTAAAGAGATTGTTGAATGACAACTCCTAATAACCCTGTGTATCTATCCGTTTTTTTCCTCATCTGTAAGTAGATTTGTCGCTTGGTAGTGGTTTATTGCCTGGTATAATCACAACTACAATATTATCCGGATATTTATTTTTCAAATCATACAACGGTTCTAAGTGGTCTAAATAAACTAATTCTCTTACATCATTTACTGGTTTATCTTTCTCATTTAAATCTAATAAAATAAAAATTCCGAGTTGTTGATATGAATAGATATATGAGTGCACTTGTTCTAAGTATTTCTCCCGTATACTTTCTCCAGATATTTTTTGTTTAGTCTTTTTTAGTTCAATTGGAAATGTATAATTATTTATTTTATATACTATATCTATTCTACCACCATCTGCAAAATTATTTACTTCTTCTGTTGCACCATAAGCAATAGGTGAATAATGGAAATGTTTGAGCAAACTATCTTGAAGATCTCTTTCGGAAGCCCTATCACCCTTTCCACCATGTTTCTCGGTATATAAATAGCCAAACACTTCATCCCTTTTATATCTAACAGTTAATATAAGATATCTTATAACCTCTTCTATTATCTGCATAAAAATCTGCAGTTTTTCGTTATTATAATTTGGCAGCTCTGTTCTAATAGATTTATATAATCTGTAAAACATCTCTTCTCCTACATCAAACCCTGTAATGTAACCATAATTATTTGCATGTTTTAACTCTGTGTACTGTGCTATTATTTTTAAAATATCATCCAGGCTTTCAATATCATGCGTCGTCTTAAATTTATCTACTATTTCTACAATTTTAGATTCTTTAGTATAACCTTGAATAAGGCTATCGATTTTTGCACATGTCTTAACAATATCCTCTTCATCTTTTTTTTTAACTTTTTTTCTTATTAGCTCTAACAGGTAATTCAAAAAAACATTTATATTATCATCAGAACTATAATTTGTTAATATATTGATAATTCTTTTTTCGTAATACTGAAAACTGTTTAAATACATATTTTGAACGATATTTATATTTATTTGTTGCTTTAGCTTAGAAAGTAACTTTTTTTGAAATTCGTTTCCTGAAAGCGAACATTCTATAATTTCATAATGATAGGTAGATAATTTGTTAAATTCATTATAAAAATCTACCCAAACATCATGACTATTCGTTGAATCAAAAACATTCTTTAAATTATATAAGACCTTATTTATTTTATATTCCAAAGCTAGTAAATTATCGTTCATATGAAATGCTTGTCTTGTATATGACGATTTAAATAACGAATTATATGATTCCTCTATCTGCTTCTCATTTGTTATAACAAAAGCCTCTATAAATTTACCAACATGATAAAAGTATTCTGCATCTGTCCTGTTCTCAATTTGATTTCTTGCATAATTAAAAAATAGTATACTTTTATTTAGAGAATCTACAAATTTCACCTTATTATCAAAAGTATTGCATTCTAAGAATTTTAATAGCCCTAATCTAAAATATGCTTCAGAGGATACTTCTGGGTCCTCGTGTCCCTTTAGGCTCTCTAACTTTCCTACAATGTCATTTTGCTCTTCAAAGAACATAGTTATGTACCTTAACATAGTAATAATTACAAATGAATCCTCTTCATTATCTATGTCTAACAACATGTCAAGTGCAGATACTCTTCTAATTTTTTTTATAGTTGTTAAAAAAATCAGTGTCTCAATAGATATTATTTTTATATAGCCCTCTTGCTCATTTTCTAGTATTTTTCTAAAAAACTTCTTTAACTCTCTTTCAGAGATGTTTTCTAAATTTCTTTCCTGAAAAAACCAATCTTCAATAAACGTTATTTTGTTGGGCATCTCCCAACTTATAAAGTCCTCATATGATATTCCCATAAATATCACCCTATATATATATTTAAAATACGCTTACCCCAGGTTCTCTTGAATCTACTTTCTCCGAAACACTAGCATTTTTTAAAGGTTCTAACGCTGTGCCAATAATTATTTGTAATTGGTTCCCAAAATTTTCTTCTAGCTGTTTAAATAATGAGGATAATCCTTCTAAGTCTTTGCTTATCACTTCTTCTTTCCCTGGAGAATCAATTATAAGCAGTCTAGGATGCCGCCCTACAGAATATTTAATATCTAACTGTATTAAACTTATGAAGAAAGCTATTTTTGCTCTTAATTGTTCACCTTCATTTAGTTCATTAAATTTAGTTAGCTCCCCGTTTTGTAAATACTGAATATCTAAGTTTTCATTTATAATTACATCAGTAACACTAGCTAATCCAAATGTATTAAGTTGGCCTAAAATAAGTGTCTTAAAACTTTTTAGAATGCTTTCACTCATTCTATGTCTTATAGAATTCAAATAACCTATAGCAGAATTAAGAACATCTATAGTGTTATTAATATTATCTGGAGTAAAGTCATCATCTTGTGTGTTTAAATCTTTTATCTTAATTTCTAATGCTAGTTTTTCCTCAATGAGATTTGCTAATAATTCGATATCTTCTTCTGCAAAATCTACTTTATTAAATTCATTTTCCATATTTTCTAGTTCACGCATTTTCACATCTTTCTCTTTTTCTTTATCTAGACTTTCTTTAACTAGCAATTCAAATCCTTCGTTTAATTTTCCAAGTTGTTCATTTAGTTCCTTTAATTTATGCTCCATCATTTCCTTTTGATCTTCATCAATATCAGACATCTCACTCTCACAAAGCATACACCTATGTTCATTTTTTTCTATTGATTTCTTTTCAGGTTCAATATCATGATCACACCGCGGGCAAATCTTGACTTCTAAGTTACTAAAAAACATTCCGAATTCTATTTCTTCTTCTAATCTACTAATTTGCTTAGTTAATTGATTTTTTTGTTTTGCAATCTCTTCTTTATGAATATTAAGACTGTTTATTTCATCATCAAAATATTTAATTCGATCAACCAATTCTTTATATTGTTTTATGCTATAACTTTTTTGAAAAGACTTAATTTGATACTGTTTTAAAGCATCAATTTCATTGTTTATTTTGGCTAATTTAGATTTTAATTCTGTATCATTAATAGGAGTTTTTTTTGCATTTAAAACAAATTCTTGTTTTTGGAGTTTATTTTGAAATTGATCCCTGGAAATTTTCAAGGAATTAATAGCAGAAGTTAATTGAAGCCCCAACAACATTTCGAAGATTTTTTTTCCCTGTCCACCAAAATCCTCACTAATAAATAAAACGTTATAGTCTTTTGACTCTAAATAAATAGACTTATAATAAGTTTTCCAAGAGGTTTTATTTTCTATTAAATCAATAGTATGTTTATTACCACTAGTCCATTTCAAACTATAATAAGAAAACTCATCAAAAAAGAATTTTTCCATATTTTCTTTAAAATTTATCTCAGTATTTGCTTCAAAATGTATTAGATGAGATTCTAGTGGTAACTGTTGATCAAAATGTGTAATCAAATTATCTAAATTAGTTCTATAAAGGCCACTTATAGTCCGTTTGCCTGTTAAGTTGATATATGTTGTATAAGTAACACTTCCAATGCTGAATTCTAGAAATATTATATGTAGCCATCTCAACACATCATTTTTTATAGAACTTTTATCCCCTGTAATAGCAAATTTGATTATTTTAAATATTGAAGATTTACCTTTACTGTTATCTGCAAAAATTACATTTACCCCTTTATCGAATTCTTTTTCATAATCAATAATCTCATCATTGTTTTTTTTCCCATGGATTTTTAATTTATTTATCACCAAGCTTTTACCAAGTGAGTTGGGACTATCTTTCTCATACTCGTCTAATGATACTATGTTTTTAATTTCTTCGTATGTGAATTTATCACTATATTTATTATGTAAGTAATCTACAAAATCCCCAAAGTAAAACATTAAAGTTCCTCCCCATATATCTTTTTATATTTTTCTCTCACATCATGATGAATCCCTTGAATATATTGATTAATCGGTGTTGTTCTATATTGGTCATATTCATATTGTCTAGTTTTTAATTCTGTTCCTGAAAGATCTCCAAAAAACTCTTTGATTAACAACATTCTTTGTTGATACCAAACTACATTCTCTACATTTTGTAAGATATCTTTCTCAATTTTGTCTATACCATACTGACTGAGATAATATATCTTATCAAATACCCTACCTGATACATTTCTTTTACTTTCAAATTTAATGAATCCAAAAGAGACTAAAAAGGAAATAATATGATCTATTTCTTCATAGGCACCAAAAAAGTACCTTAACATATCCTCTCGCCTTAATTCTGGCTCATTTGAACTAAAAATTAATTTTACATGTTGTTTAATTTGGTCTTTATTAATGTTTTCTTCTACTACTAAATTTAACAATTCATTTGCTAAGTAATCTGGGTATCTAACCAAAAAATCAATTTTCTGAATTTTCACTTCGCTTTTAAATACTTTTAAATATTCAGGATATAAATCAGAAGATTCATCAATTTCTTTAGAAAAATAGTAAAAAATCAATAAGATTCTAAGTTTATCTCTATAAGTGTTTTTGTTCATAGGATCCACCTCTATATAATATTACTATTAGTCTACCATACAATAATTTCCCAATGTAAAAAAAAGGTTTAGTGAAAATTAAATAATAAGGTTTTTCAGATTTTATTATTTATTCTTTTAGTTCTTTCTCTTAGCCATTTTTGCACTTTTCTCCTTTATTCTCTTTGTATAGTCTTCTATGGTTGCATTCCTTACAATATATTTTCAGTTAACTAAGGGGGTAAGTTCACAACTAACCCTTACTATATCCGTAATGCCTGTAAAAAAGAGTCTACATAAAATCTGTAGACTCTCGATGCGATAATAAACCTATGCATTCTATGGCCAATCTTTATACTGCTCTTTCGCTTCTTCCATAATAGCTTTTGTAATGAATACTAGTTGCTGTCCTTTAATTCCCTCGTTCATTAAAACTTTTTTAACTGCCATGTTTACCTTGGCATAGATATTCTTCCGGTGCTCTCTAGTCCAGTCCTGACTTAAGTTCTTCTTCAATTCTTTACAGTTACTTGTAGCGTCTATCAAAAAAATCGATGTAAGCAATAAAAAGTTAAAAGATATTCAATTTTCTTTTATTGCTCATATCCCTGAAAGTAGTAGGAGTGTAGGTGACTCCTCCCTACATAATATGATCACTAACAACTCACCCCTCATACTTAGGGGATTATATTTTTAAAAAAACCGCTACCTATTTGTGGTAAGGCTCCCCCCGCACAATCCGAAACGCCCGATAAATCTGCTCCACCAACACCAACCTCATCAACTGATGCGGGAACGTCATCCTCGAAAACGATAACTTCTCATTCGCGCGCTGCATGACAGCATCACTTAAGCCAAGGGATCCGCCTATGACGAAACATACTTTGCTTTTTCCGTATGTTGCCAGCTTATCTATTGTATCGGCTAATTCTTCGGAACTTTTCATTTTTCCTTCGATGGCGAGGGCGATGACGTGGGCGTCTGGGTTGATTTTGCTTAGGATGCGTTCGCCTTCTTTGTCTTTGATGATTTTCATGTCTTGATCGCTGAGATTCTCTGGCGCTTTTTCGTCCGCGAGCTCAATGATTTCGATTTTTGCATAGGCTTGTAATCGTTTTGTGTATTCGGCTATGCCTTGCTTTAAATATTTCTCTTTTAATTTTCCTACTGTGATAATTGATATATTCACAGGTCATCCCCACCTTAAGAACAAGTTATTCATATAAGTTATCAACAATTGTGGATAAAATTTGTGTATTTTGTGTCCGATCATTCGTTCCCCACTATATATATTGCAGGTTCATCGCACAATTCACAGGTTGTGGATAAGCTGTGTGTATGTTCGATTTTTCTGAATTCTGGTGGCGTTTCATGGTCATCTATGTACATGTCTAGTACGGTTTCTATATGTTCTGCGCAAGCATAAAGTGATTTGTTCATAAGTTTCTAATTCCTCCAATATGTTGTCTCGTTATTCACAAGTGTTTCGCTCATTGTTCAATATAACCGATTTATTCACATGTTAATAGTCTTTTACCATTTTCCACACCTTTTATCCACAAACCAAATAAAAAAGCCTCCACTCCTGTGAAGGCTTCTTTCTATAAAAACGGATTATAAAATCTCGTTCCTCTAACAAATGTAATCACTAGCGACACGATCAGCACCACACCAACAAATATGAACGCCACATAATCTGCTTTTTGAAAGTCTTTTGCCGTAAACCATGTTCTCTTTTTATGCTTCCCAAACCCGCGCAGCTCCATCGCATTGCTGATCGTTTCAATCCGCTCTAGGCTAGAAAATATCAGCGGTATCACAATCGACAGCGCATTTTTGATTCGTTTCCCCAGTTTTTCATTCTTCGATAAATCAATGCCTCTTGCTTGCTGAGAAATCGCGATCGTGCGAAAATCCCGCTGAATATCTGGAATATAGCGCAAGGCAATCGCTACCGCATAGGAAATCCGGTAGCTGACCCCAATTCTGCTGAGCGATGAGGCGAATTCACTTGGATTTGTTGTCACAATAAATAAAAGCGCTGCTGGCATCACGGTCACGTATTTTAGCGTAATGTTCAACTGATAGAAAAGCTGTTCAAGTGTGACGTTGTACCAGCCGGCAATATGAAACAGCTCATGCTTTGCTCCGTAGATGGCGACACCTTGCTGAGGCGCAAAGATGTAAATGGCGATGTTATTAATCACTAGGAAAATCGCCAGGACGATCACCACGAAGGAAATATCACGAAATCGTACGTTTGATAGCTGAAAGAATACGATACTGGCGGCTAACATAAACACTAAAACGCCTGTATCATACGTGAGCATCGCTGCGGATGACCAGAGGATAAAGCAAATGAGTTTGGTTGCACCTGTCAGCCGGTGAATCGGCGACGGGCGGTCGATATAGGACAGCATGTCTACAGCCATGTCATTCGTTCCTTTCTGTCAACCTCGATGAAGCGATCCACGAGTTCATTTGGATTCGGCCAATCAGCTTTCAGCGCCAGTTCATACAGCGATGTTTCCTTTAAGCTCGCCTTTTGGACAAGCAGCTGATCTGTCAGCACTTTGGCTGGTGTATCATCTGCGATTTTTTCTCCATCTGAAATGACAATGGTTCTTGTTGTGTATTCTAGCATTAAGTGCATATCATGGGTGATCATGAAAATCGTGACACCCTGCTGATTTAATTGCTCTAAAAACGTCATCATCTCTGTGTAATGTTTAAAGTCCTGTCCTGCGGTTGGTTCATCTAGGATGAGGATTTCTGGCTCTAATACAAGAATTGACGCAATGGTGACGCGTTTTTTCTGTCCAAAGCTGAGCGCTGAGACCGGCCAGTTCCGAAATGGATACAGCCCACACACTTTCAGGACTCGCTCCACCCGTTCCTTGATCTCGTCTTCCTTTACCCCTCTTAAAACGAGACCGAGTGCGACTTCATCAAAGATCATTTGTTTTGAAATCATTTGATTGGGGTTTTGCATGACGACGCCGATTCGTTCGGAGCGCTGTTTGATCGTATCTCCTGTGATGTCATCACCATTTAACAGAATTGAGCCTTTCGTTGGCTTTTCAAACGCACAGAGCACCTTAGATAATGTCGTCTTGCCTGCGCCATTGGCTCCTGCGATGCTGATCATTTCTCCTTTTTTGACGGTAAAAGAGATGTTGCTCAGCGTGTTTGGTCTTGTTGGATAATCAAAACTCAGCTCGCGCACTTCTAGTAAATCCTGTGCTGCAATCTGCTCTACTGACGGCTCAGACGCTTCCATCCACTGCTCGATTTTCTCTTTTGCCTCATCGTCTAAGGTGAGACGCTGTAAATCAGCGATTTGATCTCCTGGCGCGACCGGAATGCCTGCATATTTCATCGCCTTTACATATAAAGGCTCACGTAAATACGCCGCTTCTAGAACATTTGAGGCGAGCAATTCATCTGGTGTCATATCCGCTACAATCGTTCCTTCATTGACAACGATTATGCGGTCCACATGACGGAAGAGGACGTCTTCTAATCGGTGCTCAACCATCACAATGGTTTTTTTCGTTTGTTTTTGCAGCCGATCAATGAGGTCGATGACTTCTTTACCTGTTGCGGGGTCAAGGCTTGCAAGTGGTTCATCAAACAGTAAAATGTCGACATCGTTGACCAGTACGCCCGCAATGGCGACACGTTGTTTTTGTCCGCCTGACAGCTCATGCACGGATGATGCCAGCTTGCCGTCTACCTCTGTTAATCTAGCTGCTTCCTCGACACGTGTTTTCATTTCTTCTCGTGTGACTTGATCATTTTCAAGCGTGAATGCGATATCTTCTCCAACGGTCAACCCTATGAATTGTCCATCAGGGTCCTGAAGCACCGTTCCGACAAGCTGTGAGAGGGAGAAAATGTTCTCTTTCTCTGCATTTTTCCCGCCGATGTGAAGACTTCCTTCCATAGAACCTTTATAAGACGCAGGAACTAGCCCATTGATACAATGGGCTAGTGTGCTTTTTCCCGATCCAGACGGGCCTGCGATGAGAACTTTTTCTCCTTCATAGATGGTCAGGTTGATATCCTTTAATGTTGGTTCTGCCTGACTGCGATACTTGAATCCGAAATGTTCGAATTGAATCATCGGTTTCTTCATTTATGTGTTCCACCTTGCTTCATGATGTTTCTTTCGATAGACTGCCGCTTTTGCTTCTCGTTTTTGCATAGGCTGCAATGATGATGGTTCCTAGTACACCAACTGTGATGATGTTCGATAGACCAGCAACAAAACCTTGGAAGAATGCTTTGTTTACTGGTTCTGCATAAATAGCTACATCAAGCGTTGGTGCAATAACAAACCAGCCAAGTGCCTGCACACTTATTTGCACTACATTAAAGAATGCGATCTTTTTCCACCCAAAGTCTCCCTCTTCTACTTTTAAACGGTTAGAAATAAAGCCGATCAATAAACCAACCACACCCGAAACAATAATCCAGCTCCACCAAGGGCCAAATGTGGTCGCATCTTTAATGAGATGGCCAATAAAACCAATCAGTGCGCCTGCAACAGGACCAAATAGCACGGCCATTAATGCAAGGAATGCGTATGAGGTTTCAATTTGTGTATTCGGAATTCCAGTTGGAATGGAGACAAATCGTCCTAAAATCACAAAGACGGCTGCGCCAATTCCAATAGCAACGACAGTTTTCGTTGAAAGTTGTTTTCCTGCCATGATGTATCCTCCTCTTATTCGTATATAATGCGCGGAGCTTTGCGAATCGAAAGGCGCCAGCCTGTGCCTGTACCGATGTTATAAGCCTTTGCAAATGACCCTTGATTGATCGCCACGCCTAAATGGTCGAGTGAATTGACATATACGAGTGGTTCGCCTACCTTTAAGTCGGCAAAAGATCGTCCATAGGTCATGATATTTTTATACACATTTTTCGGCCCGTTGGCAATGGTAACTTCTATTGCATCCCCATAATTAATTGAAAGCTGTTCAAATAGCGTGTGATGAATGTTTGTCCATAGGTTTCCGAATCTCACATCTAAAATATCAATCGTCCCTGTGATCACATCTTCTTCCGCATATGCCTGTACGACTGGAAGATGGATAATATCATCAATATTCGCCTTTGGCCCAACCTCTTCAAAAGAAATCACACCTGATGCAATTCTCGCCCCTGTATAAGCGTATATGTCTCTCCCGTGGAAAGTATGTGATTTTCCCGACTTTGGCAGCCGGTTAATGGTTTCATCTAAATAACGGGCTTCCACAATGCCAATATCCTGCGCGACGTGCGTGAGTGTCCCGTTATCTGGGGTAATGATATAGTGTGAGCTTGTCGTTTTGACAACAAGACTTTTTCTCTCTGACCCAACACCCGGGTCAACGACGGAAACGAATACCGTCTCTTCCGGCCAGTATGTGACGGTTTGAAGCAGACGATACGAAGCTTCCCAAATGTCATACTGCGGAATATTGTGTGTTAAATCAAAAATGCGGATCCTGCTGCTGACCGTATTTGCCACTCCGTACATTGCACTGACAGCTCCATCATCAATGCCGAAATCTGATTGTAAAACCAATGCATGTTCACTCATGTCAATCTCCCTTTCATTTGAAAAAATGGATGTGGTGTTTCACGTGGAACATTTGAACAATTGTATGAAAAAAAGTGGACAATAAAAAATACCCCATCCTTATCTTTGAATCATAAGGACGAGGTATTTGTCTCGTGGTACCACCTTTATTTACTGTTTGCTCGCGCTAAACAGCCTCTACAAGTACAAAGCTCCAATCTGGCTCATATACTGTGGTTTTGATAACGAGTACCAACTCTCGTCGTCACCTACTAATATCATAGATATGTTCAGCACGAGGCTCAGAGACCATTTTTCGAATCATTATTTTTGCTTCTTTTCAGCTGCCGAAGCTCTCTGTGGAAAAATTGATGATTGTACTTTCTCTCGTCATTGCCTGTATAATTATCTTGAATTAAAGCTATCATACATGATGTTTTTTCATAAATCAAGATATTTTTCTGAACATTTTTAAAAATGAGTCAACTGGTGCTGGAAGAGTCTTCTTTTTATGAAATTTAAACAAATGTTAAAGAGCAAGATATGGTCTCTTTCTTTTCTAGGGGTATAATAAAGGTGAAGGGAGGTACAGCATGTGTGGACCATTTGTATGAATGAGTTTAAGCAGCTCTTCAAAAGCACAAAATCTATTTTAACAATTGTTATTATTTTCATTTTATCTACTTTTGTTTCAAGTCTTCCGTTTATCGCTGCTCATCAGGAACAATGGGAGCTGGCAAAGGATCCTTATTCTATTGGGAATGAACTGGTGATTTCTTTATTTGGTTTCTTCCTTATTTTTTTGTTGTCTCATGATATTTTGAGCCGCGAGATTCATTTGAAAACCATTCGTTTTCTCGTCAGTAAAACAACCCGTTTGAACATCATCATCGGGAAATATCTTGGACTGATGCTGTTTTGGCTTAGCTGTATTATGACGACATATGTCCTGAATATGGTGATTTCACACCGTTTTCTGTTCTCTGATGCGTTAAAAATCTTAACCTTTATCAGTGTCGGTATCTCATGTGCTTTATTTTTATCCATGCTCTTTCCAACACCGCAAAAATCAATGTTTGTCGGCATGTTGTTTTCCTTTCTTTTCCCAATCGTCAGTATGATTTCTGTTCTTTCTTCAGAACGAATGATTCATTGGTTCCAATATATGACGCCTTATTATTATGCGCGCTGGAGTGAACCGCTGACCTACGTCCTAATGAACACGGCATTGACCGTTATCTTACTCATTGGAACTGCACTGCTGTTTCAAAGGAGGGATGTGTAGATGCTTCATACAAAAGGGCTCACAAAAAAATATCGTACAAAAGTCGCAATAGATGATATTAATCTTGATGTCAATCAAGGCGATATCTTCGGACTCATTGGACCAAAGGGATCTGGTAAGACGACGTTTTTCAATATTATTACCGGAATCTCCCGCCCTACCTCTGGTACGTTTACAGTGATGAATAAGCCTTCGCTAAAAAAAGTGAGGCAGCATATCGGTGTTCTGCCTGAATATACGGATCTATATGAAGGTCTTACGGCTCTTGAGCATATTGCCTATTTATCAAAAATCACCGGAACACGCCAGAAAACGAGTGATTATGAAGAACTGCTAGAATTTGTCGGCTTACATCATGATCATCAGGAGAAGGTCGGTACCTTCACACCTGGTATGAAAAAGCGGCTTGGAATGGCGCAGGCCATTGCCCATCAGCCGGAATTTATTTTACTCGACGAGCCCTTTGCCGATATTGATGCAGATTCGATCTTGCACATCCAGCGGGTCATTGAAGCATTAAAGGATGAAGGAAAAACCGTCTTTTTAACAGCTGACCGCCCAAGGTTCACCAATAGTATTTGTACCAAAACTGCATTCATTTCTGAAGGAAAATTAGTGTCCCCACATACTCATCCTCAAGAGAAAACCATCACATCCTCAAACATACGTGCAACCTTCAAGCATGCATGGATTGATGATGAGGTGAAACCTGTTCTCACGCAGTACCTACAAACTGTCGGAACAGATCTTGTGATCAGTGATGACGAGACCTCATTGTTAATTCGTTCAGAAGCTCAAGTTCCAGCGATCATTCGCGCTTTCGTGAAGTGTAAAGTCGATTTATACAGAGTCACGGCTCAGGATGCCATGATGTCCTCATAAAAAAGTACCGTACGCTTTCTGCACGGTACTTCTTCTTTTTTATAAAGGTTTGCTCATGTAAATGCCGGTTTCTGCAAATCCCGTTTTTTCGTACAGCGAACGGGCGATTTGATTGTGAGCAAAGACATGAAGCGAAAGTTTTTGCACACCTAATGACTTTGCCTGCTCTTCTAATGCAGCAATGGCCTGCTTTGCAAAGCCTTTTCCTCGATAAGCTTCAAACAAAATAAAGTTATAAATAAATCCTTCATGCTGTGGGTGATTCGGGTCATAGCAAAGCCAAACCCAGCCAATCGCTTCATCTCCGTTTAAGAAATTCCACAGCTCATGATGCTCTGTCTGAAGTCCTTCTGGAAGAAGCCTGTCAAATTGTTCTTCTGCGTTCGCAAGTGATTCTTCCTTTTCCCATGTCCCTGCGAGTACCTTTTCTTCCGCGTACCGCTGAATGGCCTTCTCCATCAATACATCGTAATCGGTTTGTGACATCCGTTGTAGTGTAACCAATCGTACCGCCCCCTTTCCTTTATCATATGATGAGCATGCAAAAAAAACCAGTCCCTTGCTGGAACTGGTTAGCCGCCATATCGGTCGGTTTGAGAAAGTTTGATCTCTGCTGATTTTTTCTTCCCGCTTCGGTAAAATTGCATTCTTACCTTATCGCCGACCTTCTTTTGATATAAGTATTTACGAAGATCTACGATATTCTGTACACTTTTTCCATCAAAGGAGGTCACGACATCCAGCTCTTTTAGTCCTGCTTTTCCTGCTGGAGATAAAGGCTCAACACTCATGACAACAACCCCAGATGTGACCTTGGATGGCAGCTTCAATGTTTCCTGCCAGTGGTAACTCGCAATATCCGCTAATGATTTCATTCCGACGCCAAGATACGGACGCTTCACCTCTCCGTAGCGCTCTAAATCCTCTATGACAGGGATAACCAAATTCGCTGGAATGGACAGCCCGATTCCTTCTACCTCTGATTCAGCAATCTTCATTGAGTTGATGCCGATCACCTTTCCGTCCATATTGATCAAGGCACCACCGCTGTTTCCAGGATTGATGGCGGCGTCTGTTTGCAGTACTTCTGCATTCCAATCCGTTTGTCCGTCTCCATTTGAGTCGACAGGGATCGCTCGCTCCGTGCCCGAAATGACCCCTTGTGTGACAGAGCCTGCGAATTCAAGCCCTAATGGATTTCCAATGGCGATGACTGGCTCACCCGGCTTCACATGATCTGAGTTACCGAAGGCTGCCGTTTTCTTGATTTTATCACTTTTGACAGTGAGAACTGCTAAATCCATGAGCTGATCACTGCCGACAAGATTGGCACCAATTCTTGTCCCATCATGAAGGCTCACTTCAAGCTGGTTGGCACCTTTGATGACGTGATGGTTTGTCACAATATAAAACGTGTCACCCTTTTTTTTATAAATCACACCTGACCCGCTACCTGCTTCTCCGCCTTCCTCCCAAAAGCTCGACTTTTGGATATTAATGACGCCGACCACCGTATCTGACATATTAGACACCACTTTCGTGACAGCATCATTGACGTTCACATTCACAGTTTTTAAAGGGCCCTGAGATGTTTGTCCATCACCGTTCTGCTGCCATCCAAAAGGACTGCCGCTCTGTCCAGATACATAGGGGAAAAAGAATCCCATTAAAAAAGCTCCTACCAATACACCGATCAAACCAGAAAGAAAATATCCTTTTCTGCTTCGTCTCGGCTTCCACTCTACATCGCGATAATCCACTATGTTTCCTTCCTTTCAGTGAATAGATGATGTATATAGTGTTGGTAAGAAGCTCTTATCTTAATCATACGATTGTAAAAATCATACGGCGCAAAGCGGGGTTGCTTTTTTCGGGTCCGTATCAAATAAATCAAAGCCGTCCCCAACAACAAAGCCCTTCATTTCAAGCGTCTGCTGGACCGCCATACGGGCTAAATCCTTCATGTTGTTGTCTTGACTCAAGTGAGCCAAATAAATGCGTGAGGTGGCATCTCCAATTACATCTGTCATCGCCAGAGCAGCATCTTCATTTGATACATGTCCGACATCGCTCAGAATTCTGCGCTTAATGCTCCATGGGTATCGGCCCATTTGCAGCATCCCGACATCATGATTGCTCTCAAACACAAACGTATTGGCTGACTTAATAATGCCTTTCATGCGGTCACTCACATAGCCTGTATCCGTCATGAGCGCAAGTTTGCGCCCTCCATAATGGAATACGTAAAACATGGGCTCTGCCGCATCGTGTGAGACGCCAAATGACTCGACATCAAGACCGCCAAAGGATTGAACGGTCTCCATATCAAAATGGAATTTCTGCTCTGTATCAATTTTTCCGATATGAGACTCCATTGCCTTCCATGTTTTCGCATTTGCATAGACAGGAAGCTTGTACTTTCTTGCCATGACACCAAGCCCTTTAATATGATCGGAGTGCTCGTGTGTCACAAAAATGCCGTCCAAGTCTTCAGGCTTGCGGTCGATTTGGCCAAGTAGCTCGACCATCTGTTTGCCGCTTAAACCAGCATCGACCAAAAAGGCATGCTCGTCTGTTTCTAAATAAAAAGCGTTCCCCGTACTTCCGCTCGCTAGTACACTGAACTGCAAGCTCATGTTCTCTCACTCCATTGAAGATTTGTCATCTTTCTCTATATGATCAAGTGTTGAGCCATCGATGGCATTGATCAAATATTCTTCCTCTGTCTTTTTCTTTGAACCTGCTGATACGCCTTCAAGCTCCACACGCCATACAGGAACCATGACTTGCGTGCTTGCCCCCGGGTATTGCGTATAGTAACCAAGCTCTACCTTTTTCACGGTCGTGTTTTGGCTTAGCATATTTTGCGTATATAAGTCCTTCACGGTTTCAAGTGCTGGGACAAGGGTTTCTTTTCTCACTTCATTAATCGACGTCACCATTGACTGCTGATAAGAGACAACTTCGTTTTGATCGTTAAGATCTAAGGTGATTTTCCCGATGGTTTCGGTGTCATCAAGGCCTTCTTGGAAGATGTATTTCCCTTTATACGTTTGGAAAAAGACGATTTCCCCTGTCTCTTCATCTATATTCCACAGCTTATAATTCTTCCCATCCAGCAAACGCTGGTTTACAAGGTTCGTCGCCGCTGTTTTGATATCCTTTTTCGGCAAGGCAACTGGCTTATTGAAGGTCATTTCAAGCAGCGTGACAGGATCATCTTTGTCTGTTTTCGGGAATGTGCTTTTCGCCTTTTGATCAGCTAATCCGTCGACATCCTTTTTTGTATATTGCTTCTTTTCAGCTGTAATGCGGTATCCAATCTTCGCTTCATCTGATAGATTGCCATATTTGATCCCGTCTGCCTTCATTTCTTCCAGCGTATCCGTTTTTTCGATAATCGCAAAATGATCGGTTGACCGTTTTTCAAAGTATTGAAAACCTAGAAAGATATCGAGAACGAGAAAGGCTAGGATAAAGATCGTTTTGGTCTTATTCCACTCCATGATTCTCGCTCCCCTCTGTCAAAAGATCATTCGATAGAATCACGGTTTTGCCGTTATACTTCATACACCATACAGGCTCCAGCCAGACAAACATCCCTTGATCTTGATCTGATGCATTTGAAGCAGCTTGATATGCCGGGAAAATCTGTTCAATTTTCTCCAAGTCATCATATTTCGTCTGCTTGATGATCAAGTCCTTCAGCTCTGTCCCGTTCATCAGCTTGACCTGTTCACTTTGACTCGCTTTATTGCCAAGAATATAATTTGGACGCTTGTAATTCAAAATGTCATCATTCGCCCATTGGACTTCAAGGGAGGTCATCCCAAATGGATGCTTTGTACTGTTCACAATCGGCAGACCGTCCATAAACATATTGAAGGACAGCTGCTGGTTGCTGTTGATGCCAAAGTATTGGTAGTCATCAGTAAAGCTTCCCGTATCATTGAAATATTTCACGCTTCGCTTGATCAAATCCCCCGTTTGGAAAACAGTGCTGGAATTGATATTGCGATGCTGATATTGAATGCGATGGTCTTTTTGATTGGCTTCAAGGCGGCTTGTGCCATCTGTGTACACCGTCCGGTTTAAATTAGATTCCTCACCGACAAGGCTCGGGTCCGTAAACAAAGCGTCTTTGAACTTGTTTGTCTTAATCGTTTCGATAAAGAACATTTTCGCTTCAAGCTGCTTTTGCTTTCTCGGAAGAAGGAAATCTCGTTTAGAATTCGTAGAGAATGTATAAAGATCATAGCGCGGCATCTCGTTTTGAGCGGCAGCGATACTGTCCATTAGATTACGGTAGTTGGCGGACTCAATTGTCAGCTCAAGCACCGTTTCCTTGCTGTATGAGACCAAGTACACTTTCTTATTGGCCTTATCCTGCTGAGCGAACGGCACGATCATCCGATCAAACGAGTTGTATTCAATGGACTTGTTCGGCCATTTAAAAAGCGCTTGGAAAATATCAATCGGAATCGGATCATTAAACACAAGATCCAATGTCTTTCCTTGCCCTTCGCGTCCATAGAAGAAATTCTTAAATTTCTGCTCGGAATATTGATCTGACACATCATTAATCTCTTTGACATCCCAAAGGCTCACATCATTCCAAAAGTTTTGAAAGAGTTCCTTTTGATCCACTTTAAAATGCTCTCCATTTGAATGGATAAACATCTCGCGCGGCTTCACGACATCAATGAGACTTCTAGGCTCGTCGCTTGAAATCTTCTTCGTTTCCACGACCTGTGTGCCTGTATCTGCCTGATCCTGCATGACGGGCTGGAACATCCAGATATTCCACGTAAATACAAGACTGATCGCAATTAGGATTGTCAATATTATGGTTTTAAAGGTCTCACGCTTCATCCCAATCATCCTCTTGTTCTTCATTGTACGGAAGGGTAAAGGTCACCGTTGTCCCTTTTCCTTCAATGCTGTCAGCCCAAATATCTCCGCCATGAGCCTGAACCATTTCTTTTGCAATCGCAAGACCTAGGCCGGTTCCGCCAAGCTTTCTTGTTCTTGCTTTATCCACTCGATAAAAACGTTCAAAGATTTTATCCATATCCTTCTTCGGAATACCGATTCCTTCATCTTTCACGCTGAATAACACAAGGCCTTTCTCCTCATCCAAATCGACGGTAAACGTGATGTGTCCACCCTCTGGTGAGTATTTCATGGCATTAGAAATGATATTATCGAGCACCTGTGTAATTTTATCTTGATCGATTTCCACATATACTTCACGCTGCGGCAGGTTGCGGATAAAATCGACATGCTGCTCCTTCGTCATTTCAAAACGATCAATGACGAGCGAGATAAACCTGATAAAGTTCGTCCACTCACGGTTGAATTGATAATCTTTGCTGTCGAACTTAGACAGCTGCAGCAGGTCATTGACAAGCCGGATCATGCGCTCAGTTTCATTTTGCGTGACACTGAGGAATCTTGGCGCAAGCTCCTTATCACCAATCGCACCTTCAGCCAGCGCCTCAAGGTAGCTTCGCATCGTCGTCAGCGGTGTGCGCAGCTCATGCGATACGTTCGCGACGAATTCACGACGTTCCGCATCAATTTTCTCCTGCTCTGTGACATCATAAATGACCGCAATTAAGCCATCAATTTTCCCATGCTCTTTCTGAATAACGGAGAAATTAACACGCAATACAGATAGCTGGTCTTCGCGTTCAATTTCGATCAGCATGGAATCTTGATTTTCGACTAAATCTTCAAATGTATGAGTTTCCTCTAAGCCAAGTAAAGACGTAATCGGCATCTCTAGTGCTGTTTCACGTGAAACATTTAACAGCTCTAATGCAGGGCTGTTTAATAGAATAATTGCACCGTTTTGATTCGTTGCGATGACGCCGTCCGTCATATAGGCAATAACAGAAGAAAGCTTTTTCCGCTCACCCTCCGTCATCAGCTGAGCTTCCTCCAGCTCTCTCGTCAGATGGTTAAAGGTTGTCGCAAGCTGGCCAATCTCGTCATGCCCATACTTCCGGACCTTCCTGGAGAAGTTCCCTTTGGCAAGCTCAATCGCTTGCTTTCTCATATCTGAAATAGGATGAGTGATCGTTCTGAAGATGAAGATACCAAGTAGAGCAGTCGTCCCGAGTGCAATCAGTGTACCAGTTGCCAAAATGGTGTTAATGGTTCGCATTTGGTTAAACACACTTTCCATTGAAGACACAACATAAATTACACCAACGGTCTCTTGGTTCTCATTTTTTACGGCTGTCGCAGAAATACGCACCCTTTTATTTGATTCAGGGTCATAGAATTTCTTCTCATAGTCTTTGCCAACCGCGAAAATACGGCTAATGATTTGATCAGTGATTTTCTTGCCGGCAATCTCTTGGCTGCCGTTATTGACAGAGGCAATGACCTCTCTGCTTTCGTCAATATAGCTGACTTCAGAGATTTCATTAGACTCATCTTTGTTGTTAAAATCGTTCAATATCTTTTGAGCATCCTCTTTTAATTCTGCCTTGCTTTTCGATGAATCTTGTTCTAGGTAATACGATAACGAGTAGATTCGCTGATTCAAGGAATTATCATATGAATTAATTAAGGACTGCTCTAGCTGCTTCACAAAGTACACGCCAATGATCTGCATGGCGACGATGATCAGCAGCACGTAAATCAAGGTCAATTTGAAGTGAATCGAGCGAAAAAAACCTACTTTACTCATAAGAATCTTAGTCCTGCTCTGGGTTTCTTAAATAGTAGCCGACGCCTCGTCTTGTCACGATCCAGCTCGGGTGACTAGGGTTGTCTTCAATCTTTTCACGAAGACGGCGGACTGTGACGTCTACTGTACGGACATCTCCGAAGTAATCGTAGCCCCATACGGTTTGCAGTAAGTGCTCACGTGTCATGACTTGTCCGATATGTTTCGCTAAGTAATGAAGCAGTTCGAACTCACGGTGCGTCAATTCAATCGTTTCCTCACGCTTAGACACCACATACGCATCTGGATAAATGACGAGTGATCCAACCTCAATATCATTTGATTCAGATTCTTCCTCCGTCTGTGGAGCAGCGGTTTGTCTTCTCAAATTCGCTTTCACGCGGGCAAGCAGCTCACGCGTACTGAAAGGCTTTGTCACATAATCATCTGCGCCAAGCTCAAGGCCGATGACTTTATCAATTTCAGAGTCTTTTGCTGTCAGCATGATAATGGGCATGTCGTATTTCTTTCTCACTTCACGGCATACTTCAACACCATCTTTATTCGGCAGCATAATGTCGAGCAGAATAATGTCCGGCTTAATTTCTTCTACCATTTCAAGGGCTTCGTTTCCATCATATGCACAATGAACCTCATAGCCCTCTTTCCTTAAATTAAATTCCAATATATCAGCAATCGGTTTTTCATCATCTACGACAAGAATCTTTTTTTCCATTGTGATTTCCTCCTGCATTTTTAGCATCTATGTCATTCCATTTTGCATGTATCATTACGCCTTTTCCGTTTACGAAAAAAAGGCTCACTGTCTATTATAACGTTTTACGAGGCAAAGATAAAAATAATAACGGCTTTCTTTTCTAGTAAACGTTGGATAGAAAGACGCCAGTCAAAAAAATTGATGACTTTTTCCTTTTTTATTGAAACTTTTCCAATCATCAGCCGTCTATATAGATGTAACGTCTTCTTCTTATGGAGCCGGGCCCTACCTAGGTCCGGCTTCTCCCTTTTTATGCCTTCTTTTCATAATAAAAACGCACCTGCGATTGCAGATGCGTTTGGAAGTGGCTCGGGACGGAATCGAACCGCCGACACACGGATTTTCAGTCCGTTGCTCTACCAACTGAGCTACCGAGCCATCATCAAAAAGATGAATATGTATAAATGGCGGTCCGGACGGGACTCGAACCCGCGACCTCCTGCGTGACAGGCAGGCATTCTAACCAACTGAACTACCGGACCTCAGTAACTTGCCCGAAAAAGCAATCGTGGTGCTCCTTCAAGCAAGTGAGGAAAAAATTAGCTTAACGCTAAAGTAAATCAATGACCCGTACGGGATTCGAACCCGTGTTACCGCCGTGAAAGGGCGGTGTCTTAACCGCTTGACCAACGGGCCAATACATGGTGAGCCATGAAGGACTCGAACCTTCGACCCTCTGATTAAAAGTCAGATGCTCTACCAACTGAGCTAATGGCTCTCGGTTTGTGAAAAGTAAATCTGAAGAAGTTGTATTGCGTCAAACCAATCGCTTTAAAAAAGCTGGAACATCGCATCCTAACAAGTTTCAGAGACCTTTGCAACAACGAGATTTATAATATCATAGAATAATTACATATGGCAATACGTTTTTCGACATTTTTTTAAAAAAAGTGTCGGATGTCAAATCTGCTTTCAAAGCCTCCACTTCTGCAACCGCCTTCATTTTACACGTCTTTTCGGATGATCTCTGCCTATTCAAGCACATAGACACGTTTCAGGCCGCTCAAAAATGGCTATACATGAAACAAGTGACATTGTCATTGAAAAAGGAGGAAGCAGTATGAGTTCATTCAAATTAGGAGATAAAATGCCCAACTTTTCACTTCCAACAATACAGGGCGATCACATTGATTTCGACAAACATTTAGAGGAGCATCAAAGCTGGCACCTGATCGTTTTCTTTAGAGGATCTTGGTGTCCGGTATGTGTAGAAGAATTAAAAGAGCTCGAACAGCAGCAGTCATATTTTCAGGACAAGGATATTCACTTGATGGCGATTTCAACCGATAACCCTGATGACTTGAAGGCATTTGCGGATAAAGAGGGACTGTCCTTCCCGATCATGTATGACCATGACCTCACGTCATTAAAAGCATATGAAGTCCACTATCACGGGGAAGATGCCCCATATGAAGACCACGGGGTGCACGGTGAACCCGCCTATTTCTTATTAAATGAAAAAGGGCAAGTGCTCTATCAGCAAAGACAAACAAGTCCGTTTGGCAGACCGCATGCCAACGAATTACGCAAAATCATTCAATACATCCGCAAAAACTTAAAAGGCCAATATAAAAGCCTGAAGTAAGGAAAAAGCCCTCGTGATGAGGGCTTTTTTTATGAATGTTTTTTGTTAAATAGCCAGTCAGCGGAGAAAAAAACAAGGAGTCCCGCCATTAAAATGACAAAAGTAACCGGTGGCCTGTCACCTTGGAAATACGCGTACAACGCATGCCCTCCTAATGCCAGAAGATAAAAGACAAATGCCGGCACAACCGCTTTATGTGCATTCGCTTGTTCTCTTTTCGTCATTTTTTTAAAAAACATTGTGTCTATCCCCTTTATGATGCTTTTTTCATCGTCACCCTGCGAAGTGCCCGTGAACGGATATATTCCAATGGTCCAATTCTCCAAACCTTTAGGCAAACTGCTGAAATCGCGATTTGCAGAAGTGAAATCAATAGCCATGCCAATACAATAAGGGGCGCATTGATTTGACCGCCAAGACCCAATCCCCAGCTATAAAAAAGAATGGAGCAGATGACATTTTGCAGGATGTAGCAGCTAAGCGCCATTTTCCCTACATATTCAAACCAATTCCACATGAACCATGACTCCGTGCGTGCGAGGAGCTTCGCAATGACAGCTATATAGAAAATAGAGAGGAATGGTGAAAAGATGTAGCGCACCACAAATTCCACTAGATCGTTCGGAACGAAGACTAGTGCATTCAGCGGCAGACCAACCCACAGTCCAATTCGGAACAATATTTTCCGGAGAGATTGTCCGCGTTCATTTGCATAAAATACACCGGCTCTCATCATCCGCACACCTAATAAAAATAGAAATGTGTTCATTGGAATGATAAAGATCGCTTCTTCTCGGTACATGAAAAAGTATTGTAACCGTTCTTGAACCTGCGAGATCCATGTCTCTGGCAGCTGCTCTTCTAATGCCGGTTCACCGCCTTGATCATCGGCCGCTGACTCCATTTCAGAGGGGGAGTACACCATCAAACACGACATAACGAGTAGATGAATCACACCTGAGAACATCATGCCCTTCTTGATACGCCTGCTGCCTCCCCGTACAATGTAAGCCACAAGCAGCCCAGTAACGGCATAACTCATGAGCACATCATATTCCATCACGAGCGCAAAATGGACAAAGCCTTCGATGAATAAAAATAAAAGAATCCATAAATAAGTGCCCGGCCAAGGCGTGTTTTTCCTTTTTGCCTGCTGGTATTTCAGCTCCAATCCAACACCAAACATGATCGTGAGCAGCGAGAGCATTTTTCCATATACGAACATGGAGACAAGGCTTTCGAGAAAACTGCCATTTTCATATTCATCCGCAATCTGATCTGTCGCAAAGGTATCTCCTGCATACGCAAAAAACCAGACGTTCGTTCCCAATGTGCCAAGTATAGCAAAACCTCGTAAAATATCTAATAATCGTATTCTTTCTTTCACTAGAACGCTCCTTCCCTCTATACAGTTATCATATTTTGGTAATGATCGGAAGTCCGTTCTACTGAAATTAAGGAATATTTAAACAAAAAAACACCAGTAAAATGCGAGATTTTACTGGTGTCTCATCAATCTATTCTTATGGACGGTACACGCTGCGGACAACGTTCGTTTGTGAACGATCTGGTCCGACTGAGAAAATAGAAAGTGGAATACCTGTTAATTGTGAAATACGCTCTAAATAATGGCGAGCATTTGCAGGCAGTTCACTTAAGTTCTTCACACCTGTAATATCCTCTGTCCATCCAGGCATTTCTTCGTAGACAGGCTCACATTTCGCTAATTCGTTTAGGCTTGCTGGGAATTCCTCTGTGATTTCTCCGTTCAATTTATAAGCAACACAGATTTTCAACTTTTCAATCCCTGTTAGTACATCAATTGAGTTAAGAGATAAATCTGTAATTCCGCTCACACGGCGTGCATGACGGACAACAACGCTGTCAAACCAGCCTACACGGCGCGGGCGTCCAGTTGTCGTACCGTATTCACGGCCAACCTCACGAATTTGATCGCCAATTTCATCATGGAGTTCTGTCGGGAATGGGCCATCTCCAACACGTGTTGTGTACGCTTTTGACACGCCGACCACATGTTGAATTTTCGTTGGTCCTACACCAGAACCAATCGTCACTCCTCCAGCTACTGGGTTAGATGACGTCACAAATGGGTATGTCCCTTGATCGATATCAAGCATGACCCCTTGTGCTCCTTCAAATAGCACGCGGCGGCCTTCATCTAGTGCATCATTCAGAACAACAGATGTGTCTACGACATATTTTTTCACTTGCTGGCCATATTCATAATACTCGTCTAAAATATCTTCAATCTTGAAGCCTTCTGTGTCGTACATTCTCTCTAAAAGACGATTTTTCTCTTCTAGATTACGTGCAAGCTTCTCTTCAAATACTTCACGATCTAATAGATCTGCGACACGGATACCGACGCGAGCTGCTTTGTCCATATAAGCTGGTCCGATTCCTTTTTTCGTCGTGCCGATCTTGTTAGCCCCTTTCCGCTCCTCTTCTACCTCGTCCAATTTTAAATGATAAGGCAGAATAACATGGGCTCTATTGCTGATTCTGAGGTTATCTGTACTCACATTCCGTTCGTGAAGATACGCAAGCTCAGTGACCAACGCTTTAGGATCAACCACCATTCCATTACCGATGACACAAGTTTTCTCTTTATAAAAAATACCGGATGGAATGAGGTGTAGCTTATAAGTCACTCCATCAAATTTGATCGTGTGACCTGCATTGTTTCCCCCTTGATAACGGGCAATCACCTCTGCATTTTCTGAAAGGAAATCGGTAATTTTCCCTTTCCCTTCGTCACCCCACTGCGTACCTACTACGACTACTGAAGACATATCGTGCACCTCCGTTAACCTTTCAAAACGTTATCTCTTTCAAACACATTTATTTTATCAATGCACAACGAAAAAGTCAACGCGAAATCCGAACATTAATATCTCGAAATCAAATTTTGTTCGCTTTAAATATAAAGAAAAGCGCTTTAATCACTTCTTTAGTGCTTGGAAATGGAGATTTTGAGAAAAAACAACGAATTCCCTATTCTTAATGATATTCAAGCAATTGAATCATCGAACTTGCCATGAAGTCAGGTGAGTAGGGTCTTCCTGTCCTCAGCCACCACTCAGCAGTTCCTACATATGCAGAAATGACAAATTGCTTCTGCATATCGAGAGGAACATGCGCCGTATCAGACTTTGAACCAGCAACTCCTTCTAGGCCCAAAGTAAAGCTTTCATCAAAAAAGGCACTGGCTGTCTGATGAATATTAAGCGCTCGTCCTCTTTTTAAGAGAATTTGATACTCCTCTTCATATTCCTGTAAATGTTGATAGAAACGGTAAATATACACATAAGCTTCGTGACCGACTTGCCCATCTTCTTTCTGTACAGGAGCAAAAATAGCGGCTTTCATGATATCGAACATCTCATCCATGACCTGCTGGGCTAAGTCGAACTTATCTTCATAATGCTGATAAAAAGTCGTACGATGAATGCCTGCCGTTTTCGTCAAATCCTGTACAGAAATCTTTGCCCATTCCCTCTCTCTTAGTAACTGAAAGAATGCTTTCCTTAATTGCTGCTTTGATTCAGTTGCCCGCTTATCCCCTCTATAGCAGTCTGCCACGAGCCACTCTCCCCTTCCCATTTTCTTCAACAGATTTCGCTTTTCTGTTGGTTGAATCCTTTCCGTGGATGAATTAACTTTAATCTAACACAATGAAAAAAAGGAATCATCTGACAACCCATAAGGAGTGATGATCGTGGAAACAACAACACCAAATGCTGTGCAAAAAGCGTTAATAAGAGGGAAAAATAAGCAGGATCCGTATCACCCGTTCGATTGGTATGCCAACATGCGTCAAACATCACCTGTTCATTTTGATGAAGCCAGCCAAACATGGAGTGTTTTCACCTATGAAGAAGCAAAACGTGTGACAATCGATAATGATACTTTTTCTAGTCAGCCTCCTAAAGACCGGCGGAAGCATTCCCTGATGAAAACAATGGTGATGATGGACCCACCCAATCACACTCGCATCCGCTCCATTGTAAGCAAAGCCTTTTCACCTCGAGTCATGAAATCGTGGGAACCGCGTATTCAACAATTGATGGAAGAACTCATGGCAGAATTAGAAGGAAAACAAGAGATTGACCTTGTTCAAGATATCTCGTATCCACTCCCAGTCATCGTGATCGCAGAGCTTTTAGGTGTGCCGTCAGAGCATAAACAATCCTTTAAAGAATGGTCAGATATTCTCGTCAGTATGCCTAAAAGTGAACATGAGGAGGATATCGCTGAATGGCAGAAAATTCGGGACAAAGGAGAAGCTGACATGATGGCGTTTTTTGCAGACATTATTGAAAGAAAACGTCAAAACCTCGGTGATGATTTGATTTCTCTCCTCATTCAAGCGGAGGAGATTGGAGACAAGCTGTCAGCGGATGAATTAATTCCATTCTGTAATCTTCTTCTTTTAGCTGGGAATGAAACAACCACCAATTTGATCTCCAATTTGATCTTTAGCTTGTTAGAACAGCCAGGTACGTATGAAGCGCTCGCTCAATCTCCTGAACTTATTCCTCGTGCGGTGGAGGAAGCTGTCCGTTTTCGTGCACCAGCTCCTACGATCGTCCGCTATGTCACAGTAGACACAGAGCTCGGAGGAAAAATGTTGAAAAAGGGAGACAATGTCATTGTGTTTCTTGCGTCTGCCAACAGGGATGAACGTCAATTTTCAAACGCACATGAATTTGATATACACCGCCACCCTAACCCTCATATTGGTTTCGGACACGGCATCCATTTCTGTCTCGGCGCACCCCTTGCCCGTCTTGAGGCATGTACTGCCATAAAGACCTTAATGGAACGATATAAGGAGCTGGAGCTTCTCTCTTACGTTCCAATGACAAACAGCAGTATGTATGGATTGAAAGAGCTGAAACTGCGTGTGACACCTCATTCATAACAGAAAAGACTCCCGCGCATGGGAGTCTTTTTTAAACGGGGGTGATTCCATCTGTATTCATCAGCACAACCCGGTACCCATCTGGGTCTTCAATGGTTGCTCCTCCCCGGTCCCAGTATGGATTCGTTGAGGTGACATGCCGTCCGCCAAATGAAATCAATCTCTCTTTCATTTGCTGAAATTCCTCTTCATCCGGAATATAGAAAACAAGCAGCTGTTCTGGATGCGGGACGGGCAGGCTTTCTTCTTCTTCATGTTTGGTGATTTCTAAATGAACATGCTGGTGAGGCAGCCCGAGCATCACACCATCGTACCCTTCATGCTGATCAAATGAGCCTATTCGTTTAAGCCCTAAGCCTTCTTCATAAAAGGAAACAACCTCTTTCATGTTGACGGTTGGGCGTGCGATACGTAATTGAGCGGCTTCAAACTGTTGAAATTTCATCAGTCTTCACTCCTTTTCTCCTTTTAGTATACGCTTTCTCTTTTTCTCTCTCCTCCTCATATTGACTGTTTTTTCAATCATTCTTTCGATGTAGATCAATCAAAAAAAGCCCAGCTTCTTGAGCTGGGCTTTAAGCACCGGGCGGAACACCCGCATCATCAAATCTTCTTTCCAGGTTGACGAATTTGTTATATTCTTTGACGAACGCCAGTGATACTGTACCAACTGGACCGTTACGCTGTTTGGCAATAATGATTTCGATAATGTTCTTATTCTCTGATTCTTTGTCATAGTAATCATCACGATAAAGGAATGCCACGATATCGGCATCCTGCTCAATACTTCCTGATTCACGAATATCAGACATCATCGGACGTTTGTCCTGACGCTGCTCTACCCCACGGGAAAGCTGAGACAAAGCAATAACGGGAACTTCAAGCTCTCTCGCCAGCGATTTTAAGGCCCTTGAGATTTCAGAAACCTCTTGCTGACGGTTATCGCTTGATCGTCCGCTTCCTTGAATGAGCTGCAAGTAGTCAATCAGAATCATACCAAGACCATTTTCTTGCTTCAAGCGGCGGCATTTCGAGCGAATTTCACTTACTCTGATTCCAGGTGTATCATCAATGAAAATCCCGCTGTTTGACAGCGAGCCCATCGCCATTGTCAGCTTGCCCCAGTCCTCTTCTGTCAGATTACCGGTTCTTAGGTTCTGTGCATTGATATTCCCCTCTGCACACAGCATACGCATAACGAGCTGCTCCGCACCCATCTCTAAACTAAAGATGGCGACACTTTCGTCCGTTTTGGTCGCGACATTTTGGGCAATGTTCAATGCGAAGGCGGTTTTCCCTACTGATGGACGAGCCGCTACAATGATTAAATCATTTCGCTGGAATCCAGCTGTCATCCGGTCAAGCTCAGAGAAACCCGTTGGAATCCCTGTGATATCGCCTTTGCGGTTATGAAGCTGTTCAATATTATCGTATGTTTGAACAAGAACGTCCTTAATGTTTTGAAAGGCTCCTGAGTTTTTACGCTGCGCCACTTCCATAATGGTCTTTTCAGCATCACTCAACAGGTCTTCTACTTCATCCTCACGCGTGTACCCATCCTGTGCAATGGTTGTCGCCGTACGGATCAGACGTCTTAAAATGGATTTCTCTTCTACAATTTTTGCATAGTATTCAATGTTTGCGGCAGTTGGGACCGAGTTCGCAATATCGGTTAAATACGAAATCCCGCCTACCTCTTCTAGTAAATCTGTATTGGCAAGCTCAGATGTCACCGTGACAAGATCGACCGGTTCTCCTCTATCGCCAAGTATAAGCATCGCATTGTAAATCTTTTGATGCGACATTCTATAGAAATCCTCTGGAATTAATACCTCAGAAGCGAGCGTTAGCGCAGATGGTTCTAAAAAAACAGCACCTAATACGGCCTGCTCGGCTTCTATATTTTGCGGCGGCAGCCGGTCATCGAGAAGTTCCGTCATGCCAAGCACCGTCCTTTCATAAAAAAATACGCTACTCATCATTTTAACATTTTCATCAATAAAAAAGTGAAAAACATCGACTATAGTCAAAATTACCATGAGGATGTTTCGTTGAACAGCGAAACAGCGCACTTCAATAGAAAAGACTCTGTAACATAAATTGTTATAGAGTCCTTTATTAACGGTATCTGGTTTTGTACCTGTTGTCGTCCACGTTTTATTAATCTATTGTTCTCTTAATCCCATAATTCTATTTTTGTCCAATGTCTTGTAAAGAGCCATTTTGATATCCAATAGATAGCACCAAATCTGGAATGGAATCAAACCCGTTTTTCGCTAGATCAAATAGCTGTGCTCCGTAATGTGAAGCGGCAATGCGCGCATTTTCTGCTGTGTATGGATTTTTCAGGAGTTCTTCTTTGTATAGATCAAAAATATTCGCTCCGTTATCCGTTACAAATTGACCATTTACAATGCTTAAATCCTTTAAATTGTAGCCTGTCACCGTTTTGATTTGGTTGACAAGATGGAACTTTGCCAGAGAATCCGGTGTGAATTGAGTAGAATCATCATTTCTGCTTTTCATAATATGGAAAAATAGTTCTCTTGTATTGTTGGTTGTATTTAATAGGTCTTCTATTTGCTTCATCAACGATTCGTCTTTTGAACCACTTACCACTAATTTAAAATTGTTCGGGTCAATGGTAAAAGTGAGATTTGTGTTTTTAGGAATGGTTATACCGTTTTTAGAGAATAAATCTTGTAACTGTTCGTTGACCTTTTGACGATTGAGTATTTTCTTTTCTACACTTTCTTGTGTAGGATCGTACCGTTTTTCATTACGGAAGATGGCGTCATTAAAGTCATATTGACCTCCTTTATTATTCCTTGCCCAACTCATTTCCATAATGTAAGCAGCTTCTCTTTCCGGTTTTGTTAAATCACTTCTGAAATAAGAAGAATAAGGGTTTCTATACTTATTATATATATGATCTTGAGGATCTTTGAATCGTTTATTTTGTTCATTTATTTTTTGATATTTTTCATCTAGTATTTTCATTCGTTTATCAGCTTCGGTCATCACCTCATTTGTACTTTTAATAGCTGAATGGCTATTGAAGTCCGGAGTGTTCTGCTTATTTAGAACGGCTGTCGTGTTAGATGTATTTATCTTCACTTTGATACTCCGTAATTCACCTTTTGTCCAATGTCATATAAAGAGCCATTTTGGTAACCAATAGATAACACCAAATCTGGAATAGAATCAAACCCGTTTTTCGCTAGATCAAATAGCTGTGCTCCGTAATGTGAAGCGGCAATGCGTGCATTTTCTGCTGTGTATGGATTTTTCAGGAGTTCTTCTTTGTATAGATCAAAAATATTCGCTCCGTTATCCGTTACAAATTGACCGTTTACAATGCTTAAATCTTTTAAATTGTAGCCTGTCACCGTTTTGATTTGGTTGACAAGATGGAACTTTGCCAGAGAATCCGGTGTGAATTGAGTAGAATCATCATTTCTGCTTTTCATAATATGGAAAAATAGTTCTCTTGTATTGTTGGTTGTATTTAATAGGTCTTCTATTTGCTTCATCAACGATTCGTCTTTTGAACCACTTACCACTAATTTAAAATTGTTCGGGTCAATGGTAAAAGTGAGATTTGTGTTTTTAGGAATGGTTATACCGTTTTTAGAGAATAAATCTTGTAACTGTTCGTTGACCTTTTGACGATTGAGTATTTTCTTTTCTACACTTTCTTGTGTAGGATCGTACCGTTTTTCATTACGGAAGGCGGCATCATTAGAATTATAATGCCCTCCTGTTCCACTATTAGCCCATCCAATTTCAATAGAGTAAGCCGCCTCTCTTTCCGGTTTGGTTAAATCATTTCTATAATAAGGGGAATGTGGATTTCGATACTTATCAAATATATGACCATGAGGGTCTTGGAATCGTTTATTTTGTTCATTAATTTTTTCGTATTTTTCATCTAATATTTTCATTCGTCTATCAGATTCGGTCATCACCTCATTTGTACTTTTAATAGCTGAATGGCTATTGAAGTCCGGAAGGTTCTGCTTATTTAGAACAGCTGTCGTGTTAGATGTATTTATCTTCACTTTGATACTCCGTAATTCACCTTTTGTCCAATGTCATATAAGGAGCCGTTTTGGTAACCAATAGATAACACCAAATCTGGAATAGAATCAAACCCGTTTTTTGCTAGATCAAATAGCTGTGCTCCGTAATGTGAAGCGGCAATGCGCGCATTTTCTGCTGTGTATGGATTTTTCAGGAGTTCTTCTTTGTATAGATCAAAAATATTCGCTCCGTTATCCGTTACAAATTGACCATTTACAATGCTTAAATCCTTTAAATTGTAGCCTGTCACCGTTTTGATTTGATTGACAAGATGGAACTTTGCTAGTGAATCCGGTGTGAATTGAGTAGAATCATCATTTCTACTTTCCGTAATATGGAAAAATAATTCTCTTGTATTGTTGGTTGTATTTAATAGGTCTTCTATTTGTTTCATCAGCGATTCGTCTGTTGATCCACTCACCACTAATTTGAAATTATTTGGATCAATGGTAAAAGTTAAATTTGTGTTTTTAGGAATGGTTATACCGTTTTTAGAGAATAAATCTTGTAATTGTTCGTTGACCTTTTGACGATTGAGTATTTTCTTTTCTACACTTTCTTGTGTAGGATCGTACCGTTTTTCATTACGGAAGATGGCGTCATTAAAGTCATATTGACCTCCTTTTCCAGAATTAGCCCAGCCAATCTCCATCGTATAAGCAGCTTCTCTTTCTACTTTAGTTAGATCACTCCTGAAATAAGGAGAGCGTGGATTTCGATACTTATCGTGTATATGACTTTGAGGATTTTTGAAACGTTTATTTTGTTCATTTATTTTTTCGTATTTTTCATCCAATATTTTCATCCGTCTATCAGATTCGGTCATCACCTCATTTGTACTTTTAATAGCTGATTGACCTTTATCGTCTATTCGGTTCTGATTGTTTGAAGGTATCGTATATGACGTATTAATATTCATTTTGATTCTCCTTTTTTAAAAAATTAGTGATTATTAAATATATCGGCAATTCAGTTAAAATTTGTTAGTTTTGATCAAATGTAGTAATTATTATAAGTAGGGTTAAAATATGACAAATACTATCTTCAAACGTTTTTTATTACCTGCATTATTATTAGTGTTTGTTACTAGTTTTTTTGCACCTCATTCAGCAGAAGCGGCTATTACAGGGAATAACAGTCCTAACACAGCAAGTTTAATGGGATATTGGAAAAACAGTCGTCCAGATACAACAATCTTACCTGAAGGGGAAAATGAAGCGTATTATCAGTTCACGATCAATAAGGGTGAAAGGGTTTATGTGAGAAGTTCATATGATAAGCAATATACGGGGATGAAAATCGAAGTGTATAATTCAAAGAGTTCTAAGCCAGGATCAAGAGTCATTAATCCTGATTCAATAACGCCCTTTATTTTTGCAAATACTGGTGACGTTACTTCAACTTCAGAAACTTATTTTGTGAAAGTGACCCATGGTACATATACAGGGAATATGTACTTTACTGTTTCCATTCAAGATCGTATTAAATCTGGGAATGGGACATTCAATTTTACGGGGACTGCTACTAACTTGGGGAATTCTTCTTTGAATCTAGCAGGTGTTGATTCTTCTGTCATTACAATGGATTTAACGACCAATTCTTCTATTCCTAACAATGCTATCGTAAAATCAATTACGACAACTAGTACCCAAACACCAAACCAAGGAAATGTCACACACAAACTGATGGCTGATGAAAACAAGATTTGGAACCAATCACTTTTTTCATCTGCAACAAGTGGTTCTTACCGTATTTCTCTGGATGATCAATTAAAAGTCGCGCAAAAATGGAGCTTTAAGTACAACGCAAAGGCTACAGCGAGATCTACTATGAGCAATGTCAAAGCCGATATTCGTTACGAATATGATGTCACAGATGGATTCTAATTGAATGGTGTTTGCAGAAAAAAAGTAAGGGGACATCCCTTACTTTTTTAATTACCGCATTTTTGATGCTATATGATCTTTTGCCACTCTTAAAACAGCACCGTCCTTCCATAAGAAATTATTGGGGTTTTTGCTTGAGGGCGTGTTGAAAGAGGAGTACGGTGATCATATCGGTGGCCCGCTGGTATAAATCCCATTGTTCATAGGCCGCAAATGACATCCGTATTTCATGTAATGACTGTTTCATTTCATGATATTCTTCCACTGTAAACGTTTTTGTCAGTTTGAGCTGATTTTCATGCAGTTTTTGCCTCAGCTTTCCTAATGAAGTTTTCATTCTGCCTACATTCCCTTCGATCTTGTCTTCCTTAGAAAATTGTATATGAATTTACGTATAATATTGAATAAGTTGTGAGATATGATCACCAGCTTTTCGAAAAATTCTCCTCTTTTTTCCTAAAAATACAAGAAGGTCTATAGACTTATTTTTCCGCAAAATGATTTCAAGAAGAAAAACCTATATATATTCCTGAATCAAACAGAAGAAAATGGTAAATATCCCGAGACGGTCAAGGTCTTTTGGTATTTCTCATCTTTTTAAATAACTCAGTCCGGCATTCCCTATTTCCATTCATTTGGTAGTTATTTAGTCCTTTATTTTCATAATATTTAGATTAAATGATCAACTACACGACTTAATGAACATTTGACTTCATAATTGATAACCATTATCATTTGATTTGCTTGCGTGATAATTGAGAATCATTTTCATTTGAATTCTACTACTACACTCATCCTATATCCGCAAGCCTGCTTTTATCATCGTATGAGAGTCATTTTGAGGAAGGGGATTTTTACACATGTCCAAACGCCCTGAAGGAATGGGTACTGAGGATTCACTTTTCGGAGAAAGCCGGCCTTTTTTTATACCGGGGACGGAGCAACTGGATATCGCAGCACACCCATACAGACTTTTTATATTTAAACCGAATACTACTCCTCCAGCGGCTGGTTTTCCAGTCATGTACGTGCTTGATGGGAATTCACTTTTTGGCACAATGGTCGAAGCACTTCGTTTACAGTCGAGAAGACCTGAAAAAACAGGTGTCGTACCTGCCATCATTGTTGGAATTGGCTATCAGACAGAAGCACCCTATCATCCGCTCAGGCATTATGATCTCACTCTAACCGGCCCTGATGCTTCGATTGGTGGCAAAAGAAAGGACTTCTCCAACCATACATATGGCGGCGCCTCTGCGTTCTTTTCTTTTTTAGAAAAGATTGTAAAGCCTTATATCGAGCAGCGCTTTCCGATCAACCAGAGTCGTCAAACACTGTTTGGGCATTCTCTTGGTGGTCTTTTTGTATTAAACACACTATTTGAGCACCCTGATGCTTTTCAGACATATATTGCAGGCAGTCCTTCTATCCACTGGAACAAAAAATTATTTCTAGAAAAAGAATACCAATTCACTAGCCATATACGTCAGGTGCCTACGGATGTCAGGCTGCTTGTAGGTGTAGGTGAGTTAGAAAAACATCATCCATGTCAAATGAATGATCATGCACGTGCACTAGTAAATCGGATGCTGCCTTTATCTTCATATGGCTTGCATACGGCCTATCACGAGTTCCCTGAAGAAGGACATACGTCCGTTTTACCAGTGCTGATGAATTACGCTTTTCGTTTTGCACTCTATCATGATGATCCTTTCACAACCACAGACATGAAGGAAAGGCAGTGAACACATGAAACATAGTGGTCTATCTCAAAAAATTGCCCTGATCACAGGCGCAGGACAAGGTATTGGACAAGCAGTCGCAAAAAGACTAGCCGAGGAAGGTGCGATTATTGCAGCAGTTGACGCAAATGAAGATCAGCTGCAAAGCACCGTCAGGCAAATGAATGATGATGGCATACGTGCCTTTGCCTATCCAGGGGACATCACCGATCAAGCTTCTGTTCAGCACATTGTTGATCAAATTGAAAAGCAGCTTGGACCCATTTATTTACTGGTCAATGTAGCAGGCATTCTTCGAATCAGTTCCATTGACCAGCTTAGTGCAGATGACTGGCAACAAACTTTCGCAGTCAACACACACGGTGTCTTTTACGTATCTCAAGCTGTCTCCAAATACATGGTGAAAAGATCAGAAGGGGTCATTGTGACCGTCAGCTCTAACGCAGGTGCCATCCCTAGAGTGAATATGGCTGCCTATGCCGCCTCGAAAGCAGCAGCTACTTCCTTTACAAAAACGCTTGGTTTAGAGCTGGCAGCCTACGGGATCAGGTGCAACGTCGTCTCTCCCGGCTCTACCGCAACACCTATGCAATGGGCTTTATGGGCTGATGAACAAGGAGAAGCTCAGGTGATTAAAGGCTCATTAGAGACGTATAAAACCGGTATTCCTTTACAAAAAATCGCTGATCCTCAAAACATCGCTGATGCAGTCATTTTCTTTGCATCTGAGCAATCCAGTCATATTACGATGCAGAATCTCACGATTGATGGTGGCGCAACACTCGGAATCTAGCATTTCATTCAAAAGGAGGCCTTTTCATGAAACATTCATTATTGTCGTCAAAAGAAAAAGTACAGTTGCTTCAAGACTATCAGCCAGGCGCTTTTTTCCTTGCTTCTCCTAAACGCACGATACTTGCCGAAGGGATATTCAAGCATATTGAAACCAATCAACTAAATGAACTATCCACAAAGGTAGCGCACGTATTTGACGCTGCCAAACAAGCTGGTATTCAAGCACCGATTGTTGCTGGTGCTGTCCCGTTTGATCCAGTGCAGCCCGTTCGTTTAAATGTGCCAGTCCATGTACAGTTTAGTGATCCACTCGAATTTCAACAAGCTGATGAGGAACCAGAAGCTGCATCTCCATCTTATGAGGTGACACCTGTCCCTGCTCCAGATGTCTACATGGAAGGTGTGAACGAAGGGTTAGCTAAAATTGAGAGCGGAGAGCTTAGCAAAATCGTACTCTCTCGATCCCTCCATCTCAAATCAAATCAAGAAATTCATACGAAAGCAATACTCGAACGACTGGCTCGCCATAATACGACTGGCTATACGTTTGCTACAAATGTAGCTGACCCGGCATCTTCCGAAAAGCGAACACTTCTTGGGGCAAGTCCTGAGCTGCTTCTTTCAAAAACTGGTTCATCTGTGATTTCCAATCCACTCGCTGGTTCTCGGCCCCGCAGTTCAGATCCAGTAGAAGACAAGCGCCGTCACGATGAACTCCTTACTTCAGCGAAGGATTTACACGAGCATGCAGTGGTTGTCGAAGCTGTCACTAAAGCGCTTGCTCCTTACTGTCATACACTAGATGTGCCTGCATCACCCTCCGTCATACAAACAGAAACGATGTGGCATTTATCTACTGTCGTAAAAGGTGAATTAGCAGATCCAAATGTGTCCTCAATTGATATAGCGCTGAGCCTTCATCCAACACCTGCAGTATGCGGAACACCTACAGCAGATGCACGTGAAGCCATCCAAGCAATCGAACCCTTCGATCGAGGATTTTTCACAGGAATGATCGGCTGGGCAGATGAAAATGGTGATGGTGATTGGATTGTCACCATTCGTTGTGCAGAAGCTGAGGGTCACTCCCTTCGCCTTTTTGCTGGTGCAGGAGTGGTCAAAGGGTCAAAGGCAGAAGAAGAGCTAGCTGAAACATCTGCAAAATTCAACACAATGCTTCATGCGATGGGCATCCATCAGCTATAAAAATTCTTAGGAGATGACAAAAACATGTTTGTTCAACCACCTACATGGCCAGAAGAATTTGCAAAACGCTACCGTGAAAACGGCTGTTGGCGTGGGGAAACCTTTGGCGGTATGCTTCGTGCACGTGCCGCATCGTTAGGAAATAAAACAGCGATTACATACGCTGATACGCACATGAGCTACCAAGAACTCGATGAGCGCGTCAGCAGTCTTGCTGCCGGTTTTCATCAGCTTGGCATTCAAAAAGGAAGTCGAGTTGTCGTGCAGCTTCCGAACATTCCTGCTTTTTTTGAGGTCATTTTCGCTTTATTTCGAATCGGTGCTTTACCCGTCTTCTCTCTGCCGTCTCATAGAAGCAGTGAAATCACTTATTTTATTGAGTTTGCCGAAGCAGACGCATATGTCATACCGGATATCGATGGCGGCTTTGATTATCGAACACTCGCACGTCAAGTGAAAGAAAAGCTTCCCTCATTACCTCATGTCATTGTTGCAGGGGAAGCTGAGGAATTCCTTGGCTTAGATGATCTGCGCAAGGACCCAGCACTTGATCCGCACATTCATGTAGAGGCAAGCGATATTGCATTTCTTCAGTTATCTGGAGGCAGCACAGGCCTTTCTAAGCTGATCCCTCGCACGCATGATGACTATATTTATAGTCTTTGGAAAAGCAATGAGGTGTGCGAGCTCACGCAAGAAAGTGTGTATCTAGCTGCACTTCCAGTTGCGCACAACTATCCATTAAGCTCGCCTGGAGTCCTTGGGACGTTATACGCAGGCGGAAGAGTCGTTCTTGCACCTGGATCAAGCCCTGATGTAATCTTTCCACTCATTGAAAAAGAACGGGCGACCATTACCGCTGTCGTTCCACCTATCGCATTGATTTGGCTAGAGGCCGCTCCTCATCGATCAGATGACTTATCGAGTCTTGAAGTCTTACAAGTCGGCGGTGCTAAATTCAGTGCTGAGGCAGCAAAACGAGTGATGCCTGCCCTTGGATGTAAGTTACAGCAAGTTTTTGGCATGGCAGAAGGTCTGGTCAACTATACCAGATTAGATGATCCTGAACATGTCATTATTCATACACAAGGACGCCCGATGTCTGAATATGATGAGGTACTAGTGGTTGATGATGAGGACAAGCCCGTCTCGCATGAAGTGGCTGGACATCTTTTAACAAGAGGACCTTATACGATTCGCGGCTACTATAAAGCCGATGAACAAAACAAAAAAGCATTTACACCCGATGGCTTTTACAGAACAGGTGACATCGTGCGATTAACCAAAGAAGGAAATGTTGTTGTAGAAGGCAGAGACAAGGATCAAATCAATCGTGGCGGTGAAAAGGTTGCCGCTGAAGAAGTTGAAAACCATTTACTTGCGCATGCTGACATTCATGATGCCGCCATGGTATCCATGCCGGATCCATTTCTTGGCGAACGCTCATGTGCCTTTGTTATCGCGAAAGGAAACAACAAACCAGCACCGCACGTCTTAAAATCATTTCTAAGAGAACGCGGGCTCGCAGCCTATAAAATTCCTGACCGCATTGAATGGATCGATGCGTTCCCACAAACAGGTGTAGGCAAAGTCAGTAAAAAAGCATTAAGAGAATTAGCTGCAACCCATACTGCCAACGTATAAAAATGAGGAGTGAAAACCATGGCAATCCCTACTATTCCTGCGTATCCAATGCCAGGCACACAAGATTTACCAGAAAATAAAGTGAACTGGATACCAGATCCGAAACGTGCTGTTCTGCTGATACATGACATGCAGCAATATTTTTTAAATGCATTTCAACAAGATACATCACCGATTACAGAATTAGTTCAGCATATTGAACAATTACGTGATACATGCAATGAACTTGGCATTCCAGTCGTCTATACAGCACAGCCTGGTGACCAAGACCCGAAGGATCGTGCCCTATTAACAGATTTTTGGGGACCTGGACTTGGTGATGATGAAGCATTGACAAAAATCATTGATCAGCTTGCTCCATCTGAGGAAGATACAATGCTGACAAAATGGCGTTATAGTGCATTCAAGAAATCTAATTTTTTGGAAATTCTTCAAGAAGGCGGACGTGATCAACTGATCATTACTGGCGTATATGCACATATTGGCTGTATGCTGACAGCCGCAGAAGCATTTATGCTCGATATTGAAACCTTTTTTGTCGCCGATGCCGTCGCTGACTTTTCACTTAAGCATCACAAAATGGCGATGACCTATGCAGCTGAACGCTGTGCGGTCACCACAACAACAAATCAAATCATTGGTCGTTTAACAGGACAGGAAGCAGAAAATGATGACCTATCCTTTGAGGCCATTCTTCAGCAAGTAGCTGAGTATCTCCAAATGGAGCCGAATGAAATACCGCTTGACGAGAATCTCGTCTACCTTGGACTTGATTCTATTAGAATGATGAGCCTAGCAGAAAAGTGGAGACAACAAGGAGCAACAGTCAATTTCGTTGAGCTTGCAGCAAATCCAACACTCGCTCATTGGCGGACTCTTCTTTTCCCAGACAAACAACCATCTATTCCAAATATCGATTACTTGTAAAGGAGGTATAGACCCTTGTCGATCCAGTCAGTCGATTCATTTCCACTAACCGGTGCCCAATCAGGCATTTGGTATGCGCAGCAGCTTGATCCATCTAATCCTATTTTCAATACAGCTGAGTATATAGATATTAAAGGTCCTATTGACCCCATACACTTTGAAGCAGCCATTAGAAAAACTGTCTTAGAAGCAGATTCTTTGTATATGCGCTTCGTTGAGGATACTGACGGTCCAAAGCAATGGTTGACATCTAAGAAAGAGATTCCATTTCAATTTATCAATTTACAAAATGAAAAACAGCCGCTTGATGCGGCTAAAGCATGGATGAAGGCAGATCTTTCAACGCCAGTCTCTTTAGAGAAAGATGTATTATTCCGTGAAGTACTTTTTCAACTTGCTGACGATCGATTTATTTGGTATCAGCGCATTCATCACATTGCCATTGATGGATTCGCCTTTTCGCTCATTGCACGTCGTGTTGCTGAGGTCTATTCCGCTCTATCGAAAGGGACACCTGTGCCTCCTCAAACATTTGGAGTCTTACATGACGTAGTTCAAGAGGAGATCACTTATCAACAGTCCAATCGATATGAAGATGATCGAGCGTTTTGGAAAAATCGCTTTGCTGATCAACCTGAAATTGTCAGCCTTGCTGAGCTTGCCCCAAGAACGTCGGATCATTTTATCCGAAAAACAGCTAGCTACGATGCTGCAAAGGTAAGCAAAATGAAAAAAAATGCTCTAGCCTTCGGTGGTACGTGGCATGAAATGATTCTTGCGGCATCCGCACTCTATATGCACCGTATGACTGGTGCACATGATATTGTTTTAGGATTACCTGTGATGATGCGCCTTGGATCGTGCGCCTTACAAACTCCCGGAATGGTCATGAACCTAGTACCGCTTCGTTTAACATGTAAACCAGAAATGACGCTCTCAGCACTTGTTCGCCAAGTATCTGATGAGCTAAAAGCCATTCGTCCTCATCAACGATATCGTCACGAGGACATGCGGAGAGACTTTAAACTTATCGGAAGAAATCAGCGATTATTTGGCCCGCAGATCAATATCATGCCATTTGATTATGATCTCATGTTCGATCAGAGCATGGGTCAAGCACATAATCTTTCAGCAGGACCCGTGGATGATATATCGATCAACATATACGATCGCGCGGATGGGAACGGATTTCAAATCGACTTTGATGCAAACCCTGCCGTTTATAAAGAGCAAGCAGTTGACGCTCATCAGCAGCGTTTTCTTCAATTGCTGGAGGAAATAACCGGACTAGAGCAAGATCAAACGATCAGTCAATTCAACCTTCTTTTGTCTGAAGAGAAAGAGACCATTCTCAAGCACTGGAATGATACAAAACGAGAATTACCAAAGGAATCTTTACGGGAACTGTTTGAAAAACAGGTGAGCAAAACGCCACAAGCAAAAGCACTACAGTTTGAAGGAATCACTTTGACTTACGAAGAGCTAAATCAGCGGGCAAATCAATTAGCTCATTATTTGAAAAAACACGGCATTGGGCCAGAACAATTTGTCGCCATTGCTCTGCCTCGATCCATCGATATGGTCGTAAGTCTATTAGCCGTCGTCAAAACGGGAGCTGCATATCTGCCATTAGACCCTGATTACCCTAACGATCGAGTCGCCTATATGCTAGAAGATGCCAAACCGGCATGCTTGCTCACAGTCAAAGAGACAGCAGACGGTTTGGACCATCCGCACATCGTTCAACTTGACAATTCAACTGTTCATCAGGAGATAGCAGGCAGTCCAAATCTCAATCCGACATGGAGCGAGGGCTCTCCACATCACCCGGCCTACATCCTCTACACATCAGGATCGACAGGCAAACCAAAGGGTGTTGTTGTAACAAAGCGAAATGTAATCAACTTTATATTGTCCATGCAAGATTCATTTTTATTAGATCAAGAAGACCAACTATTAGCCGTAACGACCATTGCCTTTGATATTTCCGGGTTGGAAATGTTCCTACCGCTATTACATGGGGCTGCTATTTTATTGGCAAAAAAAGAAACCATACAAGAACCAGCAAAGCTTTCTGACATGATTCGTTCTCATCATGTCACCATCATGCAGGCAACACCAACGTTGTGGCATGCATTGGCAGATGAATATCCTGACGTGATTACAGGTATGCGAGTTCTTGTTGGAGGAGAAGCACTCCCTGCCTCCCTTTTGCATACCTTGCAATCTCTTCAATGCGACATTACCAATTTGTACGGACCTACAGAAACGACGATCTGGTCTACGATGGAAAATGTCACAGCACATCGAGAGAATAGCGGGCCGGCAATTGGTAAACCCATTTGGAATACGAGCGTTTATATTTTAGATGAAGGACTAAACCCAGTCCCAGCAGGGTCAATCGGTGAACTTTATATTGCTGGTGAAGGAGTATCCAGAGGATATCTTGGACGATATGATTTAACGGCTGAACGTTTTGTCGCTGATCCATTCGGCACAAGCGGCACGAGAATGTATCGTACTGGTGATTTAGCCAGATGGCGTGAAGATGGTTCGATTGATTATATCAGCCGTGCCGATCATCAAATTAAAATCCGCGGCTTCCGTATTGAACTAGGTGAAATCGAAACCGTGATGATGCAGCACCAAGCCATTAAGCATACATCTGTTATCGTTCGTGAGGATCAACCTGGACAACAGCTGCTTTGTGCATATGTTGTGCTGACAGACGGCTCGTCTCTGCACCCTTCAGAGCTCAGGCAGTTTGTGGCTTCATTACTTCCTGATTACATGGTGCCTTCTGCTGTTGTCGTTTTGCCAGAACTTCCACTTACACCAAACGGCAAAATCGATCGCAAAGCATTACCAATACCAAATATGTCTTTAGTTAGTTCTGAGCGGACACCTAGAACACCACAAGAAGACATGTTATGTAGTTTATTTGCAGAAACCCTTGGCCTATCTCAAATTGGCATAGATGATAGTTTCTTTGACTTAGGAGGACATTCCTTACTCGCCGCTCGTCTGCTTAGACGTATACGCAATACACTTGGTGCAGACCTAAGCATGAGTACCATTTTTGAATCGCCTCGGGTTGCTGAGCTTGCGCAGCACATTGACAAAGCGAAGGACATTCGGCCGCCGCTTCAGGTTGAAGACAAGCCAGATGAAATTCCATTATCCTTTGCCCAAAAACGGCTCTGGTTCCTTCATTGCCTTGAAGGGCCAAGTCCAACTTACAATATTCCACTTGTCATTCAACTGACAGGTACACTAGATCAAACAGCTCTAATTGGTGCACTGGCAGATATCACTGAAAAACATGAAACCCTTAGAACCATTTTTCCAGATAAGAACGGCATGCCAAGACAGGTCATTTTACATCCGAAAAGTGTCCAGCCTGAACTCCATGTCACAGCTTCAACCGATCAACAAATTGAGAGTCAGTTAAACGAAGCCATTCGCTATAGCTTTAGAATTGAAGAAGAACCTGCACTGCGAGCAGAGTTATTCACGCTTGATGCAAACCGATCCGTCCTGCTTCTATTGCTGCATCACATCGCTGGTGACGGTTGGTCACTTGCACCATTGACGCGAGACTTAGCTGCTGCTTACGAAGCCCGTATACAAGGAAAATCCATCTCCTTGCCAGCAGAACCTGTTCAATATGCTGACTATGCTATTTGGCAGCAGAAGCTGTTGGGTAGTGAAGAAGAGACGGATAGTCTATTTGCCAAGCAGCTCAGCTATTGGAAAAGTGCCTTACATGACTTGCCTGAAGAACTTGAGCTGCCTTATGACTTCCCGCGTCCACAGGAAGGAAGCTTCAACGGTGCGACGATAGACTTTACGATTGAACCCGCTTTACATCAGAATCTCCTTGAGCTTGCCAAGCAGCATCAAGTGAGTTTGTTCATGGTGCTTCAAGCATCACTTGCAGCATTAATGACACGCCTTGGAGCGGGGACAGATATCCCAATCGGCAGTCCGATTGCTGGACGGAATGACGATGCACTTGACGACATTGTGGGCTTGTTTGTGAACACATTAGTATTACGTACAAATACAGATGGTAATCCAACCTTTAGTGAGCTATTGAAGCGAGTGCGAGACGTTGACTTAGCTGCCTATGAGCATCAGGATCTGCCATTTGAACGGCTAGTCGAAATCCTAAATCCAACCAGATCCAGATCACGAAATCCATTGTTCCAAGTCATGCTTGCCTTCCAAAATACACCGAAGGCAGAAATGAAGCTGACACAGCTTGACTCAGATCTTTACGTGAAACCAGTAGGGTCAGCTAAATTTGATCTGACCATCGAATTGACAGAACAAAGAACTGAAACTGGATCAGCAGCAGGATTAACAGGTTTGTTTGAATTCAGTACAGATGTATTTAAAGAAAGCACCATTCGAGCAATTGCTGACAGAATGAAGCGCTTTTTAACTGAAGTGACTGAGCGCCCACACGTGCCTATTGGTCAAGTGAACATTTTATCAGATAAAGAACGGCAAACATTTCTCCCTGATAAAAAGACATTCGCTCAGTTAGATCAAGCACATAGTCTCCCAGCCTTATTTGAAAAAACGGCGCAGCAATATCCTGATCGAGTGGCTGTAACGTATGGCAATAAGCAGCTTACCTATGGTGAGTTAAACAACAAAGCCAATCGTCTTGCTCATTTATTAATACAAAGGGGCGTTGGACCAGAACAGTTCGTTGCACTTGCCCTGCCTAGATCAATCGACATGCTCGTAAGCTTGTTAGCCGTTCATAAAGCAGGCGCAGCCTATGTTCCGCTTGATCCTGACTATCCAGCAGACAGGCTGGCATACATGATACAAGATGCCAAACCAGTTTGCAGCATCACAACAAAAGCAGATGCAGTGCATCTCCCTGCTGATTGCGATTTGATTTTGTTAGACGAAAAAGAAACGAGCGATCATTTGCTGACTATGCCAAATCATAATCCGGCTGATATAGACAGAATTGAACCGCTATCTTCTCTGCATCCGGCCTATATTATTTATACATCCGGTTCTACAGGGAAACCAAAAGGAGTGGTCATCCCACATCAAAATGTCATCCGTCTTCTGACATCTACTGAACATTGGTTCCATTTTGATGAAGAGGATGTTTGGACAATGTTCCATTCATATGCCTTTGATTTTTCAGTATGGGAAATATGGGGACCACTTTTATATGGCGGCCGTCTTGTCATTGTACCTCATACCATCTCTCGCTCCCCTGAAGAGATGCTGCAGCTTCTAGTCGAGGAAGGGGTAACTGTGCTTAATCAAACACCTTCTGCCTTCTATCAGCTCATGCAGATAGACAAGGAACAACAAACACTAGGCCAAGCATTATCACTCCGCTATGTCATCTTTGGCGGTGAAGCATTAGAGCTTAGCAGATTAGAAGATTGGTACAGCCGTCACTCAGACTGTAAGCCAAAGCTAATTAACATGTACGGCATTACAGAAACCACCGTACACGTTACGTACAATGAACTCAATCGAGACATGATCACAAAGAACTCCAGCAGTTTAATCGGCGAACCGATTCCTGATTTACACGTTTACGTACTTGATGAATACCTGCAGCCTGTTCCCCCTGGGACAACAGGTGAAATGTATGTAGCTGGAGCTGGCCTTGCAAGAGGTTATCTTGGCAGACCTGACCTGACATCAGATCGATTCCCTGCCGATCCATATGGAGCACCTGGCACAAGGATGTATCGTACAGGCGACCTTGCGCGCTGGACAGAAGAAGGGGCTCTTGATTACATTGGCAGAGCTGATCATCAAATTAAAATACGCGGATTCCGTATTGAACTTGGAGAAATCGAAGCCGTTCTGGCACGCCATGATGCAGTTGCACAAGTGGCCGTCATAATGCGAGAGGATCAGCCTGGCGACAAGCGCTTAGTCGCATATATCGTCACAACGGAAGAAGACCATTTCGATACTGAAGCCCTTCGTCATTTTGCAGCAGCCAGTCTTCCTGATTATATGGTGCCCGCAGCATATGTACAGATTGACGCCATGCCGCTTACAGCAAACGGGAAGCTTGATCAAAAATCACTGCCGGCCCCTCAATTGCATATACAGCAAGCGGATGGCCGCGGCCCAAGAAATCCGAAAGAGGAAATCCTATGTCATCTCTTTGAAGAGGTGCTTGATTTGCCTAAAATCAGCATAGACGATCGCTTTTTTGACATTGGCGGGCATTCACTGCTTGCAGTTCGTTTAATCAGCCGCATTCGTGATGCACTTGGTGTCAAACTAAGTATCGGAACATTGTTTGAAGCACCAAATGTGGCAAGTTTGGCAGAGAAACTAGAAACAGGAAGCGATGAAAACGCACTAGACATCTTGCTGCCGCTGCGAACAAATGGAGAAAGGTATCCTCTCTTCTGTGTTCACCCAGCAGGTGGTCTTAGCTGGTGCTATGCCGGTCTCTTGAATACATTAGAGAAAGACATCCCTATTTATGGATTACAGGCACGAGGAATCGCAAGAAAAGATGCCTACCCGCACACACTAGATGATATGGCTGCGGATTACATCAAGCACATCCAAACAATTCAGCCAAAAGGTCCTTATCATCTTCTTGGCTGGTCATTAGGTGGAAACGTTGTACAAGCAATGGCTACACAGCTCCAGCAGCAAGGTGAAGAAATCGCACTCGTTGCGATGCTGGATGCCTATCCAAACCATTTCTTACCGATTAAAGAAGCACCTGATGAAGAAGAAGCACTAATCGCTCTTCTTGCGCTCGGCGGTTATGATCCAGATACCTTAACAGGTGAACCGCTCACGATGAAAAGTGCCGTCGACATTTTGAAAAAAGATGGCAGTGCACTAGCAAGCTTAAGTGAAGATGCCATTAGAAATCTAAAAGAAACCTATGTGAATTCAGTTCGATTGCTCGGAGAATATCAGCCAAAAACTTATCAGGGAGACATATTATTCTTTAGATCTACCATTATCCCAGATTGGTTTACACCAATTGATCCCGAAGCATGGGCACCTTATATCAACGGAACAATCGAACAACACGACATTCATTGCCGGCACAAAGACATGTGCCAGCCTAAACCCCTAGCAGAAATTGGTGTCATCTTAGACAACGCACTGCATCGGGTCAAACAAAAGCACTAAGAATAAAGGAGAGATGACAAATGACAAATCCCTTTGATCGTGAAGACGGTGTATTTCTTGTGCTTGTCAATGAACAAGGACAGCATTCACTTTGGCCATCATTTGCACCAGTACCAGATGGATGGGAAAAAGTCTTTGGTGAAGACACTAGAAATGCCTGCATCGATTATATCCAGACACACTGGCAGGACTTGCGGCCATTAAGCTTAACAAAAGAACCTGCACTAGCACATGGAAAAACGGAATAAATCATCGCACCCCTGATCTCACTCAGGGTGCGATGATTTTTGACAAAGGGCTAAAATGATCTTGATTTTAGCCCTTTGTCTTCTTTTCAGCGTGATAGAAAACCTTTGCAGTCTAGGAAGGGCGAGCACCGGAACGGAGCGAATTTGACATTCGTGAGTACCGACGCTCAGACCTGCGGGCGAATGCGAGGGTTTGTCTACACGCTGCGCACCCTGATCTCACTCAGGGTGCTTTTTTGACAGATAAACATCACCATCTTTCAGCTCTTTCTGCTACAATTTAATTGAGAATGTTTATCAATCAATAAGAGATCAGGTGGTTTTATGGGAAACAACAATCAATTACGTACATTGGCAAATGCCGAACAATTCATCTATCGATTAACATATACTGAAAAAATAAATAATGCAGAGCTTCCACATACAGAGCAGCAGCTATCAGATACATTCTGCCTCCTCTTCAGCATAAGCGGCAGCGGTTTACTCACATTGAACGATCAAAAATGGCGATTGAAACATCTGACACTCTATACGATCATGCCTGGGGAAACATTTATGTTGAAAACAGAGCCTTATCAAAAACACGAGCTCTATCTGTTTCGCTTTCAGCTCTACACGCTGCAAGATCAAAACATAGGAGAAGTATCAACGGAACATGCCCGTTCTTTACTGAATAAATGGCAATTTATCGATATTAGTTCGATTGAACAAATTCATTCTTTACTGTCCGATATGACAGAGGAATGGCAAAGACCTGAATCCATTAGCTTTTTTAGAAGCCAAACTCTTTTTCAGCAGCTCATTATGCAGCTTTTCACACTGCATAAAGAAGATATTTGTGACACGGCACATGCCCTTTTCAAAACAAAACAATATATCGATCAACATTCCGAAGAACCCCTCAGCCTGACAAGTCTATCTCATATGGCTGGCATCAGCTCTAATCATTACAGTGAGCTATTTAAAAAGCATTTTGATGTGAGTGTCACTGATTATATCACCAAGAAAAGGATGGCTAGAGCCAAACAATTAATGGCAAAAGGCAGCGCAAAGCTCAAAGACATTGCACTTGAAATCGGCTATCAAGATCCGTATTACTTCAGCCGCATCTTTAAGAAAAAAACGGGCATGACCCCTTCTACTTATATGAAAAGCCGGCAGCGGAAAATTGCAGCCTATGGCCATTCCATACTCGGCCAGCTCACACCCATTCATATCATCCCATATGCTGCCCCTCTTCACCCTAAATGGACAGCACATGATTTTGAGCATTATGCAGAAGAAATTCCGATTCACTTGAGTGCACATCGGATCAACGAGCATGCTGAAGCCAATTTACAGCTATTAAAGGAAACAAAACCTGAGCTGATCATTGCCAATGATCATGTGACAGAGGAAGAAAAACAAGTGTTAAAAACCATCTGTCCTGTTCACTTTGTTCCATTCACACAATTGGATTGGCGCACTCAATTCAGACAGACAGCTATGTTCTTAAACGAAGCGAAGGAAGCAGAAGAATGGCTGATTCATTACGAGGAACTCGTCATTCAAGCGAAAAAGGCATGCCTTTTTGATCATCCACCAAAAACTATCCTGCCTCTTCGTATCTTTCAAGATCAACTCTATTTGTCTGTGAATCGCACCATGTCAGAAGTGATTTTTCAAGACATTGGTCTTCAGCCAGCTTTTCAGAATGACGGCCAGCTAACAGAAAAAAAAATCAGCATTCGCTCTATACAACAGCTAGATCCAGATACCATCTTCCTTTTCCTGCATAAGGAGCCAAAAACCATTGCTTTTTATCAAAAATTAAAGCAGCAGGAGGCTTGGCAAAATCTCAAGGCTGTGACGCAGCAAGCAGTCTATCCACTTACGTCTGACCCTTGGCGTGAATACACAGCAGCCAGTCATCAACGAGTCATTCAGGACCTTTTATCTTTTTTTCCGTAAAAAGTCCATCATATGACAGATCATTGTCTATGGATAAAAGGACGAAAGACTACTACAATCTTTAATTGAGAACAATTATCAGTTAAAGGAGAAAACAAATGAAAAAATGGTTCGCATTGCTTATCCTTTGTATCATGACGATCATCGCAGCAGCCTGTGGTGCTGCAGAAAATAAACCTGCTTCAAACACAACCAAAGGCAAGTCAGCTGAAGCAGCTGAAACAAACATCAAATACTTAGATCAAACGTACAAACTCACAACACCAGTGAAACGAATCGTCATTGCTGGAAGCCTAGAATCAATGGAAGATGCAAAACTACTTGGTATCGAGCCTATTGGTGCTTCTACTGTAGGCGGCACTTTCCCTGAATTATTTAAAGACATCACAGCGAAAACAGAAGGCATTGGGGAAAAAACAGAACCGAACCTTGAAAAAATCCTAAAACTAAAACCAGACGTGATACTCGGATCAACCAAGTTCCCGCCTGCAACAATTAAAAAACTAGATAAAGTCAAAACAACGATCCCAGTATCCCATGTCTCTTCTGACTGGGAAAACAATCTATTATTACTCGGCGAACTGACTGGAAAAAGTAAAGAAGCCAAAACCATCATCTCTGATTATCAGAAAGATCTCAAACAAGCGAAAGAAACTTTGAAAGACAAAAGCAGCAACAAAACAGCTGTCATTTTACGCATTAGACAGGGCGACTTGTACGTATACCCTGAAGACGTATACTTCAACTCTACTTTATATGGGGACTTAGGATTTACAGCACCAAGTGATATCAAAAAAGCCAAAGCACAGGCATTGATTTCATTGGAGCGCCTAGGAGAACTCAATCCTGACTATATTTTTGTTCAGTTCTCTAAAGAGGAAAACTCATCGAATCCGAACGCATTGAAGGACTTAGAGAAAAATAAAATTTGGACAAGCCTAAAAGCTGTGAAAAATGGGCACATCAATGAAAATGCCGTTGACCCTATGCTTCAAGGAGGAACAGCACTAAGCAAGACAACCTTCCTTGATAAGGCCGTGAAATGGTTAGATCAAAACAACTAAAAGAGATGTGACGAATGACAAAGGGCTAAAATGATTTTTATTTTTAGCCCTTTGTCTTCTTTTCAGCGGAGCTTGAAAACTTGGAGGAGAGATGACACATGAACGGAACGTTTCTATATGACGAGTTTAACGGGCGTCAGCTTGATATTTACCTACCACCGGACACCTCTATTCATGTTCCAGCTGTCTTTGTACAAGATGGCTCTTCTTTGTTTAGAACACACCTGCTAGAGATCGAAAGAATGATCGAAACCAAAACCATCTCACCAATCATCATTGTCGGCATACACCCCTTCAATCGACTCGATGAATATACCCCATGGAAGGCATCATCACTGCGTTCTGGGTTCCCTGACTTTAAAGGCGAGGCACAGACGTATGTGTCATTTTTAGCGAATGACTTGCTCCTATATATCAAAAGTGAATATCCAGTTCAAGAGACCTGTCATGAGCATAGCCACGTAGGTGCTTCATTAGGCGGGCTATTTGCTATTTATACTTTATTCATGCACCCTGCACTTTTTAAAAACATCGCATCTCTCTCCGGGTCGTTTTGGTATCAAGATTTTCTACCATTTGCTAAACAACAAAACATTCAGTGTCTGGATCACCTTGTCTATTTGTCGGTAGGCAGTGAAGAAGGGAAAGGCAAAACATCTGTTCAACAGCATATGCCGTTATTCACCAAACAACTGCATGATCTTTTATTACAGAAAGGGATGCAGGAATGGCAGCTGCACTATCACATCGAACAAGGAGAGGGCCATCATCTGAAACAATTTCAAAAAAATTTCTTATCGGCTCTAATGTGGTTTTATAAAAAAGATCGCTAATTTTTTATCAGCATGACACAAAGCCGATATGATATATTGGAACGTATAGATTGAAAGAGGAGGGATTTGCGCATGAGACCTTTACAAATCTCAGCCGATACCGCACAAAAGCTTGCTGCATCACTCAATGTACCGTTAGAACAAATTATGCATATGCCGCAGCATATCTTATTAGCTAAATTAGCGGAGCTTGAACAGAAGAAAGATCGTTCTTCTTAAAGAAATAAAGGAGTTTGCAATCATGGAACAACAACTAGAAAAATCAACATTACATCCTCGCAGTACAGGACAAACCATCCTGCTGATTGCTGGGATTTTGCTCATTGCATTTAATCTGCGGCCTGCCATTACGTCCGTTGGCCCTGTTATCGGCGCGATTCGTTCCGATTTACAGCTTTCAAATGGACTGGCGGGTTTTCTTACGACATTACCACTGCTCTCATTCGCATTGCTTTCTCCAATTGCACCTAAAATCGGAAAACGCCTTGGCAATGAACGAACCCTCTGGCTTGGACTTGCTGTCCTTCTGTTTGGGATTGTGATTCGCTCGTTTGGCACCATCACCTTCTTAATGATTGGAACGGCGCTTGTCGGCGTTGGAATTGCGATTTGTAATGTGCTCTTACCGGGGCTTGTGAAGCATAAATTTCCTGCACATGCAGGTTTGATGACAAGTGTATATACGACTTCAATGTCCGTCTTCGCTGCACTTGCATCAGGTGTCAGTGTTCCGCTCAGTCATACGATGCCTGGCGGCTGGAATACATCATTCCTTGTATGGGCTGGACTTGCCCTTCTCGCCATGATGGTTTGGGCGCCGCAGCTTCTTCATCAGAATACAGCGGCCGTCAAAACCATTTCTCTTACAGAGCAGCCAATATGGCGCTCACGTGTCGCATGGCAAGTGACCTTTTTTATGGGCTTGCAATCATTCCTTTTCTATAGCAGCATCGCTTGGTTTCCTGATATCTTAACATCACATGGAATGAACCTATCAACAGCTGGCTGGATGCTGTCCATTATGCAGTTCGCTGGTCTGCCATCCACCTTCTTAACGCCCGTTCTTGCAGAAAAATTAAAAACGCAAAGACCGCTTGTCGCCGGCCTTGTCCTTGTGTATTTACTCGGCATGATTGGACTTCTTCTCGGAGGATCGACACCTATTCTTGTCATCTCTGTCCTATTGATCGGCATTGGACAAGGTGCTAGTATCAGTCTAGCGCTCACCTTCATTGGATTGCGGACAAGACATATGGAACAAGCAGCTGCCCTCTCTGGAATGGCGCAGTCACTCGGTTATTTATTAGCCGCTGTTGGTCCATTCATGATCGGTATCCTTTTTGATTTCACACATACATGGACACCAGCAATTATCATCTTTATCATCATCCTATTTTTCATGTTTTTATCCGGTATGCGTGCCGGACGCAGCGTCTATATTTCAGATCCTTCATAAAAAAGAACCCGCCTCCTCGTGAGACGGGTTCTTTTCTGCTTATGCCTGCTCTGTCACATGTACCTTTAACGTTGCTTGTACCTCTGGATGAAGCTTTACCGGTACATTTGTGTAACCTAATGCACGGATGGCATCATTCAGCTCGATTTTGCGCTTATCGAGTTTAATTTGATGATCTTTTTGCAATTTATCAGCGATTTGTTTGCTTGTAATGGAGCCAAACAAACGGCCGCCTTCACCTGATTTTGCAGTGAGTTCCACTGTTAACGCCTCAAGTGTTTCTTTTAATTGTTTTGCTTGTTCAAGCTCTTGGATGGCATTCTTTTTCTCTTTGTTTTTCTGCCCTTCCAATGCACTTAGGTTCGTTGGAGTTGCTTCAACAGCTAACCCTTGTTTGATGAGAAAGTTGTGAGCGTATCCGTCAGCTACATTCTTGACTTCGCCTTTTTTCCCTTTGCCTTTTACGTCTTTTAGAAAGATGACTTTCATCTTTGAACCCCTCCTTCGAAATATTCGTCTATGGCAGCCTTTAACTTCCCTACCGCTTCTTCAATGGTTATACCATAAATCTGGGTAGCAGCGTTAGTCAAATGACCGCCGCCGTCTAGTGCTTCCATAATAATTTGAACGTTGATATCCCCTAATGATCTGGCACTAATGCATACCGTATCGTCATCTCGTCTAGCGACAGCAAATGACGCTTCTACCTCACTCATTGACAACAAGGAATCAGCCGTCTGGGCAATCGTAATTTGATCATAATACTCCGACCTGTCAGACGGTAATGAAGCAATAGCCACCTGATTTTGATACAGTTCTGTATGCTGAATGAGTTTTGCCCGTTTGATGTAATGATCGACTGTTTCTTTTAAAAACTTTTGCACAAGGACAGGATCTGCTCCCTTTGCACGAAGGTAAGATGCTGCATCGAACGTTCTTGACCCCGTTCTCAGAGAGAAACTCTTCGTATCCACGATGATCCCAGCAAGAAGCGCAGTCGCCTCAATCATGTTGATCCGCAATTTCTTCGGCTGATACTCTAAGAGCTCTGTCACAAGCTCTGCTGTAGATGAAGCATACGGCTCCATATAAACAAGTAAAGGATCACGGATAAATTCCTCGCCTCGTCTATGATGGTCAATGACCACGACGTTTTCAATCTTATTCAGCAGTCGTTCCTCCATGACGAGAGACGGTTTATGTGTATCCACGACGACAAGCAATGTGTCATCCTTTGCAAGCTCCATTGCTTCCTCTGGCGTGATAAAACGTGACCAAAGCTCTTCATAATTTTTAATTTCACTAATTAAGCGTTGAACACTGTCGCCAATCTGGTTGGCATCAATGACAATATAGCCTTCTTTTCCATTGGCCTGGGCGACCTTTAAAATCCCGATGGAAGCACCGATTGAGTCCATGTCTGGGAACTTATGCCCCATGATCATGACATTACCGCTTTCAGATACAATTTCTTTTAAAGCATGAGAAATGACCCGTGCGCGTACGCGTGTCCGTTTCTCCATTGGGTTCGTTTTTCCACCGTAGAACTTCACTTTTCCATTCGGCTGTTTAATGGCGACCTGATCCCCGCCTCGTCCGAGGGCAAGGTCAAGACTCGACTGCGCTAGTGCCCCAAGCTCTTTCAAAGAAGGAACGGACGCACCAATCCCGATACTCAAAGTAAGCGTCGCACTATGTGCCCCTGTTTTCTCACGGACCTCGTCTAAAATGGAGAATTTCGACGCTTCAAGCTCAGCTAAAATGCTCTCATTTAGGACCGCCATAAATCGTTCAGACGAAATTCTCTTCAGGAAAATTCCGTATTCTTGTGCCCAATTGTTGAGCAGAGACGTCACTTCACTATTAATCGCGCTGCGCACTTGATCATCAAGGCCCTGCGTGACATCGTCGTAGTTGTCTAAAAAGATATAAGATAAAACCGTTCGTTCATTTTCGTACTGTCGTTCAATCTGCACCTGTTCCGTGACATCAAAGAAATATAAAAGGCGCTCTGATCGTTTAATAATGACTTTGAATTTCCGGTCATTCAGCGTTACATTTTCGGTCTCGACCTCTTGTTTAATAAGAGGCACAATGGACTCGAATGTATCGTACAAGGATCTGCCGACAAGTGTGCTTTCATGAAAGCATGAAGCGAGAAATGGATTCGTCCATTCGATATAATACTGGTCATTAAACAGCATAATACCAATTGGCATCTCCATTAATGCTTCTTCTCCAACCTTTTTGACTCGATAGGATAATGTTGAAATATATGAATCAATCTCTTTCTGCACTTGCGTATCTGCCCACTTTAAGAAGTAGAGCACACCTGCAAGGACGAAAAGACCAACCGCTCCTATGATCCAATTAAAATAAAGGTTGAGGAGGACTGTGACCACCGCAAGAACAATTAACGCGAAGATCGGATACTTGATGACAGGTTTTCTATAGAAGCTTGGCACTGATATCAACTCCTCAACATTCAGAGTGAATTATTTGTTTTTTACTTTTTCTCTTAAATCAAAGCCTATGTCAGCAATCCCTATAATTCGCACAATCACACCGATCGGCGGAAAGAAAACCGTTAACACGATAGCGAAAATGGGTACCGCTTTTGAGATGTTTTTTTCGTGGCAATAATAGAAGAGAAAAGAAAATCCCTGAATAAGCACCAGTATAAATAAAATTTGAAACGCACTCGTTTGAACGAGCCATAAAAAGCTGCCTTTTTCCGTCTGAATCAGCATCAAAAGCAATGTGAGTAAATAATACCATACCATGCTTTTTGGCAGCCGCATATCCTTAAATTTCTTCAAAACCGGCATGTCTGAAACAAACCGTTTGAGCAAAGGTCGAACGAACCAATGATTCACAAAAGCCATCAAAGTAACAGCGATCAAAAGCGCTACAGGTAAAGCACTTAATGCCATATCCTGCATCTCTTTAAACTGTTTGAGCTGTTTGGCTATGTCCTTTTCAGAAGCCCCGGATTGCTTTAAAACACTCTCTACTATCGGCATCATTTGCTCAATTGATTCCTTGGCAATACTCATGATATCGATCTGAAAAAGCTGAACACTCACAACAAAAGAGATGAGAAAACTGAATAAATAAATCAGCGCACCTGTAATGATGGCATTCCCAGGCTGCCTTCTGCTGTAGAAAGCACCCATGCCTAATCCGACAGCAATCAGAATAGGTGCACTCATGAGTCCAGCCATAGACCCAATTAAAAAGCTGATCACTATGCCAATAGCGCCAGCAGCAATTCCTTTTTTCAAGCCGTGTCTGATTGTATAGAGGATGATCGGAATCGGAGCAGCTAGAAAGAAAATAATGGATAATAGCGGCACATACAAATAAAACAGCATCATGACCGAGAAAATACTCATCATGATTGCGCCCTCTACTAACGCTTTTGTTTGTTTCACACCTTCACCTCTATCCAATCCTTTTGTCTATATCTTGCTCAATGTGTACTTCTATGTATACGTATGATGTCAGCTCCATCATGTCTTGCCCCAACCTTTATTTTACCATAGCGACAAATCTCAAGTAAAATGCAGGCTATTCTGGGAGCGTTTCACGTGGAACACCCATATTGAATCGTACATGCAAGTTTTTCAACAGCATGTTACAATTTTTAAGATAATTCTTAGCTATAAACCCTGAATTCAAGGTCAAAAGCTGTTAGAATAGAAACATCATCAATAAAAGTAAGAAGGAGAATTCACATGGGAAAAACACTCGTATTCGGACACAAAAATCCTGACACAGACACGATTTGCTCTGCTATTGCTTACGCTGTTCTGAAAAACAAAATCGGCGCTCAGGCAGAAGCCGTCAGACTTGGAGAAATTAATGGAGAAACACAATACGCATTAGATTTCTTTAAACAAGAAGCACCTCGTTTCATTGAAACGGCTGCAAATGAAACAAAGCAAGTCATTCTTGTCGATCATAACGAATTCCAGCAAAGTGTAAGCGACATTGATCAAGTACAAGTAACTGAAGTCATTGACCATCACCGTATTGCCAACTTTGAAACAAGTGAACCTCTTTACTATCGTGCTGAGCCTGTAGGCTGTACCGCAACGATCTTAAACAAAATGTATAAAGAAAACCAAGTGACGATTGAAAAAGAAATCGCTGGTTTGCTTTTATCTGCGATCATTTCTGATTCCTTACTATTCAAATCCCCAACATGCACACAGCAAGATATTGATGCTGCGCATGAGCTTGCAAAAATCGCAGGGGTAGATCCAGAAGTTTATGGCCTAGACATGCTGAAAGCCGGCGCTGATCTAAGCCAAAAAACAGTTCAAGAATTAATTACACTTGATGCAAAAGAATTCGCACTAGGCAAAAGCAAAGTGGAAATTGCGCAAGTCAATACAGTAGATATCGCTGAAGTGACAGCAAGACAGGCTGACATTGAAGCGAAAATCAATGAAGTCATTGCAGCAAAAGGTCTTGATCTATTTGTTTTAGTCATCACTGATATTTTAGAAAATGACTCCCTTGCTCTTGCACTCGGTGCAGAAGCAGCAAAAGTAGAAAAAGCATTTAACGTCAAGCTTGAAAACAACACAGCTTTACTAAAAGGTGTTGTATCAAGAAAGAAACAAGTCGTACCTGCATTAACAGACGCACTTTCTTAATAAAACAAGACAAGACTGCTGAATCATTCAGCAGTCTTTTTTGTCTGTCTTCTTTTAATGAATGTACGTATCACTCACGAGAATATCCTTTAACACACTTGTTGGAATCGTGAATTCAACTACGCCCATGTAACCAGGTGCCACATCATATTCATTAAAGGAAATCACCAGTTTGCCTTTTGAATTGATATAGAAATTTTGATCCGGCTTAATTTTCTTAAATGGATCCGCCATATCTTGCTTGCCAATCCAATACATTTTGTTTGAATCCTCTTTCATCTGATTCTTCATTTGTTCTTTAATATTTTCACTAATCACATCTATATACCGGTTATCTTTAAACAGACTTGGTAATGTAATGAGGACATGATTTTTCTTATCCACCGTATCATATGTCATTTCCTCTGCCGCAGAAGCCTGAGTCGTCACCTTGTATCGACCTAGTGAAAGAATTTGATCATTGTTCGTTCTCACATCATATCCGCTCTCTACACTCAAATGACCATTTTTATAACCCTTTGTTTCCTTTTCAAAATCTTGATACAGCTTTTTGTTTTCAGCTAAATATTTTTGATTCAGGCTGTCTTGTAATGTTCCGTCCCCAAGTCCTGAAACGTGTGGTGTTTTAAGATCAATATTCGTTCCTTGATCGCTCTTTTTAAATTCTGTAAACGTCACGACTTTCACCAGATCGCCAATGATAGGTACTTCTGAAATCGCTCTTGCTGCCTGTGGACTGACATTAACAGTTGTGACAAAAAGAGCAGCCGCTGCAACAAGTCCGATGGTCCATTGCTGAAAATGAGGTTTTTTGTTTTTTCTTTTTAACGTTCGTTCAATCATCGCATCATATTCCGGTGGTATAGGGATTTCTAAATATTCATCTTTTAAATGTTCCAAATACTTATCCATTTATATTTCCTCCTGTGATAATTCTACTTTTAAAAGCCGCAGCGCCTTATATAATCTTGTTTTAATGGTGTTTTCATTTTCATCGAGAATCTGGGCGATGTCCTCTAATTTTAGATCTTCAAAGAATCTCAAAATAATGATGACTCGATACATCTCAGGCAAATCTTCTATAGCCCGTTTGACGTCTTGATCCTCGTATACATCTGATTCGCCCTGTGATAAGAATTCAAGCGTATCATCATCTGTCACCTGCACCCGCTTCTTCTTTCGTAAAAAGTCTAGGGCAGCGTTCACCACGATTTTATAAAACCAACTATGCATCTTGCTCGTATCCTCTAATCGATGAACAGATTTGAGTGCTTTATGAATAGCCTCCTGAACAACATCCATAGCATCTTCCGGGTTTTTGACATAACTATAGGACAACCGATAAAAACTGTGTTTATGCTCCATGACGTAATCCGCAAATTGATCGTCTATTTTTCGTTTCTTCATTTTACAAAGAGCTCCTTTATCTTAAATGCGCATCTGTTATTTCTTACATTGGATAGACGCGCGCCTTTTAAAAATAGTTTGCGCTCGGTTATTTTTTTAACATGTCATCGCATTTGCATTCCTATACAAAAAGAGCGAACCTGATGGGTTCACTCTTTCCAGACGGATAGTGTTTGATGGACAAACTGTTTTAGTGGAGAAAGCGGATGAATGATAGGAACGCCTGTCTCCCGCTCCATCTGCTGTGCCGCATGAACCATCGAAAGCTGCATCACACAAATATCTCTGCCTTTTTGCTTCATACATTTTCTCAGCTGCTCCATGATTTGTTCATCATAGGCTTGCATATCACCGTTTAGGCAAAGATGAAAGACATCCTCCATCACAACCATTTCTACTTCAATCTGTTTGCCCCGCTCTGTTGCATATGATTCAAGCCGCTGCATCGTTCCCTCCACTGTATCTGGGTTGGAAAACACCAGCTGAAGAGGCCCTTTTTTCTCACAAATCAGCTCAAATAGCGGTTCATCAATCGGAACAATCGGTTGTTTAAAGAGGTGCTGCTGATCACCTAGAGCAGCAATGTATTGTGTACACGTGAGCAGAATAAGATCGGCTTCACTTTCTTGCTTTAATCTGTTGATAGCATACGTTTGCTGCTTGTGTTGATCAAACGAGGGATCTTGAGTGGCGCGTTCTATAAATGATGAATCGACTGTGTGATGCAAATCAACATCTGTATCATCAAAAACATCTTCTATATATGACTGATTGGACGGATGGGCGTGAAGGCAGTGTAATCGAATCATCAGGCTCTCTCCTCGTGAAAGTTTTCAATCATTATATCAATCCTTGTATGAAATAGGGAGCAGCATGACCATATTGTTAGGGAGATATTGAAGGAGGGATTTGAATTGAAAGAAGATCAACAGCCTAAACCATCTTCAGAGTCAGAAGAAACCTTAACGAATCGGCAAGGTCATCCCGTCACAGACAATCAAAATATGAGAACTGTTGGGAATAGAGGACCCACTACGCTTGAAAACTACGATTTCCTAGAGAAAATCAGTCATTTTGATCGTGAACGCATCCCTGAACGTGTTGTGCATGCACGCGGTGCCGGAGCTCACGGTTATTTTGAAGCCTATGGCACATTCGGCGATGAACCGATCTCCACCTATACGAGAGCGAAATTGTTTCAGGAGAAAGGGAAAAAGACGCCTGTTTTCGTTCGTTTTTCTTCTGTGATTCACGGCGGTCATTCACCTGAAACATTACGCGATCCAAGAGGGTTTGCGATTAAATTTTATACAGAGGAAGGCAACTGGGATCTCGTGGGGAACAACCTGAAAATTTTCTTTATCCGAGATGCTTTAAAATTTCCTGATTTGGTTCATGCCTTTAAGCCAGACCCCGTCACCAATCGTCAGGACGGCGAGCGTATCTTTGATTTTGTCTCACAATCACCTGAAGCGACGCATATGGTGACATTTCTCTTTTCACCGTGGGGCATCCCAGCAACATACCGGCATATGCAAGGCTCAGGTGTCCATGCGTACAAATGGGTGAATCATGAAGGAAAAGCGGTGCTGGTTAAATATCATTTTGAACCGAAACAAGGCATTCGCAATCTGACCCAAGAACAGGCGCAATCGATTCAGGGAGAAAATTTTAACCATGCCACACAGGATTTATATGAAGCCATTAAGCAAGGAGATTATCCTGAATGGGAGGTATATGCACAGATCATGGAAGATGATGCCCACCCTCACCTCGACTTTGATCCGCTTGATCCGACAAAGCTTTGGTACAAGGATGACTATCCATGGAAACCTATCGGACGGATGGTATTAAACAAAAATCCTGAAAACTATTTCGCAGAAGTCGAGCAGGTTGCCTTTGGGACTGGTGTACTCGTAGATGGTTTGGATTTCTCAGATGATAAATTGCTTCAAGGCCGTACCTTCTCCTACTCTGACACGCAGCGATATCGTGTAGGACCAAACTATTTACAACTGCCGATCAATGCACCGAAAAAGCATGTCGCCACCAATCAGAGAGACGGCCAAATGGAATACCATGTCGATCAAGGCAAAGGGCAAAATCCCCATGTGAATTATGAACCATCGATCCTCGGGGGATTAAAAGAAGCCAAACAGGATGGAAAGGATCATACCCCTTTTGTAGAGGGTGAAGTCAAACGAGAAGCCATTGACCGCCCAAACAACTTCGGACAAGCGGGAGAAACGTATCGCCGTTTTAATGATTGGGAGCGAGAGGAACTGATTAAGAACTTAGTCAACACCCTTGCGACATGTCAAAAGGACATTCAAGACCAAATGATCGAAAACTTTACAAAAGCAGACCCTGATTATGGAAAGCGTGTCGCTGACGGTTTAAAAGCCTTTAAACAAGAGCAGCCAAGCGGACCTATCGGCTCTACAGGCGCTGCTCAAGCCGTGGACGAAGCCATCAACAACAGCACACCATCAGACCCTTATTAATGAAAAAAAGAATGCAGCGGCGAGGCTGCATTCTTTTTGTATACATCTATTAAGCGTTTTGACCTTTTTTGATCCATTCTGCCACATTCACTGTACGTTTTGCCTGATGTTTCACAGCTGCTTCTGCATCCTCTTGGATTTTTCCATTTTGGTCAACAGTCACACTCACACCGTAAGGGTTGCCCCCTGCACCGTATAAGGAATCATCTGTGTATCCAGGAGCGGCAATAATTGCTCCCCAGTGGAACATTGTCGTATAAAGGCTGAGAACCGTCTGCTCCTGTCCGCCATTTGCATTTTGAGCTGAAGTCATCGCACTGACTGCTTTGTTTGCCAATTTACCTTGGAACCACAAGCCGCCTGTCGTATCTAAGAACTGCTTCATTTGAGCTGGCAGGTTACCGAAACGTGTCGGCATGCTAAAGATGATGGCATCTGCCCACTCTAAATCACTTAATTGAACCTCTGGCACATCCTTTGTTTCGTCTAAATGTGCTTTCCATGCTGGATTTGAAGCTACAACTGCTTCTGGTGCCAATTCAGCAACCTTTAATACTTTAACTTCTGCGCCAGCTTCTTTTGCTCCAGCTTCAGCCCATTTCGCCATCTGATAGTTTGTACCTGTTGAACTATAATAAATAATCGCTAATTTTACGTTTTCCATTTGATCCATCTCCTTTTGTTTGTTTTGCCCAAAAAGCTTCTGTAAAAATCCCACCTGTATACCCCACCTTATTTAAAATTGACGACGATACCATAAAGCTGCAGCATCGACTTCTTCTCTCGTTAGCTGATGTCCGCGATTTTCCCAATGAAGTGTAACCGATGCGCCTGCACCCTGCAGCAATTGCTCCAGCTCCTGCGATTCCTCTGGACGGCACATTGGGTCATTTTCACCAGCTGCTATAAAGACTTGTTTCCCCGCTAATGAAGGTAATGAAACCCCGCGTCTTGGAACCATTGGATGATGCAGGATAGCTCCTTTTAAAGCATCCCCATAATGGAATAACAAGCTTCCAGCAATGTTTGCCCCATTGGAATATCCGATAGCCACCACATTGTGACGATCAAACCCATATTCATCGGCTGCTTCTCCGATAAATGTATATAGTTCCTCTGTACGCGCAATCAAATCCTGCTCATCAAATACGCCCTCTGCCAAACGTCTGAAAAACCGTGGCATGCCGTTTTCTAATACATTCCCTCTCACACTAAGAACAGATGCGTCAGGATCTACTATCTGTGCAAGCGGCAATAAATCTTCTTCCGTCCCACCAGTTCCATGCAGTAATAATAGGACAGGTCTTTGTTCATTCTTTCCTTTTCGAAAAAGATGCTTCATCATGAATCTCCTTTCCCTTTAACTTCTCTCACTTCAATTGGCAGTACAATTTGTTCAATCTGACTGCGCTGCGCCTCATATTGCGGTGGCAATTTCAATGCCTCACCCATTGTTTCCACTGATTCGTCATGTGCAAACCCTGGAGGATCAGTGGCAATCTCAAATAATATGCCCCCAAGTTCTCTAAAATAAATGGCATTGAAGTAATTTCGGTCTTGCACAGGTGTCACTTGATACCCGCTTTGTGCAATATGTCTTTGCCAATCTAATTGGTCCTGATCATCTGTTGCTCTCCATGCAATATGGTGCACAACTCCAACACCCATACGTCCTCGTGGAACAGGTGTGATGTTCACATCAATGACATTGCCTATTTCGCCAAACGAACGGAATCTCACATAGTCTCCTTCTGCTCCGACTCTTTCAAGTCCCATCGTTTGCTCTAGCAGCTGCATTGTTTGTTCCGGCTGCGAAGTTAATAAAACAGCTCCGCCAAATCCTTTAATCGCTACATCTGGTGTGACACCGTTAAATGTCCACTCGTTTTGCTTTCCTTCCGCACGCTCTACTAGCTCAATCAATAAGCCATGTGGATCTTCAAATGAGAGAAAAGCTTCACCAAAACGTTCAACCATTTCATAAGAAACATTAAACTGCTCAAGACGATCCTTCCAGAAAGAGAAAGCGCCTATCGGTACGACATATGTCGTCACGCCCACTTGCCCTGCACCAATTTGACCTTTTTGTGCTCCCGGCCAAGGGAAAAATGTAATAATGGTCCCTGGAGATCCGCCTTCATTTCCGAAATATAAATGGTATGTGCCTGGATCATCAAAATTCACGGTCTTCTTCACGAGACGAAGCCCTAAAACACCTGCATAAAAATCAACGTTCTCCTGAGGGTGACCTACAATAGCTGTAATATGATGAATTCCTTCTGTTTTTTTCACTTCTAATGACCTCCTAATCATGAAGTAATAAACCTCTATTCATTATGTCTTTACTGACGTCTTTATATTATCTCGAATTCGAGATATTAGATCAAAAAAATATATTTATCTCGAATTAAGGATATTATGTTTTTAAGTAAATGTCAATGATTTTTGTTTTTTCTTTTAAAAAAGCAGAGCTGCTTTGCCATAAACAGCCCTGTTTTTCCTTGATTATTTCAGCAATTTTTTCTTTTTTAAATAGGCTTTCGCTACCTGAAATGCATCCTTCCCCTTCACATTGACTTCATAATTCATTTCTCTCATCTCATCGTCTGTGATTTGATCCGCAAGCTTATTGAGAGAGGTCTCAATCTCAGGGAATTCATTTAATGTCTCCTGCCTGAGCAGCGGTGCTCCTTGATATGGCGGGAAAACATGCTGATCATCATCAAGCACCTTTAATTTGTATTGTCTCAATTCACTATCTGTCGAATACGCATCGACTAAATTGATATCCCCTTTTTGAATCGCTCGATACCGAAGCTTTGGCTCCATCGTCACGACATCATCAAAAGAAAATTGATAGGCTTTTTGAATGCCTCGATACCCATCCTGACGATCAGAAAACTCTAAGGTGAATCCAGCTTTTATACGGTTTTTGATCTTACCTAGATCTGAAATGTTAGACACCTCATATTGATCAGCCAGTGACTGCGGCACGGCTAAAGCATACGTATTGTTGTATGCCATGGGCTCAAGAAGGCGGAGCTGAAAGGATGATTCCAATCCGCGCCGAGCTTGCTCATACACTTTTCTTTTATCTGTGCTTTTTGCTGTTTCCTTGAGGAATTCAGAAATCGCTGTACCCGTAAACTCAGGATAAATGTCAATATCACCAGAGCGTAAAGCCTGGAAAACAAAGGACGTCTTACCAAGACCGGGCTTCAGGTTCACTTGAATATCTGTATCCTGTTCAATTAAAAGCTTATACATCGAGATCAAAATCTCAGGCTCTGAACCTAACTTCCCGCCAATGGTGATTTCTTTCTTTTCTTGCTGAAACAGCAATGGGACAGCGACAACTGCTCCTGCAATCAGAGCAAAAACAGTCACAGAGATCACCGTCTTTTTAAAGGAAATTTTCTCAAAGGTTCGCAGCACCACATCAAATAAGAGTGCGAGTAAGGCAGCTGGTATCGCGCCAATGACAATGAGCGACATATCATTTCGATCAATTCCCAGCAGGATTAAGCTTCCTAATCCCCCAGCCCCGATCAGTGCGGCCAGAGTGGCCGTTCCCACAATGAGAACCATCCCGGTTCGGATACCCGCCATGATCACTGGCATCGCAAGAGGTAGCTCCACCTTTAATAACCGTTTGCGATGATTCATCCCCATAGCAAGCGCCGCTTCTCTCAGGGAAGGATCAACCTCCTGAATGCCTGTATATGTATTTCTTAAAATAGGGAGTAAGGCATAGACCACAAGCGCAATAATGGCAGGCACTTGCCCAATCCCCACGAGAGGAATCAGCAAGCCAAGCAGTGCAAGCGACGGAATTGTTTGCAAGACAGCCGTCACCCCGATGACCCACTCCGCTAGCTTTGGAACCCTTGTTAAATAAATACCTAATGGAATGGCAATCAAAATCGCTAAAAATAAAGCAATAAAAGAAATTTGAATATGCTCAAGTAAGGCGTGTCCCAATTGTTCTTTTCGTTCCCATAACACACGGGTCCAATCATTCATGTGAATCGCCCCTCTCTCTAGGAGAATCAGCTAAAAACTGAATCACTGCTTGACGGTTCACTAGACCTATCCGATCTCCATTCTTTTCTACAGCAAATTCCTCGTGCCTTGCCAATTGAGATAAGACTTCATCCAGTGTGGCATGTGCTGAGACCGCCTCATAGGATAAAAGAGCTTCGTGAGCCATCGGTTGCGCCAAGGTTTCCAGCTCAAATGCTTGATGTCCTACATGATGGGCAGCCCCTGAGACAAACTCTTGTACAAAGGTATTGGCTGGTTGCTGAACCAATTCCTCAGGACGTCCGATCTGTACTACTTTTCCTTCATTCATCACACAAATTCGATCACCCATCTTCATAGCTTCCTGCATATCATGCGTCACAAAAACAATGGTTTTTTGAATACGGCGCTGCAAATCGAGCAGATCATCCTGCAATTTCTCCCTCGTTAGTGGATCTAACGCACTAAAAGGTTCATCCATCAGGACAATCTCAGGATCAGCTGCAAGTGCACGTGCCACACCGACACGCTGCTGCTGCCCACCAGAAAGCTCTGCTGGCTTTCGATGTCGATACATAGCTGGCTCAAGCCCGACCATCAACATGAGTTCATCGACACGCTGATTGGTCTCATTCCGGCTCCATTGTTTAAGCTCTGGCACCACAGCAATATTTTCTTCTATGGTCATATGAGGAAAAAGCGCAATTTGCTGTAGAACATAACCGATATCCCAGCGCAGCTCATACATATCATATTCACTTATTTTTTGACCTTTTATGTAAATCTCACCTTCTGTTGAAGAAATGAGACGATTGATCATTTTCAATGTCGTCGTTTTCCCGCTGCCACTAGGTCCAATCAATACAAAAAACTCACCTTGCTGAATCTTCAAATCAACAGATTGAACGGCATAGCGCTCATCAGAAAATTGCATCGATACCTTTTTAAATTCAATCATCTTCCCACGCCCTGACTGCAATTATTTTCTAGACTACCAATATGACAGATCAACCTCATATTTGTATAGAATAAACTGTCACTTTTACATACTTCCCCTCGGTTGACTGCCAAAAACAGTTCTAGCAAAAATAGATGAGATTCTTAGTGAGACAAATAAAAAAAGCGAAGAGCTCGGGGCTCTCCGCTTTTTAAGTCAACGACTTACTCACCAGTAACGTATGGAAGTAATGCCATTTGACGTGATCTTTTGATCGCTAATGTCAATTTACGTTGATACTTAGCGCTAGTTCCTGTTACACGACGAGGTAAAATTTTACCACGCTCAGAAACAAACTTTCTAAGAAGATCAACATCTTTGTAATCGATGTGCGTGATACCGTTAGAAGTAAAGAAACATACTTTACGACGTTTCGCACGACCGCCTCTGCGTCCACCTGCCATTTGTTTTCACACCTTTCCTTTAGTCATTTTTTCAGATCAATTAGAATGGCAAATCATCATCGGAGATGTCAATCGGTTTACCATCGTTCGCAAATGGGTCATCATTGAAGCTATTTCCCTGATTACGATTTTGGTTGTTTTGATTGCCATATGGATTTTGACTTGGTTCATTTCCAAATGGATTCTGATCGTTTTGGCTGCCGCCATAATACTGGCCTCCGCTATTGCCACCGCCGCTGTATCCACCTGAACCAGCACCGCCGCTCTTAGGCTCAAGAAATTGAACACTTTCAGCTTGAACTTCTGTCACGAAGACACGCTGTCCTTGCTGATTTTCATAGTTTCTTGTCTGCAAACGACCGTCTACACCGGCAAGACTTCCTTTTTTCAAGAAATTAGCCACGTTCTCGGCTTGTCTTCTCCAAGTAACACAGTTAATGAAATCGGCTTCACGCTCTCCAGATTGATTCGTAAACGTACGATTCACAGCTAGAGTAAACGTGGCTACAGCCGCACCATTAGGCGTGTAGCGAAGCTCAGGGTCTTTTGTTAGTCTTCCGACCAATACAACACGGTTTAGCATATTGAAAGACCACCTTTAAATATATATTTCAATGATTTATACTTCTTCTTTAACAACAATGTGGCGAATGATATCGTCACTGATCTTAGCTAAGCGGTCAAATTCTTGAACTGCTGCAGCGTCAGATTGAACGTTTACGATTTGGTAGAAACCGTCACGGAAATCGTTGATTTCGTATGCAAGACGACGTTTACCCCAATCCTTTGTTCCAGTGATCTCCGCACCGTTAGAAGTTAACACGTTATTGAAACGCTCGATAACTGCTTTTTTAGCCTCATCGTCAACTGTTGGGCGGATGATGTACATAACTTCGTACTTTCTCATCTGATTGCACCTCCTTTTGGTCTAAGCGGCCCTAAACGGGCAAGGAGCAATAAATTATATTACTCACAATTGTATATTATAACAAATCACTTGGCCTATGACAAGAACCTATACGTTAAAACGGAAATGAATGACGTCTCCATCTTTCACTACATATTCTTTACCTTCTAGACGAACTTTCCCTGCTTCTTTAGCAGCAGACATGCTTCCGCCAGCTAGTAAATCCTCATACGCAACCGTTTCAGCACGAATAAATCCACGCTCGAAGTCTGTGTGGATGATTCCAGCACATTCTGGCGCTTTCATTCCTTTTTTAAATGTCCAAGCACGTACCTCTTGCTCACCTGCTGTGAAATACGTAGCTAATCCTAGAAGAGAATAAGATGCTCTAATTAACTGATCAAGCCCTGACTCATTAATACCAAGCTCTTCAAGGAACATTTGCTTCTCTTCTCCTTCAAGCTCTGCAATTTCAGACTCGATCTTCGCACAAACGACGATGACTTCAGCGTTTTCACCAGCAGCAAACTCACGGATTTGCTGCACATATTCGTTGCCGTCATGATCCGCTACTTCATCCTCACTCACATTTGCTACATAAAGAACTGGTTTAGATGTGAGTAAATGAAGCTGTTTCACAAGCTTTTGCTGCTCATCTGTAAATTCTACAGATCTTGCCGATTTCCCAGCTTCAAATGCGGTCATTAGCTTCGACAAAATCTCAAATTCAGCTACTGCTTCCTTGTCCTTTTGTTTTGCAAGCTTACTCACACGAGCTAAACGCTTTTCAACTGTTTCTAAATCAGCCAAAATCAATTCGAGATTAATCGTTTCAATATCTGCAACAGGATCAACCTTACCAGCTACGTGTGTAATGTTATCGTCTGCAAAAGCTCTGACCACGTGACAAATCGCATCTACTTGACGAATATGAGAAAGGAATTTATTCCCTAAACCTTCACCTTTAGATGCACCTTTGACAATACCCGCAATATCAGTGAATTCGAAAGCAGTGGGTACTGTCTTTTTCGGCTGCACCAATTCTGTTAGCTTTTGTAAACGCTCGTCTGGAACTTCTACAATTCCGACGTTTGGATCAATGGTACAAAACGGATAGTTAGCAGACTCCGCTCCAGCCTGTGTAATTGCATTAAATAGCGTTGACTTCCCGACATTAGGTAAGCCAACAATACCAGCTGTTAAAGCCATTCTTTCATCTCCTCTATATCAAACGTGCTCGTTATACTGCGTAATATGAACCTAGAGCAATTATAAGTAGGTTTACATGAAAAGACAAGCTAACCATCATGCATTTTCAATAGAAGAAACATCGTCAAAAAGAATAAATCAATGCTTCAAAACGGGAAATTGCACCTGGCTTTGCTGTAGAAAAGACAAATTTAATAAAAAAAGCATGAGGCCTACTTAAGCAGTTGGCTCCTCATGCTTGACGAGAATTTTCTTCATTTTTCGTTCAAAATCTCTTCTTGGGATCATCACGCTGTGTCCGCAGCCTTCACATTTAATACGGATATCCATGCCCAAACGAATGACCTTCCACCGATTGGCACCACATGGATGGGGCTTTTTCATTTCAACAACATCATGTAACCCAAATGCTTTGTCTGCCATCAGCCTTCACCTCTCTTGCTCACTTCATTGCATCTATTGTACAAAAAAACGGCGATGGAGGGCAATGCACAAAACAAAGAGTCTCTTTCAATCGTTCATCCTATTCTTTTTTAAAGAAAAAACCCTTCTTTTAGATCATTTTATTTGTGACCAATAGTTACTTAAACTCCGCTTTTTTTCAATATTGTCACAAACACTGTAGGTCAAAAGGTTTTTATTGGTAGAACGCAGTGGTTTTTCCATATTTTTTGATTTATGATATCTGCATAAATGTTATGTGAGGGAGCAGGTACGATGGTCAATCGAAAGGATAGATTAACTGATAAAGAATATAAAATCATATCCGATCATGCTGGAAATATCGACAATTACCAGCAGCACCATACGATAGAAATAGGTCAGCAAACACTCACTGTCCACGATTTTCTAAAAATCGATCAAAAATTATATGGTTTAACGATGCAGCCGGAACAATCAGACGAATTCATCGTCGCTTTTCACTGTCCGCTGCCACATCAAATGACGGTGACATCTAAGCAAGATGTACACAACGCTGCACAGTCATTGCTCAAAACAGATTATGCCTATCCAATTGAAAGAAAGTCCCTTGACAGCAATCAAGAACATGTCTTTTTTAAAGGGAAGGAATACATAGAGAAAGTCTGTCAGACGCATCCGAATGCAGGTATCCATCTCACTGGACAAGCACTTGCCGGTGCTGTTTGTGCTTATGTTGCAACAGAACAGCCAGCTGTCAAAAAAGCCGTCACTTTTGACAGCCCAAATATATGGAGCAGTCTATCGCCTTCGATTCAGCAAAAGGCGCAGCAAGGTCAATATACACGCATGTTGACTGAATATATTCAGCCTAATCATTACGTCGGTTTACTCAATCGCCATGATCAAGGGGTTGGACAAGTCAAGTACACCGTCCCGCCACGGCAGCAAGTCTCAGTCCAAGAATCCGTTAAATACAAAAAAAGAGAAATAGACACCTTTTTAAAATCAGCTTTTGCATCTATGAATATAGAATGGAACGAATCCTTTGATACAAATGCTTTTTTAGCTCTCGTTTCAGGAGAATTTAAAGTAAATGGATATTCATTCCATCCGAATGGATCTGCCCGTATTTTAGATGAACAGCTTGATCATAATACAAGCTTTACAGCCATGCTGCTGCAAGAAATTCATTCTGGACGTGCATATGCACAAAGCGGACTTGAAATTATCATAAAATCCCATTTACTGAAAAATTCATCCTATGATCTGAAAAGTATTATTGAACATGAAGTGCACACTGTATTTGAGAAAATCGATGGAATTGATGAAAGCGTAAAAGACGCCGTTCATCATGTAAAACAAGAGCTCAAAGGACTCGTCGGCTTTGGCCACTATGATTTATTAAGTCATAGTGATGTGGAAGCACTCGTAGAGGAAGTGAGAATGGAACAGACCCATTCCTCCTTTTATTCACACGAAAAACAACTGAATGCCTTGTACACCCTGAGAGATTACGAACAAGAGCTTTCTGCCCTTTCAAGACATATGTACACAATGGGTGATGACTACGCCAAGGCAGATAGACGCCTTGCGGTGCAAATGGGTATTCATTAAGAAAGGAGTCATCGCATGATCAATCAAAATAAACCTCCTAGTGACGCCCAGCGTTTCTTGCAAAATGTGAGTGCCCGCCGCTCCATGTCTGTATTTGAAAATCAATCGGCACCAAACACACAAACACAGTCTCCTGAAGAAATTGCCGCCATTCAGGCCATGCGCAGAGAAGGACAGCGTAAGGATTTAAAACGGCTGCTCAAAATGCGGCTGCACGACGAATTAGCAAATACACGCGTGCACTTGGAGTATCAGTTGGCTAAAACAGAAGACATGATAAACCAGACGACCATTGTCAAACAACACATTTCCCAGCATTTAAAGGGACAGGCCATATCAGAATTAGAGGATCGCCTCCAGCGCCTTAAACAAATGCCTGTCTACGATGACATCAAAGAAGCTATTGATTCAATTCAGATCAAATAAGCACAGCTCTTAAAATGAGAGGTGCTTATTTTATTTTATCAATATAATTTTTAGGACGAGAAAATATCTTTTTACTTAAAATCGGATACAGCATTAAACAGACGAGCAAATAAAGATTCAACAAACTATAAATTGGATACAAGAAAGCAATCAAATCAGCAAATCCAAGAGATGTTAACGGGGCCATCAAAAGAAGCATCACCAATACAACCAGCCAGCGGGGCATTCGTACAAAAGAAAGCATCCGGCTGGATAATCCAAATAAACCTGCTGCCGTCGTCGTATAAATGGCTAGACAAAGGACAACCGTCATAAACACAAACAAAGACGCCGGCGCCCCTTCTAATACTGTGAACAAAGGAATTCCCTCTGCTGAAAGGCTTCCAGAAATATCAACTAGTATTTCGTTATACACATACGAGATGACACCAAAAATGAGCCCGCTTAATATACTCGCCACTTTGGCTTCCCCAAGTCCCTTCATTTCTTTCCCAACCGAAGACAGCACTGCCACAACGGATAATATATTCAAAGAAGCAAAGACAATGCTGGCAGGCCAATTGTACTGCTGTCCAAAATCAATCCGCCACATATGATCATGGTTCATATAATAAAAAACAAACGCATAGATGAGCCCTGCCACCAAAATTGGTATAATGAAAGCATTCACAGATAAAAGCCCTTTCACATCCCAGAAAAAAATCATAAATGAAAACAAACAGAACGCGCCGATGCCAATCCAAAAAGGCACATGATACATCTCAAGAGTCACCCCGCCGCCGGCAATCATGACCGTCGTTGTCGTGAATAAATAAAGGACAATTAACACGTCATACACCTTAGCCAGCCATGGACCGACAAGCCGCTCCAGCACTGGCACAAAGTGATCGGCACGCACCTCATAACTGATTTTTAACACCACATAGGTAGACAGCATAAACATCAATGTAAACAGTAGAATGGCTAGTCCGCTATCAATGCCAAAAAACTGCCAAATTTCCTGGCCGGAAGCATATCCCGCTCCTATTAAGCTTCCTAAAATTAAAAGCGTCCACCTTGAACCAGCCTTCCACACAATCATCACCTCATAGGTATAGAATTAAGCTTGTTTCCGTATACTGTTACTAACTACTATGACAAGGAAGTGAGACCTATGAATAGCAAGAACGGTCTTTTTTTTAGAAATAGGGTGAAAGAATACGTGTCCCATACGGATACAAATGCCATTCAACAGCTTAAAAGTATTTTATTCTCGCATCTTCAGAAAGCAGGAAAAAGACCCGTTGCCATCGTTTGTATTGGAACAGACCGCTCAACTGGCGACTCTCTAGGTCCACTTGTTGGTACAAAGCTTTCAGGTCTGAATTTGAAAAAGCTTCATGTATATGGAACACTCTCTGATCCAGTGCATGCAGTCAATTTAAAAGAAAAACTCGCTGAAATTGAACAAGCTCATAAACACCCGTTTATTGTAGCGGTTGATGCTTGTTTAGGAAGAGTGAAAAGTGTCGGTTCCTTCCAAATTGGAGATGGACCGTTAAAACCTGGGGCTGGTGTGCAAAAAGAGCTGCCAGAGGTAGGAGATATTCATATTAATGGAATCGTCAATGTGAGTGGTTTCATGGAATACTTCGTTCTCCAAAACACACGTCTTCATCTTGTCATGTCTATGGCCAATACACTTTCTGAAAGTCTATCTCACATTGACCAAATGGATTGGACGAGAGAAAAAAGCAGGTCTCTCTTCACACCTATTCAAAATATCACTGGGCGAATATAAAAAAGACCATCCTGTATCAAGATGGTCACTCTGATGATTCCCTCGTAGAAAGCAATTCAAGGATTCTTTCTAAATCTTCATTGGAGAGAAATTCAATCTCAATTTTCCCTTTTTTCTTTTGTTTCTTGATCGTCACGGAAGTACCAAAGTAGTTTTGTAAGAAAGACTCTCTTTCTTTCAACACTCGATCCTTTGGTGCTTCTTTTTTCTTTGTTTCACGTGGAACATTTTCGTTTAACTGCTGCACAAGTTTCTCAACCTGGCGTACGTTTAATCCCTCATCCACGATTTTCTTTACTAAAGGTGCCAGCTTCTTTTTGTTTTTTAAGCTAAGCAATGTCCGGCCATGTCCCATTGATAACGTTCCATTTGCAATCAGCTTTTGTATGTCATCCGGTAAAGTCAACAGACGGAGATGGTTCGCAATATGCGGTCTGCTTTTCCCTAATCGCTTCGCTAATTCCTCTTGCGTCACACTTAGATGATCCAGCAAGGAAGCATACGCTTCGGCTTCCTCTAGTGGAGATAGATCCTCGCGCTGCAGGTTTTCTAAAAGGGCAATTTCTCTCATTAGCGTTTCTGAAAACTCTCGAACGATCGCAGGAATTGTTGTCAGACCAGCTTGTTGTGCCGCTCGAAAACGGCGCTCTCCTGCTACAATGTCATATCCTTTAATCGATTTACGAACAATGATTGGCTGTAAAACACCGTGCTGCTGAATCGATTCTTTCAGATCAGCCAACGCATCATCATCAAACGTTTTCCTTGGCTGATACGGATTCGGACGCAATTCCTTTAGTTTGATTTCTTCAACCGTTTCTTCATTTGAGTCTACGTTGTTAAATAGTGCATTAATACCCTTTCCAAGACCTTTAGCCATTCGCATCCACTTCCTTTGCTAAGTCTAAATAGACATCTGCACCTCTTGAACGTGGATCATACAAGATAATCGGCTTTCCATGACTTGGCGCTTCACTCAGCCTCACATTTCTAGGAATCACGGTTTGATAGACTTTATCTCTAAAGTACTTCTTCACTTCTTCGATAACCTGAATCCCAAGATTTGTTCTGGCATCAAGCATTGTCAGTAAGACACCTTCAATGGCTAGATCGGTATTTAAATGTTTCTGCACGAGACGAACTGTGTTTAACAATTGGCTCAATCCTTCAAGCGCATAATATTCGCACTGAACTGGTATTAAAACGGAATCAGAGGCAGTTAACGCATTAATCGTCAGTAGTCCAAGTGATGGCGGGCAGTCAATAATCATATAATCATAATTCTGCTTAACAGATTCAAGTGCTCTCTTCAGCCTCACTTCACGTGAGATTGTAGGCACAAGCTCTATTTCAGCCCCTGCAAGCTGTATCGTCGCAGGAATGACATCAAGATTTTCGACCTCTGTCGTCTTAATCACATCAAGAACATCTGCATCATCAACTAAAATATCATACACACACTTCTCTACGTCGGCCTTCTCAATCCCAATACCACTCGTGGCATTGCCCTGCGGATCAATATCAACTAACAACACTCGTTTGCCTATGTATGCTAAACACGCACCCAAATTAACAGAAGTTGTCGTCTTCCCGACGCCGCCCTTCTGGTTGGTAATCGCTATGATTTTCCCCACGATGTCACCCACTTTCAACTTAACAAGTTTCTCATTCATTCATACTTCCTATTCTATCAAAAAAAGTATGAAACGTTTGCTTTTTTTGTTTCCCTATTATAAATTCGTCGGTGAATGTGCCTTTTCGTACATAAAAGGATGAATGAAAACACACCCAAAAATTATATTGATATATCTTTTTCGAGAAATAGACATGCTCAAAACCCTCACTTTCATCAAAAGTGAGGGTCACATGTCAAAAGTTTAATTCACCTATTTTACGGCCTTCACTCACAATGACCTTAGGAGTTACTGTTTTATAGCTTTTCTTTTTTAAAAATCCATAAGGTGTCTTAATAGTAAAGGCCGCATTTCCCAAAGCGTCCCCTGTTTTGCCATAGGCCTGCCACACAATCTTTGAACAATAAGTCGGATCCAGTGATTGAATGGACATGGTGATGGAGTAGCGAGCCTTCGGATGACCTTTCACATAATCGTGTGCCCATTCCCCTGCTAAATCTGCCTTCTCCTCTTGATTAATTCGAATTACCTTTGTATTGGCACTATAGCGAAACCAGTTATGAATGGAATCAAGTTGAGGATGCTGCCGTAACCCTGGAATAGAAGCATAGCTTTTCTCATTAATGACGATACCTGCATGTCCAACCAAACCCTTTACAGCATCAGTGGTTGTCACCAAAATATCTCCTTTTTTAGGGATAATATCAGTACCAGGATACGGCTTTCCTAAAAGGAGCTTGAGGGTGTGTGGCTTCTCATCCGTCACCAGCTCATCCTGTTTATTTTGTCGTAATCCATAGTTCTTCAATTCATCGTCAGCTGTAATCAAGTCGATTGAATCGTCGGAAGACGCATACTCTCGATTGAATTGCTGTACAGTCACATCTTTAGAAACAGCACCTTGCTCCTTCAGAACGTTCAATTCTTCGTTGGTCATCAAACTTTCATCCGCATGATGAGCCGTTGGCGATTTCACAGCGTATATTGTCGCTTCATTTGAAAAAAGAGAAAAAGAAAATAGTAAATAACAAATAATGGCGAAAGTAGTCTTCTTCATTTTCATCAAGTAGTTGTCACCTCCTTCACACTTCTAAAATCATATTTTACCAATTTATAAATATAATGTATATTAAATGTGTGCTAGAAATAAGACAAAAAAAAGCTGACGAGTGGCGCTCATCAGCTTTTTTCTATTTAGGGATTCGAATTGTTAGTTGGATATATTCCTCAAACTCTTCTTCCTCGGTATTTATCTTAAGTCCGCTGTCTTCTACCATGTGGAGAGACTGACGAATGGTATTCATCGCAATTCGTGTATCACGACTAAACGCCTTACGTTTTGGCTTCGGTTTGCGATCTGTTTTTTGTTCAAGCATCTTCACTACACGCTCTTCAGTCTGTTTCACATTCAACTGCTTTTCGATGATTTCCTGCAATAGCGCGATTTGTAATTCTGGAAGCTTTAGGGGCACAAGTGAACGTGCATGCCTTTCAGAGATTTTTTTCTCTAAAATGGCTTGTTGTACCTCTTCAGGCAACTTTAAAAGTCTTAATTTGTTTGCAACAGTTGATTGTCCCTTGCCTAAACGCTGAGCAAGCGCCTCTTGTGTTAAATCATGGAGCTCTAAAAGACGTGCATAAGCATGAGCCTCCTCAATAGCAGACAGCTCTTCTCTTTGCAAATTTTCAATCAATGCCACAGATGCCGTTTCCGTATCAGTAAAATCTTTTATAATAGCGGGGATTTTCTCCCATTGAAGAGTCTGTACCGCTCTCCAACGTCTTTCGCCGGCGATCAGTTCATATTTTCCTTCTTCTTCTGTTGGTCTAACAACAATCGGTTGGATAATGCCATGGGTATGAATCGTCGTGGCCAGCTCTTGTATCTTTTCTTCTGAAAAAATGGTGCGTGGCTGAAAACGGTTTGGCATAATTGTGTCGACCGGGAGCTCCTGTATCTCTTCCTTTAATGTATCATGCTCAGCAATCTCTGCCTCTATTTCGGTTTCACGCTCAGGATGTTCTTTGTCACCAAGCCCGAAGAAGCGTGAGAGTGAATGCTTCATGAACCTACACCACCTTTAAAAACTACCTTTTTATAATTCTATTTTCTCATGTTTTTTCCTTCTGTAAAATCATAAATATTGAAGAAAAACCGACCTTTTACATGATCAACCTTCTATTGGTGATTTATTAGGTGTTCCTGGTTTTCTAGGATATTTTTTTGGTGTTTGCTTTTTCTTTTCAATGACAATGATGTTTCGTTCGCTTTCTTCTAAAGGCAGAACAAAGGAATGCTTTTCAACAACCTCTCCTCCGAGGACTGTGACGGCTTTTTTCCCTGCTTGCATTTCTTCATCAGCGGCAGATGCTTTTAAGGCAACAAACAATCCTTCCTTTTTCACTAGAGGCAGACAAAGTTCGCTTAAGACGGATAAACGTGCAACTGCTCTAGCAGTGACAAGATCATAGCTTTCACGCTTTTCCTTACGTTGTCCAAACGTTTCCGCACGATCATGATAAAAAGTAGTATCTTGTAAGTTTAATCCTTTTGCTAACTCATTGAGAAACGTAATTCGTTTCTGAAGAGAATCAACAATGGTCACATGTAGATGAGGGAAACAAATTCTAAGAGGAATGCTTGGAAAACCAGCACCAGCTCCAATATCACAAATCGTCGTCACTTTGTGAAAATCAATAAAAAATGCTGCTGATATTGAATCATAAAAATGCTTTAAATACACTTCTTCCTTTTCAGTAATGGACGTTAAATTCATTTTCTCGTTCCATTCTACAAGCATGCGGAAGTAGGTTTCAAATTGTTCAAGCTGCACAGGAGAAAGAGTGATCCCTTTCTCCTCTAGTGCTGCTGTAAATTGTTCAATGTTCATGCCGACATCCTTTCTATTCTGCTATCTTCGCAATACGCCCCTGCTCTAAATATACTAAAAGGATAGAAATATCAGCAGGGTTAACGCCTGAAATACGAGAAGCCTGTGCAACAGAAAGCGGTCGGACTTCTTTCAGCTTTTGTTTCGCTTCAGTTGCAATTCCTTTGATGGCGTCATAATCAATTCGATCAGGAATCTTTTTGTTCTCCATCTTTTTCAGTTTTTCAACTTGCTGGAGTGACTTTTCAATATAACCTTCGTATTTAATTTGAATCTCTACCTGCTCACACACATCAGAAGGAAGCGGTGTTTCAGCAGGAGCTAATTTCACAACAGATTCATAGTTCATTTCTGGACGCTTCATCAAATCGCTTGCACGAATACCGTCCTTCAGCTCACTTCCACCGAGTGAACGAATAAATTCTTGAGTCTCTGCTGTTGGTTTAATGATGACAGAATATAAACGTTTTTTCTCTGCTTCAATGGCTTCTTTTTTCTGCTGGAATGACTGGAATCTTTCTTCAGAGATTAATCCAATTTGATAGCCAAGTTCAGTTAATCTTAAATCAGCATTGTCATGACGTAGAAGTAGACGATACTCAGCACGTGATGTCAAAAGACGGTATGGTTCATTTGTTCCTTTTGTAACAAGGTCATCGATGAGAACACCGATATATGCATCAGATCGGCTTAAAATGACTTCTTCTTTACCTAATGCTTTTCTTCCTGCATTAATACCTGCCATAATCCCTTGACCTGCTGCTTCCTCATAACCAGACGTACCATTAATTTGGCCAGCTGTATATAATCCAGAAATTTTCTTCGTCTCAAGTGTAGGCCACAATTGAGTAGGTACAATCGCATCATACTCGATGGCATAACCCGCTCTCATCATTTGTACATTCTCGAGTCCTGGGATGGTTGAAAGCATGCGCTGCTGTACATCCTCAGGAAGACTTGTAGACAATCCTTGAACATAAACTTCCTGTGTATTACGACCTTCTGGCTCTAAGAAAATTTGATGTCTCGGTTTATCATTGAAACGCACCACTTTATCTTCGATGGACGGGCAGTATCTAGGGCCAGTTCCTTTAATCATACCTGAATACATTGGAGAACGGTGTAGATTCTCATCAATTATTTGATGAGTCTCTAAACTCGTGTATGTTAGCCAGCATGGCAGCTGGTCAGTAATATATTCAACCGTTTCATAGGAGAATGCCCGCGGGACATCATCACCTGGTTGAATTTCTGTTTTACTATAGTCAATCGAGTGACTATTCACTCGAGGAGGTGTTCCTGTTTTAAAACGAACCAAATCAAATCCTAGTTCTGCTAAATGATCCGATAATTTAATAGAAGGCTGCTGGTTATTTGGACCGCTTGAATACGAAAGGTCTCCTAAAATAATGCGGCCTTTTAAGAAAGTCCCTGTTGTTAATACAACAGACTTCGCACGATAGTTCGCCCCTGTTTGAGTAACAACACCTTTACATTCATCATCTTCTACAATTAAATGATCTACCATACCTTGCAGCATTGTCAGGTTTGGTTCATTTTCCATTGTTTTTTTCATTTCATGCTGATATTGGAACTTATCTGCTTGCGCTCTTAACGCACGGACAGCAGGTCCTTTCCCCGTATTCAGCATGCGCATTTGAATATGCGTCTTATCTATATTTCGTGCCATTTCTCCGCCTAGAGCATCAATTTCTCTGACGACAATCCCTTTTGCGGGGCCGCCTACGGACGGATTACATGGCATAAAAGCAACCATATCGAGGTTGATAGTCAATACAAGTGTTTTGGCGCCCTGTCTTGCAGATGCAAGAGCAGCCTCAACTCCAGCATGACCGGCACCCACGACGATTACGTCATAATTGCCAGCTTCATAACCCATTTCTTATGTTCCTCCCTTTACTTTCCTAAACAGAATTGAGAGAATAACTGATCAATCAAGCTTTCATGAACAGCATCCCCAATAATTTCACCCAGCTGTTCCCAGCAGCGTGTTAAATCTATTTGAACTATGTCGATCGGTACGTCCATTTCAATTCCTTCAAGAGCATCCTCAATGGATTGTTTTGCTGCCTGAAGGAGCGCAATATGCCTTGTGTTACTTACATACGTTAAATCTCCACTTTCAATTGAACCCGTGAAGAATAGTGATTGAATCGCAATTTCAAGCTCATCAATCCCCTTTTCTTGTAATAATGATGTAGTAACCACCGGACGATCCTTCGCTAACTGCTTGACCTTTTCAATATCAAGCTTAGGCTCAAGATCTGTCTTATTCACGATCACAATGATATCCATACCTGAGACAGCCTCAAATAATTTGATATCCTCTTCTGATAATTCCTCGCTATAATTGAGCACAAGTAAAATCAGGTCAGCTTCTTTTAAGACCTGTCTAGATCGTTCAACCCCTATACGCTCAACAATGTCCTCCGTCTCACGTATACCCGCAGTATCGACTAAACGAAGCGGTACACCTCTAACATTTACATATTCCTCAATGACATCTCTCGTTGTTCCAGGAATATCTGTTACAATCGCTTTTGTTTCCTGTACAAGACTATTCAACAAGGAAGACTTCCCAACATTCGGTCTTCCAATAATGACAGTGGATAAGCCCTCGCGAAGTATTTTCCCCTGCTGAGACGTCGTTAGCAGTGACTCAATTTCCTTTTTCACTGATGTTGCCTTTTCAACTAAGACACGATGCGTCATTTCTTCAACATCGTCATACTCAGGATAGTCAATATTGACTTCAACATGGGCCAAAGTTTCCAATATCTCGCCGCGAAGTCGTTTAATCAAACCGGAGAGGCGTCCCTCCATTTGAGTAATCGCTACATTCATCGCACGATCTGTCTTTGCGCGAATCAAATCCATTACCGCTTCAGCCTGTGAAAGATCAATTCTTCCATTTAAGAAAGCTCGTTTTGTAAACTCACCTGGCTCCGCTAATCTTGCTCCTTCTCTTAAAGCAAGCTGCAATACTTTATTGACCGTTACAATTCCGCCATGGCAGTTAATCTCAATAACGTCTTCTCTCGTAAATGTTTTTGGCGCTCTTAATACTGACACCATGACCTCTTCTATTACTTGCTCAGTGCTAGAATCCACAATATGACCATAATGAATCGTATGAGAATCCACCGATACAAGTTTTTTCTCCTTAGGACCTTTATACATCCGATCAGCAATCTGTACCGCATCAGGCCCGCTTAAACGAATAATTGCAATTGCTCCTTCACCCATCGGCGTAGAAATTGCTGCAATTGTATCCATCACTCATTCACCTCTTTCTCTACTGAATAAACAGTCTGTTATCTATTAAATGGACATTGTCCATCTCTATATCAAAAACGCTTAATCCAAAATTTAAAGATACCATAAATGAAAGCGAAGTGAAAGTATCCCATATCTAATTATCCACAGCTTTGCATCTTATCTATTTTAACACTTAACTTATCCACATGTGAATAACGACGTTTGAAACTTGTCTTCACATCTTACACCTAAATCCAATAAATTTAAACGCCCTGACCCCTTTACTTACTTGTTAAAATGACGTTTTACACTCATATCTCACACTTAATTTTTAGAAATAAAGGATGAATCATCTATAAAAAGCAATTTTTCAATAAAAAAAGACTAAAATCCAGCTTTGCTGAATCTTAGCCTTTCTGCTATTTTTTATACAACACCACAACATGACGCTTGCTGCCTGTATCTTCAGATGCTGTTGCAAGTTCTTTAGAGAATGCAGCAATCGCATCATGAACAATTTTTCGTTCATTCGAAGGCATTGGTTCTAAATGAACCTTTCTCTTCGTTTTTAAAACCCGATTTGCTGTTTTGACGGCATATTGTTCAAGTGCTTCTTGTCGTTTCTTCCTATAATCGCCAATATCAATTGTTATATGATGATACTGATCAGAATAACGATTAAACACTAGCTGTACCAGAGTTTCTAAAGAGTACAATGTTTGGCCTCTTTTTCCAATCATTAATGACGTTTTATCTCCATCAATGTGGAAAGAAATCTTTTTCGGTTCCTGTTTGGAAATAATCTTTGCTTTAGGATCAATAGACTTAACAATTTTATCTAAATACTGTGTAGCTAATTTAAGTGCATTTATCTTTTCTACTAACTTGACCACAGCTTGTCTTTTACCAAATAATCCTAAAAACCCTTTATTTCCTTCATCTACTATTGTGATTTCTACTTCTTCTTGTAGTAGCTGAATTTGTTTAAGTCCGGAATCTACTGCTTCTTCGATTGTGCGACCGACAGCAGTTATTTCCTTCATTTTTTATTCCCGCCAGCTTTTTCTTTTGTATCAACTTTTACTTGAGGTGTTTTAATCACCAATGTTTGAATGATCATGAAAATGTTACCTACAACCCAGTACAATGAAAGTGCTGCTGGGAAACTAATTGCAAACACAACGATCATAATCGGCATCACCCATAGCATGATAGCCATTTGAGGGTTGTCCGAAGGATTTCCAGCCATCATCAGCTTTTGCTGAATGAAAGTAGCTACACCCGCAATAATCGGTAATAGGAACAATGGATCTGGGCTGCCTAAGTCAAACCATAAGAATGTATGCTTTTTAATTTCTGCTGTTCTCATAATTGCATGATAGAAACCAATAAGGATTGGCATTTGAATTAAAATTGGGAAACAGCCTGCTAACGGATTGACGCCATTTTTTTGAAAAAGGGCCATTGTTTCCTGCTGAAGCTGCTGCTGTGTTTTTTGATCTTTAGAGCTATATTTTTCACGAAGCTTTTTCAATTCAGGCTGTAATGCTTGCATCGCTTTTGTACTTCTTAACTGTTTAATCATTAATGGTAAAATAAGCAAGCGAATTAACAGTGTCACAATAATAATCGCTACACCATAGTTTTCACCAGTTAAGTTTGCCATGTACGTGATTAATTGAGATAGCGGGTAAACAATATAAGAATTCCAGAATCCCTTACTATCTGATGTAATTGGTTCATTGATCTGTGTACATCCTGCCAATAAAACCAATACGCCAATCAAGCTAAATATTAGTAATAATCGCCTTTTCAACAAGATTCCTCCCATGACTTCAAACTTTATTTAAGTTGGAATTGATTAAGAAAGTGACTCACCTAATCAGTATGGTAACATTTTTTCTTTGCAAAGTGGTGGTTTCATTTTAATTCACTAGATGAAGGAAGCGCTTTTAAAAATTGATTCAACGAAAGTTTCTATTACGAAGACTTTTTCGGTTGTTGTTGATAAACAGCGGATTTTCTAAATAAATGTTGGAGAGACTTCTTTGTTTCTTCAAAGGTCAATTCACTCGCTGGTTTTCGTGCAATGACAATGTAGTCTTTTTCTTGCTTTAACTTATGACCTTCCTCTAAAAACACCTGACGGATCAGTCGTTTAATTCGGTTTCTTATCACTGCATTACCAATCTTCTTACTGACAGACAATCCTAAACGCAGTTCATCTTGATTTGGCTGATCCAGCTGGTAAATAACGAATTGGCGATTTGCCATTGATTGACCTTTTTTGAACACCTTTTGAAACTCTTCATTTTTTTTTAGCCTGTTTCGCTTCTTCATGTTTTCTTCCACTCCGATAAAAACTGACAGTTCATTTACGATTTTATGTAAAAAAGACCACTGACATTATTCAGTGGCCTAAGCTGATAATTTTTTTCTACCTTTGCTGCGGCGTCGCTTTAAAACTAGACGTCCGTTTTTAGTACTCATACGGCTGCGGAAGCCATGAACTTTACTACGCTTACGGTTATTTGGTTGAAACGTTCTTTTCATTTATGACACCTCCCTGAGGAATAGCTGTTTAAGACAGTCTAACTCATTATATTTGTGTAACCCATCGATTGTCAATATCAATGATAAAACTCTTATTATCAACCTTATAAGCATAACATAAGTTATCAAACGAAGAAACCTTCTTTTTTAGTTTCCAGCATTTTATTCTTTTTTTCCTCCTAAAAGACCTTCAAAACATGGATGTGGATATTTTTCCGGCATATTTAGACTATCCACACCCATTATCGACATTTTTTTCACACAAATAACCGATGTGGATAATTATTTTTCAACAGGATGTAAAGTGTGTGGATAAGTTTGTGACACCCATTGCACCATCTTGTTTATTTTGATATTATATTTGTGTTTTAACTCTTAATTACTTATCTGGCCCATTTATATTATCCACAATTTGTGGATAACCTGTGGAAAGTTATTACACAGCCTGTTGAATTGTTTATCCACAGCTTGTGTAATTTGTCGAAAAGACGTTTTTCTACTATATTAATTGTTTTCAACAATGTATGTGCACGAATGGTGATGACCATTTGCTCTTTTTCGTGTTCTATAACAGTTTGATACTGGTCATTTTAAAAAGAAAAGGAGGGGGGAGAGGCCTTATGGAAAATATTTTGGATCTGTGGAATAAAGCACTTCAAAAAATAGAGACAAAATTGAGCAAACCCAGTTTTGAGACTTGGATGAAATCGACAAAAGCCCATTCTCTTCAGGGAGATACGCTTACAATTACGGCACCAAATGAATTTGCTAGAGATTGGCTCGAGTCAAGATATCTTCACTTAATTGCTGATACCATCTATGAACTAACAGGTGAAGAGCTCAGCATTAAATTTATTATTCCTCAAAATCAGGACGAAGAGGAAGCCATGCCAAAGTCTCCAATCAAAAAAATGTCTAAAGAAGAGCCCGTTGACATTCCACAAAATATGCTGAATCCAAAATATACATTTGATACTTTTGTTATTGGTTCAGGCAACCGTTTTGCTCATGCCGCTTCACTTGCAGTCGCGGAAGCACCAGCAAAAGCATATAACCCGCTTTTTATTTATGGGGGCGTTGGTTTAGGAAAGACTCACTTGATGCATGCGATTGGTCATTATGTGATCGACCATAATCCATCAGCCAAAGTGGTCTATCTTTCATCTGAAAAATTTACTAATGAATTTATCAACTCAATCCGAGATAACAAAGCTGTCGACTTCCGTAACCGTTATCGGAATGTAGACGTGCTTTTGATAGATGATATTCAATTTTTAGCAGGAAAAGAACAAACTCAAGAAGAGTTTTTCCATACATTCAACACACTTCACGAAGAAAGTAAGCAAATCGTCATTTCTAGTGACCGGCCTCCGAAAGAAATTCCGACACTTGAAGACAGATTGCGCTCTCGATTTGAATGGGGCTTAATTACAGACATTACCCCGCCAGATCTAGAAACACGTATCGCAATTCTGCGCAAAAAAGCAAAAGCAGAAGGCTTAGATATTCCAAATGAAGTCATGCTGTACATTGCCAATCAAATCGACAGCAATATTCGTGAGCTGGAGGGTGCTTTGATTCGTGTCGTTGCTTACTCATCTTTAATTAATAAAGACATTAATGCAGATTTAGCAGCTGAGGCACTAAAGGACATCATTCCTTCATCGAAGCCAAAGGTCATTACAATTAAAGATATTCAAAGAATTGTAGGGCAGCAATTTAATATTCGATTAGAGGATTTCAAAGCGAAGAAACGTACGAAGTCAGTTGCTTATCCAAGACAAATTGCCATGTACCTCTCTAGAGAAATGACCGATTCCTCTCTGCCTAAAATCGGAGAAGAATTTGGAGGTCGTGATCATACGACTGTCATTCATGCTCATGAGAAGATTTCGAAATTAATCGTTGAAGATGAACAGCTTCAGCAGCATGTCAAAGAGATCAAAGAACAATTAAAATAACCAAGCTGATATAATGAGTACGGGAAAATGTGAATAACTAGAGCATAGTCATACACAGTCTGTCCACATGTGGATAGGCTGTCTTTCCTTTCTTTTTCTCGACTTATCCACATATTCACAAGCCCTACTATTACTTCTACGATTTTTATTAATAAAATATATATACATGTCATTAAGTAAATTTAGGAGGACCACTATGAAATTCACGATTCAAAAAGATCGTCTTGTCCAAAGTGTCCAAGATGTATTAAAGGCCGTATCCTCTAGAACAACGATTCCTATTTTGACAGGGATTAAAATTGTTGCGTCTGATGAAGGGGTTTCTCTAACAGGAAGCGATTCTGATATCTCAATTGAATCTTTCATTCCTCAAAGAGATGGAGATTTAGAGGTTATCACCATTGATCGTCCGGGAAGTATTGTACTTCAAGCCCGCTTCTTTAGTGAAATTGTAAAGAAACTGCCTATGGCTACTGTCGAAATTGAAGTAGAACAAAATCACCTGACCATCATCCGCTCTGGTTCAGCAGAATTTAACTTAAACGGCTTAGATGCTGAAGAATATCCGCATCTTCCACAAATTGAAGAGCATCATGCATTTCAAATTCCGACAGATCTGCTTAAAAACTTGATTCGTCAAACTGTTTTTGCAGTGTCCACCTCAGAAACACGACCTATCTTGACAGGTGTAAACTGGAAAGTTGAAAAAGGTGAATTAATATGCACGGCGACGGATAGCCACCGTCTTGCTTTAAGAAAAGCGAAGTTAGATATTAACGAGGAAAGTTCGTATAATGTCGTCATTCCAGGGAAGAGTTTAACAGAGCTAAGTAAAATTCTTGATGATGGACAAGATCTTGTGAGCATCGTCATTACAGAAACACAAGTTCTTTTTAAAGCACAAAACGTCTTGTTCTTCTCAAGATTGCTGGATGGTAATTATCCAGATACAGCTCGTCTGATCCCACAAGAAAGTAAAACGGATGTCGTGGTCAACACGAAAGAGTTCCTTCAAGCCATTGATCGTGCATCACTTTTGGCAAGAGAAGGACGTAATAATGTCGTGAAACTGTCAGCTGATCCTGAACAAAGCCTTGAAATCTCTTCTAATTCGCCTGAGATCGGTAAAGTGGTGGAGACGGTTCAAGCAGATGATATTAAAGGGGAAGATCTTAAAATCTCCTTCAGTCCAAAATATATGCTGGATGCGTTAAAAGTATTAGAGGGAACCGATATTCATGTAAGCTTCACTGGTGCAATGAGACCGTTCCTGCTGCGTACGCCGAATGATGATTCTATCCTGCAATTGATTCTTCCGGTAAGAACGTATTAATTCAATCTAAAATGGCTGCTGTGTGAGTGCACAGCAGCTTTTCTTCTCGTTTTCCATGCTTTCTTTCATCCCAGTTCGCTTTCCCCCTTTCCTTCTTGTCTTGTTTTTTAGTACAATTAGATATTAGTGATATTGAAAGAGGTCGATACAATGCCTAATCTTATAACCATTGAAACAGAAATGATTACATTAGGGCAGTTTTTGAAATTAGCCGAAGTCATCCAATCTGGCGGAATGGCGAAATGGTTTTTAAGTGAACATGAGGTGTTCATTAATCAAGAGCCAGATAATAGACGGGGACGCAAACTATACCCAGGAGATGTTGTCGAGATAGAAGGTTACGGCACATTTCAAGTTGTGAATTAGAAACGGGTGACAATACATGTACATTCAAAGTCTGGCGTTAACTTCATACCGAAATTATGAACACACCGAGCTTCAATTCGACAATAAGGTGAATGTCATGATCGGTGAGAATGCCCAAGGTAAAACGAACTTGATGGAAGCGATCTATGTATTGTCGATGGCAAAGTCTCATCGTACGTCAAATGATAAAGAACTTATCCGATGGGACCAAGACTATGCTAAAATAGAAGGTAGAGTCATTAAAAAAAATGGTCCACTCCCAATGCAGCTCGTGATCTCAAAAAAAGGGAAAAAGGGTAAGGTCAATCACATTGAACAACAGAAGCTCAGTCATTATGTTGGTGCGTTAAACACCATCATGTTTGCGCCAGAGGACTTAAGTCTTGTGAAGGGCAGCCCGCAAATCCGCAGAAGATTCCTCGACATGGAGATTGGACAAGTTTCTGCTGTCTACTTGCATGATTTATCGCTCTATCAAAAAATCCTCTCTCAGCGTAATCATTACTTGAAACAATTGCAGACAAGAAAGCAAACTGATCAAGCGATGCTGGAGATTTTAACAGAGCAGTTGATTGATGCGGCAGCGAAAGTTGTCAAAAGACGACTGACTTTTACGAAACAGCTCGAAAAATGGGCGCAGCCGCTGCATTTTGGGATTTCTAGAGAGCTAGAAACACTCACGCTCCAATACCAGACGGCAATAGAGGTATCAGAAGCGTCAGACTTGTCGAAAATAAAGAATAGCTATGAAGAATCGTTTCAGAAACTAAGAGAGAGAGAAATAGACCGAGGGGTGACACTGTGGGGACCTCACAGAGATGACCTGCTTTTCTTTGTAAATGGTCGGGATGTTCAGACATATGGCTCTCAAGGGCAGCAAAGAACAACAGCTCTTTCACTAAAGCTGGCAGAAATTGATCTGATACATGAAGAAATCGGAGAATATCCTATTCTTCTACTTGATGATGTGTTATCTGAACTTGATGATTACAGACAGTCTCATTTGCTCCATACCATTCAGGGACGTGTCCAGACCTTCGTCACCACAACAAGTGTTGAAGGTATCGATCACGCCACCCTGAAAGAAGCGGAAATTTTCAGAGTAGCCAGTGGAAAAGTAATTGACTGATAAATGAGGTGTGAGTCTTGTATATTCATTTAGGTGATGATTGTGTTGTTTCTACACGAGAGATTGTCGCAATTGTTGATTACAAAATGAGGTCGTCTTCTGTTGTAGAAGAGTTTCTACAAAAACAAGAGAAACAAATCATTTCGTTATCCCAAGGGACACCCAAATCCATTGTCGTCACAACTGAATCTGTTTATTACTCTCCTCTTTCCTCAAGCACGCTCAAAAAACGTGCTTCGTTTGTGATTGAAATTGAAGTCTAAAAGCTCAATTCATATAAATATATCGTTTAAGAAAAGTGTAGGTGAATGTACGTGGCAATGGAACAGCAACATAATAGTTATGATGAAAATCAGATACAGGTGCTTGAAGGACTAGAAGCTGTTAGAAAACGTCCAGGAATGTACATTGGTTCAACCAATGCAAAAGGACTTCACCATCTTGTATGGGAAATTGTCGACAACAGTATTGATGAGGCATTAGCTGGTTATTGTACAGACATTACAGTGCAAATTGAAAAAGATAACAGCATTACAGTAAAAGATAATGGCCGCGGGATTCCTGTTGGAATTCATGAGAAAATGGGGCGTCCTGCCGTAGAGGTCATTATGACTGTTCTTCACGCTGGCGGTAAATTCGACGGCAGCGGTTATAAAGTATCAGGCGGTCTGCATGGTGTAGGGGCATCTGTTGTAAATGCATTATCTACTACCTTAGACGTGACCGTATACCGTGACGGAAAAATTCATTATCAGCAGTTCAAACGCGGCGTTCCAGTGGGAGATTTAGAGGTTATTGGTGAAACAGATGTAACTGGGACAACCACTCACTTTGTGCCAGATCCAGAAATTTTCAATGAAACCATTGAATTTGATTATGATACACTTGCCAACCGTGTGCGTGAGTTAGCTTTCTTAACAAAAGGTGTAAACATCATCATAGAAGACTTGCGTGAAGGCAAAGAGCGGAAAAATGAATACTGCTACGAAGGCGGTATTAAGAGCTATGTAGAACATTTAAACCGCTCAAAAGAAGTCGTTCATGAAGAGCCTGTATATATCGAAGGTGAGAAAGACGGAATCACGGTTGAAGTGGCATTACAATACAACGATTCCTATACAAGCAATATCTATTCCTTCGCCAACAATATCAACACGTATGAAGGCGGAACGCACGAAGCTGGCTTTAAAACTGGTCTAACGCGTGTCATCAATGATTATGCTCGTAAAAATGGCGTATTCAAAGATGGGGATTCGAATTTGAGCGGTGAAGATGTGCGAGAAGGCTTAACAGCCATTATCTCCATCAAACATCCAGACCCTCAATTCGAAGGACAAACGAAGACAAAGCTTGGGAACTCAGAAGCCAGAACCATCACTGACTCCCTTTTCTCTGAAGCACTTGAGAAATTCTTGCTTGAAAATCCTGATTCTGCGAAAAAAATTGTGGAAAAGGGACTGATGGCGGCTCGTGCAAGAATGGCTGCCAAAAAGGCTCGTGAGCTGACAAGACGTAAAAGTGCGCTGGAAGTCTCCAGCTTACCTGGGAAACTTGCGGACTGTTCTTCAAAAGATCCATCCATCTCTGAGCTCTATATTGTAGAGGGAGATTCTGCGGGCGGATCTGCTAAGCAAGGCCGTGATCGTCACTTCCAAGCAATCTTACCGTTAAGAGGGAAGATCCTAAACGTAGAAAAAGCTCGTTTAGATAAAATTTTATCGAACAACGAAGTTCGCGCAATGATTACAGCGTTAGGAACTGGAATCGGAGAAGACTTCACTTTAGAGAAAGCACGCTATCACAAAGTTGTGATCATGACAGATGCCGATGTAGATGGAGCGCATATCCGAACGCTTCTCTTAACATTCTTCTATCGTTACATGCGTCAAATCATTGAAAACGGTTATGTGTATATTGCACAGCCGCCTTTATATAAAGTGCAGCAAGGAAAACGTGTGGAGTACGTGTATAACGATAAACAGCTGGATGAGCTGTTAAAATCACTACCTCAAACACCAAAGCCTGGACTCCAGCGTTATAAAGGTCTTGGAGAGATGAATGCGACTCAGCTTTGGGAAACAACAATGGATCCTGATGCGAGAACACTTCTTCAAGTCACACTTGAGGATGCGATCGATGCTGATGAGACATTTGAAATGCTGATGGGAGATAAAGTAGAGCCAAGACGGAACTTTATCGAAGAAAATGCACAATACGTGAAAAACCTTGATATTTAGATGAATCCCTTCTGAGAACAACCTTATTTCTTGTTTGGAATAAGGTTGTTTTTCAAGAAACAGGGGTGTGAAACGAATGTCCTGGTTTTCCGTGTTTTCGTTGATTTTCTAGTAAATTAATGTGTATAAAGCCGAGATTATTGATATAATGGAGAATAGTCTTGTGAAGATAAATACATATTTTACTCCCACATAATTTATTTCATGTGATACGTAAAGGGAGGTTCTTATAGTGAGTGAACAACATACACCAAATGTACGCGAAGTGAATATTAGTCAAGAAATGCGTACGTCCTTTTTAGATTATGCAATGAGTGTTATTGTTTCGCGTGCATTACCAGATGTGCGAGACGGATTGAAGCCCGTGCATCGAAGAATTTTGTATGCGATGAATGACCTAGGTATGACAAGTGATAAACCATTTAAGAAATCTGCACGTATCGTTGGGGAAGTTATCGGTAAGTACCACCCTCACGGTGACAGCGCTGTATATGAAGCGATGGTTCGTATGGCGCAAGACTTTAACTATCGAAATATGCTAGTTGAAGGACACGGGAACTTTGGTTCTGTCGATGGAGACAGTGCAGCAGCGATGCGTTATACTGAGGCGCGTCTATCAAAAATCTCAATGGAGATCCTGCGTGATATCACCAAGGATACGATTGATTATCAAGATAACTACGATGGCAGTGAAAGAGAACCAATCGTTATGCCTGCTCGATTCCCGAACTTATTAGTCAACGGGGCAACAGGTATCGCTGTAGGGATGGCAACCAACATTCCGCCTCACCAACTAGGTGAAGTGATTGATGGTGTACTGGCGATTAGTCAAAACCCAGAAATGACAACACAGGAACTAATGGATATCATTCCAGGACCAGACTTCCCAACTGCGGGACAAATCATTGGCCGAAGCGGAATTCGTAAAGCATATGAAACAGGCCGGGGCTCTATTACATTACGTGCAAAGTCTATCATTGAAGAAACATCCAGCGGTAAGCAGCGGATTGTCATCAATGAAATTCCATATCAGGTCAACAAAGCCCGTTTGATTGAAAAAATCGCTGATCTTGTGCGCGATAAAAAGATTGATGGCATTACAGATCTGCGTGACGAGTCTGATCGTAATGGAATGCGGATTGTGATTGAACTGCGAAGAGATGCGAACGCCCACGTTCTATTAAACAATCTTTATAAACAAACAACACTCCAAACGTCATTTGGGATCAACTTATTGGCACTAGTTGATGGACAGCCGAAAGTCTTGTCCCTCAAACAATGTCTTGAATATTATCTAGAGCATCAAAAAGTGATCATTCGCAGAAGAACAGCATATGAACTTCGTAAAGCTGAAGCAAGAGCTCATATTCTAGAAGGTTTGAGAATCGCTCTTGACCACTTAGACGAAGTCATTGCATTAATTAGAAGCTCTCAAACTGCTGAAATTGCGAGAAATGGCTTAATGGAGAACTATAGCTTGTCCGAAAAACAAGCACAGGCCATTCTTGACATGCGTCTTCAGCGCTTAACTGGTTTGGAAAGAGAAAAGATAGAAGAAGAATACAAAGGACTTGTTGATTTGATTGCTGAGTTGAAAGCCATTTTAGCAGACAATGAGAAAGTTCTTGAAATCATTAGAGAAGAATTAACAGAAATCAAAGAACGTTTCAATGATACGCGCCGTACTGAAATTGTGACGGCAGGTATTGAAACAATTGAAGACGAAGATTTGATTCCTGTTGAGAATATTGTGATTACGCTGACTCATAATGGTTATATCAAGCGTCTGCCTGCATCAACATACCGCAGCCAAAAAAGAGGCGGTAAAGGTGTTCAGGGCATGGGAACCAATGAGGATGATTTCGTAGAACAGCTGATTTCAACATCTACCCATGATACGATCCTCTTCTTCTCTAATAAAGGGAAGGTCTATCGTGCGAAGGGATATGAAATTCCTGAATTCGGACGAACGGCGAAAGGGATTCCGATTATTAACCTGCTTGAAGTAGAAAAGGGAGAGTGGATTAATGCCATTATTCCAGTAAGCGAATTTGATGAAGATTCGTATCTCTTCTTTACAACAAGACACGGTATATCAAAACGAACATCATTATCTCAGTTTGCCAACATTCGAAACAATGGACTTATCGCATTAAGTCTTCGTGACGAAGATGAACTGATGGCTGTCCGTTTAACCAATGGAGAAAAACAAATCATCATTGGAACGAAAAAAGGTATGCTGATTCGTTTTGACGAGACAGACGTTCGTGAAATGGGACGTACGGCAGCTGGCGTGAAAGGAATTACGCTTTCTGAGGATGACATCGTCGTTGGGATGGAAATCCTTGAACCAGATGCAAACGTATTGATCGTAACCGAAAAAGGGTATGGTAAGTTAACACCTGAAAAAGAATACCGTGTTCAAAGCCGGGGCGGTAAAGGTCTTAAAACATGTAAAATCACTGATAACAATGGTCCGCTTGTCGCAGTGAAGGCAACGAATGCTGAAGCTGAAGAGGACTTGATGATTATTACAGGAAGCGGCGTGATCATTCGTATGGCCGTTTCAGACATTTCAACAACAGGTCGAGTCACTCAAGGTGTCCGCCTGATTCGTCTTGGTGATGATGAACATGTCGCTACAGTGGCATTAGTTGAACAATCACAAGAAGATGATGAAGAGAATAGTGAAGAAAACGTAGAAACTATAGAGTCAGATCAAGCGCAATCTGAGTAGAAATAAAGCCGGTTCTTCACCGGCTTTATTTTTTTCTAAAAAAACATGAGTTTTTTTGAAATTTATAATGCTTTTTTCATAGATATGTGTTAATCTTTCAAAGGAGCAAAAAGAGGCTCTATTTTTTATCTCTTCTACAGTGGAAACTTCTTAAAAAAATAAAATGTTTTTTAAGAAAAACATTGACTGTTGATAGAGATATATGATATATTTAAGTGGTCGCTTTGAGAGAGTGACACACAAGTTCTTTGAAAACTAAACAAGACAAAACGTACCTGTTAATTCGAGTTTTTATAAAAAAATCCTATGATACTTCATAGGTAGTCAGTCAAACGCTGACGAAAAACAAAACTTCGGTTTTGTACTTTTTCGGAGAGTTTGATCCTGGCTCAGGACGAACGCTGGCGGCGTGCCTAATACATGCAAGTCGAGCGGACAGAAGGGAG